>CAVKMU010000029.1:0-34663 GCA_963657455.1 bacterium
AAAAAAGCGCGGGAACTGTTGACATTATCACTTTCGAGGTATCGCCAAACACCCACATCATGGATAATAGTACAACAGCCCGCGCTCTATACCGATTCTTATTGTTTGCACACTTCAGAATACGGCAGAGCACAAGCATCAGTTCTATTATTCCCATGATGTTGAAAATTGGCGATTTTCGAAAGTGGAATAATATCTTAAACGCTTTTCGCTTTTCCGTAAAATGTATCCTGCGGTCTCGCTCGACTCGTCACAAGGATTGATTTGTCAAATATAAGCAAAAAACGTTGATTTCATTCTTTTTATCATTTTTATTTTTCCAAAAATATAGAGAAACGCGAGGAGGTGACTCTTTTCTCCTCAAACATTATAGTTTTTTATCCTTAAACATTCTTTAAGAAGAGCGAGGCATTTTACCCCCCCCGGTGTTAATATTTTTAACATTTAAGCTCTTTTCGAAGGCTCTTTGTTGCTTTCGTACGCTTTGTGGGAGGCTTCCTGAAAAAAGCACTCGTATTTCGGCGAAAAAATACCCGAGAAAAAACTGTTAAACTCCCGTATTTTTTTTCAATGCTTCGGGGGCAATCACTTCGACCAACGAGCCATAGCTGTGGACATATCGGATCAGCTCCTTCGTTAGGTAAGTCGTATATTGAAAGACGCGGGACGTATCGTCGCTGTCTGTCGGTGATTTTGGCAATATTTCTTGCGAGAAGTGGAACGGATGACTTCGAAATTCATCGATCAGCGATTGTTCTTTCACGCGCAATTGAATCAGACAAGGAATAGATTCTGTAAAGACCTTATCAGCGTCCTCCCAAAGATGCACTCCAAACGAAGAGATAAAAGGTCGCACTTGTTCATCTTCAATCACCCCCACCTCATCCGTTGCTGCCACATTTTCCATGTCCGACAAACGATAGGGTCGTAATTCTTTCTTACCTTTCTCTTTTCCAATCAAATACCACACTCCGACATGCGATTTAAGAAGGCACGGAAAGAGTCGCAATTTCTCATAATTCATCATCGAGGGGTTCAGATAATCGAGCGAGAGACAGGTATGTTGGCGAATTGCTTCCTTGATTATCTCGACGGGGTCATTCACATTTTTATTTGTTTTCTTACTCTTCTCCTCAGGAACATCCACCGGCAAAGATTCTTCTACGATCATAGAGAGTGGGCGTTTAGGCAGTATGCCTGTGCTTTCTTTTCGGAAAATGGCATTTACATCGTCAGTCCATGTTTGCAACACCACCGTTTCGTCTGTCAAAGAAGGCAGCTGCAAGAAATTAATATCATGACGTTTTATCATAGCTGCCGCCCCATAGATAGCAAGTTTTCCAATAGAGACATCCACTTGCGTGATGGGTTTCTCCCCCATTGCCGCCAAAACAGCAGAGATCGTACCGGGTGCTGCAATGACATTGGGCTGAAGTTCAATGATCAAACGGCAGAGTTCTTTGGGCGAGGTCTCGGTCAAATCCACTATGGCCGTCCGCTTCAATGCTTCGAGTATTTTATCTGCTGAGGCCTTTTTGCAAACATTGTCGAACCCCAATATCTCTTGTTTGTCTGTGGCATAATAATAGTGTTGCTGGATCACGAACGAGGCCAAGAAAAGTTTGAGGAACGGATTGCTTTTGAGCCCAAAATCTTGCCATGTCTCAACCGCCCGCAACATACTATGGATAGCCTTCTCTTGTCTCGGCAATTTCTGAGGCAACACCCACAAGATACGATATGCTGTCGAGGTATACAGCTCGGCATTGACCACATTGCGGGAGATCGTCCAAATCGGTTCGGCCCATTTCTCATACATTTTATAATAGGAAATCAAGGCATCCGACTTTTGCAACATGACGTTACGCTGGTCATCCGTAAGAACGGAGAGTTTCCGGATGTTCGTACGCCATGCCTCTTCGTGGAGATTCGGATAAACAGTTTTGCAAGTCTCCATCGTATCCACAACAAAGCCATACGGCCGCGCCTCTTCTCGGGCCTTCATGGCTTCCTGCAGAATGTTCTCTCGATGTTGGAGAGATTCCACAAACTGCTTCACATCCCAGCCTTCAGGAATTCCAACAACTCTCCCGACCCATTGCTTGTAGAAGTCGGGATCGGCATCGATCAGCAACATTTCCGCTTCATACACCTTCTCGAGAGCATCCACTCGTTTGCGCGAGAGTTGGTCAATTTCCTTTGTGCTTTGGGCATTATAAATTTTGACCAACTGATCACGTCGGCGATTCAGCTTTTCAAAATCTGTCAGAATTTTCTTTGCTTCATTGATATCCATCATATTGCTCTCCTTTGGGAAATTAACCTTGACAAAGGTAACAATAAGGGTTGGACCATGCAATAGAGAACAGCGCAAAAAAGCAAGATGATTGATTGGTGAATCTGAAAATTATGTTGTATTTTTGCATAGCGTACGTAAATGCTTATTAAAATGAAACTCAATATATTCAACAACAAGGCTATCATAGGTATTTTTGCTTTCATCCTGCCACTTCTATCCTGCAATGGAAACGATGAAGAGGAAACGGCTTTTTCTCAAAATGTAGAAGAGACGCTGGCTTGTATGGAAGAATTGATGAGCACATCCAATACGAGCAACTTCTTCAAGAGCGACCTGCAGACGGAACGATTCAAGATT
The DNA here is from genome assembly GCA_963657455.1 of bacterium. Taxonomy (GTDB): domain Bacteria; phylum Bacteroidota; class Bacteroidia; order Bacteroidales; family Tannerellaceae; genus Parabacteroides. Next base: position 2,657 of record CAVKMU010000029.1, read on the forward strand.
GTACACATCTCTGACATGCACATCTCACGCTCGAGTGCCGACAACCAACCGAAATATCCCACCAACCTCAAGCAAGCGGTCGAGTTTGCCAATCTCGATAAGGCTCGAATCAATGCGATGGTGGCCACGGGCGACTTTATCAATGCTAAGTCAACCGATGACAAAAGCACAGTCATCTCCTACTACGAAGGGTTTGTCAACAACTATTATACGATCAAGAATGCCATCCCGAGTTTCGTCTGTACGGGCAATCACGATGCCAACATGTTGAGTGAAAGCACAGCCGGCTATCTGAGCAAGTCCGACATCCACAGCTTGTTGTTCAACAAACAAAACTATGCCATCTCGCAGCCTACGGGAGAAAACTATTACTATGCCGACATCAAAGATTCGCAAGGCAATACGTTTAGAATCATAGGCTTGGACAATACCGATCAGGAGGCATACAATTATAATACGCAAAACGCCGTATGTTTTACGCAGAAACAAATTGATTGGTTGGTCAACACCGCTCTGAAGGAAAACATGACAGACAAACACCATGTGATCATCCTGAACCATCACCCCCTACAAGAGTATTCGAAAGACGGAAGCACCTACATGAGTAGTGGCTACCACTTGTATGGCCCGACAATGATTCCGGCCATTGTTAATGCGTTCATCCAACGGAAGACTTTGGAGAAAACTTATAAATCAAGCAAAACACCCAAGGCAGAGATCACCGTCAATGCTGACTTTTCCAATGCCAAGGGTGAGTTTATATGCTATATGGGCGGTCATGCCCATACGCCGGCTTCTTTCGAAGTGAATTGTAGCGAGGAGAATGCCCCAAAGCAAATCATGCTGTTGGCCAATACGATGACGCCCAATTTGCAAAACAACAATTTCGGAACGATCACTCGTGTGGCTGAGAGCCGAACGAGCAACAGCTTCAGCATCTATAGCATCGACACGGACGAGAAGATGATCTATATCACCTACTTCGGCGCTCGCAAGGGATCCTCTATCGAAAAAGTTTCATATCAATAAGCGTTAGGGGCTATGCTACAGAAGTTCATTGACAATACATTCTATCTGCTCTTTCTCTTCACGCTCATCTTCGGGGTTGTTTTCTACGACACCACAAAGTATTTCAGCTTTGTGGACGAGCTTTGTGCGTTAGGGCTTTGTATGCTGTACGGCTACTATGTTTTCCATACGCCGAACTGGTCGTTCAACAAACTGTTCCTGATCACATTAGGCGTATTCGGGTTTTATCTTGTCTATTCGTTTGCCATCCATTGCAACACGAAAGGAGGTATCATTACCGATTTCATCATTCAGATCAAACCCTACTTGGCTTTTTTCACGGTCTATGCCTTCAAGCCGGTCTTGAATGAGACCATGAAGCGCAATGTGCGGTTACTTTGCATCATCTTTGCATTCTATCTGTTGGCCATTGGTATTACAACATTGGCTACCGACAAAATACTGGAGGCACTGCTTCATCATGAATCGCGTTTGGCAACGGCCGCTTCTATCATGGCTCTACTCTACTTGTATTGCAGCGAATATACGATGAAGGACAAGGTTGTTTTCCTTTGCATATTGGCCATCGGACTATTGTCGGGTCGCTCGAAAATGTACGGTTTTTTTGTTATTGCCGCATTTTTTGTATTCTATATCAACAATAGTTTTGAATTGAGACTGAACAAAAAAAACACCACCCTTTTCTCGTTGGCCGCTATTGCTGTGGTGATAGCCGCATGGAACAAGATCAACTTCTACTTTATTCAGGGAGGTATCGGCAATCCTCGTGATGCCTCCGACTACTATGCCCGTGCTGCACTCTACTTCTTCTCGACGGATGTTTTCAAAGATTATTTCCCATTCGGATCGGGGTTTGCAACCTATGCAACATTCGCTTCGGGTAAGTACTACTCACATATCTACAATGATTATGGAATGGATGCCATGCATGGATTGACGGCTCGGCAACCTGATTTCATTGCGGACACCTACTACCCTGCCCTTGCGCAGTTTGGAGTGGTAGGAGCAATCCTCTTTTTTACTTTTTGGGGAGTGTTGACAAAAAAAGTGGTCAAAGCGTTTGACAAATCCAATATGAAAGATTTCACAATCAACATACTGATTGTTCTGTTTTTCTTGATTGAATGCACAAGCGACGCCACGATTACACACAACCGCGGCCTGTTCATGATGATGTTATTGGCACTGTCGATGAACAGCCAACGAAAAACTTGCAGAATAGAAAGATGAAACGAATAATAGTAGCCAATAAATTTTACTACAACCGCGGTGGAGATTGTATTGCAGCCATGGCTTTGGAGGATTTACTCAAAGCCAAAGGGCATCCGGTTGCCTTTTTCAGCATGCAACATCCACAAAACTTTCCGTCGCAGTGGGAGTCGTACTTTCCAAGCGAAGTATGTTTCGGGGGAGGACTTTCGGAAAAGCTGAAAGCTGTCGACCGTCTTTTTTCATCAAACGAGGTGAAAAAGAAATTCAATCAATTGGTGGACAACTTCAAACCCGATGTTTTGCATCTGAACAATATCCACTCTTATCTGTCGCCTTTCATCGGTGAGTTGGCACATCAGAAAGGAATCAAGGTGGTATGGACACTGCACGACTACAAGTTGGTGTGCCCCTCCTACTCATGCTTGCGTAAAGGGCACCCCTGCACCCTTTGTATCGATCACAATGTCTCGAATGTATTGTCGAAAAAGTGCATGAAGAACTCTCTTTCGGCCAGCTTAATGGCTTATGCCGAGGCATTGTATTGGAACAAAAAGCGGATAGAAAAGATTACAGATACCTATATCACACCCAGCTCTTGCCTGAAAAAATTAATGGTCAAAGGCGGGTTCGAAGCAAACAAGATCAAGGTCATCCCCAACTTCACCAATCGTGAATATCCCGCAATCGACACTATCCCCGAAAAAGAGGAGTACTATTGCTATGTCGGTCGGCTATCCGAAGAGAAAGGTATTCAGACATTGGTGGAAGTGGCCGATACACTCCCCTACAAGTTGGTGGTGGTAGGAACAGGCCCTCTGAAACATCTCGCAGAGATCCACAACAAACATACCGAATATGTAGGATTCAAACAATGGGATGAGATACAAACAATCATCCAAAAGGCAAAGTTTATGGTTATGCCATCCGAATGTTTAGAAAACAATCCGCTCTCTGTCATCGAATCCCAATGCCTTGGCACACCGGTATTAGGCGCCAACATCGGAGGTATTCCGGAGACGGTCGAGACACCCTCGAACGGCATGTTGTTCGAATCGGGCAACAAAAACGATTTGCGTGACAAAATAAACGAGATGTTTGGCCGTTCATTTTATTACGAAAGGATTGCTGCGGAGACGCGTGTCCGTTTCTCCGCCGACAATTACTATAACGAAATTATCAAGATATATGAGCAATAACAACTATACTGTTCCTTCGCCTACCGACATGTGCATCATTACGACGTATCGTTGCCCGATGCGTTGCAAAATGTGTGACATTTGGCAGAACCCCACCGAGAAGAGCAAGGAGATACAGCCCAAGGAGTTGGAGATATTGCCGCACGTCAAGTTTGTGAATATCACAGGTGGCGAGCCCTTTATCCGCGAAGACTTGGACGAGATCGTCGAGGTACTCTTCACGAAGGCGCCACGTGTGGTGATCTCCACCTCAGGATGGTTCGAAGAACGTATATTACGACTGGCCGAGAAGTTTCCGAACATCGGAATACGCATCAGCATCGAAGGTTTGTCGCAAAAGAATGATGAGTTGCGTGGTCGCCAAGGTGGCTTCGACAAAGGCCTCAGAACGCTACTCACCTTGAAGGAGATGGGCATAAAAGATATAGGATTCGGTATCACCGTATCGAACAACAACTCGACCGATATGCTGTCTCTTTATCAGTTGGCCAAGCAGTTGCATTTGGAGTTTGCCACAGCAGCCTTCCACAATTCGTACTATTTTCATAAATATGACAATCAGATCACGAACAAGGAGGAGGTAATAACCAATTTCGAGAAGCTCATTGCCTTGCAGTTGCAAGAGTATTCACCCAAATCGTGGTTTAGGGCCTTCTTCAACAACGGACTGATCAACTACATCGAAGGCAACCGCCGCATGCTTCCTTGCGAGGCAGGACTGGTTAACTTCTTCGTCGACCCATACGGAGATGTCTATCCTTGCAACGGACTGGAAGAGCAATATTGGAAAGAGAGCATGGGCAATATTCGCGAAGTGCAATCATTCAACGAGATATGGGCCGGCGAACAAGCCGAAAAGGTGCGGGCCTTGGTTCGCAAATGCCCGAAAAACTGCTGGATGGTCGGCACTGCATCGCCCGTCATGAAGAAATATATTCGTCATCCATTGGCATGGGTGATGAAGAACAAACTTAACTCCATGCTCGGAAAACCGCTTTGCTTGGACCGAAAATGGTATGATGTCGGGCAAGATCCGGAGCAAGGAAATTTGAAAAAGTTCTAACCACCAAAATACACGCCCTATGAAAATCGTTGTCGTCGGCCTCAGAGGCTTCCCCAATATACAAGGAGGAGTAGAGACTCACTGCGAAGAGCTCTTTCCACGCATCGCTCGCTACGGCCATGAGATAATCGTCACGCGCCGCTCCGGCTTCGTCAAGGAGAATCCACGGTTGACTACATACAAGGGTGTGAAGTTCAAGGATTTGTCGGCTCCCTCCATCTCCGGCTTCGAAGCTGCCGTCCATACGCTGAAAGGGATATGGTATGCAAAGCGGGTACACGCCGATTTGGTGCACATACAGGCGATTGGACCGTCGATAGCCTTGCCGTTGGCCAAGATATTGGGCTTGCGAGTGGTGATGACACACCATGGTCCCGACTACGATCGTGAGAAATGGGGCTGGTTTCCGAAGCTGATTCTTCGCTTAGGAGAGCGGTTTGCTGCCTACTGGGCCGATGACATCATCTCTATTTCGACCGTTATTACAGCTATTCTACAGAAGAAATACAACCGTACCAATCACGTGCATCTGATCTATAACGGCATCACTACATTTCCGGCCGAGGAGAATACATCCATCTTGCAAGAGCTGCAAATCGAAGAGGGCAAATATATTTTAGCCGTAGGACGCTTCGTCGAAGAGAAACGTTTTGACCACTTGATCGAAGCATATATCAAACTGAAACGCCCCGACTACAAATTGGTTATAGCAGGCGATGCCGACTATGAATCGACCTATTGCTACTCGCTGAAGGAGTTTGCAAGGGAAAACAACGTCATTATGCCGGGCATCGTGAAAGGGGCCAAGCTCAAGGCTTTGTTCCAACATGCGGCTTTGTTCGTGTTGCCCTCGTCGCATGAAGGATTACCTATCACACTTCTCGAGGCCATGAGCTTCAGTTGCCGTGTCCTTGCCTCCGACATTCCTGCCAATTTGGCGGTACATCTTCCTGCCGAGAACTATTTTCCGCTTAATGACACCTCGGCCTTTGTAGAGCGTTTAGAGCAATCGTTGGCGCGCGGGCCGAAGCAAACCTACGACCTTTCGCCCTACAACTGGGATAATATTGCCCGGCAAACAAACGAAGTGTATACATCAATGCACTGATTCCTGCTGAACAATCCAAAAGTTTCTCCCGAACAAACTCGAGTTCATTCGGGAGAAAACTCGAGTTTCATGCCGAATAAACTGCAGTTTGATGCCGAGAAACTGTCGCAAGACATCCGAATAACAGATTGACAATTCATATAGAAAAGAAAAAGAGCACCCCTCCGATTGGAGAGATGCTCTTATATGTGTGTTGTATGTATCGATCTCGGTTGGAGAAAGATTAGTTGTTTTCAGGACGCAATTTACGAACGACAGCACCGGTACGCCACATTTCGCTTTCACGCAATGCTTTCAATTCTTCGTTCAATTTCTCACGATAGTCCGGCTGAGAGTTAGAATCGATAGAACGTTGTGCTTCATTTCCGCAAGCTACTTCGTTATACAATTTTTCGAATACCGGTTTAACAGCATCGTGGAACGGGCCCATCCAATCCAAAGCACCGCGCTGAGCAGTTGTTGAACAGTTGGCATACATCCAATCCATACCGTTTTCACCAAACAATGGCATCAACGACTGAGTCAACTCTTCTACTGTTTCATTGAATGCTTCAGATGGTTCATGACCATGTTCACGCAATGTCTCGTACTGAGCCAACAACAAACCCTGAATAGCACCCATCAATGTACCACGCTCACCTGTCAAGTCAGAGTAAACCTCTTTCTTGAATGTAGTTTCGAACAGATAACCTGAACCAACGCCGATACCCAAAGCGATAACACGTTCCCAAGCACGACCTGTTGCATCCTGATAGATTGCATAGCTTGAGTTCAAGCCACGGCCCTGCAAGAACATACGACGCAAAGAAGTACCCGATCCCTTCGGGGCAATCATGATAACATCTACATCAGATGGAGGAACGATATGAGTACGTTCGCTGTAAGTGATTGCAAAACCATGAGAGAAATAGAGGGCTTTGCCTGCAGTCAAGTGCTTCTTGATAGTCGGCCAGCACTGGATCTGAGCAGCATCAGAAAGCAAAACCTGAATAATAGTTGCCTTTTCGCATGCCTCTTCGATGCTGAACAAAGTCTCGCCCGGTACCCAACCGTCAGCAACAGCCTTCTCATAAGTCTTACCTTGACGCTGGCCAACGATAACATTGAAGCCGTTGTCTCGCAAGTTCAAACTCTGACCGGGACCTTGTACACCATAACCGATGACTGCGATCACTTCGTCTTTCAATACTTCTCTTGCTTTCTCCAAAGAGAACTCTTCGCGGGTTACTACATTTTCTTCAACACCGCCAAAATTCATTATTGCCATTTTGTTTACTATTTGTGGCAACACATGGTTGCCGTTGTTTATTAAACCAATATTTCCTTACTCGAACAGTATCTTACTGCGAACTACAATATCCGTGCCATTTTTGCGTACTTCGACATGATATTCATTGTCGGAGGTACGATCCATCACAAATGACAGCTCATCGCCATAGTAACTTTCTGCCACATAAGCCATTTCAAAGCGTCGGATTTGTTTTTCCTTGAATTGCTCCATCGGAAACAAGTCGAGGATATGTTCGATATACTTGATACTATTGACATGACCATTAATGTCTATGTCACTATATTTTGTTTGATATGCCACAACGTCAGATGTACCGCACACTTTGATGCGGCTCGGCTTTTCGATAGGACACTCTTTTTGACAGATATAGTCCGTGATGCTTCCGCCGTGCAACTGCAACAAATCCGCCGGCTTGCGCGACTCAAGATCAATCATGGCCCATACCGAGCGTCCATAACCGATAGGCTTTCCCTCGGCATTGAGGATAGCAAAGTTGCGATCGGTGAAGAGACGATAGACAGCCTCAACCCATGTTTGCACCGTAAAATGCTCATATTGCCGGGGCATTTCAAACATCTCTACCGCCAATCGCGAGAGGACCCAAGTGAAGTGGTGCTCGTTGAGTGACGCAATGCCGAAACCTCTATCCGAAGCATGAAAGCCCGCACAGTTCAGCAAATGGTTACCCAACACGCTCATCGTCAGTTTCCCTGTAAAATCGACATGGAACGGTTCGACCACACAAGGATAACTTCCTACTTTTTCCTCTTCAGCGACCATATACTTCTTATTTCTTTTCCTGTTCGTAACGCTCCATACGATGTGCCAAATACTCGCTTACCCGTTCGAAACAGCTGGTTGAAACAGCAATTCTACCCGAACGAACGAACTGCAGCACGCACTTGAACGGACTCAAAGCATTCGACAGCGCCGTGATATCATCGCTCATACCGGTCATTTCTACAATAGAAAAGACCGAGTTGACCTCCACTATATGTGCTCCATAACGGCGTAACACCTGCGAAATGGTAGCGTTTGTCTCCAATTCAGAGGTCAATACCTTGTACATGGCCACCTCCAATTGGAAAATCTCATCATCAACAAAATAGTGGGCCTGGATCACATCCAATTTTTTTTCTATCTGCTTGACAACCTTTTCTATTACATCGGCTGTTGTCCAACAGGTGATCGTGTACTTGTGTACTCCCTGGATAGACGAAGCCGATACGTTCAAGCTTTCGATATTCAACTGCCGACGCGTAAACACCGCCGTGATCTGATTCAGGATACCTGCGATATTTTCCGAATGGACAATGATTGTATATAATGTCTTGTTTTCCATACTCCTTTCGATTAACATTCCAACAACATCTGATTAACAGAATAACCCGGAGGCGTCATCGGCAAGACATTGCCCTCTTCTATAACGCATACCTCCAACAAGAACGGACCGTCAGCCTGCAACATCTCCTGAACAGCGGCTGCAAGATCTGCACGTTCAATCACGCGGCGGGAAGGAATTCCATAAGCGGATGCGATCTGCATATAGTCCGGATTCATCATTGGAGTGAATGAGTAGCGACGGTTAAAGAACATCGCCTGCCACTGACGGACATTTCCTAAGTAGTTATTGTTCAAGAGGATCATCTTAACCGGTGCTTTTTGTTCCATGATTGTTCCCAATTCCTGCAAATTCATTTGCAAACCACCGTCACCCATAAATACACAAACTGTACGGTCTGGGGCTCCAAAGGTAGCACCAATAGCGGCAGGAAGGCCGAATCCCATTGTACCCATACCGCCTGAAGTAACCACGCTACGCTGTTGTGTGAACTTAAAGTAGCGGCAAGCCATCATCTGATTCTGGCCTACATCGGTCACCAATACAGCACTGTTGTGTGTAGCTTCGCTGACAACGTGCACCACTTCGCCCATGTTCAACGGTCCTTCTGTCGGATAAACTTCCCGTTTGATGACATGATCAAACTCCGTCTTTTCATACTCGGCAAAACTATCAATCCATTCCGTATGTTTCTTCTTCTGAATCAATTCAGTAAGCATGGACAACGTTTTCTTGCAATTGCCCAATACCGGAACATCTACCGGTACATTCTTTCCAAATTCTGAAGGATCGATATCGAGATGGATGATCTTTGCTTGCTTGGCGTATGTATTCAGTTTGCCGGTCACACGGTCATCGAAGCGCATGCCGATAGCCACCAATACGTCACATTCATTCGTCTTTACATTCGGACCAAGGTTACCATGCATACCTAACATACCTTTGTTCAAGCGATGGGCGGAAGGTATAGCCGAAAGGCCCAGCAAGGTACAGCCGCAAGGCATATCAGCCTTCTCAAGGAATTGCATCAATTCCGGCTGAGCATTGCCTAACTCCACGCCTTGCCCCACCAAAGCCAACGGGCGTTTTGCCCCGTTGATCAGCGCTACAGCTTCAGCCATATATTCATGGTCGATCTCAGGATCCGGATCATAACTGCGGATAAAATCCACATCAACAGGCTCGTATTCCACCTTATCGGTCTGAGCATTCTTGGCAAAGTCCAACACGACAGGACCCGGACGTCCGCTACGGGCAACATAGAAGGCTCGAGATACGGCCCATGCTACATCCTCTGCGCGACGAATCTGATAACTCCATTTGGTAATTGGTTGCGTAACGCCTACCAAATCGACTTCTTGAAAGGCATCAGTTCCCAAGAAACCCGCTCCTACTTGCCCCGCGATGACAACCAAAGGTGTGCTATCTATCATGGCATCAGCAATACCTGTAATAGTATTTGTTGCACCCGGTCCACTCGTGACGAGGCAAACTCCGACCTTGCCCGAGACGCGTGCGAAGCCCTGCGCTGCATGTGCTGCTCCTTGTTCGTGTCGTACTAATATATGTTTCAAACGATCTTTGTGATCGAACAACGCATCGTATACAGGCATGATCGCACCTCCCGGGTAGCCGAATATCGTCTTTACCCCCTCGCGCTCCAATGAGCGCATCAATGCTTCCGATCCTGTTATCGTCTCTTTCATCATTGTTTGGTTCTATGTCTAAATCAACTTTTTTAATCTTCAATAATTCTAACGCCACCCTTGTCGGCCGATGACACCATTTTGCCATAAGCCTTCAGTGCTTTCGACACTTCACGTTGACGATAAGGCGGAGTGAATGCTTTCTTGCCACGAGCCTCTTCTTCACGACGACGTTCAGCCAGTTGCTCATCGGTCAAGTGAACTTTGATGGTTCGTGCCGGGATATCAATCTCAATGATATCGCCATCTTTCACCAATCCGATGGCACCTCCCGCAGCTGCTTCCGGCGAAATATGTCCGATTGACAAGCCTGATGTACCACCGCTGAATCGTCCGTCAGTGATCAACGCACACTCTTTGCCAAGATGACGGCTCTTGATATATGAAGTTGGATAGAGCATTTCTTGCATACCCGGACCACCCTTCGGTCCTTCGTAGGTAATCACTACCACGTCTCCCGACTGCACTTTGCCACCAAGGATACCTTCGCAAGCAGCCTCCTGAGAGTCGAACACTTTGGCCGGACCTGCAAATTTCCAAATGCTTTCGTCTACGCCGGCGGTCTTGACAACACAACCGTCAATAGCAATATTTCCTTTCAATACAGCCAAACCTCCATCTTTCGAGTAAGCATGTGCCACATCACGAATACAACCGTTTGCGCGATCAGTATCCAATGTCTCGTAGTAGGTCTCTTGTGCTCCCATGGTGATGCAGAACTTATTGGCGGGTGCACTCTTGTATTTCTTGATAGCCTCAGCCGTCACATTCGGAGAAGTAATGGCAAACTGATCAACAGCCTCGGCCAATGTACGACCATCGGCACGCTTCACAGCTCCATCGACCAAACCGGCTTTCAGCAATTCGTTCATGATTGCCAGGATACCACCTGCGCGGTTTACGTCTTGCACATGGTAGTCATGTGTATTCGGAGCCACCTTGCAGAGGCAAGGAATCTTGCGAGACAACATATCGATGTCGTCCATCGTAAAGTCAGCGTGTGCCTCTTGCGCTACAGCCAACAAGTGAAGAACCGTATTGGTTGATCCACCCATGGCAATGTCGAGTGACATGGCATTGAGGAAAGCCTGACGGGTGGCAATATTGCGGGGCAAGACTGATTCATCGCCCTGTTCGTAATATTTGTAGGCATTCTCGACTACCAACTTGGCCGCATCGCGGAAGAGCTGCGCACGATTGGCATGGGTTGCCAAGATCGTACCGTTACCCGGCAAAGCCAAACCGATAGCTTCGTTCAGACAGTTCATGGAATTGGCGGTAAACATACCCGAGCAACAACCGCAACCGGGGCAAGCATGACGTTCAACCTCGGCGATCTGTTCGTCGCTCACACTCGTATCGGCCGCTTCAACCATGGCATCGATCAAATCCAGATGACGACCATTCCACTCGCCGGCTTCCATCGGACCTCCGGAGACGAACACCGTCGGGATGTTCAATCGCATGGCTGCCATCAACATTCCCGGAGTAATCTTGTCGCAGTTGCTGATGCAAACCATAGCATCCGCTTTGTGTGCATTGACCATGTACTCAACGCTATCGGCAATAATGTCGCGAGAAGGCAAAGAGTAGAGCATTCCGTCGTGACCCATTGCAATACCGTCATCGATAGCAATCGTATTGAATTCAGCAGCAAAGCATCCCAATTTTTCAATCTCGGCCTTGACCAACTGTCCGGCTTCGTGCAAGTGTACATGACCCGGCACAAATTGGGTAAATGAGTTTACAATCGCTACTATTGGTTTTCCAAACTGCTCTTTTTTCATTCCGTTCGCGCACCACAAGGCACGTGCACCGGCCATACGTCGGCCTTCTGTACAGAATGAACTTCTCAACTGTTTCTTCATCGCTATTATCTCCTTATTCGTAATTAGGTTTATTGTTTCATATCATTATCTTACAACGAAAAAGCCTTTCCCTCGTGGAGAAAGGCTGTAAGAAATATCGTCAACATCCAACCTCTTGCATACCTTTCTCCTTACCGGCTAATGTTTAGCAAGTTCACGACAAGAATCGGGTGCAAGACATTGTTCAACATGTTTCGTTTCATTTTTTCTGTTTGACAATGCAAATGTAGTAGAATAATTTCAACAGACAAAGAAACTAAAAGAAAAATATCTCTTTTTCTTTCAAATCACTATTTTCCATCCTTAATAGTATTACATTTTAACAGAAACGAACCACGAAAACAACAATTTTGATGCACTGAGCGATTCAGATATTATAAATAGAAGAAAAAATGCAACAATTCAGTGTGTCGGCCTCTCTCATTTCGAGCTTCAGGAAAATGTCTCGCAAGCAATTTATCGTTTATTCGGGAGTTCTGAAAAGTTTTCTCGGGAGCAAACTGCAGTTTCATGCCGAACAAACTCGAGTTTTGTCCCGAATAAACTGTAGGTCATACGGGTGTTATTTTTCATAGCTGCTGAATTTATCCGCCAATCGTCGGGATTCTTTCATGGAATTGAGCCACAGCTGCCGACCCTCTTAATGCTTTTTAAAAAAAAGAGAGGGAATCCATTGGACACCCTCTCCATATTTTTGTTGCACAAAGAAAAGTTTACTGAATGCCTCTCTCTCGCAATTTCAACTGCCAGTTCCAAGCTGACTTCAACGTGTCGGCCAATGTCTCTTGAGCTTTCCAACCCAATACCTTGTTGGCTTTCTCCGGATTAGCCCAAACCTTTTCAATATCTCCTTCACGACGACCCACGATCTTGTGAGGAACCTTTACACCAGTTGCCTCTTCGAAGGTATGAACGAGTTCCAAAACGGAAACGCCGTTGCCCGTACCCAAGTTAAAGATCTCAATTTTGTCATTGTCTGTATTCAACATACGATCCATCGCCACGACATGAGCCTTGGCCAAGTCAACGACATTGATATAGTCGCGGATACATGATCCGTCGGGTGTATCGTAATCATCGCCGAACACGCTCAACTCCTTGCGGATGCCGATAGCGGTCTGCGTCAAGTAAGGGATCAAGTTCTGCGGAACACCGTTAGGCAACTCTCCGATTTCAGCCGTCGGATGGGCACCAATCGGGTTAAAGTAACGCAAGATAACGCTCTTGAACGGTGCATTGGCATGGATTGTGTCGCGGATAATCTCCTCGTTGATCTGCTTCGTATTGCCATAAGGAGAGGTAGCCGGCTTCACAGCTGCATTCTCAGTGACAGGAAGGTCTTGCGGATCCGGCTGACCATATACCGTACAAGAAGAAGAGAACACGATGCCCTTCATATTGAATTCAGGCATCAGCTCCAGGATATTTACCAGCGTAGTAATATTGTTGCGGTAATACTTCAACGGTTGCAGCACAGATTCACCTACTGCCTTGCTGGCTGCGAAAAGGATTACGCCTTCAATGCCCGGATTGGCCTGCAATGCCTTACGCGTACCCTCTTTGTCTTTCAAATCCAATTGGATAAAAGTCGGACGGATGCCCGTGATACGTTCAATGCCGTCGAGTACTTCAATATTCGAATTCGATAAATCGTCGATGATCACTACCTCGTAGCCCGCATTCTGCAACTCAACTGTTGTGTGGGAACCAATATAACCGGTTCCGCCTGCTACCAAAATTTTCTTTTTCATGCCACTATATTTTTTAAGATTTTATTGTCCAATACCGGCAAAGCCCATGAAGGCCATAGCCAACAGACCAGCCGTAATCAATGCAATCGGTGTTCCTTGTAATCCTTTGGGCACGTTGGTCATGGCCAACTGCTCGCGGATACCGGCGAAGATCACCAAGGCCAATGCAAAACCGATGGCTGTTGATACGGCATAAACTACAGATTGCAACAAATTATATTCCTTCTGAATCACCAAGATCGCCACACCCAACACGCAACAGTTGGTAGTGATCAACGGTAAGAAAATACCCAAAGCTTGATACAAAGAAGGGGATACTTTTTTCAAAATGATCTCTACCATCTGTACCAAAGCGGCAATCACCAAGATGAAACTGATGGTCTGCATATAACCCAATCCGAATGGATCCAGTACAAATTTCTGAAGAAGATAGGTTACGGCTGTCGAAATGGCCAAGACAAATGTCACGGCAGCACCCATACCTATTGAAGTCTCCACCTTTTGGGATACGCCCAAGAACGGACAAATACCCAAGAACTGCGACAATACGACATTGTTGACAAATACGGCAACAATGAATATCATTATGTATTCCATATATCTCTGTTTTTTTATGCTTTACGCAGTTTGTTTACAATGGCAATCAAATAACCCAACACCAAGAAGGCCCCCGGCGCCAAGACAAAGATCAGTGAACCGAACTCCTCGGGTACGAGCGACAAACCAAACAACTTTCCGGTACCTAACAGCTCACGGAAAACGCCCAAAATGGTCAAGGCCATCGTGAATCCTAATCCGATACCGATGCCATCGAAGGCAGAAGCGACCACTCCGTTCTTCGCCGCAAATGATTCAGCACGGCCCAATACGATACAGTTCACAACGATCAACGGGATGTACAATCCCAAGCTTGCGTACAAAGCAGGCACATAAGCCTCCATACAGAACTGAACTACCGTTACAAAAGTTGCAATAATCACAATATATGCCGGGATACGAACCATGTCAGGCACCAAATTTTTCACTGCCGAAATAACGACATTAGAGCAAATCAATACGAACATGGTCGCCAATCCCATACTCAATCCGTTCATTGCTGAAGAAGTGGTTCCCAACGTCGGACACATACCCAACAACAAAACAAACGTCGGATTCTCTTTAACCAATCCGTTGATCAAGACTTTTAAATTACTCATTGTTGTTTCCTCCTTCCTCTGTTGATTCGGTTGCTTCAGTTGAATCATCCGAATCTATTGAATCTGATGAATTAGATGTTGCCATACTTTGTGCATCGGTTCCGCTAAAGGCTGTGTAAGCTTTATTGACTGCATCCAGAAAAGCACGGCTTGAAATGGTGGCAGCTGTAATAGCATCCACATCTCCTCCGTCCTTGCTTACGGTCAAACCTTGGCCATCAATCTTACGACCGATGACACTTTGATTGCCTTTTTCCGTCGAGAACCACTCTTGCATCTTTGCTCCCAAACCAGGAGTCTCGGTATGAGAAAGCACAGAGTAGTTGATGATTTTTCCGTCCATGTCGAAACCGACAATCACTTTGATCTCACCTCCGAAGCCCTTCTTCGTGAAGCTTTCCACAGCTGCTCCAACCATTTCGCCTCCATTCTTGGCAGGATAGATACGAAGAGAGTCACCTTCAGGAGTAGCCGCCATATAGGATTCTTCCGTTGGCTTGTTATCAAACGCAGGAGTAACAGCTTTGATGGCAGCCTCCAACGTCGCCGCTTTTGTCTGCGCTATCGGTTCTTTTGTCACTTCATTGACACCTGCCAGTATCGCGCCGGCAATGACGCAGGTACCTGTCAGTGAGAGAAGCATATTGGGCAATGTTGATTTTAATTTTTCCATCCTTACTTGTCTCCAAAAAGTTTAGGTTTAACATACGTGTTGATTAATGGAGTCAACGCATTCATGATCAAAATGGCAAATGACATACCTTCCGGATAGGAACCAAACAGACGAATGACGGAGGTGAGCAATCCGATACCGATGGCATAGATCACCATTCCTTTCTTCGTCATTGGCGAAGTAACATAGTCGGTTGCCATAAAGATGGAACCTAACATCAGACCTCCGGAAAGAATATGCACAAACGGGCTGGCATATTCTTTGGCATCAACCAAGTGCAAAATGCCCGTGAAGACAAACACTGTTGCGATGATTGTCACTGGAATATGCCAAGAAATGATCTTCTTCCACAACATGAAAGCAAAGCCTAACAACAAGGCAATGGCACTGATCTCACCTAAACTACCACCATGAGCACCCGCCAACAGGGAAGTGTATGACGGCAATTCCGTAACATGCTCGTTCAGCAATGAAAGCACGGTGGCTCCTGTTGCCGCATCAGTGTAAGTCAAAGGGAATGCCTGGGTTGCATCAACCAATGGCCAAGTCGTCATTTGTGCCGGAAATGAAATCAACAAGAACACACGACCTACCAATGCCGGGTTGAAAATATTGTTTCCCAATCCGCCAAAGGTCATCTTACCAATTCCGATTGCTGCCAAGGCTCCAATGATGATAATCCAAACAGGGAGGTTGGACGGCAAGTTGAATGCCAACAAAACACCCGTCAAAATAGCAGAACCATCACAAATGGTCGGTTCTTGCTTCATGATGAATTTTTGAATCAAGTACTCAAAGAGGACACAAGATACGACTGATGTCAATGTAACGACCAGTGCTCCCAGTCCGAAGTAATAGAGAGAAACCAAGAATGCCGGAATGAGGGCAATCAGTACTCCATACATGTTTTTGCTGATGCTGTCACCACCATGAATGTGGGGCGACGGCGATACATATAAACTATTTTCCATAATTGCTCTTTTTTTATGACTTTCTTGAACGGATAATACCCATTACTTTTGCTTTTCCTACACGGATCTGATCCAACAACGGACGGTTGGCCGGACATGTGAAGCTACATGAACCGCACTCGATACAGTCTTGGATGTGATCCTCCTCAGCCAAATCCCATTTCTTGTAGATCGTTGAGCGCATCAAGAAGGCCGGGTTCAAGCCCATTGGACAAGCGCTCACGCATTTCGCACAACGAATACAATCATGCATCGGCTTGCGGACTGCTTCTTCTTTCTTCAACAGAAGGACTCCTGAACTACCTTTTCCGACAGGAACCTCTGTACTGATCAAAGCTTTACCCATCATCGGACCACCGCCAATGATCTTTCCGGTATCTTCAGGAAGACCTCCGGCGGCTTCGATCAGATTGCTGATCGGCGTACCGATACGGACCAAGAAATTAGATGGGTTGGTCAATGCTTTACCTGTAACAGTTACGACGCGCTCGAACAATGGTTTGTTTTTCTGAACTGCTTCATATACTGCATAAACAGTTCCAACATTCTGAACGATGGCACCTACCGAAATAGGCAGTGCTCCGCTTTTCACTTGACGAGCGGTTACAGCGTCGATCAATTGTTTCTCACCACCTTGCGGATATTGCACCTTCAGTGGCATCACTTCTATGCCGGAATAGGAGGCGGCCAGCTTTGTCATATGAGCAATGGCATCGGGTTTATTGTTCTCAACACCGATCACAGCCTTGCTTACACCGGCAGCTTTCATCAAAATGGAGAGACCCACCATGATCTGTTCGCCTTTTTCCATCATCAATGAATGGTCGGCAGTCAGATAGGGTTCGCACTCTACGGCATTGACGATAACGACCTCGGCCTTGCTTCCCGGAGGCGGCATCAACTTGACTTGGGTAGGGAATGTGGCACCACCCATACCTACGATACCGGCGGCAGCGATCTTGTCGATAATCTCTTTCGATGAGAGTTCACACTCTTTCACCAAGGTGTCAGTACGGTCGATCGTCTCTTCCCAATCGTCGCCGATCACATCGATATAGATGGCCGGGCGTTTGTATCCGCTGGTGTCCAATGCATTGTCAATCTTGTTGACTTTGCCGGAAACAGATGAGTGAATATTGGCCGAAACAAAGCCGCCGGCTTTGGCAAGCAATGTACCCACTTTTACTAAATCGCCTTTTTTTACTACAGCTTGTGCCGGGGCTCCAATATGCTGGCTCAATGGGATGATGACCTGTTTAGGGGCAGCCAGTGCGGTAATCCTTTTACCGGCAGACAGTTTATTCTCGGGCGGATGAATACCTCCGATTCGAAATGTCCTTAGCATACGTTCTGATTTTTATTTTTTAATATCTTCTTTTACTTCTGTTGGTTCAACGGGTTGAGCAACCGGTGCTTCTTGCTGCTTTGCTTCTTGTGGGGCAACCGGAGCAGTAGCTTCCGGTTTCGGTGCCGGAGCCTCAACCTTGGGTGCTTCTGCTTTTGGAGTAGCCGATGTTGCAGCGGGAGCCTCTGCCTTCGGTGCTACCGGTGCTTGAGCGGGAGCTTGCGGAGTTTCACCTTTTGAAGCAGGCGCGGCAGCAGCAGGTTGTGCGGCAGTTGCTGCTACAGGTCTTGCCGTTGCGGCAGCAGCAGGCTTCGGAGCCACCTCTTTACGTGGAGGGAAATTCAACTCGTGGATGGCACCTGTCGGACAAACTGCGACGCATTTGCGACACATGCGACACTTCGTATAATCAATGTAAGCAACATTATTTTCAACCGTAATGGCGTCAAACTGACACTCTTTTGCGCACTTGCCACAACCGATACATGCATTGGCACAAGCCTTGCGGGCAACAGCTCCTTTGTCTTTGTTGATGCAGCAGACATAAATGCGGCGCGATTTCGGACCTTTCTTTCTCAGTTCGATCACATTCTTCGGGCAGGCTTTCACACAAGCGCCACATGCGGTACATTTGTCATCGTCGACTTCAGGCAGTCCCGTTTCAGGGTTGATCTTGATAGCGTCGAAGTTGCAGGCAACTGTACAATCTCCATATCCCAAACATCCAAAAGAACAACCAGTTTCTCCTCCGTACAACGTCGAAGCTATGCTACAACTTTTGAAACCGTCGTACGTATTGGTGCGAGGACGAGCTTGACAAGTACCATTACAACGGACTACTGCAACTTTCGGTTCAGCAGCAACGGCCTCTTTGCCCAAGATGGTTGCGATTTTTGACATGACAGGGGCACCTCCGACCGGGCAGAGCTTTCCATCAAGAGAATCAGCCTTGACACATGCCCCGGCGAAGCCGGCGCATCCTGCATATCCACATCCACCACAATT
This sequence comes from bacterium, assembly GCA_963657455.1. Lineage (GTDB taxonomy): Bacteria > Bacteroidota > Bacteroidia > Bacteroidales > Tannerellaceae > Parabacteroides. Next base: position 21,413 of record CAVKMU010000029.1, read on the forward strand.
GGCTCCAGGAAGTACAGACAGAACTTCTCCGATACGAGGATCTTCTTGCACCTCAAACTTCTTTGAAGCCCAGAATAACAACAGGGCACCGATCACACCGATCGCCCCTAACGAAATAACGGCAATTAAAATCATCATATTTTTTTAAGTTTAAATACGAAGTGTTTTTTCAGCTTATCGCGAAATTTATATAATATAAGATAATACACTGCAAGAACCAGCAAAGCAAGCAACCCGTTTACGACCTCCGATAAGTAGGAAGCCCCTACTGCCAACGACACAACCAGCAAGATGAGCGGAACGACAAAGGCCAAAACGACAGCTTGCATACCCATCGACGACTGGCCGATGATCAGAACACGATCGCCCACCTTGAAATCGCCCGAAGAGTCTTCTACCGTCATCAATTTCTCCTTGCGGTCAGCCACTGTACATGCCGACTTGGCATGACAACCGGCACATGCCGAATATTGAGTGATACGGACTGTGACCAAGTTGTTGTCAATGCTTTCAACAATCCCCGGATGACTGATGTTTTCATTCATAGGTTGTAAACTCGAGTTTGCAAATTCGGCAACAAAAGTAGAAATTATTTGCGAACATGACAATAATTAATTCGATAAAAAGAGGGAGGAATTTGATAAAAAAAGGAGGTTATTATTTCGATATGAACCGATCCTTTCCTTTTTCAAAAGCAAAGCTTCTCATCTGCTTTTCGGCAATACGGCAGTTTTGCAAAATTCATTCGGCAACGAACTGCAGTTTCATGCCGAGAAAACTCCAGTTTGTTCGGGAGAATACTCGAGATTGATGCTGAGAAACCTGTGGTTCATTCGGGTGAAAACAAAGTTTTATGCCGAGAAACTTTTCAAAAACAGCCGAGCACTTTTTCTTTCAGTCTTGAGTTTCCTATAAAAACAAAAAAGATGTTTCATGGTTGCATGAAACATCTTTACTATAAGATTCGTAAGTAAACTCTGATTACTTGTTGTCTGCCAAGAAGGCATCCGGAGTAGCATCAATATCCATCAAACGGTTATTGTTGTTTGTCACGTTGATCAATGCTACATATTTGCGGTACTGATCAGCATCCAACACACGTTTCATCAATTTCAAGTTTCCGTAAACGGCATTCTGCATTTTGGATTCTTGCAATTCTTTTGTTGTAGCACGAAGGCTTGATGCTTGCATCTCTTGGAAATAGTCGTTGATGCTTTCAACTTCACGTGCCTGATCTGCAGTCAGTTCCAAGTAATTGCTCAACTGATAAGTCGAAGCTGAAAACGGATTCTTCTGTTTGTTTCCTGCAAATGAAACTGTTGCACTCATAGCCAATACGGCAACCAATAAACCTAAACGTCTCATAATTAATAACCTTTTTAATTAAACCTAAAACAACCTATAAAATCTATTAACCTAAACATCTACATCAACAAACCCGTTGATGATTTCTTTCTTAACGGAAGCAAAGGTAATATATGTTTTACAACATAGTTCTTTAGCAATGTTAAATTTGACAAAACGTGCAAAAGTTTTGATCTACATCAATTCTTTCTGCGATTTTTCACCGCTTTTCGGTTACATATAGACATTTTTTAATAGTATACACCTGCATCTTGAAAGGAAATTAACAAATAATGTAACAGCAGATCACTTGTTAATGCCATCTGTTTTTGGTTCGACAATCATCGTTTCAGCACACAATGTGTCTCATAAGCTCGCTTTGTCCAGCATTGGTATACCACAAAAGAAAGGAAGCAACATCCTGCCCCTACAAGAAAAGCCCACGATAAGCTGAAAGCAGACGAGATATAACCCGCCGCCAACGAGCCCATACCAACGCCGATATCGAATGAAGTCAAATAGGTGGAAGTGGCCGTGCCTCGCAACTGAGGCGGCGCAACATTGACAAAAAGACATTGAAAGGCAGGCACTCCCGTGCCGAATCCTATACCAATAAACAATGCTGAAAGGTAAAAAGCCCACGTTGTCTGCGCTATTGCATAGACAGCAAACACGAGGACGAGCAACAGAATCGAAGTCGAAGCCACCATATGAATCTTTCCTTTATCGACCAAACGACCGGACACCAAGCGCGATGTTCCGACTCCTATGGCCATGAAAATAAAGAAATAGCCGGGGTTCTCCACATGAATATCCAAACCATACAGAACAGCGAACGAAACGATCATGCCATATGGCACTGCTACTAATATATATGAGATAGCTGTCGGGATAGCATCAAGCAAAATAAACCGATCCAATGAAAAAGGGGGACGCTTCACCCGCTCACGTTTAGGATAAGCAATGAACGAAACGGAGCAGAAGCCCAAGAACGAAGCGGCTATTGCTATCCAAACAATCGGGGCAAAGCCGATATAATTATACAATGACACAGCCACCAGCGGTGCCAATGACATGGCCAAGTTGATGGTCAATCCATAGAAACCCATCCCCTCTCCTCGGCGAGACGAAGGAATCACATCAATCGTAATCGTATTACCTGCCACCGATGTCAACCCCATAAAACCTCCTTGAAGGAAGCGGATCAGCATCAACAATAGCAGTGTTGTAGCCCAAAGATAGCCGAAAAAGAAGAGGCTGAAAAAGAAAAAAGCGAACAAATAGAGAGGCTTTCGCGAGAAACAGTCAACCAAATAGCCCGAAAACGGCCGAACACAAAGCACCCCGATCGTATAGCTGGAGATAGCCATCCCCACTTCCGAGTGATTGATCCTCAACGACTCCACCAAATAGAGTGGTAAGGAGGGCATCAACATATAGAATGCGAAATTCATCAAGAAGTAGGAAATACAACATTGTATGAAGTTTCGATTCCACAAGACTGGTTTTTCACACTGTTCCATATCATTTTTTCAAGCGAACTCGCTCAATTCCAACCACCGCATACTCTTCTCGTCCAACTCCTCCATCAACTGACTGATGCGATTGGATTTGGCCATCAGCTCATCTGCTGAGAGAGTTCCGCTGCTCATCTCCTCTTCCAATAGTTTCTTTTCTTCTTCCAACCGGGGAATCTCCTCGTCCAACGCTTCGAACTCTTTCCGTTCTTTGAAAGTCAACCTCCGTTTGGATTCATTCTCCGCGCGCCTTTTCTCCGGCGCAGGAGCCGATTGCGGCTTGACGGTCGCCTCTTCTTGCTTTAGAATGGCATCCTGTTCCTCTTTCCAAGCTCTATATTGTGAGTAATTTCCGGGGAAGTCTTTGATGTCGGCATTGCCACGGAACACCAACAGATGATCCACCACTTTGTCCATGAAATAGCGGTCGTGCGATACCACAATCACGCATCCTTTGAAGCCCCGCAAGTACTCTTCCAATACGTTCAACGTCATAATGTCCAAATCATTGGTCGGCTCATCGAGCACTAAGAAGTTAGGATTGCGCATCAAGACGGTACACAAGTAGAGACGACGCTTCTCCCCTCCACTCAGTTTATAGACAAAACTGTGCTGTTTGTCAGGTGTAAACAAGAAATAGTTCAAGAATTGGGAGACACCCATCTTGCGTCCATCGCCCAAATCGATGTATTCTGCAATGCGCTGCACCACATCAATCACCTTCATCTGTTCGTCAAACTGCAAACCGTCCTGGCTATAATAGCCAAAACGAACCGTTTCTCCCACATCGAAATGTCCACTGTCGGGCTGCACTTCGCCCATCAACATCTTTATAAAGGTCGATTTGCCGGTACCATTGTTGCCGACAATGCCCATCTTTTCATAGCGGGCAAACACATAATTAAAGTGATCTGTGATCTTGAGTTGGTCGAACCGTTTGCAGACATCTACCGCCTCAAATATTTTAGAGCCGATATAAGAGGCTTTCACATCCAAGTTGACTTGGCCCGACTCCCGTTGTTGCTTGGCCTTTTTCTCCAATTCATAGAATGCATCGATGCGGTATTTTGCCTTCGTACCACGAGCTTGCGGTTGTCGGCGCATCCAATCCAACTCCTTACGAAGCAAGTTATTGGCACGATCCACTTCTGCATTTTGAGCCTCGATGCGCTCTTGTCTTTTCTCCAAATAGTAGGCGTAATTGCCTTTATACTGATAGATTTGCCGATGGTCTATCTCTAAAATTTCACTACAGACGCGGTCCAAAAAATAGCGGTCGTGCGTCACCATCAAAATACTGATGCGTGAACGACTCAGATAATCCTCCAACCATTCGGTCATTTCCAAGTCCAAGTGGTTGGTAGGCTCGTCCAAGATTATCAGTTCCGGCTCGGTAATCAACACATTTGCCAAGGCCACACGTTTCAATTGTCCGCCGGATAGGCTCTCAACCTTCTGATCGAAGTTATGGATCTTCAGCTCGCCCAATATCTGTTTCGCACGTTGTTCATAATCCCATGCCTTCAAACTATCCATTCGTTCGAGCAAGGCGTTCACTTTGGTGGTGTCCTCGTCGACTATAGCCTGTTCATATTCAGCCAACAGCTGCACTGTTTCGTTCTGAGAATAGAAACATGCTTGCAGCACGGTCAAGTCTGCCGGATAAGAGGGAGACTGTTCCAAATAGCCGACTCGCAAATCATTACGGAAGACCACCGAACCTGCGTCGTAATCCTCTTTGCCGGCTATGATATTCAATAAGGTGGTTTTGCCCGATCCGTTTTTGGCTATCAGACCGATCTTCTGCCCTTGTGCCACACCGAATGTAATATCCTCGAAAAGAATCCGGTCACCAAAACTTTTTGTCAAGCTGTTTACTTGAAGGAAACTTACCATGTCAACGCTATTTTTTGAGCTACGAAGATACGAAAAAAGTTCGGTATTGCCAAACGGACCTCAGCGGATAAAGTTTGTATTCGTCCGCGGTTCAAGGATTGGCGCTTCAATACCGGCCCGCTTTCCCGCCTCCATACATTTCAACATCCAAGCCATGTTACGGCCCAAGATGCGCATTGTCTGCAACCCTTCGATATCTTGCTGTACCTCTTCGGGGGTTGTACCGTGTACGCAATTCCAATAATTGGAAGAAACAATCGGCATATTGCTGATCGTAAAGTATTTGTTCAACTGATCGAAGGTGGTAGTCGTTCCGGCTCTTCGGCAAGAAGCGATCGATGCTGCCGGTTTATAAGCAAACAATGCCGAACGGCCATAGAAAGCACGATCCATGAACGATGTCAAGGCTCCGGTAGCCGACGCAAAGTGAACGGGCGATCCAAATACAAAACCATCGGCATGAGCAGCTTTTGCCAAGAAGAGATTCACGCTATCTTCCATGCAACACAACCCTGTCTCAAAGCATTGTCCACACCCCATGCAGCCGGCCAACGGGCGGATACCTATCCAAAAGATTTCGGTTTCAATGCCTTGTTCATTCAACTCTTTCTCAATCTCACACAATGCCGTAAAAGTACACCCCTGGTGGTGCGGACTTCCATTCACCAATATTACTTTCATATCACACTAATTTATAAGCATATATACAAAAAAAGCGAGAAAAGTATCACCTTTCCCGCTTCTCTCATCTCTGAGCCTCTTGTCGGATTCGAACCAACGACCCCGAGATTACAAATCACGTGCTCTGGCCAACTGAGCTAAAGAGGCAAGTGGGTAAGCTTACTACATCGCGCCGCTACAACCTAGTACCCTTGCTGCGGTCAAGCCCTGGGGGATTCCCAAGGAGCATGCCGTGTAGGACTTACCCGGCTGCAAAGGTAGATATATTTTCCGAATCCGCAAGTTTTTTCACCATTTATTTTTCATTTCTGCGTTTCAGAATCGGCTAACTGATTCACTGTAAGCGAGTATATTTTATTGACAAAGGCATCATTTTTCTTATACTACCCGAACGTTTTCCGAAAAAGAGGGGGCTTTTCTGATAAAAGGTTCTCATATTTGTAAAAGTTTCTCCCGAGAAAACTGCAGTTCATTCGGCATGAAACTCCGGTTTTATGCCGAGAAACTATTTCAAACTCTCCATCTTTCTTGCAATTGTCGGAGAGAAACAAAACAAGAAACGACCGCCTTTCGATGTTTACAACACCGCCGGCGATCGTTTTCATATAACGAATTTCAAAAAGATCAAATCTTCGGCAACTCCCACGGAGCACGATATTCTTTGCAGAGATACTTGTCTGCTTCTGCATCATTGAAGCTCTTTCCGTCCCAAGTCAGTTTCTTGCCTGTACGATAGGCGATATTTCCCAACTGAGAGAATTTGGCAATATGAGCACCGATCTCGATGCTGGCATTCGTGTTACGGTTGCGGGTCTTCATACATTCAAGCAGATTCTTGACGTGAAGGTTCAATCCTCCTTCGCCATACGGCTTCTTCAAGGCGACGGCTTCCATACGCACTTTGCCATCAACCTTCTCGGGGATCACTTCCCAACCGTCACGGTTTACGACCAGCGTACCGTTCTCTCCTACAAATCCAAGGCCATGGTTGCGGCCATAGGCACCATCGTCGATACCGATGGCGTGGTCCCACATCACGGTAAAGTCATTGAATGTATAGATTGTTTGCAACAGATCCGGTGTTTCGCAGGCATCGTCAGGATAACCGAACTTGCCTCCCGATGCCATAATCGAGTTCGGAGCTGTCACATTCATGCCATAGAGTGCATAATCAAGCAAGTGAACGCCCCAGTCGGTCATCAGGCCGCCGGCATAATCCCAAAACCAACGGAAAGTAAAGTGGAAGCGGTTGCGGTTGAATGGACGTTTTGGAGCCGGGCCAAGCCACATGTCGTAGTCAACGCCATCAGGCACAGGTTCGTCGGGTTTCACCGGAATGGACGGACACCATCCTTGATAAGAGAAGACGCGCACGGTACGAATCTTGCCAAGCTGACCGCTATGAACGAAGTTAACGGCATCTTGCCAGTGAGGATCACTACGTTGCCACTGACCGACCTGCACAACGCGGTTGTACTTTTGGGCTGCGCGTACCATAATATTACACTCTTCGATACTATTGCCCAATGGTTTCTCACAATATACATCCTTGCCGGCTTCGCAAGCTGCCACTAACTGAAGACAATGCCAATGGTCAGGAGTTCCGACAATGACAACATCAATATCTTTGTTGTCGATCAGTTTGCGCCAATCCTTATATAAATGTTTTACTTTCTTCCCCGTAATTTTCTGCAGATCAGCAGCACGGGTGTTGAGTACGCTTTCGTCGACATCAGCAAGAGCAACACACTCTACTTCAGAGTTGCGAACAAATGCCTTCAAATCTTCGAAGCCCATACCATTACATCCGATAAGTCCTACATGGATCTTGTCATTTGCTCCGACGGCATGGATGCCGGATTGAATATAGAACGGGCTGAAAGTCAGTCCTGCACCTAACAAAGAGGCTTGTTTAATAAAATCTCGACGTGTTGTCATGGCTTGTAATAATTCTTTTTAAATAAGACATGACCCAAAATTAGCAAGAATGTTTTTTATAAGCAAATACACCTTTCATTTTTTTGTTTTTTCATTATTAATTCTTATATTTGTTCAATCTGCATCTTTCCCTGGAAGAAGCAGGGAAAGCCTTCTGGATGGTTCGTTTTCGACCGTACAAACGGCCCTGTTTCTATTAAAAAAACTCGACAATATGATCAAGATATTACATACAGCCGACTGGCATCTGGGACAAGTATTCTATGGTTACGAGCGCGATGCCGAGCATGATGCTTTCCTCACTTGGCTCGTTCACCTCATCCAAACAGAAGAGGTGGATGCCTTGTTGGTGGCAGGCGATATATTCGATGTGAGTAATCCGTCGGCTGCCGCCCAACGGCGTTTCTTCCGTTTCCTGCATGAAGCCCGCGAGGCGCGCCCATCGTTGCAGATTATTATTGTAGCCGGCAACCATGATTCGGCAGCACGTTTGGAAGCCCCCTCTCCTCTTCTCGATGAACAACTCACGCGTATCGTAGGAATCATCCCACGGGGCGAGCATCAGGCAATCGACTATGATGCCCTGACTGTACCGCTTATAGTCAATGGCAAACGGGAGGCATGGTGCATGGCGGTACCTTTTCTACGACAAGGGGATTACCCTCCCAAAACGAAGCACGAAGAGACGGCTGATGAAGAGACCGACATCACAACGGAAGAAGCTGCTCTTGAGGTGGAAAATACACCAAACGATCCGCATATGGCAGGCATCGCACGTATGTATAAATCGCTATACCAATACATTAACTCCAAGCGAACAAAAGAGGAACCGGTCATAGCCATGGGGCATCTTCACGTATATGGAGCGGCTCTTTCTGCAAACGACCGCAGCGAACGGACGCTGATCGGTGGGTTGGATGCCTTTCCTGCGGCAGCATTTCCTCAAGATGTGGATTATTGGGCATTAGGACATATCCATAAGGCGCAAGCCATTGGCGGAGTGGATACCATGCGCTATGCCGGAAGCCCGCTACCTATGTCTTTTTCAGAGACACACTACACCCATCAAGTGGTAGTCATCACACTGGACCATAGCAAAGAGATTGAGATAAGACCGGTCGAGGTACCCGTTCATGCTCCGCTGCAACTCGTGCCTTCGCAACCATTGCCACCCGACGAAGTGATCACTGCCCTTCAAGCATTGCCTGATGCTACGGAGGAAACGAACAGCGACCCGAGTCGATGGCCCTACATTGAAGTGCAGGTACTGATGAGTGAACCCGATCCTTCCTTCCGAAATCGTGTAGAGAATGCCATTCAACAAAAAGCCGTACGGCTCACCACGATCCAATCTGTCTACCCGAAAGCCACTGCAGAAGATACCACCCCGGAAGTTCTATCGCTGGAGGATCTGCACAAAATGGATCCATTGGCAATGTTGGAGCGGGCTTTCTCACAAAAATATCATGCAGAGATGCCCGAAGAAATGAAAAGTTTGTTCAACCAAATTGTAAAAGAAGCATATGAGAATTGAAGCGATCAGAGGAAGAAACATTGCCTCACTGTCAGGCGATTTCTGTTTGGAATTCACCCAAGAGCCATTAGCATCAGCAGGGATCTTCGCTATCTCAGGACCGACCGGTGCCGGAAAGTCAACATTGTTAGATACCATGTGTTTGGCTCTCTTCGGAAAGACTCCTCGCACAGAGCGCGCCAAAGAGCAGAATGTCAAGCTGCAAGACGGGCCTAAAGACTGGATCGCTCAAAACGATGCACGTTTTCTCCTCAGACGAGGCACAGGATCGGGCTTTGCCGAAGTGGATTTCATTGCGATAAACGGTGAAGCGTATCGGGCACGGTGGAGCGTAGCCAGAGCACGCGGCAAGGCATCGGGGAAACTGCAGTCTCCAACCATATCACTGACTCATCTGCAGACCGGAACTCCCGAACCGGGCAAGAACAAAGAGCTTCAACAACGGATTGTGCAACTGATCGGCCTGACTTTCGAACAGTTCACCCGCTCCGTATTGTTAGCACAAAACGACTTTTCGACATTTCTTAAAGCAGAACAAGCGGACAAAGCTGCCCTGCTTGAGAAATTGACCGGAACCGATATCTACTCCCAATTCTCAAAACTAATTTATGAACGATGCAACAAGGAGAAGGAAAAGCTCAATCAATTGCTCCAGCAAATGCAAGCTTTTCCATTGCTGACAGAAGAACAACTCAACGAACTGACGGCAGAAGCCAAACAAGAGAACGAAGTACTTACTCAATGGCAAGCCGATCAAAAAACGAGGCAATCGTTACGAGACTCCTTACAGCAGATACAGATGCAAGCAAAACGGCTGAACACCCAACTGACTGCTGCCACAGAAAAGGAGATCTCTTCCCTGGCCAAATGGGAAGAAGCCAAAACCTCTTATCAAGCGGAATCGGAAAAGCTTGAAGCTCAAGAGAAGGCTTTTGCACAACTTCAACCGTCATTACAACAAGCGCGCAAGCTGGATGCCGAAATCAAAGCCGCTAAACTACCCATGATCGAGGCGAAGCAAGCCTATGAATTGGCCCAACAACAAACCCAACAGAACAAAAAGCAGAAACAAGAAGCCGAAAAGAATAAGGCCAAGGCACAAGCCGAACTTGAAAAACTTTCCACTTGGTTGGAGAAACACAAAGAGAAGCAATCCATTGCAGAGGGGATTGATACGCTCCTTGTTCGTCTTGAACAAGCCGGCCGGCAACAAGTTCGGCTCGCGGACACGCAAAAAAGACAAACTGCGAAGCTGAAAGAACGCTCCACTCTCCTCTCCGAGAAGCAAAAAGCAGAGAGATCTTTGCAAGAATGTGAAGCAAAGTGTCTGCATACGACGAATGAAATCGCCAAACGCGGAGCGGCTCTTCAACGAAGCAACAGCAATACAATATTAAAAGAGATGGACGACATTCGTGAGAAACGAGAGTTGATACTCCTCGACAGAATGTCATACGGCGAGAAAAGTGCCGAAGATCTCCGTCAAAAGCTTGAAGAGGGAAAACCTTGTCCTGTCTGCGGAAGTATTCATCATCCCTTTGCCTCGCCGGAATCCTATGCCAGGATTGCACAACTCTCGCTCACTATCGACGGCATGACCCGCCACATTCAGCTACTGAGCGAGGTGTTGATTGGGGTAAAAAAGATGGAGAAACGACAAGAAGAAGCCAAGGACAAGCTCCACGACATGCAGCAACAAACCATGACCTGCCGAAGCCACGACCATGAAGTGGAGGAAAAAATCAAATGGATAGACGAACAATTGAAAAACCTCTCCGAGGATGAGCAGAAAGAGAAACTGCAATTGGAAGAGGCATTGAAACAATGTGATGAATTGTTCGGGCATGATCTATGGCATCAGAGTTGGCAAAACAGCTCAGCAGACTTCATCTTTCAACTGAAAAAATTTGCGGAAACATGGAGTAATCATATCAATGACCAGCAAAAATGGCAGCAAACTATCACTCAAGCGCAGGCCACTTTTGATACGCTTCAGTCGCTTACTCCATCACTCGTCCAACAAGAGGAAGCAACCCAAATGCGATTCAATGAAAAGGTGGCTACTATCCGGCAAATCACCAACGAACGAAAGAAAATATTGGATGGAAAGAATGTAGACGAGGTTGAGAATCAACATCAAACGGCCGTCAAGAAAATGAAAGAACAACTCAAGAACTTGCAAAAAACGCAAGACGAACACGCAGCACTCGCTTCTCAAGCCAAAGGAGAGAAGGAACAACTGCAACGAAGCATTCTCGAAACCAACAAAACAATACTGCAACAGGAGACGCAGCTCAAGACCTGGCAAGAGGAGTTCAATGCCTCGCATGATTTCGAAGACTTGGACAAAGCTATAGAAGAGAAGAAGAAAACCATCAATGAAATAGATTTCCGACTGCGGACACACTCCGAAAATCTGCAGCGAATAGCCCATTTGGAAGCACAACGGACAGCACAACAACCGATCTGCGACAATTGGGAGAAGTTAAACGAGCTGGCAGGATCGGCTGATGGAGGTAAGTTCCGACGCATCGCACAAGGCTATACCCTTGATATCCTTCTCGGCTATGCCAATCTCCATCTCCGCGAATTGAGTACACGCTATCGCCTGGAACGGGTACCGGAAACCTTGGCGCTTGAAGTGATAGACCGCGACATGTGCGACGAAGTCCGCACCATCCACAGCCTTTCCGGAGGCGAATCGTTTCTCGTTTCCCTTGCTCTTGCCTTAGGATTGTCGTCGCTCTCGTCCAACCGCATGAGTGTCGAGAGTCTCTTTATCGACGAAGGGTTTGGTTCATTGGATGCAGAGACACTGCGCATCGCCCTTGATGCATTGGAAAGTCTCCATGCCCAAGGACGCAAAATCGGAGTGATCTCACACGTACAAGAGATGACCGAGCGGATCCCGGTCCATATAGAAGTGGAACGATGCGGCAATGGCAAAAGTATCATCCGATTGGGTGAAAGAGAATAGCCATCCTCTCGTTACCACTATTTTCTAAAGCCAAAAAAATCAGCCCCTGAAGAGAGACCTTCAAGGGCTGATTCATTTTGGTTATCTTCGTCCAAAACTTATTTTACTGAGAACTTATAAATACATTCGCTGTGATAAGTCTGTCCCGGTTCCAAGACACAAGTTGGGAAGTCTGCATGATTGGGTGAATCAGGATAGTGTTGAGATTCCAAACAGATGGCACCACGACGAGGATAAACGACACCATGCTTGCCCGTCTCTTTCTCAGCCATCATATTGCCGCAATAGATCTGCAAACCCGGTTCGCTTGTATATACATCCATTTGGATACCACTTGTCGGAGCATAGACAGTAGCAGCCACCTGATTGATGTCGCCCTTGGTGTTCAAAACCCAGTTGTGATCATAACCACCGCCCAAGTTCAATTGTATAAAATCATTGTTGATACTGTCGCCAATCACGATCGGATTGCGCAAATCCATCGGAGTACCCTCAACTGTTTCAATACCTGTAGGGATCAACAGACTGTCGACCGGAGTATAATTGTCGGCATTGATAGACAATTGATGATCCAAGATAGTAGAACCTGGTACCCCTGAAAGATTGAAATAGCTGTGGTTGGTTAAGTTGACGATCGTCTTCTTGTCGGTAGTTGCTTCATACTTGATGTCAACGGCATTCTCGTCTGTCAACATATAAGTAACCTTCACGTTCAAATTGCCAGGGAAGCCGGCTTCTCCATCTTTCGAAACATAAGTCAGTTCGACGGCATTGTCGCCCACCTGTTTAGCATCCCATACCTGACGGTCGAACCCATTCGGCCCACCATGCAAGCAGTTGGTGTTATCATTAGCCGGAAGGTTGTATTCCACATCATTCAATGTAAATTTGGCATTGGCAATACGGTTGCCGTAACGACCGATCAAAGCTCCAAAATTTCCTGTGCTGGAGATATAAGCCTGGATGCTGTCATATCCCAATACGACATCTGTCATTTCTCCCGATTTGGTCGGCATCATGACAGAAACCAAACGACCGCCCCAATTTGTCACACACGCCTCTGCACCTTTTGCATTCTTCAATACATACAAAGATACCGGTTTACCCTCTACTTCGGTCGTAAATTTCGAAGGAGTAAGTCCGGACAAGGTTGTGGTTTCAGCTTGTTTTTTCTGACCACATGACAACATCATGCAAACAGCCATGACTGCCATACAAAGTTTCTTTACCATAAATATACTATTTAAATATTTTTTCAATCAGCCACAAATATACACTTTTCTTGAAAGCCGTTTTGTTTTTTGGGAAAATAAATCTTTTCAGCAGAAAACTTCCATCCTTTTTCTCTTCTAAAAAGTAATAAC
>CAVKMU010000030.1:0-34483 GCA_963657455.1 bacterium
ATGGGTAAATATCAAAAAAGCACGCTGTTTTTTTCCAAAGAATGCCGTGCTTTTTGTATGTCCATCGTGCTTCTATTTCAGTTTCATGCCGAACAAACTCGAGTTTTCTCCCGAATAAACTGCAGTTTCATGCCGAGAAACTTTAACAAAACTCAGCCCTTTTCGTTGGCTTCGATTTCATGAAAAAGCGCTTGCTTTAAACCTTTTTCTAAGGTAAAAGCAAGCGCTTCTGTTTTTATTTAGGAACCCTTGTTATTTGATCTCCCAAGTTTCACCGCTGCGCAAGAACTGATCCAACGTGCGGCATGGCATCTTGTCCTGTACTTCTTTCAATTGAGCATGAACAGATTCGTCGTATGTTGGAGCGTCAACATCGCGGATAATACCTAATGCTACCGGCATATCACCACTCATCATGGCGAGCATCATGTGCAAAGTGTTGTCTTTGCAGTGCGCATCATGAACCAAAACATCGTCCAAAGTATAACCATCTTGTCCGATTGTAACGGACTTCAACTTCAGGCCGTCCAATACGATACCTTTATCGTTGTTGGCTCCGTAGATCATTTTCTCGCCATGGCGCAAGAAGATGGTACGTTCAGCGCGGAATTCTTTGTCAGTAATCTGTTTGTGGATACCATTGTTGAAGATCATACAGTTGACCAATACTTCTGTTACTGAAGCACCTTTGTGACGAGCTGAAGCAGCTAAGATTTCTGTTGTGTTCTTCAAATCGACATCAATGGCGCGGGCGAAGAAATTACCTCTGGCACCCAATGCCAATTCTGCGGGAATAAATGGATCTTCTACGGTACCGTATGGAGAACTCTTGGAGACGAATCCACGGTCAGATGTAGGAGAGTATTGTCCTTTCGTCAGACCATAGATCTTATTGTTGAACAATACGATGTTCAAATCAATGTTACGACGTACGGCATGGATAAAGTGGTTACCGCCAATGGCCAAACAGTCGCCGTCGCCGGTCACCAACCAAACGGTCAAATCCGGGCGTGCTGTCTTGACACCGGTAGCAATTGCTGCGCCACGGCCGTGAATGGTATGGAAACCATAGGTGTTCATATAGTATGGCAGACGTGAAGAACATCCAATACCTGAGATAACTGCCATATTATGGGGAGCAACTCCGACTTCTGCCATCGCTTTGTGCAAGCAGTTCAATACTGCATGGTCGCCGCAACCCGGGCACCAACGTACATACTGATCGCTCTTATAGTCTTTAGGTTCGTATTTTAATGCTTCTGTTGCCATCTTTTATGCCTCCAATATTTTAGTGAATTCTTCAACCAGACGACCTACAATGAACGGTTGTCCTTTGATTCGGTCAAACTTGTACGGATTAAAGTCGTCGACCTTACTTCTCAAGTAGTTGGCGAACTGACCATTGTTCTGTTCTGCAACGACTACTTTCTTATACTTCTTCAAGACCTCAACTGTGTTCTTAGGAAGCGGGTTGATGAATTTGAAGTGAGCCAATGCCACTTTTTTGCCTTGGCTGCGCATGATTTCCATTGTCTCATACAAATGGCCATAGGTACCACCCCAGCCGACAATCAGCAAATCTGCATCTTGATCTCCTACAACTTCCAGTTCAGGAATGGAGTCTGCAATCTTGTCGATCTTCTCTTGGCGAGTACGAACCATGCGTTGGTGGTTCATCGGTTCGGTAGAGATAGCGCTGGTATCGAAGTCTTTTTCCAAACCACCTAAGCGGTGAGCGAAACCTTCTGTACCAGGAACAGCCCAATAGCGGACTTGGGTTTCCGGATCTCTGCGGTATGGTTTCCAAGGAGCATCGTCTTTGTAGTTGGATACATAATTCGGTTTGATTTCCGGATATTTGTCCAATTCCGGCAAGCGCCAAGCACATGAACCGTTAGCGATGAAAGCATCTGTCAACAAGATAACCGGAGTCATGTGTTCAACAGCCAATTTTCCGGCCCAAAATGCGGCATCGAAGCAGTCAGAAGGAGTAGCCGCTGACAATACAACTGCCGGACATTCACCATTTCGACCATATAATGCTTGCATTAAGTCGGTCTGCTCTGATTTAGTTGGCATACCGGTTGATGGACCGCCACGCTGAACATCGATGACAACCAACGGAAGTTCTGCGATAACAGCCAAACCGATTGCTTCACTCTTCAGGGCCAAACCAGGACCTGATGTAGAAGTGGCTGCCAAACAACCTGCAAAGCTTGCACCAATGGCGGTACAAACACCGGCAATTTCATCTTCTGCCTGTACAGTGATGACGCCCAAATCTTTACGTTTTGAGAGTTCGTGCAGAATATCGGTTGCAGGAGTGATAGGGTAGCTACCCAGGAACAAGCGCAAACCGGCCTTTTCTGCTGCTGCGATCAAGCCATATGATGTAGCCTTGTTACCATTAACATCCATATAGGTGCCGGGTGCTGCTTTTTTGCTTTCAATACGGTAGGTAGAAACAGAGGCATGAATATTATGACCATAGTTGTAACCGTCTGTCAAAGCCTTGATGTTGGCTTGTGCAATAGCCGGCTTCTTGGCAAATTTGTTCTGCAACATGTGCATTGCCTCTTCCAAAGGACGTTCGAACAACCAGCAAACCAATCCCAATGCAAACATGTTTTTGCAGCGGAGTGCCGATTTGTTGTCCAATCCGAATTCGGTCAAGCCCTCTTTTACCATGCTGGAAATAGGAGCGGCTACTACTTGAACTTGCGTCAAGCCCAATTCTTTGAATGGATCGTCTGTCGTGTACAAAGCCTTTTCCAAGTCACTTTTCTTGAAAGAGTCTGTATCAATCAAGACAATTGCGTTAGGTTTCAAATTCTTTACATTAACCTTTAATGCGGCCGGATTCATTGCTACTAAAACATCGGCCTTATCGCCTGGAGTCAAAATAGTTTTAGATCCCAGGTGAACTTGAAATCCTGAGACGCCGCTGAGAGTACCTTGTGGTGCTCTTACTTCTGCCGGATAGTCGGGGAATGTTGAAATTTCATTACCGAAGATGGCAGAAAGATTCGAGAAAATAGTACCAGTTAGCTGCATACCATCCCCAGAGTCGCCTGAGAATCGGATGACCACCTGATCTAATGTCGTAACTTTTGTTTGTTCTGTCATGATATGTTAATTTTCGTGATCGCTATTCATTTCATGAATGACACTACAAAGGAAATAAGAAAGTTTGAAATTTCCTACTTTCTTCGGCTTAATAAAAAAAAGGATTTTACCAAATTCTTAGAAAGCGGTCAAGTAAATATCAATATTATTCGATTGTATGTTAAATAATGAAGAAATGTAATTATTTACAGCTATTCCTTGATATAAATAAACTCCCTGCTTAAATCCGGAGTTAATTTTGAGGTAATTTTGTACTCCTCCCGCATCTCCGATCTCTGTTAGCATAGGAACGAAAAGATTGCTGAGTGCCATCGACGTCGTTCGGGCCACAATATTACTGATGGCCGGTTGGCAGCAGTGCAAGACTCCGTATTGTTCGAACAGTTCGGGATCGTTTGGTGTCATGCCGCATGTCGTTTCAAAGCAACCGCCTTGGGCAATGCGGAGATCAATGATAAGGGCTCCTCGTTTCATGGTGCTGATCAGTTCCTCCGCGATGAGGTAACGATGTTCGGGATGGTCGACATGCAATGCCCCGATTACCACGTCGGCACTTTGGAATGCATTACGCAAAACGTTCGGATGGAAATTGGATGTGAATACGGAATAGCCCAATGTTTGCTGTGCTTTCCGCAACCGACTGATATTGTTGTCGAACAGTTTGACGGTAGCACCCAGAGCCATGGCTGCCCGTGCTGCATTGATTCCGGCATTGCCTGCCCCAATGATGACGATTTCCGTCGGAGAGATCCCCGGCACGCTACCCAACAGAATACCTTTTCCTCCATGGCTGTTGCTCAAAAGTTCGGAGGCTGTAGAGATAGCGGCATAGCCTTCGATCTCGGCCATTGTGCTTAAGATTGGGGAATGAGTCAATTGTTCGTCTTTCAGCAACGAGTAGTCGATGGCGGTGATCTTCTTGCCGGCCATCAACCGATAGGTATCTGCTTTCAGCTGTTGTCTGGAAATGAACGAGCAAACGGTGATGCGTGGACGCATCAGTACCACCTCTTCGGGAAGGGGTGGGAGAATCTTCAGTATAAGATCCGATTGAAAAACAACAGCAGGAGAATCGGTTATCTCTGCTCCGGCTTCAGCATAATGGCTATCCGAGTAGTTGATGCCCAATCCGGCTTCACTTTCGAGAATGACCCGATGTCCATACCCGACCAATATCTCCACCGCTTCTGGAGTTAAAGCAATGCGCTTCTCGCCGGCATTCCGTTCTTTGGGGATGCCTATTGTCAACCGCGCACCCAACTTTCCCAATTTGCATAGCAACTCTTGGGGAATGTTGTAGGGTTGTGATGTGGATGATTCGCTGTTATGTTCCATGGCAGATCGGTATTTTATAGTAAGGATTTCAATTGTTCCGTAAGGGAGTTCACATCCTCTTCGGTCGTCATTTTCTCGGCATCGAAGACGATTTTCGCTTGTTCGTAGAAGGGAGATCTTGCTTGAAGATTCTCTTCAATGAAGCTTTTCAGCTCTTCGCCGGAGCGGTTCTTCAGTACGGGGCGCGTTTGTTTGCACGTTTCCAACCGATTGGCTAACTCATCGACCGAAACTTTCAGGTAAACAGTGGCGCCCACCTCGTTCATATAGGCCATATTGTCGAAGAAGCATGGTGTTCCTCCTCCTGTTGATACCAATACATCTTCGAAAGAGGCCACTTCATGCAGCATATTGCGTTCAATCTCCCGAAAGGCCTCCTCGCCTCGTTCGGCAAAAAGCTGTTTGATTGCCTTGCGGTATCGTCCTTCGATATAATAATCGAGATCGATAAACGAGAGATCCAACGCTTTCGACAACGTTTTTCCTACCGTTGTTTTGCCGGCTCCCATGTATCCCATTAGAAAAATTCGTTTCATTTCTTGTTGATTTGGAATTATGCAAAAGTAATTAAAAAAGGAATATTCCTTATCTTTGTATTCGAATTTATTTATCGGTGGCGGATACTCTCCTCCGGTCTTTTCTAATCAATAACCGCGAATGGCAAAGAGTAAGAAATTTTATGTTGTATGGCAAGGGGTGACCCCCGGCGTTTATACCACATGGGCCGAATGCAAGGCGCAAGTGAATGGACAGCCGAATGCCAAATACAAGTCGTTTGAGTCGAAAGAGGTGGCAGACGAAGCCTATCAAAACGGGCCGGATGAATACCTCAAACCTCAACCCTCTCTGCGCGATAACTTTGAGCGGATGATGAAAGAGAAACCAACTTCTGTCGGAAAACCGATAGAAAACAGCCTGGCTGTCGATGCTGCTTGCAGCGGAAATCCCGGCCTGATGGAGTATCGTGGCGTATATACAGCCAACGGACAACAGATTTTTCACCAGGGACCTTTCAAGAAGGGGACGAACAATATCGGGGAATTCTTGGCTTTGGTGCATGGATTGGCCTTGCTGAAGCAAAATGGATGGGATATGCCTATCTATTCAGATAGCAGAAATGCTATTTCTTGGGTGAAGAAAAAGAAATGTAAAACCTTGTTGGAGCGCGTTCCTGAGAACGAGATTCTTTTCCAATTGATCGAACGGGCGGAGAAATGGCTGAAAGAAAACAGCTATGCAACCCCGATCTACAAATGGGAAACTTCGGAATGGGGCGAGATTCCGGCTGATTTTGGAAGGAAAAAATAGTTATGAGTACGCAAGAACCTGTCGAATGGCTCGAGCTGAAAGGCATTAAGCCGACGGCCAACAGACTGCTGATTTTCAAGGAACTCTGCCGATTGAACCACCCGGTTAGCCTTTCCGACTTGGAAAATGAACTGGGGCGTATGGACAAATCCAGTATCTTTCGGGTGCTTACTCTCTTCATGGAGCATGATGTAGTACATGCTTTCGAGGATGGGCGCGGTGTGTTGCAATATGAATTGTGTATTCATGCCGGAGCTTGCAACCATTCGGATGAGCATATCCATTTCTATTGTGAGTCGTGCCGCCAGTCGTTTTGTTTGGACGATGTGGAAGTACCTACTATTCAACTGCCGGAAGGCTTTACATCACATGCCGTTTCGTTCGTGATCAAAGGCGAGTGTGCCGTTTGTCGGAAGCGTCACAAAGAAGCATAATATTTCCACTTTTCATCTTTGCAACCCGGTTGCAAGGACTTCTCTCTACCTTTGGCGTAGATAATCGTTCCCAATTGATGATCCGATCATGGGGAATGTTGAAAAAACAGCTCTAATGTTTTGAAAAAGTTTCTCGGCATGAAACTCGAGTTTGCTCCCGAACAAACTGCAGTTCATTCGGCAATAAACTGCTGTTTTCTCCATAGAAACTTTCCGACAATACGGGGCGTTTATTTCAATAATAGGCGAATGGAAACAAAAACAGAGACGAAT
Organism: bacterium; assembly: GCA_963657455.1. Lineage (GTDB taxonomy): Bacteria > Bacteroidota > Bacteroidia > Bacteroidales > Tannerellaceae > Parabacteroides. Next base: position 6,477 of record CAVKMU010000030.1, read on the forward strand.
ATGGAAAAAACAAAGCTGATTAGAATTTTGACAACAGTCGTGTTGTTGATTGCGGCGGTATGGATTGAGCATACCTTTTCGCTGAGTGTCGGGCAACTGTTGCTGGTATACCTTGTCCCGTTCTTGCTGATAAGTTACGATGTCATTTGGGAGGCTTTCGAAGAACTGTTTGAAGGTAACGCATTCAATGAAGATTTTCTGATGTGTGTGGCCACGTTCGGTGCCTTGGCCATCGGCTTCTTGCCGGAAGCCGAGACGGAGTTCCTTGAAGCTGTCTTCGTTATGCTTTTCTTTCAGATCGGAGAGTTGTTTGAAGAATATGCGGAAGGCAAGAGCCGCAATTCGATTTCTCACTTGATGGATATTCGGCCGGATGTAGCCAATGTCGTGAGAGACGGTAAACTTCAAACCATCCCGCCCGAAACAGTTCAGGTAGGAGAAGTGATTGTGGTACAGCCTGGCGAGAAAATCCCGCTGGACGGTGTGATTCTCGAAGGTGTTTCCTGTTTGAATACGTTGGCTTTGACGGGCGAGAGCATGCCTCGCAACGTAGAGCCAGACGATGAAGTCTTTTCGGGTTGCATCAATCTTTCGGGCGTATTGAAAGTACGTGTTGAAAAAAGTTTTGGCGAGTCGACCGCTTCGAAGATTATCGATTTGGTGGAGAATGCCAGTGAGAATAAATCGAAAAGTGAAACGTTTATTGCCAAATTCGCGCGTGTCTATACGCCGGCTGTGGTAGGGGTAGCCCTGTTGCTGGCCTTTATTCCTCCTTTGCTGTCTGACAATTTTATGACAGCACTGTCAGTTTGGCTTAATCGGGCGTTGACATTCTTGGTGGTCTCTTGTCCGTGTGCCTTGGTGATATCTGTCCCTTTGACATTCTTTGGCGGAATCGGTGGCGCTTCTAAGCATGGCATATTGGTGAAAGGGGCCAACTATATGGATACCCTCTCGAAAGTGGGCATCGTGGTATTTGACAAAACCGGAACATTGACGAAAGGAAAGTTTGAAGTCTCTTCCATTCACCCGGAGAATATCAGTGAAGAACAGCTGCTTCATTTGGCGGCCCATGTAGAACGTTACTCAACTCATCCGATAGCCATCTCGTTGCGGGATGCCTTTCCAAACGAGAATGACGGCTGTACAGTCGAAGAGGTGGAGGAAATCTCCGGCCATGGCGTTCGGGCAAAGGTGAATGGCGATATTGTATGCGTAGGAAATTCACGGATGATGGAGGCAGTTGGGGCAAAATGGCAGCCTTGCGACAAGATAGGTTCCATCATTCACGTGGCTGTCAACGGCGAATATGTGGGTCACATTGTGGTTTCAGACGAGATAAAGGAGACTTCGCCGGAGGCTATCTCCAAGTTGCGCGAGATGGGTGTCAAGAAAAGTGTGATGCTGACGGGCGACCGTGAAGAGGTGGGTCGGCATGTGGCCGAGCGTCTACAGCTGGACGTTTACAAAGCTCAGCTTCTTCCGGCCGATAAGGTGGCAGCCGTCGAAAGTTTATTGGCCGAAAAGCCTGCGGATGTGAAGCTTGCTTTTGTAGGAGATGGCATAAATGATGCCCCCGTATTGGCACGGGCCGATGTCGGTATTGCGATGGGAGGATTGGGATCGGATGCAGCAATCGAAGCGGCTGACGTTGTCTTGATGGATGACAATCCTTCGAAAGTAGCACTTGCTATCCAACTGGCCAGACGAACGCTTCATATTGCTATGCAGAACGTCGTCTTTGCCATAGCTGTTAAACTGTTTGTCTTGCTATTGGCCGGCTTTGGAATGGCTACGATGTGGATGGCCGTTTTTGCCGATGTCGGCGTAACTGTTTTGGCTGTGCTGAACGCTATGCGTACTCTTCGGAAATGATAGCGAAAAACAACGAAAGAGGGCTACTCTTTGGAGCGAAGATTTTTCCAAAGAGCAGCCCTCTTTATTTATAGTTTATTGAATACTATGGACGAAGAACGCGAGTGATAGGGCGATCTTTTTCGAAGAATCCAATCACATTGTTGCAGACGGTTTGAGCCATAATAACGCGCGTCTGATAAGTTTGGGTTCCAATATGTGGTGTCATGACGACGTTCTCCATATCGTAAAGTTCGGCGGATGGATAATCTCCAAACTCGAATACATCCAATCCTGCCGCCAAAATAGTGCCCTCCTTCAAGGCTTTGATCAAAGCCGCCTCATCAATGAGCGGACCGCGGGCAGTATTGATCAAGATGGCGGAGGGTTTCATCTGTTTCAATTCGGCTTCTCCGATAATATGGTGAGTTTCCGGCGTATAAGGCGCGTTGAGCGAGACAAAATCTGACTTGGTCAGTAGCTCTTCTTTCGATACATAGGTCACGTTGAGGCGGGTTTCCTCTTCGATGTCCAACTGTCGGCGGTTATGATAAACTACCTCCATGCCACAAGCTATCGCACGCTTGGCCAAAGCCTTTCCGATTCGTCCCATTCCGATGATTCCTAATTGTTGTCCGCTGACGGGTACCCCTAAGTTTTCCAAGACGCCGATTTTCATTTCTTTGCGTAAAGTGCGCAGTTTGCGGTCGCATTCTGTGATTCGGCGGGCAGTATCCAACATCAAACCCAACGCAATGTTGGCAGTAGGAGCCGTTACCGGAGCAGGAGTGTTCGTTACAGTGACACCTTTCTGCAAGCAATAAGCAACATCGATGTTGTTATATCCGACGGCATAGTTGGAAACCAATTTCAAATTTGGAGCATGATCGATCAGTTTTTGGTTGACAGGAAAATCAAACATCGAGCATAACACATCGTATTCAGGAATCATTTCGTAGACTTCTTCGTAGGTGAAATCTCGTCCTTCAGGGAAGGTTACTTCGTAGAGGCTCTCCAATTCGCGGAAACCTTCGCGAAACATATCGTAAGTAACTAAAATCTTTGTCATATCATTGCTATTTTATGTTGACAAAATTACGAAACTCACACTATAAATCTTTATTTTTGCAAGCAAAAAATCGTCATGGTACTGAATTATATTTGGATTGCCTTTTTCTTGATCGCCTTTGTTGTGGCGCTCGGAAAGCTGTTCATTTTAGGGGATACGAACGTCTTTACGGAAATAATCAATGCCTCGTTCGCTTCTGCAAAGAGTGGTTTTGAGATTTCATTAGGATTGACGGGGATACTTTCTTTGTGGTTAGGCATCATGAAGATCGGAGAAAAAGGCGGGGTAATACAAGCTTTTGCGAGTTTGGCTGCCCCCGTTTTCAGCAAACTGTTTCCAACTATTCCGCCGAATCACCCCGTGACGGGCTCTATCTTCATGAATCTTTCGGCCAATCTTTTAGGGTTGGACAACGCTGCGACCCCTGTCGGGTTGAAAGCCATGCAACAATTGCAGGAATTGAACAAGGAAAAAGAGGCGGCCAGCGACCCGATGATCATGTTCCTCTGCATCAATGCCTCCGGGTTGACGCTGATTCCGATCACGATCATGATGTATCGTGCTCAAATGGGTGCGGTCAATCCGTCGGATGTCTTTCTTCCAATTATGCTGGCAACGTTTACTTCGACATTAATTGCTATATTGGCTGTCTGTTTTAAACAGAAAATAAATGTCTTACAACGGAATCTGTTGCTCTTTTTCGGTGGAATGATCCTCTTGATCGGTGGCTTGATTCTATTGTTTCATTCGTTGGATCAAGAGCAAGTGTCGCTCTATTCCACTCTCTTTGCCAATACGCTTCTATTTACGATCATTTGTGGTTTCATTGTCTGTGGTTTGCGTAAGAAGATCAATGTTTACGATGCTTTTATCGACGGAGCGAAAGAGGGTTTCCACACGGCCGTTACGATCATTCCCTATTTGGTCGCAATATTGGTAGGCATCGGCATCTTTCGGGCCTCCGGAGCCATGGATTTTTTGATTGACGGCATTCGTTTTGGGGTGACATCTTTAGGGTTGAATGCCGACTTCGTTGAGGCATTGCCGACTATCTTGATGAAACCTTTGAGCGGAAGCGGAGCGCGTGGCATGATGCTTGATGCGATGAACACTTATGGTGCAGACTCGTTTGTCGGTCGTCTTTCATCCATTGTCCAAGGTTCGTGCGACACCACATTCTACGTTGTGGCCCTCTATTACGGCAGTGTAGGGATCAAGAACACCCGCTACACGGTGCCTTGCGCATTGTTGGCCGATTTGGCCGGAGCCATTGCCGCCATTGCTATGGCTTATCTCTTTTTTGGATAGGTTGTATATTCTGTTTTTTATACTTATCTTGTACCCGTATTTAAATTATAACCATGAAATATATTAATGTATGAGACTTAAACACTTATTTATTACTCTTTTCATGCTGATTGTCGGCAACTTTGGGTTGAGCGCTCAGCAAAAAAACTTGTTAATCCAAGACATTAACATCAGGGATCCGTTTGTTCTGGTGGACACGGCGAACAAATGTTACTATATGTATCGCACGGCGATGGTTTCATTCCCCGACGGTCACAAAGTCGGTGGGGTAGAAGTCTTCAAAAGTAAAGACTTGCAGCACTGGGAGCAACCAAAGCAGGTATTGACATTGCCGGAAGACAACTGGAGTACGGGCAACATTTGGGCACCGGAAGTGCATGCTTACAACGGCAAATACTATCTGTTTGCCACCATCAATTCGAACATTGTTTGGAAACATCCCGATTCGCAGAACTATATCCTCAGAGGAACGCAGATATTTTGGGCCAATTCGCCGGAAGGTCCTTTCCATGCTTTCGACAATAAGATGCCTCACACGCCAATAGATCAGATGGCTTTGGACGGAACGCTCTATGTCGAGAACGGAAAACCCTATATGGTTTATTGCCATGAATGGATTCAAACGGCCGACGGAACCATGAATGTGATCCCATTGAAAGAAGATTTGTCAGATACTGACGGTCGTGATATTCGTCTGTTCAATGCATCGGCTGCTCCTTGGTCGACAGGTTCTGTGGTTGATCAGTGGACGGAAAAAAGTTATGTAACGGATGGCTGTTTTCTATACAAAACAAAAACAGGGAAACTGCTGATGATTTGGTCCAGCTTCTTCAATGGCGACTATGCAATTGGTATCGCCGAGTCAGTAACAGGCCGAATCGTTGGGCCGTGGCGACAGCAATCTGAGCCTCTTTTCTCGAAGAATGGCGGCCATGGTATGATATTTAAGAATCTTGATGGCGAACTTTGTCTGGTTTTACACAGCCCGAATTCGCCGGATGGTGCAGAACGAGCGCGGATTGTCAAGATAGAAGACACCGGCGACTCGCTGAAGATTAAAGAATAGCTCGAAGTTGTGTAAAAAAACACGGGAGTTTTTCTCGGAAAATTCGGATGTTTTTCTTCTAAAACACGAGTGCTTTGAAGGCAAAACACCCATGTTTTTTGAGAGAAATGTTCCGGACATAAAACGGTTGTAATAGAGATTTATACAGTTCATTAATTTATTTTTTATATGAAAAAATTATTGTTTTTATCTTGTTGCTTAGGCCTTTCGTTATCAGCCTGGGCACAAAAGCAATTGCAGTTGGCTTCGCCTGACGGACGGCTCAAGGCAACTGTCGAGATTGGAGAGAAATTGACATACCAAGTCAGCTTGGATGGCAAGGAAGTGTTGGCTCCGTCGCCTCTTTCTTTGACGTTGAGCAGCGGAGAAGTATGGGGCGACAATGCAAAATTGTCGGGAACTTCCAAACAAAGCAACAACACGACCATTGCCTCTCCCTTCTATAAAAGAAGTGAGGTGGTGGATAATTACAATCAGCTGACCCTCTCGTTCAAGAAACAATGGAAGGTGCAATTTCGTGCTTATAACGATGGTATCGCTTACCGCTTCGTGAATGAACGCAAACAACCTTTCACGATCCAAAGCGAAGAAGTGGTCTACAATTTCACTTCAGACGTGAATACGATGATCGCCTACTCCAATCGAGGAAAAGACGGTGACTTCGATTCTCAGTACATGAACTCATTCGAGAGTACATATGACACCAAGAAATTGTCAGAACAAAACAAGGGTCGTTTGATGATCCTCCCGGCTATGGCTACAACCGACAATGGAACGCGTGTTTGCATCTCTGAAGTAAACTTGGAAAACTACCCTGGAATGTTCCTTACCAACAAAGATGGTGTCAATGAATTGCGCGGTATCATGGCTCGCTATCCGAAGAAATCGGAGCAAGGCGGTCACAATATGCTGCAATTTATCGTATCGGAGCGTGAAGATTATATCGCAAAAGTGGAGGGACCGAGAAACTTCCCATGGCGTTTGGCCGTTATTACCAACTCAGATGCAGAGATGGCCGGCTCGGATATTACCTATCGTTTGGCAGATCCCTCTCGTTTGGACGACATTTCATGGATCAAGCCCGGAAAGGTTGCTTGGGACTGGTGGAATGATTGGAACTTGAAAGGGGTTGATTTCCGTTCGGGCATCAACATGGAAACCTATAAGTTCTATATCGATTTCGCTGCAAAACATGGGGTAGAATATGTGATTTTGGACGAAGGATGGGCCGTTAACAAGAAAGCAGACATGATGCAAATCGTTCCTGAAATCCGCATGAAGGAATTGGTTGACTATGCGAAGGAGAAAGGTATCGGCATTATTCTTTGGGCAGGTTACCATGCTTTCAACCGCGACATGGACAACATTTGCAAGCATTATTCGGAAATGGGCGTGAAGGGATTCAAGGTGGATTTCATGGATCGTGATGACCAGGAGATGGTAGCTTTCAACAATCGGGCAGCTGTTACTTGTGCAAAATATAAAATGTTGCTGGATTTACATGGTATGTATAAGCCTTCCGGCTTGAATCGTACCTATCCGAATGTTTTGAACTTCGAAGGTGTTTTCGGATTGGAGAATATGAAATGGTCAGCTCCTACGGTTGATCAAATGCAGTATGATGTGATGATTCCGTTCATTCGTCAGGTAGCCGGTCCGATGGATTACACACAAGGAGCTATGCGCAATGCCGTTAAAAAGAATTATTATCCAAGCAATTCCGAGCCAATGAGTCAAGGAACACGTTGCCATCAGTTGGCTTTGTATGTAGTGTTGGAGTCTCCGCTGAACATGCTTTGTGACGTTCCGACCAATTATATGTCAGAAGAAGAGTCATTGGATTACATTGTCAATATTCCTACTGTATGGGATGAAACCATTATCTTGGACGGTAAGATCGGAGAATATATCGTAACGGCTCGCCGCCATGGCAATACTTGGTATGTTGGTGGTATTACCAACTGGACTGCCCGCGATTTGACGGTCGATCTTACGGCATTGAAAGTACAAGGAAAGCAATGCGAATTGTTTATCGATGGTATCAATGCCGACAGAAACGGATGTGATTATAAGAAGGAATCTCGCACATTGAACGACAAATTGCAAGTTCATTTGGCACCGGGCGGTGGATTTACCATGAAGATTGCCCAATAATTGCTCTATCATTAAAATAAAAACAGCACCAAAGATCCCTTGGTGCTGTTTTTTTATGGAATTAATTAGTATTTTTTCAGTGTATATTCTTTGATGTCGAGTCGTTCGTAGGCGGAGAGCAACGAGGTATCATCGTCGGTAATTACCAACAGTTTGTCATGTTCTTTCAAGGGAGTGTTCCCTTTGGGAATGAAGTAGTGATCACGACGTTTCACCATTACAGCCAGTGTATGGTCAGGTAAATCCATATCCATCAGTCGGTTTCCGTGCAATAAGACGTCGGCCGTGATATTTATTTCGCTCATGGCGCTACGTATATCGTCTCCCAAATCTACGCCAAAGGTATCCTCTGCTTCGGGTTTGTCTGTCAGATTCAACAGTTTGGCTGCAGCAGTAACAGTTGTTCCTTGGATAAGCAACGAGAGGATGGTAATGAAAAATACGATATTAAAGAAAAGTTGGGCATGTCCGATGCCGGCAATCAGCGGATAGGTGGCGAAGATAATCGGCACAGCACCACGTAATCCTACCCAAGAGATGTAAAGTCTTGCCCGGAAAGAGAAGTTTCGATACGGAAGCAAGGAGAGGAAAACGCTGATAGGACGTGCAACTAATATCATAAAGACACCAATTCCCAATCCGATAGGTGTCACCGGAAGCAATTCATGCGGGTTGACCAACAGACCTAAAGCAAGGAACATGACGATTTGCCACAGCCATGTGAATCCATCGAGGAATGTTCCGATACTTTTCTTGTGAACGATACGCGAATTACCGAACACCAAACCGGCAATGTAAACGGCCAAATAACCATTACCCTTACACAACGTTACGGCTGAGAAGATGAAGAATGAGAGGGCCAACACCATGATCGGATAGAGAGAACTGTTGTTGTTGTTCATCAGATTGATGACCCAAACCGTTACTTTACCCAAAAGGAAGCCACCCACGGCGCCAATCGCCAGCTGCAAAACCAACATTAGGGCTGCTTGTGGTATGCTCATACCACCGGATTGTATATAGGCAATCAAGATGATTGTCAGCAAGTAAGCCATCGGGTCATTACTACCACTTTCCAACTCCAAGGTAGGGCGCAAGTTCTCTTTCAAGTAAACATTTTTACTTCGAAGGATGGAAAAGACGGAGGCCGAATCCGTTGACGACATGACGGCTGCCAACAAGAGCGATTCAGGGAAGGTCAATGTTGAAAAATAGGAGGAATAATGGCATATTATATAGATAAACCCACCCGTGATGAAGGTCGTGGCCAAAACACCGAACGTAGCCAAAACAACACCTTGCGAGATGACGGGCTTGATCTCTGCCATCTTGGTGTCCATACCACCCGAGAACAAGATAATACTCAAGGCTAATGTGCCGATCACTTGTGTCAACTGCGGATTATTGAATTCGAATCCGAAACCGTCGGTGCCGAATAACATGCCGACTCCTAAAAACAAGAGCAATGAAGGTAATCCAAATCGGAATCCAGCCTTGCTGGCGAATACACTTAAGATCAAGATGACTGATCCAAAAAGCAAGTAAAGTTCTGTACTCTCCATAGAACAATTAGTTAAGTTATAAATTAAAGAATGCGAGCCTTGTTCCCAAGGTAAATTATGACGTTACAAAGTTAGAGAAAAAATATTAATTTCTTTATTCAGAAAGCAGTTTTGTTGAGCCAATTTTTTATCTCAATATCATGTGTCTCACACGTTTTTGTATGTGTAGTCTCTCTGTACGAAATTTTTCAAATTACGTTCGATTTGAATTGTTAGTGCTGAGAGAGGGCAACCAATTGCCGCTGCCAGTTGTCGGTAAACGGTTCGGATGGAGTCCGGCGCTTCGTCTGTTTCGGCAAAAAGCCTGTCGGGCCAGGCTGCTTGTACGGCTTCCGGATGAAAATGGATACCGAACGAAAGATAACAACCTTTGCGGACGAGCTGTCGGGCCAGGTCGCCTTTTCCACGGAAGCCATGGATCAGCCACGGCAGGGTAGGACGGATGCGGCGATGTGTTTCAAGTAGTTCTTGCCATGCCTTCACGCAATGGATCACCATCGGCTTTTGCAAGCTCTCTGCCAAAGCGGCTTGCGCTTCGAAAAGCATTACTTGAACCGGGAGAGGGGTAGCAATCAACTTGTCGAGTCCGGCCTCGCCTATCATATAAACAGTTGGTTGTATGGCTATTTCTTGTAATTTCTTGAACTGGTCGGTGCCGTTGTCGTGAATATACCACGGATGAATGCCGGCAGAATATCGGCCGTTGAGGCCGATTGTTCCTGTCGTCGGATCTTCTGCATTTTCTACTATATAATTGCAGAAAGCGACTATTTCAGTCGGAAATTCCGTAGATTGTCTGTGGGTATGAATATCGATATATGCCATGCTTTTCACCTCTCTTTTACAAAGATAGGAATATTATAAAATTGCTCGGCATCATTTCAAAAAAAGCTCGGCATGAAATGAAAAAAGCTCGGGACCTTTTTTGAAAAAGATGCCGAGCTTTTTTTGAAAACAATATGTAGGGTGTTTTCCATTAATAGGAGTATAGATTTTATAGCTAAAGAATGAGAATAAAGGAGATGCAAAGCGGCAAGGATGAATATTAGTTAAAAATATAAAAAATTCGGGGGGGGTAGTTGTGAAAAGAGGAAAATATCCTATCTTGCGAATCTGATGATTATTGTGTAGATGCGCCAAATCTATGAGCCGAAACCAACGTTTTTTGCTCAACAGATGAGAAACCTTGACATAACATTATTTCCTTAATTATTAATTTATTAACTATGAAAAGAGAATCGAAATTACTAAATCGGTTACTGCTGTCGGGTATGTTGGTAATACCGATAGCTTCGCTTGCTGAGGTTACGCCTTTAAAGCAGGGAACAAGCATTACCCAACAGAATGAACGAATCTCCGGTGTTATTCATGACAGTTCCGGGGCGGTCGTTGGGGCGTCGATTGTTGTGAAAGGAACAACGAACGGCACGGTTTCCGCCATGGACGGAAGCTTTACTTTGAATGGAGTGAAAAAAGGGGATATACTCCAAATCTCCTACATCGGATATGAGATGCATGAGGTTCGTTATACGGGGCAAACCACGCTACATGTTACACTGAAAGAAGACCATCAAATGCTCGAAGATGTAGTTGTTGTAGGCTACGGAACACAAAAGAGAGCAAACTTGACAGGAGCCGTGGCACAAGTGGCGGGCGATGTGCTGGAAAACCGACCTATTGCCAACATCGGACAAGGTCTGCAGGGCGTTGTTCCGAACTTGAATGTATCGGTCGGAAGTGGTGCGCCCGGACAATCCTCATCGTTCAATATCCGAGGTACCACATCTTTGAACGGCGGTAGTCCGCTGGTGTTGGTTGACAATGTTCAGATGGATGCCAACCTTGTCAATCCGGACGACGTGGCTTCTATCTCCGTTTTGAAGGATGCGGCTTCGGCTGCTATTTATGGAGCGCGAGCAGCCTACGGCGTTATTTTGATCACTACCAAGCAAGGAAAGAAAGCCCAAAAGCCAACCATCTCGTTTTCGGCCAGCGGCTATTGGCAATCACCTGCCATCCGCGTGACGAATGTTAACTCTATTGAATTCCTTGAAATGAAGGATTTGGCTTACCAAAATGGTGGAGGTAGCGGTCATTACTATAATGATGCCATCTACGAATATGCGCGTGCCTATTACAATGGAACGTATGCCTATCCCGAATTTTACAATGAAGATGTGAACCAAAACAAGTGGGAGTATTGCGGTAATACCGATTGGTTCAAGGAGTTGTACAAGACGTCCTTCTCGCAGATGTACAATATCAGCATGAATGGCGGCTCGGAAAAGACAACCTATTATGCATCGCTTGGTTTCAATGACGTGGGCGGTATGTTGCGGGTAGGAGGTGACTTCTACAAAAAGTTCAATGCCAATATCAATGTTTCGTCAGATGTTACAGATTGGTTGAATTTCTCGGCCAAGATCATGCATACCTATACGAAAGAGCGTCACCCGACGGGTGGAACAACGGCCATGAATCCGACGCCGTATTCCGGACTTTCAAGCTATAGCGGTATGATGAAAAACGATTTGAGCCCGTTGATGCCGGTGCGTCATGGCCATACGGGGCGTTTGTACCGGTCAGATGGTGCGCCCGCCATCAACCAATCGGATATTGTCAGCTCGGGTGGAAGGATTTATCAAGATGATGGAATTCATTACTATGCCGGACAGGGAAGTTATACCAACCCGATCGCAATCCAGGACCAAGGCGGTAACGGTATCTATAAGAAGAACGACTTGTGGATGACAGGCGCACTTCGCATCACACCGTTCGAAGGGTTTGAGTTCAATGCCGACTATACGTTCAATTTTTATAATAATGGACAAAAGCAGCATGTGCAACGTTTCTATGATTATACGGCAGTGGCCGGAACGGAGGGCTACTATCCTTGGACGAATCCGAGCAGTGTGACCATGACAAACAGCGAGGATTATTATACGGCTCTTAACTTCTTTGCAAGCTATGAGAAATCATGGAACGAGGCGCATAACTTCAAGATCATGGCGGGTTACAACCAAGAGTATAAGCATACGAAGTACTTCTGGGTCGGCCGAAAGGAATTGATCAATGATGCCAATCCGGCTATGAACCAAGCTATTGGAGAAAAGAATCAAGGCTATTCAGAAAGTCATTGGGCCATCAATGGTTTCTTTGCACGTCTCAACTACAATTTCAAGCAACGTTATCTGCTGGAGTTGAACACACGCTATGATGGATCGTCCAAGTTTGCCAAGGATGACCGCTATGCGTTCTTCCCTTCTGTCTCTGCTGCTTGGCGCATTTCGGAAGAAGGGTTCTTCTCTCCTGCCAAATCATGGATAGATGACTTGAAGTTTCGCGTATCATGGGGTTCGTTGGGCAATCAGGTAGTTGACAACTTGGGGAACTTCCCCTATTTGCCGAGCTATGGCGTGAACACAAGCTACGGTTTCTTATTGGGTGGTTCCAGACCGGTGGCTATTTCGCCGTCAGGATTGGTGAGCGGCTCCTTTACTTGGGAGACAGTGACGCAGACGGACTTCGGTGTGGACATGACCCTCTTCAACAACCGCCTGAATGCTTCATTCGACTGGTATCGGCGTGATACGAAAAATATGTTGACAGCCGGACAATCGCTTCCGGCCGTTTTGGGAACAAGTGTGCCGGTTGAAAATGCAGCCGACTTGAAGACCTTTGGATGGGAACTCTCAATCGGTTGGACGGATCGCTTGTCGAACGGACTCTCCTACTGGGTGAAAGGTGTCCTTTCCGACTATCAGAGCGAAATTACGAAGTTTACAAACGAAACAGGAACCATTAGCAACTACTATGTAGGTCGCAAGATCAATGAAATTTGGGGCTATCGCTCTGATGGTTTGTTCCAATCTGCTGCAGAAGTCTCCTCACATGCCGATCAATCCTATCTGTATGGAGGACTATGGAGTCCGGGCGATGTGAAATATGTTGACCTAAACGGTGACGGAAAGATCAACATCGGAAAGAATACGTTGGACGATCCGGGCGACAGAACCATTATCGGAAATGCAACTCCTCGTTTCAGTTATGGTATCACGGCCGGCTTCGAATACATGAATTTCGACTTCGAGATGTTCTGGCAAGGCATCGGAAAACGTGATTATGAGGCGAAAGGCAATGCCTTTTGGGGCTTCACTTCGGAATGGGACACCCCACTGAAGACGGCTTTGGATTATTGGACTCCGGAAAATACCGATGCTTATTTCCCGCGTCCTAACTGGAACAATGGCGGAAATCGTCAGACGAGCGACAGATATTTGCAGAATGCTGCTTACGTCCGTCTGAAAAATATCACTTTGGGCTATACCGTTCCTGCCAATATTATGCGAAAAGCAGGGATAAGCCGACTGAGGGTTTACGTGCAGGGTGAGAATTTGTTGACATTTACTCCACTGATCGATGCATTCGACCCTGAATTGATCAACAACATGCTTTACCCCATTACCAAAAAGGTGTCAGTAGGTCTTAATTTAACATTCTAAACTCAACAACAATGAAACTACTAAAATATATAATGTGTACGGCGGCGTTTACGGGTTTGCTTTCGGCCTGCGATGTAACAGATCGGTCGCCAATTGACTCTTTGACAGATGCTTCTTATTGGACTTCTGTGCAAGATTTGAAGTTATACGCCAATGGGTTGTATGGGAATCTCGATGGCCCAAGTGTTACCAAAGACAACACGAGTGATAACTGCGTGACGACCAGCTATAGCTCTTGGCTGTTCAATGAATCGACTGTCCCGGCTACGGCAGGCAGTGCCGGGTGGTCGTGGACTAACATCCGTGCCTGCAATTTCTTCTTGCAGCGTTATCAATCCGTTAGTGGAACGGAAAGCGATATCAATCAGTATGTGGCAGAAGTGCGCTTCTTCAGGGCATTGGATTATTATGGCAAGATTCGTTCGTTCGGCGATGTGCCTTGGTATGAAAAAGACTTGAAGACGACGGATACGGATGAACTATACAAGGCGCGCGATTCCCGAGACTTTGTTTTGGGCAAGGTAATCGAAGACCTGGAGTATGCTATCCAATGGCTGCCCGATTATGGACTGCAGGAGAGTGGCCGACTGACAAAAGATGCGGCTCGTACGCAGTTGGCGCGCGTATGTCTCTACTATGGAACCTATAAGAAGTACCATAATGAATCGGGTTCTCCTACTTCCGACGAACTGTTGCGGAAAGCCGTCTCTGTTTCGGCTGAGATCATGAACAGCGGTAACTATGAGATTGTAAAAGGCTCGGATTCGGGTTGCGGACAGTCTCCTTTCGAAGGGTATCCTTTGCACTATTCCAATCAGTTCGTGCAGGAGGATCTCTCTGGTAATAAGGAAGCCATCTTGGCTCGCTACTATGAAGTGGGAGTGTTGACGCATGAAACGGGTCGCCAGGCCGGGTCGTCGGGAACAGGATTATCCAAAGATTTTGTGGAATCATTCTTATGTACAGACGGATTGCCTATTTCTGTCAGCAAATTATATAAAGGTGATGCCACTTTGGCAGACGAGTTTGTCAATCGTGACCCACGAATGTATCAGGTAATTGACAATAAAAACAAACCCTACACAATCATCCCCGGCGAAAAGCAGGTGAACAAATTCCCTGCTTGTGGAGCGAACGATGCTGTAACAGGCTATCCTTGTGTCAAATACCGATCTCCGTTGCAATCGCAGTGGGAAGCACGACAAACTACCTACGACTGGTTTGTCTATCGATATGCCGAAGTCCTTTTGATAAATGCCGAGGCGCATGCGGAACTGGGATCGTGTACGCAAGAGGTGTTGGACAAGACCATCAATTTGTTGCGTGATCGAGTGGAGATGCCGCACTTGACAACGAACCCGGTGGCGGATCCAAAAGCGATTGATTATGGCTATACTGTATCGCCATTGATCTATGAAATTCGTCGCGAGCGTCGCATCGAATTGGTTTCGGAAGGTCATCGGTATGGCGATTTAATGCGCTGGAATGGCATGAAAGTGTTGGAAAATCCAAAGACAATGCTGGGCATTCGCATCACGGATGCCGTAAGGGATTTGTATAAGGGCACTGTGGAATTTGGTGGCACTGACGGAAGACCGACCATCGAATACGAAGGGAATACTTATTTATATCAGTACCCCAGCAAGAGTTTGAACGATGGCGGCCGTAAATGGTCGGCCAATGATAAGCGGTGGCTCAGTCCGTTGCCAACAGATGAATTGGTGCTTAATCCTAATCTGACGCAAAACCCGGGTTGGAATTAAAGAATAAAACATAAAGCATCCGTATTTTTGGACATTAATACCCTATGAATTTCTTGAAAAGAATGTAGGTGCTTATCTCCAAAAATACGGATGTTTTTTTAAAAAGATCATTTTGGGCTGTTTTTTACATGTCGGAACTTGCCGCATGATATGCGGTTCTTCTTCGAAAAAGCAATTTTGTTCTGTGAAAAAAGTGAAGGAAGTATTTGGTAAAATGAAGAAAATTTGTATCTTTAAGCGGGTAAAAACAAACGTTTATGGAAGTTTTATTTCAAATACAGTATAACACGAAATGGGGAGAACAAGTCTGTGTCGCTTTTCCAAGCGGGCAAATTCATCCTCTTGATACGAATGATGGGAATACGTGGCGCGGTGTTTTGACGCTTGAGCCGGCCGATTTTCCATTGAATTATCGGTATGTCATCCGGCAAGGAGGTGAAATCATCCGCAAAGAGTGGATTGGTGTTCCCCGTCATTTGACTATGAACAAAACCTTTTCGAGGATTATTCTGAATGATGCATGGCGCGATCGTCCGGCTGATTCTTACCTTTACACCTCGGCATTGGCGGCCAATGAGAAGCAAGATGCTGTAGTCGGTGGGGGAAAATCGTACGATCGGGCCATTTTATTGAAAGTTCGTTGCCCCCGGTTACGTTCTCCGAAATGGAAATTGGCCATGAGCGGAAACCAATCCGGCTTGGGCAATTGGAATCTGAAGCGGGCTTTGTTCTTGACTCCGTGTGGTCCCAACGAATGGTCAGCTCTTTTGGATGCATCGCAGATAGAATTTCCATTGGAATATAAGTTCTTTGCGTGGGATCCGGAAGAGAATAATGTAGCAGAATGGATGATAGGCGATAACCGACACATCAATCCTATACTGATCAAATCAGATGAATTGTATGTTTTGCATGATGATGAGATCCATTTTGACTTGTCTCCATGGAAAGCGGCCGGTGTGGCTATCCCCGTGTTTTCTCTTCGTTCGGAATCGAGTTGGGGAGTAGGTGACTTCGGAGACCTGAAGAAGTTTGTCGATTGGGCCGTGTTGACAGGACAAAAAGTAATACAAATCTTGCCGATCAACGACACGACTATCACCCATACTTGGACCGATTCCTATCCGTACAACACTATTTCAATCTATGCTTTCCATCCTATTTATATAGATATTTCAAGTTTGCCTCCGTTGAAAAACAAGGCGAAGATGATTGCTTACGAGAAAGAACGGAAAGAGTTGAATGCTCTTCCACAAATGGACTACGAAGGTGTCATTCAGCTGAAGATGAACTATCTCAAAGAGTTGTTTGAACAGGACGGCAAGCGGGTATTACGACTGAAAGATTTTCAGAATTTCTATGCAGCCAATGAGGATTGGTTGCCGGCATATGCCGCATTTAGCTATTTGCGCGACGTGAATGGTACGCCTGCATTCTCCGGTTGGAAGCAGTATAATGTCTATAATAAGGAGGAAATCTTAGCACTCTATGAGAGTTCGGCCGAGTGTAAACAGGCGGTTGATTTCCACTATTATTTACAATTTATCCTACATACACAATTGTTGGCGGCCAGCAAATATGCACGCAGCAAGAAGGTTTTGCTGAAAGGAGACATTCCTATCGGCATTAGTCCGAACAGTGTGGAGGCATGGATCGAACCTCATCTCTTCAACTTAAACGGGCAAGCCGGCGCTCCACCCGATCCTTTCTCTGCAAAAGGGCAGAATTGGGGATTCCCAACCTACAATTGGGACGTGATGGCAAAAGACGATTATAGCTGGTGGAAACGACGTATGCGGAAGATGTCGGAATATTTCGATGCTTATCGTATAGATCATATATTGGGCTTCTTCCGAATTTGGGAGATACCATCGCATTCAGTAGAGGGATTGCTTGGACAATTTGTACCATCTTTGCCGTTGTCTGTCTCTGATATAGAGCGTTATGGTTTGCATTTCAGAAAGGATTCATTTACGAAACCATACATCCCGCATTGGTTATTGGAGCGAATCTTCGGTGATTTGGCTGATGAAGTGAAGCGAACGTTCTTGTGTCAGATTACGGTTTATGAGTATGTTTTGCTTCCTCCTTACCAGACTCAGCGCCAGGTGCAAGCCTATTTCAAAGGTAAGAATGATAGGGAGAGTTTGCTTATTCGTGATGGATTATATGAACTGATCAATGATGTTTTGTTCGTTCCTGACCGAAACGATGCGTCGCGCTACCATCCCCGTATTGCAGCGCAGCAGTCGCCTGTTTACCAAAGCTTGACACAATCGGAACAACGATCGTTTGATGCGCTCTACGAAGATTACTATTATCATCGCCATGATGCTTTCTGGCGAGAAGAAGCATTAAAGAAATTGCCCGAACTGATCGACTCGACAAGGATGTTGGCGTGTGGAGAAGATTTGGGTATGATCCCCGGATGCGTGAAAGGGGTGATGGAAGAATTGCGAATATTGGGATTGGAAATCCAACGAATGCCGAAGCAATATGGGGTGATATTCGATGATCCGGCTCATTACCCTTACCTGTCTGTCTGCTCTATCTCTACACATGACATGTCAACATTGCGAGGCTGGTGGCAAGAGGATCTGAATTTGACGCAGCAGTATTACGAAAAAGTACTGCATGGCTGGGGCGAATGCCCGAAAGAGGCTCCGGGATGGATCTGCGACACGATTGTTATGAACCATTTGTTGGGCAACTCCATGTTGGCTATCTTATCATTTCAAGATTGGCTTTCCATCAATGAGAACGTTAGATGCGCGGATCCTGATAGTGAACGTATCAATGTACCGTCCAATCCTCGACATTATTGGCGCTATCGCATGCATCTGACAATCGAGGAATTGATGAATAGTGACTTCCTTAATCGTCGTATTCTCAATATGATTCAGAAGTCGGGAAGGAGTTGATACACCTCTTTTGGCTATAAAAATAGGAGGGGCTTTGTTATTTGTTCCACATGAAACGAATAACAAAGCCCCTTTTTTGAGGTGGAAACCTCTATTTTTTGCGCTTATTCTTTGTGATGAGCGACAGGTGGATAATCCATGGTGTAATGCAATCCTCGGCTCTCTTTCCGTTCAATTGCTTGACGAGTGATCAGATAACCGACATTGATCATGTTGCGTAATTCGCAGATTTGGCGAGATGCTATTGAGCGTTTGAACAAACGTTCAGTCTCTTCATACAACAAATCCAAGCGGTCCCACGCGCGTTTTAAGCGCAAGTCAGAGCGAACGATACCCACATAGGTACTCATGATCTGTCCGACTTCCTTCACACTCTGCGTAATCAATACCATTTCCTCCGGCAATGTAGTGCCTTCGTCGTTCCATTGTGGAATATTCTCTTGATAACTGAGCGAATCGATGATGCTTAAGCTGTGCTTTGCGGCAGCATCTGCATAAACTACGGCCTCGATCAAAGAATTGGAAGCCAAACGGTTGCCACCATGCAACCCGGTGCATGAACATTCTCCGACAGCATACAAACGATTGATGGAAGAGCGGGCGTTCAAGTCTACCTTAATACCTCCACAGAGGTAGTGTGCTGCAGGAGCTACCGGGATATAATCTTTTGTAATGTCGATACCCAGGCTCAAACATTTCTCGTATATATTAGGGAAGTGACGTTTTGTCTCTTCTGGATCTTTGTGGGTTACATCCAAATAGACGTGATCGTCACCACGATTCTTCATTTCCGTATCAATAGCACGCGCAACGATATCGCGAGGAGCTAAGGAAAGACGCTTGTCATACTTTTGCATAAATTCTTTGCCGTCCATGGTTCTCAAAACACCACCATAACCACGCATGGCTTCAGTGATGAGGAAAGAAGGGCGATCGCCGGGGTGATATAATGCCGTCGGGTGGAACTGAACAAACTCCATATCCTTCACCGTTCCTTTTGCACGGTATACCATGGCAATACCATCACCGGTTGCCACCAATGGATTTGTCGTTGTCTGATAGACTGTTCCGACACCTCCGGTTGCCATCAAGGTGACTTTCGACAAGAACGTGTCGATTTTGCCCGTGTTCATGTCCATGATATAGGCACCATAGCATTCAATATCAGGTGTTTGTCTGGTGACTGTTTTCCCTAAATGATGTTGTGTTAATATTTCGATCGCGAAATGGTTCTCGAAAACAGTGATGTTTGGATGTGTTTGAACGTCTCGGATCAAACTGTCTTGGATCTCTGCACCGGTATTGTCTTTATGGTGTAAAATACGAAATTCCGAGTGTCCGCCTTCACGATGCAAGTCAAAATTTCCATTTGCGTCTTTGTCAAAATCAACGCCCCAGCCGATCAATTCCTTAATCTGTTGAGGAGCATTCCGTACCACTTGTTCTACGGCTGCTCGATCGCTCAACCAGTCGCCGGCAATCATGGTATCCTCGATATGTTTATCGAAATTGTCAACAATCAGATTTGTAACAGAAGCTACACCTCCTTGGGCGAAATAGGTATTCGCCTCTTCCAATCCAGATTTGCACACCAAGGCGACTTTCCCTTTGTGTGCTACTTTCAAGGCAAAACTCATTCCGGCAATACCGGAACCGATAACTAAAAAATCAAACCGTTGTACCATGTTTATAGCTAATAAAAATCTTATACATTAAAGCGGAAGTGCATGATGTCACCATCCTGAACGATGTAATCTTTGCCTTCCACGCTCATTTTTCCTGCCTCCTTGACGGCACTCTCTGAACCATAAGAGATATAATCGTCATATTTGATTACTTCTGCACGAATGAAGCCCTTTTCAAAGTCCGTATGGATTACGCCGGCACATTGAGGAGCTTTCCATCCATTATGGAATGTCCATGCGCGCACTTCGTCCGGTCCTGCTGTCAAGAATGTTTGAAGGTTCAACAGTTTGTAAGCTGATTTGATCAAACGGTTTACACCTGACTCCTCCAATCCAATCTCTTGCAAGAACATCTGACGCTCGTCATATGTCTCTAATTCAGCAATTTCACTTTCGATTTTGGCTGCTACTACCAAAATCTCGGCATTTTCGTCTTTGACAGCTTGGCGAACAGCCTCGACGTAAGCATTGCCCGTTACGGCACTTCCTTCGTCAACATTGCAGACATACAAAACGGGTTTGTCTGTCAGCAAGAACAGATCATGGGCGATGCGTTGCTCTTCTTTCGATTCGAAGCTGACAGTGCGGGCACTCTTTCCTTGTTCAAGTGCTTCTTTGTACTTGCACAATACCTCGTAAGCAACTTTGGCTTGCTTGTCACCTCCTGTTTGAGCTTGCTTTTGCACTTTTGCAATACGACTGTCTACCGTCTCCAAGTCCTTGATCTGAAGTTCCAAATCAATGATTTCTTTGTCGCGAACAGGGTTAACACTTCCGTCTACATGGACAATATTGTCATCGTCGAAGCAGCGAAGTACGTGAATGATCGCATCTGTTTCGCGGATATTTGCCAGGAATTTATTGCCTAAGCCCTCTCCTTTGCTTGCTCCTTTGACCAAACCGGCGATGTCTACGATCTCTACTGTAGTAGGAATAACGCGCTGTGGATGTTCAATTTCGGCTAATTTATTGAGTCGTTCGTCAGGAACGGTAATAACGCCGACATTAGGTTCAATCGTGCAGAACGGGAAATTTGCCGATTGCGCTTTTGCGTTCGATAAACAATTAAAAAGCGTAGATTTCCCGACATTAGGAAGACCTACGATACCGCATTGTAAAGCCATACTATTTTGTAATTATATTTTGTCAATTTTTTCACATGCAAAGATAATGCAAACCCAAAGTAGAATGAAATCTGCTTGCAAATTTTTTAACTTCAATCGATTATTCAGCTTGACATTATGATAAATTTGCAATAAAAAGCGCAAAGCCTTGTGTAAATTATTGCTCAATCAAGAACTGTTTTTACCAGTGCAATGGAAGAGTTTCCCTCGAGAGAACTATAGTTTTCTCGGCATAGAACTGCAGTTTGTTCGGCATGAAACTCGAGTTCATTCGGGAGAAAACTGGAGTTTTGTGCCGAGAACCTTTTCCTAAATTCGGTACGTGGAGGAACAAAAATGAAGAGGGAGCGGATGAATCATCTGCTCCCTCTTGGTTTATGACTTGTAGCTATTGTTTATTTCGCCAGCTTCAATTCTTGGATCAGACGCGGGCATTTTCCCCATTTGTCGATCATATACAATACATAGCGGATATCTACTCCGATGCAACGTTGCAGTTCCGGTTCGAAAGCAATGTCACCGCTCATGGCTTCCCAGTTACCATCGAATGCCAAACCGATAACGCGTGCGTTTTTATCAAAGATCGGACTGCCGGAATTACCACCGGTAATGTCGTTGTTGGTCAAGAAACAGAGTTGCAAGTCTCCATTCTTGTTGGCGTATTGTCCGAAGTCACGGCCGCGAACCATGTCTAAAATCTCGGGTTGAACCCAGAACTCATCGCTTGTAGGGTCTTGTTTTTCTAAAATTCCTTTATCGGTCGAGTAGAAATTGTACCAGGCTGCATCGTATGGTTGATAACCTCCGATGGAGCCATAGCTGGCACGCATCGTGAAGTTAGCGTCAGAATAGAATGTCTTGTTAGGGTACATTTCCATCAAACCTTTCAAATAGAGGCGTTCACCTTTGCTGATCTTGTCGGATGATTCATTCATCAATTGTCTTAAGTTGACCAATGCCATATAGGAAGAGAGGCTCAATTCGAAGGCCGGATCTTTCTTCAGTTTCTCGTTTTTCTTCGGATCTGAGATCAAATTGACGATATTGTCGTAGTTCAGCAATTGTGTTTTTTTGAACAGGTCGGCAGCATATTTGTTATAATCACCTTTATATTTTTTGTCGATTGATGCAAAGATATCCGGCTGATACTTGGCTGGAATACGTTCTTTTGCCATCTTCATCATAGCGGGCAAAACCTTCTGATCCAGTGTAGGCTCGTAGTCTTTGAAGAATTTCTGCACATAGTCTTCCAAGAAGATCTTGCGCTCTTCGGCTGTTGCTCCTGTTACATCGAAACTATTGACACGGCGTGCAAATGCAACGATCTCTGTCCCGCGTTCCAATGTTTCGACCAGGTAGGTCAAAGCTCTTGTGTATTCGTTGGCGGTAGTGTAGCCTTCTTCCAAAAGCTTCAGCACATCGCCATATTTTGCTTTGCGGTCGATCGATTGTGATACCCAAGTAGCGAACTCATTTTGCTGTGCTTCTTTGCGGGCAATCACGTCCAATTTGGCCAAACCACGGTTCATACCGATGGAGTTCTTCCAGTAGTTTGAGCTGCCGGCATACTTGTTGGCATATTTGATACGGATGGCATCGCTTGAGGACATGGCTTCTTTCCAAATGTCTTGCTTGACACCTCTCACTTCGATACGTGGAATATTCGAGTCTTCGATGCGTTGTTTCACACCCCATGAGCAGAGGTAACGGCTCGTACTGCCGGGGAATCCGATTGTCATGGCAAAGTCCTTTTCTTCATAACCTTGCAAGGATACTTCTGCTACATACTTCGGTGCATAAGGTTGGTTCTCTTGACTGTATTGTGCCGGTTCGTTGTTGGCATTGGCATATACGCGGAATACGGAAAAGTCTCCCGTATGGCGGGGCCACATCCAGTTATCTGTATCGCCACCGAACTTGCCTACCGAGCTGGGGGGTGCGAACACCAGACGGACATCGCGGTAGACGTTGTAGACAACCAAATAGTATTTATTGTCGGAATAGAACGGAACGACGCTGCCTTTCTTGAATTCATTCATTCCAATGGAGTCGCACAATACCTGACTGATGGAGTCTGCCGCCATCAAACGCTTGTACTCATCTTCGATAGGTGCGATGACATTGTTGATTCGGTCGGAAACATCGATGGTTTCGCTCAGATAGTTGACAGACAAACCCGGCACCGGCAACTCCTCTGCTTTGCTTTGTGACACGAATCCGTCTTTCAGATAATCGTGTTCGACACTGCTCAATTGTTGGATAGAACTATATCCGCAGTGGTGATTGGTGAAGATCAATCCCTCTTCTGATACGGTGATACCTGTACACCCTCCGCCGAAAATGACCACGGCATTGGCCACACATGGATCGGTTTCGCTATACAACTGTTCGTAAGTTGGCGTGAAACCCAACTCTTTCATTCGGGCCAGATTCTGTTTGTTCAATTCTTTGAGCACCCACATGCCTTCGTCGGCATACATTTGTCCCAAAGTTGCAAACAGAAGTACGACACTCCAGATTTGCTTTCTTAATTTCATTCGATTTTCTTATTATTATTGATTATAATATATTCGGTCACAATGATTGATTATTGTTCCTCGCAAAGGTACAATAAATAAATGGATTATTCTATGACTGAGCGGCTGCCAAGCGGTTGGCTCTTCCTATTTGTGAAAATAGCGCCCGACGTAAGGCAATTCGGCCAGAGGCAAGTCTCGCTTGATGGCGAATATGATGAACATCATCAGCAACAACGTGCGGAAAGCCAATCGAAGCAGTATTGATTCGATGGGAAGATTCATACCGACAACATATAGAATAGCGGCCAATGCAAAGTAGATTCCGGCGGATTTCAAGTCATATTGAATCGGGTATTTCCTTTGTCCGATGAAATAGGAGAGGAGCATGATCAGCAAGTTGCAGAAGAAGGAGGCCCAAGCACATGCCATATACCCATAAGAGGGAGCAAAGGACACGATAATGGCCACTGTTGCGCCGCAGCCAATCAGTGAGAAGTAGGCCCCCCATTGTGTTTGATCGATCAGTTTATACCAGAACGAGAGATTGAAATAGATGCCGAAGAAGAACTCGCCGAGCATGACAATGGGTACTACCTGCAGCCCATCGTAGTAACGGCTTCCTACGAAATATTTGATAATATCAATATAGAACATGACGCCCAAGAAGATCAGCAACGAGAAGATAATGAAATATTTCATCGCTTCTGCATAGGCTTTCTTGTTGTCGTCGCTCTTATTTTTGGCAAAGATGAACGGCTCGTAAGCATAACGGAAAGCTTGAATGAACATGACCATCACCACGGCCACCTTGAAGCAGGCGCCATAGATGCCCAACTGTCGGTAAGCTTCTGCCTTATCTTCGAATAATAGCGGGAAAAGGATCTTGTCTGCCGTCTGATTGAATATTCCCGCTATGCCCAAAACAAGGATAGGAAGCGAATAATGTAGCATTTGTTTCAACAATGCCTTCTCGGGGCGTGCTACGAAGCTCGGCTTGATGCTTGGAATCAAGCACAATAATGTCACTCCTGTCGTAATCACATTGGCAATAAACACATAGCCGACTCCATAATCTGCACGATAGAACCAGTCGACGCTCGCCGGATAATGGATTTGTAGCCAAGGACAAACTACGAGAAAGAAGATATTCAGGAAGATATTGAGGAAGATATTCAGCAACTTGATCCCCGCAAATCGATATGCCTGTCCTGCATACCTCAGATAAGCAAAAGGAATGCAGCAGAAAGCATCTACGGCTGTTACGACCAACATCATACCCAAAAATTCCAATGGGGCTGTATAGCTTAGGCAATCAGCTATCGGGCGTAGGAAAATCATTGTCACAGCAATGAAAGCCATTGCCAGTGATCCGATCCAAGCAAGGGTAGTTGCGTAGACGCGCATTGGATTCTCTTCTTCTTTCTTGTTGATAAAGCGGAAGAATCCTGTTTCCATACCGCAGGTTAGTAGTACTAACAACAATGCTACCCAGCCATATAGATTGGTTACAATGCCGAAGTCTCCTGTATTAGTGAAGACTCGTGTATACATGGGAACCAGCATCCAGTTCAGAAAGCGGCCGATGATACTACTCATTCCATACACAGCGGTCTCTTTTGCTAACCGCTTCATACCACTACCCATATTCCTTTTTCTTAAAATAGTAATCCTTGTTCGCCCTCTCCACGGGTATAGCCCAAGTGGGTGTAGGCCAGTTCTGTCACTTCGCGTCCGCGGGGAGTCCGTTTGATGAAGCCCTCTTTGATGAGGAAGGGCTCATAGACCTCTTCGAGTGTACCCGGATCTTCTCCCAAAGCAGTAGCGATGGTGGTTAAACCAACGGGTCCTCCTTTGAATTTTGTGATGATGGTAGTCAACAATTTATTGTCGATTTGATCCAATCCATACCGGTCGATGTTCAATGCTTCCAAGGCATAGCATGCAATGGCCTTGTCGATGGCGCCACTACCTTTTACTTGGGCGAAGTCGCGCACCCGTCGAAGCAAGGCATTGGCGATACGGGGCGTGCCACGGCTTCTTGATGCAATTTCCTTAGCGGCGTTCAGTTCGCATTTTACATTTAATATATCTGCACTGCGCGTCACGATTGTTGTCAGCGTTGATATGTCATAATATTCCAAATGCATGTTGATACCGAAGCGCGCGCGGAGCGGACTCGTCAGCAATCCACTGCGGGTGGTCGCTCCGATCAGCGTAAATGGTGCCAAATCGATTTGTATGGAACGTGCACTTGGCCCTTTGTCGATCATGATATCAATTCGATAATCTTCCATGGCGGAGTAGAGATACTCCTCTACGATGGGACTCAATCGGTGGATTTCATCAATGAAAAGTACGTCGTTTTTCTCCAGCGAAGTCAAGATTCCTGCCAAATCACCCGGTTTATCCAATACGGGTCCGGAGGTAACTTTGAAGCCTACGCCCAACTCATTGGCTATGATGTTCGACAAAGTTGTCTTTCCCAAGCCGGGAGGGCCATGAAGAAGCACATGATCCAGCGCCTCTTTACGCATGCGAGCCGCCATGACGAACACCTTCAAGTTCTCGACCACCTTCGCTTGTCCGCTGAAGTCGTGGAACGAGAGTGGGCGCAACGCATTTTCATATTCGCGTTCGCTTTCGGGCATTCGTGCCTCTCTTATATCAAAATCGTCTTCCATTATTCCTTTTTATTCTTTCCACAAAGGTAAGAAATCTTCTCCAATCTCTCAAACTCCCCCTTCATTTCTCTTTTTACATCTGTCAAAATGGTCCATTTTTCTCGTTCACATTCATTAACTTCTCCTTGCTATACATGAAAAGCGGCTGCATTTTTGCCATTAATGCAGTGATTGATAATTAAATAAATGGATGAAATCCGCCTTTAAACCTTCGATTTTGGCCTTTTGTCCGGCAACTCTTGCCCGCTTACTCGAAAAAAATGCCAAAATCAGCCGTTGAGCTATTTGTTTTCAGCCTTCTTGCTTTCGTGCGCTTTGATGAAGTTGTGCAAAAGAGGGTAGGAGGCGATTACCATACTGCCGTGATCATAACCATCCAGCTCGTAAAGTGTTGCATCGGGATGCTTCAACAATTTGAAAAGACGATAGAAGTAGGCAGCCTCTTCATAGCGACCATACAACTCCATTTCACGGTCGCCTGAAATAATCAAGATCGGAGCGCAATCTTTACGGACATGATAAAGTGGAGCATACTTGTCGATAGTTGGTTGCAATGGTTCGATCCCTTGTTGGCGGCGTGTCTCGTAATGGGTAACAACTTGTCCGCTGAATGGGATCAGTCCGGCTACCTTGTCCGCATCCTTGCCATATTTTGCCAATAAAGACTTGTCCAACCCCACCATATCGATCAGGTATCCTCCGGCCGAATGCCCAGACAAATAGATTTTTTCTTTGCTGCCACCAAACTTTTCAATGTTATCGAACGTCCAAGCCACGGCAGCAGCGGCATCGTCCAACATTTCGTCTGTCGTAGCTTTGGGTGAGAGACGGTATTCCACTCCGACAACAACCAGTCCATTCTTTTGGAGTTCTGTAGGCAATTCGCGATGTCCCGCTGTCAATCCTCCGCCATGAAACCAAACCACGACCGGAGCATTTTTGGCATCTGCTGGGTAGGCTATATCCACCACGCACATCGAGTCGGTATAGGTATTTGACGATGGGGCAGGGCGGTAGTGAATGTTTTTATCGTAACGGTAATCTGTTGCTCCCACAGCCAAGATGGTGAGGAAACACAACAGGCAAGCTAAAACGTTTCTTTTCATGATATCATTTTCTTCTTCCTACAAAGATAAAGAAATCTATGAACTTTTATAACTTTGCAGAAACAAAAAAACAAACGAGATGGCTATATCATTTTATGCAGAAGATATCGAACTGCCTACAATCAATCAAGAGGCTGTGGCTCAATGGGTGAGAGCTGTGGCTGCGACCTATGGGAAAAAAGTAGGAGAGATTTGTTATATTTTCTGCTCGGACGAGAAGATTTTGGAAGTAAATCGTCAATATCTGCAACACGATTACTATACGGATATCATTACCTTCGACTATACGGAGAAGAACAAGATTGCGGGCGATCTGTTCATTAGCTTGGATACGGTGAAGAGTAACTCCGAATCGTTGCACACTCCCTATAACGAAGAGCTGCACAGAACCATCATCCACGGCATCCTTCATCTCTGCGGTATCAACGACAAAGGCCCGGGCGAGCGTGAGATCATGGAAGCTAACGAAAACAAGGCTTTGTCCATTCTGCCTGATGCATGCAAGGGGGTAGAATAAATCGGAAAGAACACGTTTTAAACTATACGAGGGGCTTCGGGCATTTGCTTGAAGCCTTTTTTGTATACACTCCCGCTTAATTACCTGTTGTATTCTATTTGTTTAATTATTATATTTGTAGAGAAAGCAAAGCCTTGACAATTCCTTTTTAGAAGAAAAACAATCTTGTGAAAAAC
>CAVKMU010000031.1:0-34446 GCA_963657455.1 bacterium
ATTATGGCTTGTTATTAGAACAGATCGGCGGCATGTTGGGCGGTATTCCGTCGCATGTCGCCGATCGGTCTATGCAATTATACTATTCAAATTACTCCAGAGAGAGTTCAACAACGTAGTCAATATCGCTCGGAACTTCATCGAAGAAGAGAACAGTGCCTTGTTTGTCTTGCTTGAATTTGACAGGAGTCTTGTCTTTAAATACAAAAGCTTTCTTTACTTTCTGTGTGATTGGCAAGAAAAGTCCCTTGTCTTTCAAGTCAGTGATATGAACAAACAGGCGGTTTCCCTTCTGGGTAGTTACACCCCAATCGCGAGGAGAGACGAGGCCGCCGCGTGTACCATAAATAGTTTCTCCGTAGACGTTCATCCATTCGCCCATCTCTTTCAGACGTTGCACAGCTACCGCCGGCAGTTCGCCGTTCGGCTGCGGGCCGATGTTCATCAACAAGTTGGCATTCTTTCCGGCTGCACTTACCAAATAGCGGATCAGTTCACTCGTAGACTTGTAATTTTGGTCGGTGATTTTATATCCCCACATACCGTTCATCGTTTCGCAAGTCTCCAAAGGAAGATGTCCAACCGATTGTCCGGCAGAGTATCCGGCCTTGTTTTCTCCCGGAAGGTCTCGTTCGAAGATCTGAATGTCTTCGCCCGGTTTGACGGCTTTGTGGTGGTTGTTTCCCACCAGACAGTTCGGTTGCAGTTGGTGGATTAACGCATATTGTCCGTTCAAATCCCAATTCCAGTCGGGCTTGTCCCACCATCCGTCGAACCAAATTGCACGGATAGGACCATAGTTTGTCAGCAACTCTGTCAGCTGATTCTTCATGAATGCTTCGTAGGAACTCCATTCTCCGTGCTGTTTCTCGTCGCGACCTGCATATTGCCCCGTGTTCCCTAATGGATAGTAGTCGTCTCTATACCAATCCAAGTGGGAATAGTAGAAGTGAAGAGCAATCCCCTGTTTCTGACACTCTTCCGACAATTCTTTGATGACATCCCGTTTAAAAGGTGTGGCATCAACGATATTGTAATTCGATTGCTTCGTATGGAACATTGAAAAGCCGTCATGATGGCGCGAGGTGATCGTGATGTATTTCGCTCCCGAAGCTTTGATGGCTGCCACCCAGTCGTGTGCGTTGAACTTGCTTGGGTAGAAACCTGACACTTGCTTGGCGTACTCGTCTCGAGGAATACGTAATTCCTGCATAGCCCACTCGCCTTGTCCCATCATACTATAGACACCCCAGTGGATGAAGATACCGAACTTATCATTCTGAAAAGCCTCGCGCGAAGCTACATTCTCGGAGGTTGGTGTGTAAGAATCGGTCGTTTCGGGAGTAGCGGCCGACAGTTGCAAGGCAAACATGCCGGAAACGGCGCATAATCCCATCCATTTGAACATACTTTTTTTCATGCTTATTGATTTTTTAGGGTAACGTTTTTGCAAATATACAGAATATAATCAATCAGACACAAGATTCGGTATAGAAAGATCCCGGTATTTACCGGAACCTTGAATGAGAGTGTTTAATTACTTGTCTTCTATTTTTTTTCGTAAATAGAAGAAGGGGACTAACACTTTTCCTAAATTACTGTTTTTATCTTCCGGGTTCATAAATATCAATTGGTCTGGTGAGATTTTTAAGGATGTTGTCTCTGTAACCAAATGAGCCAAATGCTGTTCTAGATCATTTACATGATCAAAAGCTTCTTCAGGTATCATAAAATGATCATTTCTGCAAGAACCATCAGGTAAAATCCATATTTGCCATATAATTCCTTTTACATAAGAATACTCTCTATCGCTGATATTAGGAAATTCTTTTTTAAGTAATTGTTGGAAATCCCTCAGAAATTTAATCGTACCCGCTCTTTCTACCGAAATTGGATAAACAGAATGTGTTGGTAATTTAAAAGAGTTGCTTTTGGGATAAAGAAGAACTTTATCATTAAATTTACTTTTGGTAAATTCAATTCTTTCTTGCCCTTGTATGTTTAATGTAATAAAGCAAATCAATAAAACTAATATAGTATAAGCTTTCATCTTATTATTGTTTTTTGTTTCTGTTAATATTCATCATTGTTTGGAATGATTGGAGGATCAGCTTTTCGTAAATAAAATTCTAAAAGCTTTCAAAATTCTTATATTTCATATCCATGCTTTTCCCATAAAATGCTTGGTGTTGTTGTACAGCATGGATTATTTCTTCTGCCAACTGTTCGCAATTGATGGAAGATTCTGCTTTAAATAAAATAGAGCAATCGCTGGGTCTGTAAGCTGCATAACTATCAAGAGACGGATCCATCCTAAAATTAATCTTAACGCTATCCTTTACCAATCTATCATATAAAGCCACAGTAGGAATAAAAAACGGCAGATAAGGTAACACTCCTTTCTTGTTTATCTGCTTTTAAGTAAGACTTTTACAAATCTAATCAAAAAGTCGACATCATACAAGGTCTTATCTGTATTTAATATTTTTTCATGCTTATTGATTTTTTAGGGTAACGTTTTTGCAAATATACAGAATAAAATTGATCATACCAACTGCATTTAACTCCCTGTGATGGGGAGAAAATGGCTTATAACTGGTAGCGAAGCTGATCCAGGAAGAGGGGGATTTCCTCTTTTTCGATGCCTGCTTTTTCCAATTCAGGGATGTCCTGCTCGAATTGGTTGTAGAAGGTATCCCAATTGCTCCCCTCCAGTCGGATAGCTTGCTTGTAGAAATTCAGAGCCTGTGGTACATTTTGCAGTGCCCACTCTGTATGTCCTGCATTCAGATAGTCCTCCAAGCCGGGATGCTCGGCCAATATTTTTTTATAGTAGTAGCGAGCCTGGTCGTATTTGTGGGTCAAGAATGAGCACCACGCTATCGGTCTCCACGCTTTATGGGTTGAGGTATCCAGATAATCTACCTTGTAATAATACTTCAACGCTTCGCTATAATTTTTCATGGCCAAGTGGCAATGACCGATACTGATCTGGATCTGCAACTCATCGGGTGAGATTGTTTCGTAACGGTGGTAGTAGGTCAGTGCCTTTTCCGGTTGCTTCAACATCTTGTAGCAAGAGGCGATTTGTCGGATCACCCACCGGCTATTGGGGAAGAGCAAGTCGGCATGCAGATAATCCTGCAGAGCCCCCTCCCAGTCGCCTTTCAGTTGTCGGCAATATCCCGACTTTTGATAGAGTGTAACCTCTTCTTTGTTGTTGACTTGCAGCTGATTGTAGATGGTCAAAGCCTCGTCGAAATATCGCTTTTGCAGGTACGACTCGGCGAGAATTGTCAAACTTTCCATATCAGACAGGAATGGTTTGAGCAACGGCAAGTTATGGAAATCCAATGTGTAGGTGAAAATGTCATCGAAATCAAGGTGCGACGGGTGCAGTTTGTGGAAACGATAGAGATCTTGTATGTATTGTCCTGCCACATCTGAGAACCCTTTCTTTTCCTCTAGTCCCGACTCTTTTTCCTGCATCAGGAAATCTACCGATTGTTCATCCAATTGGCCAAGCATCATGTTGCACATCTCCTGTGGAAGCTCCATCAGGCTGTAAAAGAAAGAGTACTTGTCGGAATTGCACATCTTCGACACTTTCGCCATCGAATGGACCAAGTTCATCTGTTGTTTGTTGTCGAATTTCTTTCCAATGGGTGAGTATTCCAACGAAAAAGGCATGAACCAGTTATCCAATTCGCGGAAGAACGGATAGTTTTTCAAGTGGATGAACGTCGAATGCAACACGTCGGCTCCGTCTTGTTGCAACTCATTGAACTCCTTGAGGGTGCGGTTGATCTTGTCGTTCGAGAAGACCATCTTTTCCCATTCCGGGTTCATCTCGTCGCTTAGCTTTTCTGGAGTCAGGTCAGTCAGTTTGATCTTCTTCGCCAGCGATGAGTTCAATTTGATCATCTCCGGGAGAATCTCCTCTTGCAGCTTCTGCGTGATCTTCTCCGTTTGGCGAGCCATGATGAATTTTAGTGTGATCGTTCGCATCTCTTTCGCGAGAGAAGGACGGCTTTCGGCCAGAGCCTGCAGTCGGTTTTGCAGCTGCGGATAGCGTGCCGTGCGTCGTCTGTATTTATAGAGGATCACCATGATGGCAACGATGGCCCGTGTTGCAATTTCGATATCTTCGAGAGTTGCTGCATCAAAGAGCAGATTCATTTTTTCTTTGTCAAACGCCTCTTCCAATCCTAAGAAGAGGGCCGATACTACCTGACAAGCAATGAACGACGGCAGCTCGTTGCTCTTTAGAAGGGCTTGCAGGTCAGCTACCTCCTCGGTGGTGAGGAAGCCGGACACCCATACCTTATTGAACAGCAAGTGGCGCATCTGTTCAATCTGTGTCTCTACCGTCGTGTCGTGCAACGACCGGGCGTCGAAAAGGGTGGCGAGCGAGCGATGAATGGCGGCAAACGACACCTCTTTTTGACTTTTTATAATTCGCCGACGACTATAGTAGCAGAGGGGCGATTCTTTGGCCAGGGCAACACCTTTCACCTTGTCGGCCAGCTCGTAGGTCGAAGCCAGCAGTGATTGGTAGATCTGTTCTTGCATCGGATCCTGAAACCCGTTGAGGCGATAGTGCAACATCTGCTTGTAGGTGTCCTGCAGAGCATTGAGTTGGTCCTGCATCCCCGGTTCGTTACATCCCGCCATCAAGCCCAACAAACCGTCGAAAGCCGATTTCAGCTCTTTATGGTCTGTCCACCCGACAATTCTGTCGTATGCTTTGTTTATTTCCTGTAGTGTCATTGCTTGAATTATTGTCGTACAAACATACAAAATAAATATGGTTTTTACAAATGGGTAAGTCCTGTTCCCCTGTTTTTACGATACAATTTATGGAGAATAATTTGTAATTTTGCGGTCGATTATAAGCGTATAAGGTAGAAATAAAGATGATGATAAAGAAAAATTTGGTAAAGAAGTATCTTTTGTTTATTGTGGGATTGTATTTTTTGTCGGCAGGGATTGCCTTGATCGTTCACTCCAATTTAGGATCTACCCCCATTTCGAGCATCAATTATGTACTAAGCCTTAATACTTCACTTACGTTAGGAACATGGACGTTCCTTGTCAATAATCTGATGGTGCTTGGCCAGTTGTGGTTGGTTCGCGATTGTTATACGAAAAAGGAGATTGTGGAAATTTTGTTGCAAGTACCGTTTTCGTTTATCTTCTCCTCTTTTATCGATTTGAATATGTTCTTAATCCATGGATTGAATCCATCGGATTATCTCATGTCCATATGTGTTTTGCTGATCGGTTGCGTGATTCAGTCAATCGGTATCATCCTTGAATTGCGTCCTAACGTAGTGATTATGAGTGCGGAGGGGTTTGTTAAGTATGCTTCTCGGCGCTATGGAAAGAAATTCAGCCGTATGAAGGTGGGCTTTGATGTGGCATTGGTCGTGACAGCTTCCGTGATTTCATGGTGTTTTGTGCAACGTGTGGACGGCATTCGTGAAGGAACGCTCATAGCTGCTTGTATCACGGGCTTTATTGTCGGTTTCTTGGATACGAAAATCTTCACGCAAAAGAATTGGCAAAGGGCAAAACATGCCAAAAACTATGCCATGAGCCATGTCGCCTATTCGCGCAGATAAGACGGCGATCCATCGCTCTAATAACAAAACAAGGGGGCGTTGCAATCAATCATGTACATCCCTTTTTCGTCTGCTGACGAATTCTTTTCGTAAAACTTACGAAAAATGAAAAAGTTTCTCCCGAAGAAACTCCGGTTCATTCGGGAGAAAACTCGAGTTTCATGCCGAGAAAACTTTTCAAAACTGAAATATTGTTTGGAAAAGCGTGGCGAGCGATGGGTTAATTCTTCGAAGAAATGTGATTTCATCAAGCGGAAAGGTAGGGAACTTCTTTATTTTTTATAACTTTGCAACTCATAATGCAGGTCGATGAAGAAACATTACTACATACTATTTGCAGCCTTGGCTTTGCTCGCTTCGTGCATGGGCGAGAGCGGCGACGTGTGGATTTATGGCTCACAAACGGGCGTGATCCGAGGTGACGCTGAAAAGTATATTCAGCTCTATTCGGGGGATAGGGTCACTTCAGACGCTTTGCAGGCGCAAGGAGTAGAGAATGGCGACTGTTGTCTGGTCGACTACAAACTGAATTATGGCTTGCCGGACTCGATAGAAGCGGGATACTATAGGGTGGACATTCAGAAATATGAAGTCGTTCCGCATTGCGCCTTGCAACCGAAAGTGGATACGGTAGGGGCTCGCCGAGACGAATCGTTTTTGACGTTGAATGTCAAAAAGTGCGAGTATGTGGATGGTATTCTTTTCATCTTTCCCGAGTATAAACGTTTTTACTCATCGCAGCAGGACGGCTTTTCTGTGTCGTACGATCCGGCGGCTGAGCCGGAAAAGGATGAAGCAACCGGACTTTTGTGTTGGCACATTTACTTGCGGTCGACAACCACTCGCGAAGAGCATGACACGGTCTACCGCACCAGCATTAAATTGCCCCAGGCATTGGATATTTCAGCATTGGTGGAAGGTGCCCGTTCGAAAGGTTACCTTGCCGGCGACTCCTTGAATCTTTTCATCTCGTATCCGGAGTATTTTATGGAAGATTCGGCATCGTGTGGCTGGCGAACGTCCGATGCGTTCACCGTCTTGCTGAACAAACGTCGGAAAGCCAATCGTAATTGAGAAAATATTGTTGAACGAATAAGCTATTAATGATCAAGATATGTACAAATCATTGTTTAAAGTGGTGGTAGCCATTATCACGCAGCCTACGAAAACTTGGAAGATGATTGAGCATCGATATAACAATCGGCAAGAGGATGGCGCAATCCTGCCAAAGGATTATGAAATGTTTCTCAATCACTATTTCTTCCCTATTCTCGGATTGTTGGCTATCGTCTCGTTTTTGAGTATCGGACTAAGAGAGGATTTTAATTTGGAGATCGCCCTGAAATCGTGCGTAGTCGTATCGGTTTCCTATTTTGGATCGTACTATTTGGTAGCATATTTGCTCAACGAACTTTGGGGTGGCTATTTGAAACGGCAGAGAGATTTGCGACGCTTTCAGCTGTTTGTCGGATTCAGTTCAGCCCTCGTATATGCATGGGAGTTGGTCAATCAATTGTTGCCGGACTACTTTTTCATGCAGATATTCGTATTGTATACGTTTTATATAGTATGGCAAGGTCTTCTGATTTTCATCAAAGTGGAAGAATCGAAAGTGTTGCAACTGACTGCGATTGCTTCGTTGTTGATTATACTCACCCCTTTACTGATCGGAAAGCTCCTGCAAGTACTTATGCCGGGTTTACATATATAGAAAATCATTATGAAAGAAAAGTTTGAAAAAAACATATCGATAAAAAACAAACGGGCAACTTTCGACTATGAATTGCTCGATACCTTCACGGCCGGTATCGTATTGACCGGAACGGAGATCAAGTCCATTCGTTTGGGCAAAGCCGGTTTGGTGGATACGTTCTGCATCATCGAGAAGGGAGAACTTTGGGTGAAAAATATGTATATCGCCGAGTATTTTTATGGAACATACAACAACCATACGGCTCGGCGCGATCGGAAGTTGCTGCTGACGAAGAAAGAATTGCGGAAAATAGCCGGTGCGGTAAAGGCTTCGGGCTATACCATTGTGCCTACCAAGTTGTTTATCAACGACAAAGGATTGGCCAAAGTGATCGTAGCCATCGCACGAGGCAAAAAAGAATATGACAAGCGCGATGCCATCAAAGCGCGTGATGACAAACGCGAGATGGCACGAGCCTTTCAGCATTGATAAAAGAAAAAATAGAAAAGATGAATAAAACAACCTTTTTGAATCTTCTGCGTGAGCGCATCCTCGTCTTGGATGGCGGCATGGGAACGATGATTCAAGGATTTAAATTGACGGAAGCCGATTATCGTGGTGAGCGGTTTGCCGATTTCCCGGGGATGTTGCGAGGCAATAACGACTTGCTTTGTATTACTCGTCCGGATGTGATCAGTTCGATCCATCGCCAATATTTGGATGCCGGAGCAGACATTTTTACAACAAATACATTTAATGCAAATGCCATCTCCATGGAGGATTATGGCATGACGGAGTATGTCCGCGAGATGAACTTGGCAGCAGCGCATCTGTCGCGCGAGTTGGCCGACTCTTATATGAAAGAGCATCCCGAGCGGACGATCTTTGTGGCCGGTTCGGTAGGCCCGACCAACAAGACGGCTTCTATGAGTCCGGACGTAAGCAGCCCTGCTTATCGTGCGGTGACCTATATGGATTTGTATAATGCTTACAAAGAGCAGATTGCGGCATTGGTGGAAGGTGGTGTCGATATCGTCTTGTTCGAAACGACATTTGACACGTTGAATGTCAAAGCCGGTTTGGAAGCAGCCGAAGCCGTTTTGGAGGAAACAGGAAAAGATCTTCCAGTCATGTTGTCATTGACCTTGGCAGCGCAGGGCGGACGAACCTTGTCGGGCCAGACATTGATGGCTTTCTTGGCTTCGGTTCAACATACACATATTGTCAGCGTCGGTTTGAACTGTTCGTTTGGAGCTGCCGACATGAAACCCTATTTGGAGGAATTGGCCGTCCATGCCCCTTACTTCATCAGTGCTTATCCCAATGCGGGTTTGCCCAATAGCTTCGGGGCTTACGATGAGACTCCGGAGACGATGGCGATGCATGTCAAGCCGTTTATTGAAGAGGGGTTGGTCAATGTGTTGGGAGGATGTTGCGGTACGACCCCGGCCCACATTGCGAAATTCCCTGAGCTGGTGAAGGGTGCAAAGCCGCATGTTCCGGTTGCAAAACCCAATTGCCTGTGGCTTTCCGGATTGGAATTGCTGGAGATAAAGCCGGAAAATAACTTTGTCAATGTAGGAGAACGATGCAATGTTGCCGGTTCTCGTAAATTCCTTCGCCTGATCAAAGAGGGAAGCTACGAAGAGGCTTTGACGATCGCCCGCAAGCAAGTGGAAGACGGAGCTCAAGTGATTGATATCAATATGGATGACGGCATGCTGGATGCAGAAAAGGAGATGACCTATTTCCTGAATCTGATAGCAGCGGAGCCGGATATTGCTCGAGTTCCGGTCATGATCGACTCCTCCAAGTGGAGCGTGATTGAGAAGGCTTTGATGTGCGTTCAAGGTAAGAGCATTGTCAATTCCATCTCCTTGAAAGAGGGCGAGGAACCTTTCCTGCAACATGCTCGCCGCATTCGTCAGTTGGGGGCGGCAACGGTAGTCATGGCTTTCGATGAAAAAGGGCAAGCCGATACGTTCGAACGCAAAATTGAAGTATGTGGACGAGCTTATAAGTTGTTGTGTGGTATAGGATTTAATCCGCAGGATATTATCTTTGACCCGAACGTTTTGGCAATTGCTACGGGTATGGAAGAACACAATCGCTATGGATTGGATTTTATACAGGCGGTCGATTGGATCAAACATAATTTGCCCGGGGCAAAAGTGAGCGGCGGTGTGAGCAATTTGTCGTTCTCTTTCCGTGGAAATAATTATGTTCGTGAAGCAATGCATGCCGTCTTTCTGTATCATGCCATCAAGAAAGGGATGGATATGGGCATTGTCAATCCATCGTCATCGGTATTGTATGAAGATATTGAACCGAATTTCCGTTCATTGCTCGAGGATGTTATCTTGAATCGACGGCCGGAAGCGGCAGAAGAGTTGATCAATTATGCGCAACAACTGCATGTGGAAAAGCAAGACGGTGGTGCAGCTCATCAGGAAAGTTGGCGAGAATTGCCCTTGGCCGACCGCTTGGAATATGCCTTGGTGAAAGGGTTGGGCGAATATTTGGAGAGTGACTTGGCTGAAGCTTTGCAACACTATCCTCATGCTGTGGATATCATTGACGGGCCGTTGATGGGAGGCATGAACAAAGTGGGCGACCTTTTTGGTGCCGGTAAGATGTTTCTTCCGCAAGTTGTCAAGACAGCGCGCACAATGAAGAAAGCTGTGGCAATCCTTCAACCGGCTATCGAGGCGGAAAAGAAAGCTTCGGGAGCAACCAAAGCGGGCAAAGTTGTGTTCGCAACAGTCAAGGGTGACGTGCATGATATTGGAAAAAATATCGTTTCCATCGTCTTGGCTTGCAACAATTATGAGGTGGTTGACTTGGGTGTAATGGTGCCGGCTGAGACGATTGTCAAAACTGTCAAAGAAGAGCAACCCGACATCTTGTGCCTTTCCGGATTGATTACTCCATCGTTGGAGGAGATGGTCCATGTGACTGACGAGATGAAGAAGGCAGGACTGCACACTCCGATTATGGTAGGAGGAGCCACTACTTCTAAATTACATACGGCAATAAAGATAGCTCCTCACTATGATGATCCGGTCATCCACGTGACGGATGCGGCCCAAAACCCGTTGATTGCAGCTAAATTACTGAATCCGAACACGCATGATTCGTATGTGGATAATTTGAAAGAGGAGTATCGTATATTGCGACAGTCGGTCGAAAACAATCATGAAGAGCTTGTCTCATTGGCGTATGCCCGTCAGCATGGCATCCAAATTGATTGGAAACAATACACTCCGACGATGCCTAATCAGATGGGTGTCCATGTGATTCCTTCCATTCCTCTCGAAGAAATTATACCTTATATTCATTGGTCGTTCTTCTTCTTGGCATGGAAGCTGTCTGGTCGTTTTGAAGAAATCAGCAAGATCCACGGATGCGATGCTTGTAGGGCTTCATGGTTGGCTGGTTTTCCGCAGGAAGAACGCGCCAAAGCTGCTGAGGCTATGCAATTATATAAAGATGCAGTCAAACTGTTGGACTATCTGAAAGAGATAAAAGCCGACTATTGCCGTGCTGTTTATGGATTCTTTCCGGCTGTCAGCCAAGGAGATAACTTGAAGATTGGCGAAATGACCCTGCCGACTTTGCGGCAACAGGTGAAGAAAGAGGGAGCCTATAAATCCCTTGCTGACTATATCATGCCGGAAAGCGAAGGACGAACGGATTATATTGGAGCCTTTGCCGTGACAGGTGGCGCAGGTTATCAACATCTTAAAGCGAAGTTTGAGGCGGAGGGAGATAGCTATAACGCCATGTTGTTGCAAACCTTGACGGATCGCTTGGCCGAGGCAACTGCCGAGTATCTCCATGAGAAGGTGCGCACGACGTATTGGGGATATGCGCCCAACGAACACTTTAAGGTGGACGAACTGTTCAAGGTGCCGTTTGTAGGAATTCGTCCGGCAGTGGGCTATCCATCGTTGCCCGATCAGCTACTGAACCACTCGTTGAATGAGTTGTTGGATTTCTCGCAGATTGGTATTCAATTGACGGAGAATGGTGCAATGAATCCGACGGCTTCCATCAGTGGCCTCTATATTGCTCATCCTGAGAGCCGCTATTTCATGGTGGGTCACATCGATCAAGAGCAATTGTCTGATTATGCTCAACGACGTCATTTGCCACTTGATGCGGTGCGGAAAGTGTTGATTAAGAATATAAACTAAAAAATAGCAGGAGGACATCAGAAGAGTGTATGCTGATGCCCTCCTTATTTGTTGTGATCTTTGTAAAAAAACGATCCTTAACCATTTAAAATAAATATGATATCCATGAAGAAACAGCTCCTTTTGTCGTTGTTCATTTTATTCGTTTCTATTCCAGTCTTTGCACAAGACGATGAAGAAAAGAAAGGTGTCTCCTTCGGTTTGGGGGCGGACTTCGTCAGTCAGTATGTTTGGCGAGGCATGACCATGGCCGGAGCAAGTTTTCAGCCGGGAATGACGTTGACGGTGGGCGGATTGGACTTGACCGTATGGGGCTCGACGGAAATCGGAAGCGTCAAGTCGGAAGATGAGGTAGCCATGAAGGAGGTTAACTTGATCGCCAAGTATGATTTTGGAGAAACCGGCTTTGGAATTGGTTTTATGGATAGCTGGACGCAAAAAAAAGGAGGGGAAAGCTACTTTAATTATAAGGCAGACGAGACGGATCACACTATAGATATCGAACTCTTTTATGACCTTCCATTCGAGAAATTTCCATTGTCTCTTTCGTGGTATACTATATTATATGGTGCAGATAAACAAGAAGAAACAGGCTCTCAAAACTATTCCTCGTATTTCGAATTGGCCTATCCTTTTAAGATCAAACCGATAGAATTGAGAGCGGCTTGCGGAGTGGTGCCGTATGCGTCGGATTATTACAGTACGGACGGTTTGGGGGTGATCAATCTTTCCTTGCAAGCGATGTCTGACATTCCCCTTTCTTCGCGTTTTAAGTTACCCGTTTTTGTGAAGGCGGCGTGGAATCCTTGTCATGATGATGTCCATGTAGTGTTTGGCCTCTCCTTGAACTTTGGTGATTATTAAAATTATCACAAAAGTTGTTTTAGTCCATAAATATATTTATATTTGCCCCATAACAATAAATAATATAATACATTTTGCTCATGAAAAAGATATTAGTATCAGCATTGGCAGTGATGTGTGCTATGTCTTCCGGCTATGCTAAAGACAAAAAGAACGCCACAACTGAAGAAGGGTACGTATTTACCCCGGTAAAAGAGTTGAAGATTACTCCGATCAAAAACCAGAATAGAAGCGGAACCTGCTGGTGCTTCTCTTCCATTGCTTTCTTGGAATCAGAATTGTTGCGCATGGGAAAGGGCGAGTATGACTTGTCAGAAATGTATATTGTCAGCAAAAACTATAAAGACAAAGGTGAGAAATTCGTTCGTTTGCACGGTCAGTTGAACTATGGTCAAGGCGGTGCTTTCGAAGATGTTCTACAGGCTTG
This sequence comes from bacterium, assembly GCA_963657455.1. GTDB lineage: Bacteria > Bacteroidota > Bacteroidia > Bacteroidales > Tannerellaceae > Parabacteroides. Next base: position 12,805 of record CAVKMU010000031.1, read on the forward strand.
GAAAGATTATGGTATTGTTCCGGAGTCAGTGATGAAGGGTTTGGAATACGGCGAAGAGAACCATGTACATGGCGAAATCGAAGCTTTCTCGAAAGCATACCTGGAAGCCGTAGTCAAGAACCCGAACAAAAAACTCTCTCCTGTATGGAAGAAGGGGTTTGATGGTATCATTGATGCCTATTTAGGCGTGGCTCCTGAGAAGTTTACCTATAATGGAAAAGAGTACACTCCGAAGAGCTTTGCGGCAGAGTTGGGCATCAATCCTGACGACTATGTATCGTTGACCTCTTACACTCACCATCCTTTTTATAGCCAGTTCCCCGTTGAGGTGGAAGATAATTGGCGTTGGGCCACTTCTTACAACTTGCCGATCGACGAGTTGATGCAGGTGTTCGACAATGCTATCAATACAGGTTATTCCATTGCATGGGGTTCTGATGTCAGCGAAAAGGGCTTTACCCGTAGTGGTATTGCCGTGATGCCGGACATCGAAGCCATGGAACGTAGCGGTTCTGACCAGGATCATTGGTTGGGATTGAGTAAATCTGAAAAAGATGCTGAGATCAAAAAGCTGATCGAAAAGCCTTGCAAGGAAATAGAAGTGACGCAGGAAATGCGCCAAGAGGCTTACGACAATTATGAAACTACCGATGATCATGGTATGCAGATCTATGGTATTGCCAAAGATCAGACCGGTAAGAAATTCTATATGGTGAAGAATTCATGGGGTACTGACAACAAATATAAAGGTACCTGGTATGCATCCGAAACGTTCGTCAAATACAAAACGATGAATATTGTGGTGCATAAAGATGCTCTGCCTAAGGCAATTAAAGAAAAATTAGGTATCAAGTAAATATTTGTATAACAAACAGAAAGCTCACAATGGGAAACAGATTTCTCTTGTGAGCTTTTTTGTTTTTCAAAGAATACGAATGCCTTCAGAAAAATACGGGTGTTTTTTATGTAAAGCTCCCGTATTTTTTTTGAAAGAGTCGTCATGAATTTTTTATAGGTATAGCATGAAAAAAACAATGTTCGAAAAGTTTAAAATGAAAATAAACTGGAAAAGATGTGGATGATATTGAAATATTTTTTATTTTTGCCAAGATGATAAACGAAGGATTTTAGTATAGAAGCTGTTTTTCTGCTCTATTTTTATTGAAATTCTCGTTTTCTTTTCCATTTTATTTCTAAAATAAATAAGGCTAACCGCCGATTGATGGTTTGCCGATGGACAATAGATAGTGTTATGCTATTATAATAGATCATTTTTCATAAGCGTTGGGAAAGCCTGAAGTCGCGATGATTTCGGGCTTTCATTTTTTGTGTTTCTCAATAATTATATATCTTTGCAGTTGCAATTATAATAACGATAAAAACAATGCCGATTATATCACAAAGAGGAGTGAGCATGCCGGCTTCTCCTATTCGTAAACTTGTTCCCTTGGCCAACCAAGCCAAGGCGAAAGGAATCAAAGTGTATCATCTGAATATTGGGCAACCGGATCTTCGTACACCGGAAGTCGCGATGGAGGCGATGCGCAAGATCGATCGTACGGTATTGGAATATTCACCCAGTGAAGGCATCCGTAGTTTCCGCGAGAAGCTGGTGGACTATTATGCGAAGTTCAACATCAATGTCGATGTCGACGATATTATCATTACGACCGGCGGATCAGAGGCGGTGTTCTTCTCGTTTATGGCTTGTTTGGATCCGGGCGACGAGATTATTGTTCCCGAACCGGCCTATGCCAACTATATGGCTTTCGCTATTTCATCGGGAGCTGTGATCAAGACAGTCCCTTCTTCCATTGAAGAAGGCTTTGCCTTGCCTTCGATGGAGCGTTTCGAAGAATTGATTACTCCGCGCACAAAGGCCATATTGATTTGTAATCCGAATAACCCGACCGGTTATCTTTATACACAGAAGGAGATGAATCAGCTCCGTGATATTGTCAAGAAGTATGATTTGTTCCTCTTTTCAGACGAAGTGTACCGAGAGTTCTGCTATACGGGTGCACCTTATATCTCAGCTTTCCACTTGAAAGGAATTGAAAACAACGTAGTGTTGGTCGATTCTGTATCGAAACGCTACAGTGAATGCGGTATCCGTATCGGTGCCTTGATTTGCAAAAATAAGATGGTTCGCGAGAATGTGATGAAATGGTGCCAGGCTCGTTTGAGTCCTCCTCTGATAGGTCAGATTATAGCCGAGGCTTCTTTGGATACGCCTGCCGACTATATGCTGGAAGTGTACAATGAATATGTCGAACGACGCAAGTTCTTGATCGATGGACTGAACCGTATCCCCGGCTGTTATTCTCCTATTCCGATGGGAGCATTCTATACGGTGGCCAAATTGCCTGTAGATGATGCCGACAAGTTCTGTGCATGGTGTTTGAGCGATTTCGAGTATGAAGGACAAACAATCATGATGGCTCCGGCTTCCGGCTTCTATACAACACCGGGACTTGGAAAGGATCAAGTCCGTATGGCTTATGTGTTGAAGAAAGAGGACTTGGCAAATGCCCTGATTGTCTTGCGCAAAGCATTGGAAGCCTACCCGGGCAGAACGCTATGATATGAACCTCGAACTTTTTATTGCTCGCAAGATCCATTTTACTACTGAGGGAGAACGTCAAGCTACTCCGCCGGCTATTCGCATTGCCATGATTGGTATTGCGTTGGGGTTGGCGGTGATGATTCTTTCTGTTGCGATAGTTGTCGGCTTTAAAAAGGAGGTTCGGAATAAAGTTATCGGATTCGGATCGCATATTCAGATCACCAATTTTGACAACAATAGCTCCTATCAGACGGAACCGATTGCGGTTTCTGATTCAATGTTGCAAGCATTGGCTCGCCGTGAAGGAATCCGTCATGTGGAAACCTTTGCAACGAAGCCGGGAATCCTTAAGACAGATGCTGATTTTCAAGGGATCGTTTTGAAAGGGGTTGATCGTGACTACGATTGGAGCTTCTTTCAATCCAACTTGAAAGAAGGTGAAATTTTTCAATTGGATTCTGCCAAAAGCTCATCGGATGTATTGATTTCACGCTATCTTTCGGATTTGGTAGGGCTAAAGGTGGGAGATTCTTTCTTGACATACTTCGTGGGTGACGATGTTCGTGCCCGCAAATTTCATATTACCGGCATTTATGAGACTGGTTTTGCCGACTATGACAAACTATTTGTCTTGGGAGACATCCGACAAGTCCGACGGTTGAACGGATGGGCCGCCGATCAAGTAAGCGGAATAGAGTTGTTAGTCAACAATTATGACCGCCTTGATCCGCTTTCCGAAGCACTCTATTTCGAAATGGCAGAGCAACAAGACCGTGAAGGCAACACCTATTATACCCGCTCTATCAAAGAATTAAACCCGATGATCTTCAGTTGGTTGGATATTTTGGACATCAACGTAGTCGTTATTTTGGTGTTGATGTTGGCTGTTGCAGGCTTTACAATGATATCCGGCCTGCTTATTATCATATTGGAGCGGACCAATATGATAGGCATCTTGAAGGCTTTGGGAGAGAATAACCGCAGTATTCGTAAAGTCTTTCTCTATGTCTCTTTCTTTTTGATAGGAAAAGGTATGTTGTGGGGCAATCTTATCGGGTTGCTTCTCTGCGGATTGCAGTCGTATACCCATCTGATAAAATTGGATTCCTCCATCTATTACTTGGATGCTGTCCCTATCGATTTGACATTCACCTCATGGTTGTTGCTCAATGTCGGGACGTTGGCCATCTCTATGCTGATGATGTTGGGCCCATCCTACTTGATTACACGCATTCATCCGGCCAAGAGCATTCGTTTTGAATAATGAGATATAAAATAAGGGGGTACATCGATGAGGTGTATCCCCTTGTTGTTTTTTATCGAGTCGTCTGTCTGTTTTCTTATTTTACGAACGAAGCCGCTTGCAAATATTTTGCACTTAGCTCAACACCTTCGAATTGAGTACGTCCTTTCGGATCGCCTTCCAGTTCAACGAAGAAAGCCAACAGATTATTCTTATAGGCCGTTTTGAATATGTTTTCGAAGTTCATCATGCCGGAAGCTCCCAAGGCCCAGCGATCTTTGATGTGAAGCAATTTAATGCGGTCCGGATATTTCTCCATCCATTCGACAGGATCGTTCTGCCCCATGACGGTCCAGTATACATCCAATTCGAACATTACCTTGTCAGGATCCGTATTCTTGATGAACAATTCTTCGATCGGTGTACCTTTCACGCGGCGAGTGTCCCATGCATTTCTGCCATATTCAGCTTTTTCGCTGCCGGCAGGAACAGGGATGAACTCCATATTGTGATTGTGGTATCCCCATTTGATGCCGGCTGCCTTGGCGATTTCTCCGGCGCGGTTGAACACATCGGCCACACGTTTGGCATCATCTTCGTTTTCGACGGAAGGAAGGCTGGGTTGAACCAAATATTTGACACCCAACTCTGCGTGTACATCCACAGCTTTTTTCCAAAACTCCTCACATTGTGAAGCCGTTTCAGAAGTATATTCGCGAACGAATGGACTGCAGTGTGAGCTGCTGATTGTCAAACCGGCATCTGCTGCCATTTTCTTATACTCTTTTGCACCAACGAACAGCTTGTTGGTAGGGGAGTAGTCGCCGAACTTTCCGGTCTTCTCCTGGTATCCGAAGATTTCCAATTCGGTATATCCCATTTTAGCCAAGCGGGCCAATCCGTTTGGAATATCCTTCAACAGTTCCTGTCCTAAGGAATACGTTTGAAGACCGATCTTCTTTTTCCCCATTACGGAAGAGACTTCCGGAGAGGAAATCATACTTGATAAAGAATTATTCGAAGCCAAAAGCTCTTGGCTTGCCAAGCCGCCCATCGTCAAGAGGGAGATGCTCTTTAAAAAATTGCGTCTGTTTGTCATATTCGTATTAATTTGATTAGCATCACAAAGATAAAAATATTTCTTAATCATGCTTCTGGCATGATTGATATTTTTTGTCTTAGTTCAATAACTGCTTCCCGAACGGCTGAAAAGTATTGATAATGAAAAGAAAGAATTGTATCTTTGTAATACCTTTTAATAAAAAGAAACGAAGATGATGAAAAAGATTTATTTAGTAATGGTCATGGCAATGTTGAGCTTGGCCGGTTATGCACAAGACCTTTCCTTCAATGTGAAAGCAGGTGTGAACTTGAGTTCTTATACGGGTGCTGACGCTTCGGGCGCAGAATATAAACCGGGCGTTCGCGTTGGTGTCGGTTTGGAATATGCATTCAATGAAATGGTTTCTTTGCAACCTTCGCTGTTCTTCTCGCAGAAAGGCGCGAAGTATTCTTATGCGTTGTCAGATCTTCACATTGAAGAGCTGTCGAAATATGTAAATGCCAATGCAAAATTGACAATAAACCAATTGTATTTGGAATTGCCGATTGATGTTTTGTTCCGCTTTGAGGTGGCAAAAAATACGAACCTCACGATTGCAACCGGTCCTTATGTAGCCTATGGAGTCGGTGGTAAGACAAAAGTTGATGTTGATGCCAGCATTCTTGGTGTTCTTTCTTACCAGACAAAACTGACAGATTTCGATACTTACAGCGAATGGAACATATATGGTATGAGCATTCAGCCGATGAAACGTTTCGATGCCGGATGGAACTTGGAGTTGGGTATGGAGTTTGGTCACTTCTTGGTAGGTATCAACTCGCAGTTCGGTTTCTTGAAAGTGTGTGAAATCGAGCCGGTCAATGGTTTGAACATTACAGCACCTGAAATCCACAACATCAATTTCGGTCTCAACGTTGGCTACAAATTCTAAAAAGCCTCTTCTTGAAATAAGATAAAACAGGCGAGAAGTGTCGCAGTATATGCCGAACAAATTGTAGTTTTCTCGGTATAAAACTAAAGTTTACTTCCGAATGAACCGGAGTTTGTTCGGCATAAAACCGGAGTTTTGTACCGAGAAACTTTTTTTAAACCGAGATGTTTTAAAAAAGAAAGTGGGCATAAGGCGTTAGGTGAATGCCGTAAAGTTGAGAATGTTTGGGGATGGGATATGTAAAACCGTTTCCTCGAAAGCGAAAACAGTCTCATGGCAGGGGAAAAATAGCAAACCCTGCTGTGAGATTGTTTTTCAGTTTAAATTTATTTCATATATTTGTAGGTAGATAAAAATAAGCAATCGACAGCATGAAATTGAGCGATAAATGGTTTAATGCCTTCTCCGAAAATGAAAAAGGCGATCTGATTACAATCTACGGCCGCGATGACTTGGACGAGTTCGTCGCTTCGGGTAAGTTTAAAGAACGGGTAGAGGTGACATGGAAATATAAACCCGACGAGAAAAACCTTCCGTACGACGACGAAGCCGAGCTGATGGAAACGGTCGAAGTCGCCTTGCGCAAAGTGATGGAAAAGGACAAATTGGCCATTTTGAGTAGTATCTACACAGGTGGAGGCGAACGCATTTGGGTGTTCTATGCTCGCACGGCCCGCATCTTTGGCGAACGATTGAATGAAGCCTTGAGCACTTTCGATCTGTTGCCCATCTCCATTTATGTGGAAGTCGACCCCGATTGGGAAGAATATAAAGATATGTATGAAATGAAATCGTGGGCAGCCGATTAATTTTCTTCCACTCATCCGCAAAGAAACTATTGCGCTTTTGAAGTGAATACGTTATCTTTGTACAAGTGAAAAACAACGAGCGAGATTATGGCGAAGAAAATCAAGTTGAGAGTTCAAGGACTTACCACCAGTCAGGTGCAGTCGGGTGCTTATGCCTTGATATTGGCTGAAGAGGAAGGTGCTCACCGCATCCCTGTTATAGTGGGAACTGCCGAGGCCCAGTCTATCGCGATAGCGTTGGAACGCATCGTTACTCCCCGCCCTTTGACGCACGATTTGTTTGTCACGCTCACCCACTCTTTTGGCATATTGGTGCAAGAAGTATTCATTTACCGCTTTGCGGACGGCGTTTTCTATTCCGAACTTGTCCTGTTCGATGGCGAGCGTCAGGTGCGGATCGATTCGCGAACATCGGATGCAATCGCCATTGCCCTGCGCTTGCATGTCGATATTTACACCACAGATGAGGTCGTGAAGGAATGCGGATTGCTGTTTGACGACTCGGCAAAAGGCGAGGAGGATGACAGTAATGAGGATCTTTCCCCGATTGCAGGCAATGCAGATTTGCTGCCAAGCGACTTCGATGATCAAGAACAATTGCAAGAATGGCTCAGTTCGCTTTCTGAAAGTGTATTGACCGAGAAGTTGGAAGAGGCGATCGCATCCGAAAACTATGAATATGCCAAGGTTTATCAAGAAGAATTGTCTAAACGAAAAAATAAATAATAGAATATGGTTGAAACGGCTGGTTTTGGTATCATGTCATTGGTGCGAGGCGTATGCGGCGTATTGTCCGTAGTGTTGATCTCCTATTTGTTGAGTTACGATAGAAAACATATTGATTGGAAGCTGGTAGGCGGTGGTCTCATTTTGGAAATAGTGTTGGCATTGTCCATTTTGTATGTCCCTTTTGTGGGGAATATGTTTAAATCGTTCGGTATTATCTTCGTGAAAATCATGGACTTTACCAATGCCGGTTTGGAGTTTTTGCTGGGTCCGTATGCCAACAAAGCGTCGGGGTTCAGCTTTTTGTTACACTCCTTGCCGATCGTTATCTTCTTCTCTGCGTTGGTTTCCATCTTCTACTATTGGGGTGTCATCCAGCGGATCGTAGGTGGTCTCTCGTGGTTGCTTCGTAAAGTGATGAATATTTCCGGAACAGAAGGATTGGTCTCTTGTGGAAATATCTTCTTGGGTATGACAGAATCTCCCGTTTTGATCAAGAATTATTTGCCGATGATGACCAAATCGGAGCTCTTCTTGGTGATGGTTTCCGGAATGGGTACCATAGCCGGTTCCGTAATGGGAAGTTATGTCGGCATGTTGGGCGGCACCGATCCTGTAGCGCAGCAGATGTTTGCTACCCACTTGTTGTCAGCATCCGTTATGGCTGTTCCCGGTTCGATCGTCATTGCCAAAATCGTTTGTCCGCAGACGGAAGAAATTATGGGCGACGGCAAAGCCAACTGGGGCGATGAAGGCCATGCCAATGTCTTGGGGGCTATTTCGTCAGGTACCGTTACGGGCGTGAAACTGATGTCGAATATTGCAGCAATGTTGTTAGTGTTCATTTCGTTGGTAGCGATGTTGAACTTTGTAACAAACGATGTTATAGGACATTATACCGGAATCAACGATTGGATTGTCCGTGTTACTGACGGAAAATCAGAAGGGTTGACATTCCAATTCATATTGGGTGTCATCACGGCTCCTTTCATGTGGCTGATCGGAGTACCGACAGGCGACATCATGACAGTGGGGTCATTGCTCGGGCAGAAGACGATTTTGAATGAATTCGTTGCCTATTTCCAAATGCAACAGTGGCGAGACGCCGGGGTGTTCCTTTCGCAAAAATCGGTGATCATGGCTACTTATATATTATGTGGTTTTGCCAATATCTCATCTATTGGTATCTTATTGGGTGGATTGGGCGTGTTGGCTCCCGACAAGAAGGACTTGATCTCGCGCGTTGGTGTGCGATCCATGATCGCAGGAGCCTTGGTTTCTGTCTTGTCGGCAACGATCATAGGTATGATTTTAGGATAACGTTATGCAGATATTTTATGCTCCGGACATAGAATCGACGTTGGTTCTTCCGGAAGAGGAGTCGGGTCATTGTGTGCGTGTGCTGCGGTTGGCGGTAGGAGATGAGATCTTGATTACCGATGGCAAGGGACATTTCTTTCAAGCGACCATCGCCGAAGCTCATGCCAAACACTGCCGAGTAGAGATTGTCTCTTCATGGGCACCCGAAAAACCATGGAATGGCTACATTCATATAGCCGTTGCCCCGACAAAGAACATGGATCGAATGGAATGGTTTGCGGAGAAAGCAACAGAGATAGGCATTGATGAAATCACCTGCTTGAACTGTCGTTTTTCAGAAAGAAAAGAGGTGAAACCGGCTCGGCTCGAGAAGATTCTGATAAGTGCCATGAAGCAATCGCAGAAAGCAACGTTGCCTCTGTTGAACGGCATGACCGATTTCAAGGAATTTGTCAAGCGTCCTTTCGACGGACAGAAGTTTATTGCCCACTGCGAGAAGGGCGAAAAGCCGCTGATTAAGTCGATCTATCATCCGGGAGGTAACGTCCTGATATTGATTGGCCCCGAGGGAGACTTCAGCACTGAGGAGATCCGGTTGGCTACCGAGCAGGGTTTCGAACCGATATCCTTGGGGAAAAGTCGGCTCAGAACCGAAACAGCAGCATTAACCGCTTGTCATACGATACAGATTATTAATCAATAAAAACGAGAGACCATGAAAAAAATATGGATTAGTTTGATGATGTGGGCGCTGGCTTTGCCACTCTTTGCTGCAGAAGTGGATACCATTTTGGTGAAGAGCAACAGCATGAACAAAAATATTAAGGTGGTGACGATTATTCCGGATATAGCAAAAGAAAAAGCTTGTCCCGTGGTTTATCTGTTGCATGGACATGGGGGCTGTTACAATTCCTGGATAGTCGACTCAAAACCGAATCTTCCTCAGTTGGCAGACGAGAAGGGGATGATTATGATTTGCCCTGATGGCGAGAAAAGTTGGTATTGGGACAGCCCGTTGCATTCCGATATGCGCTACGAAACCTTCATCTCGTCCGAATTGATACAGTATGTTGACGCTCATTACCATACAATAGCCGGTCCGAAAGGCCGTGCCATTACCGGTCTCAGTATGGGAGGTCACGGCGCCATGTGGAATGCCATTCGCCATACAGACGTGTTTGGAGCAGCCGGATCTACCAGCGGAGGTGTGGACATTCGCCCCTTTCCTGACAGTTGGAACATGAAGGATCAACTCGGAGAAAAGAGCAAAAATCCACAAGTATGGGAAGATCATACGGTGATCAACCTGGTGCCATCGATGAAAAATGGTGAGTTGGCGATGATTATCGACTGTGGCTATGACGATTTCTTCTTCGAAGTAAACAATAAATTTCACGAAGCTTTGCTCAAACAAGGAATAGATCATGACTTTTATGTGCGCCCCGGTTCGCATACTCATAGCTATTGGAGTCGGTCAATCGAGTATCAATTAGTATTTTTCGACCAGTTCTTTAGAACACAAAATAAGAAGAAATGACGGAGAAAGAGAAATGCAAAGCGGGCTTACTATACGATGCCAATTATGATCCGCAGCTATTGGCCGAGCGAGAGGCAACGCAAGAGAAATTGTATGATTACAACCGTTTGCGCCCTTCGCAGCAAGAAGAGCGCAAGGCATTGCTGAAGTCGCTATTCGCCAAGACGGGTGAACGGTTGACTGTGATTTCACCTTTTGCTTGCGACTATGGCTATAATATTGAAGTAGGTGAGAATTTCTTCGCCAATTTCAATTTGGTGATTTTGGATGAGGCCCGCGTGAAGATCGGCGACAATGCGTTCATCGCTCCGAATGTAGCCATCTATACGGCCGGTCACCCGTTGCGTGCTTCAGAACGAAACCAAGGATTGGAGTACGCCCGTCCCGTTACCATCGGCAATAATGTCTGGATTGGCGGAAATGTTGTGATACTGCCGGGCGTTACCATTGGCGACAATTGTGTGATTGGGGGCGGAAGTGTAGTGACGAAGGACATCCCTCCCTATTCATTGGCCGTAGGGAATCCTTGTCGGGTGATTCGAAAAATTGAAGAATAACAGCATAAAAAAGGATACAATTATGAAATATTCTAAGATCATTCTGCTGTTCCTCTTTCTTATAGGATTCAGCTCTTGTCAACAAGAACACTCGATTCGTTTCATGAGCTATAACGTGCGAAACGGAATGGGAATGGATGATGTGACCGATTACGAGCGGACAGCCCGTGTGATTACCGAATGGAATCCGGATGTGGTTGCCCTGCAAGAATTGGACAGTGTAACGGAACGAAGCCATCAGAGGTATGTGTTGGATGAATTGGCGAAGTTGACGGGCATGCATGCCACTTATTCCGCAGCGATTGATTTTTCAGGAGGAAAGTATGGTATCGGTATGTTGTCGAAAGAGGTTCCTCTACAAGTTTGGCGATATGCCTTGCCCGGTAGGGAAGAGCAACGCACCTTGTTGGTGGCAGAGTTCAAGGATTATGTTTGCTGCTGCATGCATTTGTCGTTGACGGAGGAAGATCGGATGCTTTCTTTGCCGATTTTACAGCAATCTTTTGCCTCGTTCCGGAAGCCGTTGTTTATAGCCGGAGATTGGAATGCGACACCGGAATCGGCTTTTATCAAGCGCATCGACCGGGATTTTCTCTTTCTGACGGATACGACTCAGTTGACGTTCCCGGCTGATACTCCGAATTGTACGTTGGATTATATCGCATTGAGCAAGAATAGTCAGCTCTCCATTGTGGAGAAGAGAAGTGAAGTTATTCCTGCATCCGAAGCATCCGATCATCGTCCAGTGGCTGTCTCGATGAGATGGAAAGGTGGAAAACAAAAAGAATGATAAGAATGATGAGCGGTATAATGACTCATTGATAGCATATAAACTCTTTAAAAATGGAAAAGTCATGAAGAAATGGATTCTGTTCTTGGCAGGTTTTTTAGCTTTGAATACGGCTATGGCACAAAAAACAATAAAATTGTTTCCCAATGGAGCTCCCGGGGAAACAAAAAAAATGACAGAAACGTGTGATGATACCGGTGCGCAGGTAGGCGGTATGAATGTCAAACGAATGAGCAATGTTGGCGAACCCGACATTACAATATACCCCGCCCAGTCGGATATTGCCTCAGGGGCAGCGATGGTAGTCTGTCCGGGTGGCGGATACGAGATCTTGGCCTACGATTTGGAAGGTACTGAGATTTGTGACTGGTTGAATGCAGTAGGTGTTACAGCGGTATTGGTGAAATATCGTGTTCCTCGGAGGGAAAACAGACCGAAGCACGAGGCCCCGCTTCAAGATGTGCAACGGGCTATCAGCTATGTGCGCGCCAATGCTTCGAAATATAACATCGATCCGGACCGTATTGGCGTGATGGGCTTCTCGGCAGGGGCTCATTTGGCTGTGATGGCTTCCACTTCGTTCCAAAAACGAAGCTATCCGGCCATCGATGATGTGGATAAAGTCAGTTGTCGGCCGGACTATTGTCTGTTGGTTTACCCGGCTTATTTGGATGGAGAAAACTTTGGTATTGCACCTGAGATTCAAGTAACGAAAGAGGTTCCCCCGACAATGATGATCCAAGCCGAGGATGACAGCAATTATATCAACAGTAGTCTGTTCTACTATTATGCCTTGAAAAAAGCACAGGTGCCGGCATGGTTGCATCTTTATAGTACGGGCGGTCATGGATATGGCTTGCGAGATACGGGATGTATGGTGAACGAATGGCCCGACCGCGCCGAGGATTGGTTTCAGGAGATCGGTGTTTTCGATTGATGCCCCTTCAACTTTACAAACGAAGACGATATTAATAGTAAGAGCAGCATAGGTGTTGTAGAAAAAATGATGCCGATGTTTTTCCAAAAAGCTCGGGAACTTTTTTTGAAAAGGTCCCGAGCTTTTTTCAGTATGTTCGGGATCTTATTTTTAGAGTGTTTCGAATCGTAAACGAATGGGTGGAGGTGCCCTTCGCCTGTGTGCCCATCTACTATAAAATTTATGGAAAGATTATGGTTAAACGCTTGCAAATTCCAAATAAAGTGTCTATATTTGCCCTCTAATAATGGGGACATTATGCTATCACTTTGGGGCTGACCGGTTTTGACAGCGGGTAGAAGTGGTTTGTAAGCATGTAGTGCGTGGTCGGCTTGCACTTAAATCTCAGACGGCAAACAATTAACTGGCGAAGAATCTTACGCTCTCGCTGCTTAATCGAAGTATAGTAGATTGAAGCTTAATCCCTGCAAAAGTTGCGGGGACGTGACATCACCCGGATGCTGTTGCTCCGAAGCGTTCCGATCAGGTGGTGCAGCAATATCGGAGATAGTCTGACGCAAGCCTTGGGTGGCAGGCGAAATTTTAAAGGATAAGGTTCAAGTGGGTGGCTTCGGTCTTGCTTGTTCCCGACAATCTAAGCGAAGATAAACATGTAGAAAGCAGATTAGTTCCTCGTTTGGACGAGAGTTCGAATCTCTCCAGCTCCACTGTTAAGAATCAAATACGGGAGAAGATATTGATTCTTGTAAAGTTCTTTTTAATAGGAAACTTTATATTTTTTATGAAAAAGGCAGAAGGATATCGGTGTGTCGGTGTCCTTTTTTGTTTATATTGCATGGCGAAACGGATCGGAAACAGAACAGGTTTGTGACGAATGGCAGAAAGACTATGGCTTTCTTCTATTGGCTGTTAAATCGTTGTTTCAGAAGAAGTTTTATTATGATCGAAATGTGATTTCTAAGAAAAGAAAGCTATGGCTGATAACTATTTGGAACGAAAATTTGAAGAGTTCGAAAAAAGTAAACGAAAGAAAAGCGCATATGGTCGGTATGGTCGTATGCGTGCATCGTCCGTGCGTACATTTAAACCATTGCAACACAAGAAAGAGGAGGAGCAACCATGAGATTTTCAATTCATAAAATAGGATGGTGCGTGGCATTGCTATCCGTCTTGATGTCGTGCAGTACGGGTTCGGCGCGTGTACATATGGCTTCCGATACATTGCATCTGCAGATACATCGCTTCGACAAGACCTTGCTGCATTGGGTGGCTGATGGCGACTCGGCCGCATTGGATTCTCTGCATCATCTCTATCCGACCATGCTGGAGGTGTTGGGTATGGGCGTTTTGAATCAACGCTCGCCTGAGAATCCGGCATTCATGGAACGGGTGCAGCAATATTATGCCGAGCCTACGCTGCAAGGTCTGTATCGTGATGCCGTTTCAAGCTATGCGGATGTACAAGATATCGAAACTGCGTTGAGTCATGGCATGGCCTTTCTCAAGGCTAACTTCCCTGATATGAAAATTCCTGCCGTCTATATGCACGTATCGGGCTTTGGTCAGAATGTATTGGTGGCCGACAGTATGTTGTCTCTCTCGATCGATCGCTATTTGGGTAGTGAATATTCGTTGTATCAACGTTTCTTTTATGACTATCAACGGATCAAAATGGAGCGTAGCCGTTGTGTTATTGACTACTTGTTCGGGTGGTTGATGAGTGAATATCCCTTTGCCGGCAATGAAAATGTGCTCTTGGATCGGATGATTTACCAAGGTAAAATTGCTTACATCGTAAGTTTGGCGCTACCGGAGGCGACTCCGGCTTTGATCATGGGGTATACTGCCGCCGACGAGCAGTGGTGTGTCGAACAGGAAGCCTCGGTTTGGCGGGCCATTCTGCAACGGAAGCAATTATATACCCCTGATCGGTTGACAACAGACAAGTATTTTGAGGAAGCTCCTTGCCACTTCCTGTCCGATCAGACGCCGGGTAATATCGGAACCTGGATGGGTTGGCAAATCGTGAAGCAATATATGAAGGAGACCAATGCCACACTGTTGGAATTGATGGGAGCAGAGGATGCGCAAGTTTTCTTGAACACATCAAAGTATAAACCTTAAATGAGAAACAAAATAATCCGTCCTATTCTCACGAACCGGACGGATAATAACTAACTTAATTCTAATACCATGAAAAACACTATATATTGTAGGAACAATGTTTTTCGGAAAAAAGTTTACGTTATTTCTGAAAATTATTCAGAATAATTTATCTTTACTCCGAATAAGTACCAATTACCCTTAAAACAACGTTATTATACACATGAAAAAGAAATTATTATTACTCGGGATGCTCTTTATGAGCGGTCGATTGTTGGCAGCAGATACCCTGTTTGTACATGCACCACAACTACCAATCTTAACTAATCAACAAGACAATGTTCTTTATGAAATCCGTGTCAATGCGGAAAAAGGTGATGTTTTGAACCAACTGGTTTTGAATTTCGACGAGATAAACAAAGAGGAGGTCGCTGCTATTCGCCTTTACTATAGTGGGGTTGAAGGGACAGCTCGTAAGGGAGAACACACCCATCCGACATCATTACAAGCAAAAGCCCTTCCGTCGGTATTCGGACAAACTTTGTCGAATGGCCAAAAGGCGGTGTATAAAGACTATTCCGTTTGCCAAGACGAGCAATTATTGAGCGACAAGAAGGTGGTGTTGAGCAGTCAACAACCCCTGTTGAAAGGGAAAAACTATTTTTGGGTCAGCATACAGATGAAGCCTACCGCCCTTCTGACAAATACTTTTACGGCAACACTTTCTGAAGCCACCGTGAACCAATCGACGGCAATTATCCAAGGAGATGGAGAGCTTACAGCAGAGCGGCGTCTGGGATATGCCGTACGAAATGCATGGGATGATGGCGTTGCGGCTTATCGTATTCCCGGTATTGTGACTTCCAATGAGGGAACCTTGCTCGGATGTTACGACGTTCGCTACCATAATTCGGTCGATTTGCAAGAAAAGATTGATATTGGTGTGAGTCGGAGCGAGGATAAGGGCCAAACATGGGAGCCTATGCGTATAGCCATGACGTTCAAAAATGAAGGGGGCCTGCCACATGCTCAAAACGGTGTGGGCGATCCCTCCATTTTAGTAGACGAAAAAACAAATACCTTGTGGATTGTGGCTGCTTGGTGCCATGGAATGGGCAATCAGCGGGCATGGTTTAACTCCCAACAGGGGATGAATCTTGACGAAACAGCGCAGTTAATGCTTGTCAAAAGCGAAGATGATGGCCGAACATGGAGCAAACCGATCAATATCACGGAACAAGTAAAAGACCCGTCGTGGAACTTCTTGCTGCAAGGCCCCGGCCGGGGTATCACCATGCAGGATGGAACGTTGGTGTTCCCTATTCAGTTTATTGATTCGGAACGTATGCCGCACGCCGGAATCATGTATAGTAAAGATCGAGGTGAGCATTGGACGATTCATAATCCGGCCCGTTCAAACACGACTGAGGCGCAAGTGGCAGAGGTAGCTCCCGGAATCTTGATGTTGAACATGCGCGATAACCGAGGAGGTAGCCGAGCTGTTTCTATCACCAAGGACTTGGGAAAGACATGGGAAGAGCATGTTTCTAACCGATCTTCCTTACCCGAGCCGGTCTGTATGGCCAGCCTGATCCATGTTGATGCTTCAAAAAATGTATTGGGTAAGGATCTATTGCTCTTTTCAAACCCCAATTCCGAGAAAAAAAGAAACCATATCACGATCAAAGCCAGCCTGGACGGTGGGGTAACTTGGAAAGAAAATCATCAGTTGCTCTTGGACGAAGACGAGGGATGGGGGTATTCCTGCTTGACAATGATTGATGCAGAGACTGTCGGTATCTTGTATGAATCGAGCGTTGCCCACATGACTTTTCAAGCAGTCAAGTTAAAAGATTTGGTAAAGAATGAATGATTTTTATACATTCGATTTCAGACAATGGAGAAAAATTAATAGATTTGTACGAAGAATAAACTTTAGATACAATTAAAGATGAGAAATATAATTTTGCTGGCAAGCTTATTAATGGCTGTTCCTTCAATGGCACAGACCAAAGTTGTCAAGGCGAATGCGGTCAAGGCGAATGATTATGGTGTCACTTACTCCTTGCCGAAAACTCAATTGGTGGTGGATGTGGAAGTGACAAAAGTGACTTATAAAGCAGGTCCTTACTATCCTTATGCAGAAAAATATCTGGGTGTGAAGAGTGTGGTCACCGAGGATCAGGTCTCTTACGAGATGGGTAAAGTGAAATTGCTTAACCGTGGTATTCCGGATCCGAGCAACACCTATATTGTTTCATTCAAACCCGGTACAGTTGCACCCTATGTTTATTTGACAGACAACGGCTTGTTGTGTTCCATCAATGCCGAATATACCCCTGAAACGAGCGATGATACAGCAGCAAATGCGGCCAAAAACAATAAGAAAACAGCCTCGGCCGAGTCGGCAGTCTTGTCGGAAGAGCTACTGATGGCCGGCTCTACTGCGAAGCAAGCAGAGGTTGCCGCCAAACAAATCTATCGTATTCGTGAAAGTCGCATGAATATTTTGACCGGCGAGGCCGATAATCTTCCGCCCGATGGTCAAGCCATGAAGTTGGTTATCGAGCAATTGGAACAACAGGAGCAGGCATTGACCAATTTGTTCGTTGGCGAAACCTCTCGTACGACAGAACATTATACAGTAACAATCACTCCGTCAGACGACATGGAGAAGAAGGTACTTTTCCGTTTCTCCGAACATTTGGGCATTGTGGATGCCGATGATTTGGGAGGTGCTCCCGTCTATATCAATCTGAAGGCCATAGATCGTGCTCCTGCGTTGGATCCTAAAGAGGCAGAGAAGAAGGAAAAAATGCTGAAAGGTGTTGTTTACAATGTGCCGGGAAAAGCATCCGTCGAGTTGTTTACGGCCTACAAATCTCTTTATAAGGGCGAGGTTCAGGTAACGGAGTTTGGAACACAAGAGGCATTAGCCCCGGTAATGTTTGAAGACAAGAAGGCTCCCGTCAAGGTTTACTTCTACCCTGAGACAGGAGCTATCAAGCAAATCATTCAATAATTTATTAATATTAAAAACTTACTTATTCTATGTTTGAAGGACAACCTAAAGGATTGTACGCGTTAGCCTTGGCCAATACGGGAGAACGTTTTGGCTATTATACCATGTTGGCTATATTCGTGTTGTTTTTGAAAGCTAATTTTGGTTTATCACCGGGAGTAGCCGGTACCATTTATTCCACCTTCTTGGCATTGGTCTACTTTTTGCCGTTCATCGGAGGTATATTGGCCGATAAATTTGGTTATGGCAAGATGGTAACTATCGGTATTATAGCCATGTTCATCGGCTATGTTTTGTTGGCGTTGCCGATGGGAACCGGTTCTGTTGCCATGGCTTGTATGTTTGCAGCTTTGTTGGTGATCAGTTGTGGAACAGGTTTGTTCAAGGGCAACCTTCAAGTGATGGTCGGCAACTTGTACGATTCTCCCGAATATGCTTCCAAACGCGATTCAGCCTTTAGTATTTTCTATATGGCAATCAATATCGGAGCTTTGTTCGCTCCGTCGGCTGCTGTCGGCATTATGGATTATGCCCAACATTCATTGGGCGTAAGCGTAAACGACTCTTACCATTTTGCCTTTGTTGTGGCTTGTGTTTCCTTGATTGCCTCCATGGCTATCTACTATGCTTGCCGCAAGACATTCAAACATGTCGAAGGTTCTGCAAAACAAAAGGCACAAGGTGCAAACATGCAGGAGGCATCACAGGTAGAACTCTCTCCGAAAGAGACGAAAGACCGCATCATTGCTCTTTGCTTGGTGTTTGCTGTAGTGATTTTCTTCTGGATGGCGTTCCATCAGAACGGCTTGACATTGACTTATTTTGCCGATGAATTTACAGCAAAGAGTTCAACAGGTTTTGAAAGCATGATGTTTGATGTATGGAATCTGGTGGCAGTTGTATTTATTGTATATGCACTTTTCTCGTTGGTACAGTCAAAAACGGGCAAGGCCAAAGCCATTTCCGGGGTTGTGATCTTGTTGGCATTGGCTTTCTTGGGCTATCGTTATACCACAATACCGGAATCTACAGAGGTCAATGCTCCGATCTTCCAGCAGTTCAATCCGTTCTTTGTCGTAGCTTTGACTCCGGTTTCGATGGCCATTTTCGGATCATTGGCCCGCAAAGGTAAGGAACCTTCTGCTCCTCGTAAGATTGGATTGGGTATGTTGGTGGCGGCCATTGGTTATATCGTCATGATGGTGGCTTCATTCGGCCTGCTTACTCCGGCAGCGCAATCGGTTGCAGCAGAAGCGGGAACGGCCTCTTTCGTATCCCCCAACTGGCTTGTTTCAACCTATTTGGTATTGACGTTTGGCGAGTTGTTGCTCTCTCCGATGGGTATTTCTTTCGTGTCGAAAGTGGCACCTCCGAAGTATAAAGGAATGATGATGGGCGGCTGGTTTGTGGCCACTGCCGTAGGAAATTATCTGACTGCCGTAGCTGCTTGGTTGTGGGGCGACTTGCAACTGTGGGTTGTATGGGGCGTTTTGGTAGGCCTCTGCTTGCTTTCTGCCATCTTCATCTTCTCTGTCATGAAGAAGTTGGAGAAGGTCGCTTGATTTGTTCGGCATGATTTATAAAAAAGATCCCGATGATTTATAATTTTCATCGGGATCTTTTTTGTTTCTGTTGCCGATCTTTTTTAGATCTAATCCTCTTCTTCTTCGCTCAAAGGTCCGATCTCCGGAATGATTCTTCTGGCATCTGTTGCACTGAGTGCATCGACATCTTTCAGACGGCGCCGGATGGCTCGTGTACGAACACCCAAGACATTGTCAATTTGTCCATTGGCCGTTTCCAAATGCTTCTTCGCTTTTTCCAGCATACCGCCCATTTGCTCGAACTCTTTCTTTACGGCTCCCAATATTTTCCATACCTCGCCCGAATAACGTTGTATGGCCAGTGTGCGGAATCCCATCTGTAAACTGTTCAGGATGGCGGCCAAGGTTGTCGGTCCTGTTACCACTACATGGTAGTTGCGTTGCAGATCTTCCAGCAAGGAGGTGCGGCGGATCACCTCGGCATAGATGCTTTCGAAAGGTAAGAACATGATGCCGAACTCGGTCGTATCGGGCGGTGCCAGATATTTGTCGGAGATATCTTTGGCCATTTTTCGAATAGTTGTTTCCAATACTTTCCCGGCATTTTCGATCTGTTGCGGATCGGCTGTTTCATAGGCATCCAGCAGTTGTTCGTAAACGTCTTTGGGAAATTTGGCATCTATTGGCAGGTAGATGGTATCGGTGTCGGCATCCTTTCCGGGTAGTTTGACCGCATATTCGACCAGTGCGTCCGAACCTTTTTTCGTTTTGACGTTGCAGTCGTATTGTTCCGGAGCCAGCATCTGTTCCAACAGCATGCCCAATTGGATTTCTCCGATGTTGCCTCGGGTCTTGACATTGCTCAACACTTTCTTCAAGCCGCCGACGTCTTGTGCCAAGGTCTGCATTTCGCCCAGCCCTTTTTGAACATTTTCAAGTTGTTCGTTTACGATTTTGAAAGACTGGGCAATTCGTTCGTTGAGCGTCTTCTGCAGTTTTTCTTCGACCGTGATGCGGATCTCTTCCAGCCGCTTCTCGGTGTTGGCTACCAACTGTTGCTGCTCGGCTTTCAAATCTGAAAATTTTTCACGCTGAAGCTCGTTGAAGCTGGCGATGCTCTTCTCGAACGTAGCTTGAAAAGCCCGTAGCGAGTCGTTCAGCTCGTCGCGGTTGTCTTTTGCTACGGCTCGAATTTCCTCGCGGTTCAGCTTGAAGTCTTCGCGGAAATTCTTTTCGATCCGTTCGAACGACTGAAAGATTTTGGACGATTCGTCCTCACTTTTTGTTTTAAATAACCGTCTTAATGTTAATAATTGTATAGCAATAATGGCTATCAGTAATGTTATTACAATCCAAATCATCCTTGTTTACTCTTTTTAGATAGCCAAAGGTACACAATCTAATCGGAATAAGTTGTATTAAATTAAGTTAATAAAATGTGGTTTTTGTGCAATAAATAGTGCGAATATAAAAAAGCATATTACATTTGTGATACTTGGTTATTGTGAAATAAATCACATGAATTAGACAATGACCTAAGTAAAATTTTTTCGGCGATGAATCCCTTTTTGATAAAGGCATGCCGCAGAGTAGGAGCGGAGGCTCCAATTTTACAGGTGTGAAGATATGATTTGTCTGAATTCTCTTAGATTGATATGAAAGAGAACCACGTGTTTGCATTGAACGCATTGAATATATCGTACGTCAAATGTCTCCATTCAATCTATCTGTTTCATGAAGAAACCGCTTCACTTCCTTATACAGTCAATTTAATATTGCTTCAAAGATTACAATTTTGAGTAAGGGGTATAAAGTCCTTGATGAAGTTTTGCCAATAATCGTTTCGCTTGTTCGGACAAAAGGCAGAAGGGGATTCGTTGTACCATTACTTAGAAGTCTTTACGCTCGTCGGAGGTTTTGTAAAAAAGGGAAAATGGTTTCTCGACAATTGTCTTCTCTTTTTGAGCCAATAGGACTGTATTAAAATAGAAAGAGATTATTGTTTTTCATTGGTTAAAGTTAAGGGTTAGTGTAGAAGGCTACTGGGTGTGAACCTCGTAGCCTTTGTTTTTGTATTCTTTTCAGAAGGGAAAAATGCAAAAAAATAGGGAGCCTCATTGCTGAGATTCCCTATCGTGATCGGGCTGGGATTCGAACCCAGGACCCACAGCTTAGAAGGCTGTTGCTCTATCCAGCTGAGCTACCTGACCATCCTTTTTGATTTGATGGTGCAAAGGTAGTGATAATTTTAGAATATACAATACTATTCCTAAAAAAAATTTCCTCCTTCTCCTTTTCTGGCAGTGTCGGGCGATTCGAATCTTCCTCTGCAGTTTCCCCAAAGTTTCTCGGCACAAAACTGCAGTTCATTCGGCATGAAACTGTAGTTTATACGGGGGTAAACTGCAAGATTCTGTCGATAAACCAGCGCAGCATACGGCAATGGGCTTTTGTATATTGCTTATTTTTGAGGTGGAGGTGCGGAAACAAAAAG
>CAVKMU010000032.1:0-33443 GCA_963657455.1 bacterium
ATTCAAGAGGGCGTTCAAAAAATATCCGTATTTTGCTTTAAAATCTGCGATGTTTTGAAGGAAAAACATGGGTATTTCTTCTTCAAAACAGGAGTGCTTTTTTCAAACTGCTCAAAAACCGGTTTCAGAAAAAGTGAAGATGTCTTTCTTTAAATAGAATTATTTGCCGAAAAAATATCTCCGCAGAAAAGGGGTTGCCATCCGTCCGTTTTCTGATTGCTGAACAAAATTAGGCCTGACATAATTGAAAACAGCCCTTTCTCTATTCCATTTTTTATGCTAATTTTGCTATCTGAATTTAAAGCAAGACGACCGTGGGGAAGATAGTAGAGACTCCTTTAATGAAACAATATTTTGATATCAAGGCACAAAACCCTGATGCCATCTTATTGTTCCGTGTAGGCGATTTTTACGAAATGTATGGTGAAGATGCCGTTATCGGCTCCGAAATTTTAGGAATTGTCCAAACGAAACGAGCAAACGGAACCGAGCAGTTCGTAGAAATGGCCGGCTTCCCGCACCATGCCCTCGACTCTTATCTGCCAAAATTGGTCAGAGCCGGGAAGCGTGTTGCCATATGTGATCAGTTGGAGGATCCGAAACAAACCAAAAAATTGGTGAAACGAGGTATAACCGAACTGGTTACTCCTGGCGTTTCGATTAATGAAACCATTCTGAACCATAAGGAGAACAACTTCCTGTCTGCAATCCACTTCGACAAAAATGGTTGCGGTATTGCTTTTTTGGATATCTCGACGGGGGAATTTCTTACAGCTGAAGGGAAGACAGACTATATAGACAAACTGCTGAACAACTTCTCGCCGAAAGAGGTATTGATCGAGCGCAACAACAAAAAGAAGTTTGAAGAGCTGTTCGGATCCCGATTCTTTACCTTCGAATTGGAGGACTGGATCTTCACCTCTGAGGCGGCCAACGAACGATTGCTGAAACATTTCGAGACAAAGAATTTGAAAGGATTTGGCGTTCAACACCTCAAGCTGGGAATTGTTGCTTCGGGTGCTATTCTTTATTACCTGGATCAGACACAACACACGCATATCTCACACATCACATCGCTGACAAGAATCGAAGAAGAGCGGTATGTACGACTTGACAAGTTTACAGTACATAGTCTGGAATTGGTAAACTCGATGAACGAAGACGGCAAGAGCCTGCTGGATGTCATCGACAAAACGATCTCGCCTATGGGTTCGCGTATGCTACGCCGCTGGGTACTCTTCCCGTTGAAAGACATCAAACCGATCGAAGAACGGCAAAATGTCGTGGAATATTTCTTCAAACATCCAGACATCAAGGAACTTATCGACGAACAACTGGAGCAGATCGGCGACCTGGAGCGCATTATCTCGAAGGTGGCCGTCGGACGTGTGACACCGCGCGAAGTCATCCAGCTGAAAGTTGCCCTGCATGCTCTCGAACCCATCAAGAAGGCTTGTGAAGAGAGTAGCGAACCTGCCCTTTGCCGAATAGGAGAACAGTTGAATGTGTGCGCTCTCATCCGCGAACGGATCGAGAAAGAGATCCAACCAGATCCCCCTGCTTTGGTGAATAAAGGAGGAGTCATTGCACATGGCGTTTCCGCAGAATTGGACGATTTGCGGGCCATTGCTTATTCAGGAAAGGATTATCTACTGCAGATTCAGCAACGTGAAAGCGAACGGACGGGGATTCCTAGCTTAAAGATCGCTTTCAACAATGTATTTGGCTATTACATCGAAGTGCGTAATGCCCATAAAGACAAGGTGCCGGCCGAATGGATCAGAAAACAGACGCTCGTCAATGCCGAGCGCTATATTACAGAAGAACTGAAGGAGTATGAGGAGAAAATTTTAGGAGCCGAAGAGAAAATCCTCTCTTTGGAGGCACGTCTCTTTAATGATTTGGTACTTTGTCTGACAGAATATATTCCACCAATCCAATGCAATGCCAATCTAATAGCCAGAATCGACTGCTTGCTTTCTTTTGCGAAAGTGGCAGCAGCGAACAAATATATTCGTCCGTTGGTGGATGAAAGCGATGTAATTGACATAAAAGCCGGCAGACACCCGGTGATCGAAAAGCAATTGCCATTGGGTGAAAGCTATGTTGCTAACGATGTTTACCTGGATGAAGACAAACAGCAGATCATCATTATCACAGGACCAAACATGGCGGGTAAATCAGCATTGCTTCGTCAAACGGCATTGATCACGTTGCTTTCCCAAATAGGTAGCTTCGTTCCTGCCGAACAGGCTCATATTGGAATAGTAGACAAGATCTTCACACGCGTCGGTGCTTCCGATAATATTTCTGTCGGAGAGTCAACCTTTATGGTAGAGATGAACGAGGCTGCAGATATATTAAACAACATGACATCCAGAAGCCTTGTTTTGTTCGACGAATTGGGACGTGGCACCAGTACGTATGATGGAATATCAATTGCATGGGCCATTGTTGAATATATCCACGAGCATCCGAATGCTCATGCCAAGACGCTCTTCGCCACGCACTATCATGAATTGAATGATATGGAACAATCCTTTCCTCGGATCAAAAATTTTAATGTTTCTGTCAAGGAGGTGGGCAACAAAGTCATTTTCCTTCGTAAATTGGTAGCCGGAGGAAGTGAACATAGCTTCGGTATTCATGTGGCTCGCATGGCAGGAATGCCCAAAAACATCGTGAAACGAGCAGAAGAGATCTTAAAGATATTGGAAACAGAGAAGCGACAAGAAGGAGGAAGTGCCACCATGACATCTATCAAAACAGCCTCTTCTTCAAAAGCAGGAAATTACCAACTGAGCTTCTTCCAGTTGGATGATCCAATATTGAGCCAAGTTCGTGATGAAATTGTAAACTTAGACGTGAATAATCTGACCCCAATAGAAGCGTTGAACAAACTCAACGAAATAAAAAAAATTATTACAGGGAAACGATAAATAAAGAAAAAGACGGGCATCTCATAAATGAAACATCCGTCTTTTTCCAATTATATCCTGCATCAACGACGACGTATGCTTCGAACGGCCGACGATGATTTTTGTGCTTTAGGAGCTTTTGTCTTGGGTGCTTTGACAGTTGCTGTCTTTTGCACTTTCGGTTCTTCTTCCTTTTTCTCTGTTTGAGTCTCTTTCGTTTTCGACTTCTTTGAACTCTTGGCCTCTGCCGTCACGTTCAAAGAATCAACATTCATCCAAAGAGTTTTTTCAAATGAGACCAATTGATTTTCGATACGTTCCTGCTCCTGCTTCAGAGAATCGGGAGTTGGACAGTAAGCTTGCAATGGTTGATTCAACAAGTTTTGCGTCTTGATGATCTCCCCATCAAACATCCTCCGGCGAAAATAGTCATCTATTGTAAATGTTACGGCATTATTCAGATTAGAAGTCATGATAAATGCCGTGTTCAAGTAAGGCCGAATGTTTTCATATGGCAACCAAAACATAGGACTGGTCGTCTGTCCGAAGTCATTATCCAATGATAAAAGTGGGCAAATAGCCAATGTTTTCACATCAAACAAAGAATTGTTTTGATCAAAATACCATGCTTCTTTTACATAATAACTCTTTACTTGTTCGGAAGGGACATCACTTTCATTTATAACCAACGAAGGACTATCTCCCTGACGATTAGCGACCTCTTCATAATAGACATGGAAACGATCCAACAATTCTTTGAAATTAACCAAATGTGCTTCATCAAAGACTTCATAACCATCAACATATTCATAGACATTCAGTTTCCCTTCACTCAAAAGTTGGAATATGATGGAAAACAAATTCATCTGTCCATTCATCGGACGCACGGGATAGTAAAGCGGAGTATTCTTCTCCTTAGTCAAATCCAACTGCCGATATACCACACGCATCCAACGTGCAGATCCAACATCCTGCGTCAATCGTTCATTCAAGTCTTGAGCCCGCACAGTCAATTCAGGCAAGCCACTTTCTTTAGTGGTTTCCCTTTCTCCACGACTGGCCCGCGGACCTTTTTTTTGTTGCTGAGAGCTCTGCGTTGATGTCTGTCCATTTTGTGCGTCAGCCGGAAGAACAGCAATCAATGAGAGTAAACAAGCTACTATGTAATAGATACGTTTCATATCATGATCAATTTACAATTACTTCAATCGTTGGTATTGTACGCTCAATACCATCCGGACCTTTCGCCACTACACGTGAGATATAAAAACGTTTGCCGCGAGAGAGTCGACGGATATAATCCTTCTGTCGTTGCGAGAAGTTCGTACCTTCTGCCACCTCCGGAATAGCATTTCCCATAGAATCGAAGAAGGTTAATTCAAAACGCAATACCGTATATTTTACATTCAACAAATCATCGTCGATAGCTGCCAAGATTCCATTTGCTTCAACCAGATTTCGCTTGGAAATCTTGCCGCCTCGGAACTTGCGCATATTGCCATTTTCATCTTTATACTCGATGTAAGGCAATGGATCGGGGAGCGCACGTACCCGGAAAGAGGTCTTCGCCATTTCCAAATTTCGGCCATCTGCCATACGCGCACTAACCGTTACGATTGCCTCAGTACCGACTTTCGAAGGACGAGCTTCCCATAATTCTCCGTTACGCGTCAACGTTCCGTTTGTCATTGTAGCCGTTACATTGCCACTTGGTACACCCGGCACTGCAATACGAATTGGATTCGCAATACCGGCATACAAGACATTCATCAATGTTGGAGCCACTGTTGCACTTGGTTCTGTAACAAAATACTCACTTTCAAATGGATAACGATTCGTTTGTCCCTCGCTATTGGGCATTTCAATATAACCTTTTATAGGGAAAGTACCCGTTGAACCTGTTCCAACTCGGAAAACGCCTTTATCTTCGGCCGGAAGTTCCTTCCCGTTGACGAATATTGTAGGGCGCTTGGTCGAGTCGACTGCCGATAAAACAATATTTGCTTCATATTGGCTACCCCGCATAACAATCTGACTTTGCGGAATAACTTGTGCTGTAATCTGATTGACACGGAAATCACCTACGTCCACACTGCTCAACAGATGGGAGAGAACTTCACCTTCTGCATAGCGAATATCACTTTGAACCTTTGTCAGCAAAGTAACAGCCGCGGCAACCGGCATATGTTCGAACAGGGCCGTTTCCCATGTACGAAGATTCAATCCTGCTTTATCTGGGAGTTCTGTACTTAATGCTGTCTCGATAATACGTGTTTTGGCCGAATCTTCGACCAAATTGCCCATCCATTCACGATAAGAATCAATGGAGAGACGCAGATTCTTGCCCTCGCCTTTGATCGGAGACAACATAACACGAGCCGCGGCCTCCAAGTCATCCTTGTGTTCAATTTTATCAACGTCGGCACCTTCACCATCGGCCAAAACAACTATTCGCTGTTTCAATTCTTGAATATAATTATACAATGAATCCGAGCGCTGCTTTACGGCAGTTGATTTTTGGTACCATTCTTTCACCTTCTCGGGATTGACTTGGTAAGCCGAACTAAGTTCTTCAGCCACCATCTCGTTGCGATGCGTAGAATTTTCGATGGATGTCCGCAAACTGCCCTGCACCAGTTCGAAGCCATCAAGCACCTCGGATGAAACGTTCAAAGCCATCATGGCAATGAACACGAGGTACATCAGATTGATCATCTTCTGACGCGGCGAATTCGGATTATTTGATATTCCTGCCATCTTATCTATTATCTCTTAAATCTTTGTTTCTTAAACACATACTTATCCTTGTCTCTGACCGTTATAAGGTTGTTGATATCCATATGGTGCCTGATATGAAGGCTGTTGATATGGTGTTTGTGGAGCCTGATAATTGTTGGTCTGCTGCTGTGGTGGATACATATTCACCGTCATGGCTTGCAACAATCGGGTATATACTTGATTCAATTGAGACAATTGCTGTGTCATCTTTTCGGTTTCGTTACGGAAAACAGAGCTATCGATAACCGATCCCTCATACATCTCACGGATACGATTCAAACCTGCATTGATCCGCTCAATATTTTCCATTTGCGTATTAATGCTTCTCAACTGCATTTCATAGGCTGAATTTAAGCCCGTAATGTTTCGGTTCAGTGCATCCATCTGTTCGATGTAGTTCTGTGAATTTTGAGAGACCTCCTCCGGATTGCCGGAAATAGATTTGTAGGAGTTGAGCAAGTTATCAGAAACTTCTGTCAACGATCCGGTTACCTCGCTGAATTTCTCCAATTTATCCGACATGGCTGAGAGCTGTTCCAGATAGTGTTGAGTCGCTTCTGTCAATTCTGCCATCTTCGAAATCTGCTCGGCCGCACCACTTAACTTCTTGATGCTGTCAGAAAGATTCTTTGTATCTTCCTCTGTTACATTCAATCCCAAAGAGGCGGCAGCTGATGCACCAACTTGAATGTCACTACCGGTATGGTTGATGATCGGGCTACTTATATTCACTCCATTTTGAACACCGTTTTCAGCCCCTTTTGCAAAGTCCGGGCGATCCAATGGATTCTTCGATTTCAATACAGGAAATACATCTTCCCAATGGTATTCATCATTGGGGCGTTCAAATGCTGAGATAAAGAACACACACGCCTCCGTGATCATGGCAATGAACAAAATCTGGTTGGCATATGGCAAGTGAAGCAACTTGAACAATGCACCAATAATAACGACTGATGCACCCCAGCTATAACAAAAATTCAAAATTCGCTTTCCTTTTTCGCTGGAAAGGAACATTTCAATTATATTTTTATATCTTCTATACTTTCCCATGAATAGCTTTTTTATTGGGTTGATTACTTATTCTTTTTTCCTTTTGATTTCGAGAATCCGATCTGCGTCCGTACACAACGGAAACCAATATATGAACGTGTCTCGTTCTGATATTCAAAACCTCGCATATCCGAGCGGATGAACTGTGCCACATCTTTCCAAGAACCACCTCGTACGACTTTCTTTTTCAACGCATAAGGATCTTCTTTTGCCGCATTGTAACGTAATTCAGGATTGATATCGTTCATCTGTTTCGGACCTGATTCCGAATAAGCCGTTGAGGTCCACTCTGCCACGTTACCGGCCATGTCATACAAACCGAATTCATTCGGTGCAAATGAGCCGACGCGCGAAGTAATCAGATGCCCATCCTCTGTATAGTTTCCTTTACCCGGCTTGAAATTTCCCAAGAAACAATTCTTTCCGTTTGTCAGATCATCGCCTGACCATGGATATTTGTTCTCATTCTTTCCACAACGGGCAGCATATTCCCATTCTCCTTCCGTCGGCAAGCGGAAAGGCTCTATTGTTTGTCCGGCAGGGAGGCTCAACGATTGCTTATATTGATTCGTACGCCATATGCAAAAGGCCGTTGCTTGTTCCCATGACACGCCGACTACCGGATAATCATCATAGCCCGGATGGTTGAAATACATACGTGTATACGGTTCATTATACGAGTTGTTGAAGTCGTTCACCCAGCAATTCTCGTCAGGATAGATATTCACGATATGCGTATTCAAGAAATCCCATGGTCCGGTACGCGGACGAGTAATTGTCTCGTTTACAATATTTCCCTCATCATCAATATAGGCCGTATCTTTCGAAATCATGATCACCTCATTCGGATCGGGGGTGATGTCTGTATTACGAACACGATCAGCCGGATCCAACTGATTCTTCCGCAAAGCGGCTGAAGTATAGTCATACCACTCATACTTGAATACCATCTGCTTAGGGTCCAATTTCTTTTCGCCTGTCACAGGGTTGGTATAATAAACGCTTTCAATGGCACGAAGTTCATCCTCGTTCGCACGCTTCCAAGGGATCTGACGACTCCAGTCTAAATGTGGAGTAACCGGATCGCCGTAGCGGTCTTCCGTTATTTTGAACAGATCGTTTCCTCCAAAAGCAGGGTCGGCCAACCGTTCGCGGATGATGGAGTCGCGCACCCAATAGACGAACTGACGGTACTTAGCATTGGTCGTTTCCGTTTCATCCATCCAAAAAGCATCGACTGATATTCCTTTCGTATCGGGCATGATACCCCATAACGAATCTTTATCTGCTGGCCCCATTTCAAAGGATCCACGTTTGATCAGAATCATTCCGTAGGGCGAAGGCTCGTTGATAGCCATGGTCCGCACCCCTGTAACTTCTCCTCCGCCTCCTGAGAAGGACTTGCCACAGGAAGAAAGCAGCGAGGTGGCTGCCAGAAGGATTATCCATATTTTTTTCATATACCTATAATATACGTACGCTTTTATGGCGTGTATTTCCTGTCTTCGTCTTGTTCAGTTTGAGTCGGTATTGCAACACGAGCTCATGACTTCCTGAAGAAACTTTGCGGATGGCCGTTGTCGGATAGCCGAATGAGTAGCCCAAAGCAAAACGCCCAATATTGGCTCCCAACAGAATACCGACAGATTCGTTCATCTTCCAAGAAATACCGCCGTTAAACATTTTATTATATTCCAGCCGTGCCGTTACGTCCAAGTGATAATTCGTCAAATCGGTAAGTAAGAACACAGATGGTTTTAATTCAAATAACGGATTGTTCAGCCGAATATTGTATCCGCCCATAAAATTAAGTACCCCCCCAATATAGGTATAGACGGCTTCGTCCAGTTGCAATTCGGGCGAGGTTATATGGGTAAAGCCCAATCCTGCATAGAAATTCTTATGCGTATAGAAGAGACCCACATTGATATCCAACCCCGTTGCATTGACTGAACTTGTCGGAAACGCCTCGTCTTCTTGTTGGTGAAAGTCGCTCTGCGGCACATAGATACTATCTGCTTTGAACACTTCGTTTACAATGCCTATCTGTAAACCTCCGCTCAGTACACCGCCCAACAGTTTATATTTGAAGGCATACTGCGCACCGACGTGTGTATTCTGAAAGAGTCCGATACTTTCCGTATAGACTGCCAACCCCACACCATGTTGTGTCTTTCCTAATTTGAAGGGCATATCTCCCGTCACAAAAAACGAACGTTGCGCTTTCGGAAAGCCTACCCATTGCTGATTGAAGAGTGCCAACAGTCTCATATCTTCCGTCTCGCCGGCTGCAGCCGGATTATAATAGGCTTTCGCCATGAAGTAATGGCTCAGCGCAGCGTCATACTGTGCTTTTGCCATCTGCAGTGAGGCAAACAAAATCAAGATCAGAATGGATATTCTCTTCATGCTTGTATTCGTTCGATATAACGGATTATCAAGTATATAAACTTAAAATTTTTATGTTTATTGTTTCGGACAACAGAAAAACAAACGAGGTAGAGAGCGCATGACCTTCCACCTCGTTTTATTAGTTAATTTCTTTCTTTTCTATGAAAGGATTCAATATTCCTCTTCGTTAAAGAAAAAGTCTTCTTTACTTGGATAGTCGGGCCAAATATCTTCCATGCATTCATATATTTCGCCCTCGTCTTCCATTTCCTGCAAATTTTCTATTACTTCCAATGGAGCGCCTGATCGTTGAGCGTAATCAATCAACTCGTCCTTGGTAGCAGGCCAAGGTGCATCTTCCAGTTTTGAAGCTAATTCCAATGTCCAATACATAAGTCTTATAGTATTAAGAGACTGTACAAAGCAGTCAGGTTTCAATTTTTCCGCAAAAGTAAAATAATATTTGTTAGAAACAAGTATAATCCCAAATTATTTCTTTCCCATTATTTTTCAAACACTCTTTCCGGGCAAGGACAAAGAAATAATCGGATAAGCGGTTGATAAATACCAGCACCGGCTCTTCCACTTCATACTCTTCAGCCAAACTGTAGATGCGCCGTTCGGCACGACGGCAGACGGTTCGGCAGACGTGGGCCAAGGAAGCCGAGCGACATCCGCTGGGCAGTACGAAATTGGTCATCTTCGGAAGATTTTCGTCAATGGCATCAATCTCCTGCTCAATCTTCGTGATGCTTTCGGGCGTTACACGGCTTTCGATCTTCAGCTCGGTGTTCGTCTGGTCGGTAGCCAAATACGATCCGACCGTAAACAGCTTGTGTTGCACGAAAATAAGGAAATCTATATCATGTTGGTCGTCCAGTTCGGCCATCAGCAAACCGATGAACGAGTTCAGCTCATCTACTGTTCCATAGCTTTCGATGCGGCAATGTGCTTTCGATACGCGCTGCCCGCCGACCAACGAGGTCTTCCCTTTGTCTCCTGTCCGGGTATATATCAAACTTTTGGTCATATTGTTTTTTGTTTAATTATGGATTTTCCAGAAAATCCATCCATCCTATTATGTTACAAATATAATAGGTTTTACAGAGTATTGCAATACTCTTTTCTGCTTCTTCTGCGCCCTTTTTTGTCTCTTGCCATATTTCAAAAATATTTCTCGGCACAAAACTCCAGTTTTCCCCCGAATGAACTGGAGTTTTCTCGGGAGAAAATTTTTCAATTCTCTGCTCTTTCGTCCAAATGTTTGCGGTATTCTCGTGGTGAAACTCCCAACTGGCGCCTGACATACTTGCCAAAGAAAGAGAGATTGCTGAAACCGGACAAATTGACGATCTCCTTGATCGTATAGGTAGTATTGTGCAACATGTTTTTTATATGCATAACCGTATACTCGTTAATGATGGCCGAAGCCGTCTTGCCCGATACCTGTTTGCAGATGGCCGAGAGGTATTTGGGTGTGATGCAAAGATGTTCGGCATAATAGGAGACCTCTCGCTGAGCGGGCGTATTATTGGTAACCAACGCAATAAAGCAGCGGAAGATCGACTCTGCCGAAGTATAATTATATTGCATGGCTTGAATTTTCGGGGCAATGATGTCATAACATTCATAGCTCATAGCTTGAAGCAGCAGTCGCACCATCTCTTTATGACGGAAAGAGTCAGAACTATTCAACTTGTTGCGGACAAACTCGAAATTAAGCAGTAGCGTTTCTATCTCTTTATCATCCAAGTGGAGCAACGGGTTTTCCTTGATGATAAAAGCAGCATCCCAAATATCGTTGCCCGAAAGGAATATCGATTGAAAATAGTTGGGAGACATGACCACCCCCTTGCATTTGAAATCCAAACTGGTCATGGCATTCTCGACAAACACATTCGGCTGACAAAGAAAAATGTCGTTCTTTCCGAGCTCATACACGTGGTCGTTCATCCGACAAGTGGCACGTCCTTCCAAACAAAGTGCCATCACATAGGCATCGGGTATGATACCTTCTTTCGGCAGTGTATCCAATCCTGAAAAAATCATGATATCTTTTTCACTCAAACTATCTATCCGAAGTTTTTCTTCGGCGATGTTCATTGATGTATGAGTAACTGTTATATCCATCGTAGTGTACTATTTTTCTTGTTTTGATGACAAAAATAGATTGTTTTTTCCCACACACAGTGTTCTATTTTTCTCATTGTTTGTTAAATATGTCGAATCCATTCTTTTCAAAGGAGATATAGAACACTTATCATGACATAGACTTCCTGTTTTATCATTCAAATAACTATTCCTTTGCAGCCAAATAAAAAAACAATCAACATACGAACAACATGAGAAAACAAAATGTCACAAGATTTGTATCTACCTGCCTA
Source organism: bacterium (assembly GCA_963657455.1). Classification (GTDB taxonomy): domain Bacteria; phylum Bacteroidota; class Bacteroidia; order Bacteroidales; family Tannerellaceae; genus Parabacteroides. Next base: position 11,525 of record CAVKMU010000032.1, read on the forward strand.
ATTGCTGCATTGCTGGTGGGGTGTGGAAAAAAAGAAGGGGAAACCGCAAGTATGTCGCCCATACTTGTGAAGATCATGACAGTAGGAACAAATGACTCTTCTGCAGATGAATACAACTATTCGGGCACAATAGAGGAAGAAAATGCAACTGCTGTCAGCTTCTCCACAGGTGGAACAATCACCCAATTGAACGTCAAAGTGGGCGATCATGTAAGCAAAGGTCAGCTTATTGCCTCGGTCGATCCCACTACTGCCCACAACAGTTATGAAATAGCCCGCGCAACATTACAACAAGCCGAAGATGCTTACGGACGTATGAAGCAACTCCATGAAAAAGGGAGCTTGGCAGACATCAAATGGGTGGAAGTACAAAGCCAACTTGAGCAAGCTGTTTCCGCCGAGAAGATCGCCAAAAAAGGTCTTGACGACTGTCATCTATATGCTCCTACAAGTGGGTATATCGCTGACAAACAAACGGAAGTAGGACAAAACATTGCCCCTGGTATGCCCATTGTCAAGATAGTTACCACCCATTCGATCCAAGTGAAAGTAGCTATTCCCGAAGGCGAGATGGCAAACCTTCGAAGCGGACAAACAGCAGAGATCGTCGTTCCTGCTTTGGAAAACAAACATTACCAAGGAAAAATCGTGGAAAAAGGGGTAATAGCTGATCCTATTTCACGCTCATATTGCGTAAAAATGAGATTGGAACAGCCCGACGAACAACTGCTGCCCGGTATGGTAGCGAAAGTAAATATTTGTACGTCAAACACAAATCGCGAGATCATCATACCGGCCAATATTGTGCAATTGGCTGATGACAATACAAATTTTGTTTGGCTCGACGAGGCAGGAATAGCTGTCCGTCGTAGCATCGTCTGTAAAAACTATCGCGCCAATGGGGTAGTTGTCTCAAAAGGATTGCAAAACGGCGATCGGTTGATCATCGAAGGACAGCAGAAAGTATGTACCGGCTCACCTCTTAAATGCGAATGATCATGAACAAGTCCAAAAGAAATATCGTAGAATGGGCCATGCACTACCGTCAAATCATCATAGTGGTAGTCTGTTGCCTCATCGGAATCGGCATCTACAGCTTGCCGAATATGCGAAAGAATGAATTTCCTGACTTCACCATCCGACAGGGTATTGTCGTAGCCGTTGCCCCAGGTAATACAGCAGAAGAGATGGCCCAGCAAGTATCCAAGCCATTGGAAAACTACATTTTTTCTTATAAAGAAGTCAAAAAGGAAAAGACCTATTCAATGAACCGTGACGGCATCTCCTACATCACGGTCCAACTCAACGACAATCTGAACAACAAAGACGAGTTTTGGAGCAAATTCAAACATGGAATAGAGACATTCAAAAGAGAATTGCCGCAAAATGTCATGGCCGTTGTTGTAAATGATGACTTCGGAGATACCTCTTCGCTTCTCATTACAATGGAAAGTAACGAAAAAACTTACAGAGAGTTAAATGAATACATGGATAAATTGCAAGACAAGCTTCGAACCATCAAGAGTGTCGGCCGCCTATCGGTGAGCGGTATGCAGCAAGAACAAATCTCTGTTTACTTGGACAATGACCGTTTGGCAAAATATGGACTGAGTGATCAAACTGTTGCCCTGCAACTTTTCCAAAAAGGATTTGTAACGACGGGCGGAAGCATCCAAGGCAATGCATACACGATGCCGATCCATGTGGAAAAGTCGCTCAATTCCATCTACGATATTCAGCAACAAATCGTCTATTCCTCGCCCGACGGCACCACTGTTCGCCTAAAAGATATTGCAACCGTCAAGCGAGAATACCCCAAAAAGGAGAGTTTTATCTCAAACAACGGAAAAAAATGCTTATTGTTGAGCATCGAAATGAAGAAAGGACAGAACATTGTCAAAATGGGAGTGGCAATAGACGAACAAATCGCCCAGTTCCAAAAGACATTGCCCGATGAAGTGAATATATATCGCATCACCGATCAAAGCAAAGTAGTAAATGATAGTGTTTTAAACTTCTTGAAAGAATTGATTATTGCGATCATTGCCGTGGTGGTTGTCGTGATGCTTTTGCTCCCTATGCGCGTCGCTTTGATTGCAGCTTCCACCATTCCGATCACCATCTTCATATCATTGGGATTGTATAATGTATTCGGAATGGAACTGAATACGGTCACCTTGGCTGCGCTTATTGTGACTCTTGGAATGATTGTCGACAACTCTATTGTCATCATTGACAATTATTTGGAACAAATAGGAGAGGGGAAAAGCCGTTGGCATGCGAGCATCGACTCCACAACCCACTTCTTCAAGTCTATTTTCTCCGCTACTTGTGCTATCAGTATCACCTTCTTCCCTTTTCTCTTCGTGTGCGTCGGACAGGTTCATGACTTTCTTTTGGCATTTCCATGGGCCGTCAGCATCGTATTGGGTATATCATTGTTAATAGCAACTCTGCTTGTTCCCTTCATGCAGTTCTTCTTCATCCGCAAACCTTTGAAGGAAAAAATGAATCCAACCACCGGGAAAAAGGCCTTCTCTTTCCTTGATTTTTTGCAAAAGTATTATGACAAACTGCTCAGTTTCTGCTTTGCCTGGCCAAAAACAACGCTGTCAGTGGGAATTCTCTCAATTGTTTGTGGCTTATTCATGATGACCTATTTGCCACAACAAACCATGCCCAATGCCGAACGTAATCAGTTTGCTGTTGAAATCTATTTGCCAACCGGCTCTTCTCTTGAGAAAACATCCGTGATTGCTGACAGCTTGGAGCATATCCTCCGAAGAGATAAGCGTGTGGTATCAGTCACCTCTTTCAAAGGGTGTGCCTCACCTCGATTCCATACTGCCTATGCTCCGCAAATGGCAAGCAGTAATTATGCCCAGTTTATCGTGAACACTATCAACAATACCGCTACGGAAGAATTGCTTGATACTTATGCGGATACCTATTCTTGCTATTTCCCGGAAGCTAATATCAAATTCAAACAGTTGAGTTATAACGAAGCGACTTGTCCAATTGAAGTACGATTGAGCAATGAGAATATCACCTCCGTCATGCACGATGCGGATGAAGTGTTGAAAATCATGCATACAATGCCCGAATTTGTCCTTATCAGAACCAATTTCAATGAACCTCAAACCTGCTCTTTGGTTCAATTGAAAGAGGAAGAGGCAAGCCGAATCGGCATAACGAACGCCATTTTAGAAACAACATTGGCCATGCGATACGGCAATGGTGTAGGAATAGCCAACATTTGGGAGAAGGACAAACAAGTGGCAGTAGTATTGAAAAGTACAAATGCGGACTACTCAACAACCGGACAATTGGAGAATGAGCAATTGCCCATCCTCGGCGGTTTGAAAAGTGTTCCTTTACGTCAAATAGCAGAGGTGGTACCCAGCTCACAATATGGGCAAATAGTAAGAAGAAATGGAGTTCCAACCATTACCATCATGGCCGATTTGAAACGCGGTAATAATGCCATGAGTGTCACATCGACTCTACAGAAAAAGATGAAAGATGTAACACTTTCAGAGGGAACAACGTTAGCCTATGGTGGAGATATAGAAAACAGCGACGAAACCATGGGGCCGACCATGACAGGGTTAGGCATTGCGGCTATTATTATTTTCTTCATTCTAATGGCTCATTTCCGGAAAATAAATTTAGCATCTGTCGTTTTCCTCAGTATGTTGCTAAGTATATTCGGAGCATGTATCGGCTTGAATATACACAAATTGCCATTTGGTGTCACGTGTGTATTAGGTCTTGTCTCATTAATGGGTATCATCGTCAGAAATGGCATCATCATGTTCGACTTTGCTGAAGAATTACGGGAAAAAGAGCACATGAAAGTCCGCGATGCCATCTGGCACTCTGCAAGCCGACGTATGCGCCCTATCTTCTTGACATCGGCTGCAGCCTCAATGGGTGTCATACCTATGATTCTTGGAGGTAGTGGATTATGGATGCCTATGGGTACGGTAATTTGCTATGGTACAATGATTTCTATGATTTTCATTCTCACGGTTGTGCCTATTGCCTACCTCCTTATTTTCGAAAGAACAGAGAAAAAAAGACCAAAAGTATTGAACAGTAAAAATAATTAACAACAAAAAAACAGATACAATGAAAAGAGTAATTGCTGCATTATTGGGAGGAATTCTCACCATATGCCCATTGAGTGCTCAAAATAGGTATACCCTCGACGAATGTATCAAGGAAGCCATCAATAACAATTGGGCATTGCGCAATGCAAATAACCGGATAAAAATAGCAGACGAACAGAAAAAAGAGGCACTGACGAACTATTTTCCTACCATTTCTGCCACCGGGGGTGGCTTCATTGCAGACAAAGGGTTGATTGAAATGAATATGGGCGGCCAAGCCATGAGCATGGCAAAGGATGGAATAGCAATAAGTGCCATGGCTATGCAACCTCTTTTTGCCGGCGGACAAATCGTAAATGGCAATAAACTTGCCAAAGTAGGAAAGGAGAGCAGCCGACTACAACGACAATTGACCGAAAACGAAATTCGCCTCAATACAGAGAATTATTTTTGGCAAATAGTTATGTTGAAACAAAAACTGCATACTTTGGATCAGGTTGAAGCCTATGTAGAAAGAGCAAGGGTAGACGCTCAGGCAGCCATTGATGCGGGAATACGAAACAGAAACGATCTTTTGCAGGTACAACTTCGAAAGAATGAGATGCGAACCACCCATATTCAAGTAGAAAACACGCTCGCTCTTTGTCACGAACTACTGGCGCAATATATGGGGCATGCGAACGATAGCATACAAATTGCCTATAGTTTTACAGAAGAGAACTATCCGATGCCAGACAATCCCCGTTCATTGTTCACACCAGCCGAACAGGCATTGTTGCAAACATCCGAATATCAACTTCTTGAGAAGCAAGTTGACGCAGAAAACTTGCAATACAAACTGGCTATTGGAAAGCAACTTCCTACTGTAGCCGTAGGTGGAGCGTATGTCTTCAACAATGTTTTGGACAAATCCCAAAACAACGTGATGGGAATGGTTACAGTTTCTGTCCCTATCTCCTCGTGGTGGGGTGGATCTCATGCTATAAAACGCAGCAAACTATCCGTTCAAAATGCTGAAAACGACCGACAAAACCAAAGCGAACAACTTATAATTCGAATACATAAGGCGTGGAATGACTTGAACGATGCCTACAAACAGATTGCCATTGCCAAAGAATCGATAGAGCAAAGTGAAGAAAATCTTCGTCTCAATAGCGATTATTACCAAGCCGGCACAGCAACAATCAGTGATTTGTTGGATGCTCAGACGCTTTATCAGCAGAGTTGTGACAAATATGTCGAAGCATTTACCAATTTTGAATTGAAGAAATGCGAATATTTACAAGCAACCGGCCGGTAAAAATAATCCAAATTTGTGCAGTTCATTCGGCATGAAACTCCGGTTTTCTCCCGAATGAACTGCAGTTTTCTCGGGAGAAAATTTTTCAAAACTACCGAGCAATTTCTGTACATTTCATTATTTATTACTCAATACCTCCTCTGCTTTTGTCGGGAAAAGGTAGAAGTTGCGTTGAGGATTAAAGTCTATCATCAACTGATCGAGTATAATATGCGGATCAAGGGTCTTGATGATAATTTGATGTTCTCCTTTTTTCAGTTGAGGCAACTCCAATGTTCTCACGGCTTGTTGCCGAAGTACATTTTGCTTCCAGCGAGCAGATCGGAACGGCTCTTTCAATGAAAACACCACTGGTGTCGCATTATCCACACTTACACTGAAACGCAAATCGCCGTCATCATTCGGCTGAGTAGGAATGAGAGCCATACGTAAAACTGCACTCGAGTCGCATGATGTTTTAAAGCTATACTCCACTGTTTCATTTTGTGGAATACTTACGGCATTCATGCTATGTCCAAGCATTTGTATCATCTTCACTTCTGCTGAAGCTTTCTCATAATCCGAAGCATTGAAAACGATGGTATTATCAAGATCCACTGGATGGTTCTTCGTTCTTTCAGACTTTTTTCCTAACCATTTATCAACTTCACTATCCGTCAATTGCAAGGGTAACACGGGGGCTGCAAACACCGGCAAATCACGCGGATGCAATGACATGGAATGATTCCACTTGCCGTTCGACATATTCTTATTATATCTGTCTGTCAGTTGTCGGATCTGTTGATAAGCATATTGGCTTTCTGCTACTGCATGATAGAGATAATCCGTAGAATCCTGCCATGCATCAAGCGGATAATGGGCAACAAACGAGCGGGCTTTCTGCGCCCAGAGCATTTTTCTGGCATGCGCCTCTGCAACACATACGGGATATTCGATGGCAGCAAAGTAAGCATCTTTAAGTTCCGGACGAACATCAACAGCCAAATTTCTCACCTTTTCAGCTATTGTAGCATATTCTTCCAAATAACGATCCAACTCATTGCCAAAAGCTTGTTCACTAAACTGTGTATTACGTACCGGACTCAATCCATTGTCGTGCAAATCCGAATAATTTTCGCATTCATTCCATCCCATAAACTCCGGACGACGTTGAGCACACAATCGGTAAAAATCTTTCATTATGGGTAACAAAGCTACTCCCATACGCTTGCCAAACTGACGACTTAACCATGCTTTATAGTGTTGTTCCAGAGTAGTTTCGGACACACAATTGATGTTCCACGCCATATCTAGGAAAAGTTCAAGATCGTATCCCGCTACTTTGGGATCATGCACGTTGACAATCCAAACTTTTTTCACATTATGATCGTAAGCTGTCCGCATCTCATTATAGACAAGTCCCGGTTGTGTGGTAGTAAGCCACAGATAGTCGTGCGGCTGTCCCCAATAGCTCAAGTGATAGTATACGCCTCCGCCGCCACTACGCATTTGCTCTGACGAATCGGAGAGTCGTGTTAAATACCCATAGTTATCATCACACCACATGAGCGTGGCCCGGTCCGGTACTTTCAATCCTTGGCGGTAAATATCCAATACCTCTTTGTAAGGAATGAATATCTGAGAATAATTGTTCTTTTTTTCTAAATACTTATTGATTAATTGTTGTTGATCATCTATAACTTGTTGCAGTGCTGTTTGCTTTTCTTCCATGGTTTTCACCCCGCTCATGGTGCCATCATGAAGACCACGCATGCCAATGGTAAGCATTGAGCCCCCCTGCATTTCTTTTATTTCCTGCAAACGTTCAGCCCAATACGCTTGAACTGCCGACCTGTTGGTGATATAGTTGTAATCTCCACGTTGAATGAAATCCCATTCTCCTACGTTATTGCGCAACAAGGCTTCGCTATGAGATGACCCAACAACCATACTACAACTGTCGGCCAATTCCTTGGCACCCGGTACGAGAAAGAAAGGCTTCGTCTGTTCATGCATCGCCGGCCAAAAAGCATTTGCCCTTAATCGGAGAAGAAGTTGGAAAATACGCCGATAGGTTTTGGCTCCTATCACCCCAAAAGAGGCGGGATCATTGTTAAGATAACTCCATGGGCGTATGCTCCAATCTTCATCATTAATAAAAATACCCCGATATTCCACTGAAGCACCCTGCAACGTCTTAAACGTTTCCTCCATAATCAGTTTCGTTCTTCGTTCCGGCGTAATATCTCCCCACCATATCCAAGGAGAAACTCCGGCTTTGCGTGATAATTCAAGCAGTCCATATGCACATCCTCTTCCGTTAGAGCCGACAATTATGATCTTTCCTTCCACAACAGAAATATAAAAACCATCTGTTTTCTCCTGTAGTTCATCTACCGGTATGCCGAGAGTAAAAAGCCGCTTACTTTCATTTTTTGATAAACGATCTAATTCAACTATCTGTATAGTGGCATTCTTTTTGTTGGTTGCCACCGCCTTTTGTCCTGTCACTGCCAACATATCATCCGCAAACATATCTGCCACAAACTTCACTACCGGGTCTGTTTTTGAAGCAATATGATAGCTAACGGCATGAATGCCGTCAAACCAAACAACATCATCGGCTTTAGCTGTTACAGCAATAAAAGAGACAACGGCCAATAATAGAGAAACAAATAATTTTTTGTTGATTTTCATATAAATAACTTTTTATGAGAACAAAACATATGTTTCATTATTCACAAGATAAGAACATACCTTAAAGTTTATGGATTACTTGCATCATCTGAGCTCCCAATCCAATCGTATAACCTTGCGACACGAATACGACTCGGTTGAAGGTGTCGGCTATCACAAAGATAGGCAATACATCTTTCTGTTTTAGATTCATAGAAGATAGCAATTCCTGCTGAATCGTATGATCTTTGTCTATACCATAGACTATGGTATTGGGAAGTTCACCAAATTGGGTGGCGTCAAACTTCTGAAAGTTCTTCTCATCTGGGAAAAGTAATACTATACCTCGGCCCCATTTCTCCAATTCTTCTTTCACAGCGGCTATATCCCGCATCGCATGATTGGTCGGTTCATCTCCCGCTCCTAAGATAGCAACTATATAATATCCACGTCCTGTGGTTAACAATAAGCTGGTTTCTGTGCCGTCACTCTTGATGAATTTATTTTCGGAATTGAAACTTCCTATCACTTGTACGTCATCGTTGCTTTCACGCATCACCAATTGTAGCGTCGTTGTCTCTCCTTTTTCAATATTGAAAGCCACCATACGAGTCAAAACAGCACCACTGGCCATACGTCTTCCGCTCACCAATACATACTCGCCGGCATCCAATTCCGTGCCGTTCTTCAATAGACTGTCCCAAGTCGCCCCATCTTCTTCATAATTGAGCAATTGCAATCGGCCGTTCACTACCTTTGATATCGTAAAATGATTATAGTATTTAGGATCTTCTAATGCTTTGACAGGTTGATAAGTAGCTATTAATTTCCCCTTGGCAGCCGAGTATTGTTCAGAAGTCTCGAAATTTATATCAATAAATTTGCTGTCTTCAACAAGTTGTACCTTACCCGTTACTTCATCCAATCGGGCGGGAATACCCAATGATCGACAGAGAGAAACAAAGAAAATATCTCGTGAAAGAGGATCAGCAACCCGAGCTTTCCAAACACCTTCCGGGAAGATAGGAGCTCCTCCTAAGTTACAATTGTCGTCTACCTTTATCTCTTTTTTCACCCAATCTACCAATATCATCGGATTTTGACGATAACCATCAGCCTCATCTTCTGGAATAACCAATTGGAAATACTTCTTATATGGAGTAATCATTTCATTTGAAACACGCGGATTACGTACATATTTGTTATAAATGTCAGTTGATATATTTGCAGTCTTTATGCTGTTTTTATAATGATCATTCAATACATCCAGCGAAACATCACGCAAATCCTTTGCTGATATAACCTCCAACAAATCAACTGCATCCTTTATTTTATTGTCTTCTGAAGCATTTTTTAGAAACTCCTCTAAGGTTTGGTAATTACCACGCGAAGCTATCAGCAACTTACTCGCCTTCTCTTTCTCCATTTGAACAGAAGCCGCAAAAACTTCGGCCTTGGCCTCATCCACAAAGGTGGCCACATATGTATTTCTGATGGAATCCTCTTCAGCCATCCGACGCGTATTTTCAGCCCGTTGTTCAGCAGTCACCTCCGGCATATTGCTGTTTTCCACAGGAGGAATAACGTCCAAATCCATCTCCAATCCCTCCATGCTGCTCTTATCCAGCTGAATTTTCACCTCTTTATCTTTTCCAAAAGAGACTTTTGTAAAACCAAATTTTCCATCTTTCGAAGCCCATACCAACATATCGCCTATACCAGCAGTCAAGGAAGTCTGCCCGTTTGCATCACTTTTCTTGCGAGCCACTGTGAAAAATTCCGCATAATTATATACCTTGAACTCAACGTCAGCATCTGCAATAGCCCGTCCGGACTCATCTTCAACCAATACATTTACAACAGCGGTCTTGGCATAATTGTCTATCACATTGATTTCTGTATACAAAGATGTCTGTTGCATAATCTCTTCTGTACCATTATATTTTCCAAACACCTTGGTATGCATCAGCATTCCTCTGCTGGCCGGAGCATTGAACCAACCCAAATTCAGGACAGGTTCGGGTTCACATGCTCCAAAGAAATACCATTTTCCATCTACCCATGCCTCAACCCATGCATGATTGTCGTCAGTATGTGCCCAACGCGGCGTATATACTTGACGAGCCGGTATGCCTACTGAACGCAAAGCCGCTACAGTAAATGTTGATTCTTCGCCACATCGCCCGTAAGCCGTCTTGACAGATGCCAGCGGAGAGCTGGTGCGTGAATCGGAAGGTGTATAAACAACCTTCTCATGACACCAATGGTTTACCTCCAATACAGCATCATGCAAAGAAAGATCCTTTACACGAGATTTCAATTCTTTATAAAAAACCATGCGGCTCTCATCCAAATTTTCATTATTGATGCGAACCGGCAACACAAAATGACGAAATATCTGTTCAGGAATCCGCTTTCCCCATGGCATTTCTTCACGAGCTTGCAATGAGGTTTTTACATTCTTCAGAAAATATTCTCCTCCATAATTGGCTATATCACTCACAGGCATATAAGCAAACATGAAACTCATGGCTTCTTTTTCCTGTATACTCATAGGTTGGTCGAATACAGCAAACAGGTTACCTTTATTCAATTCTGCAGTTCTTGCTTGCAAATCATTCATAACTTGCATACGATAGGCTTTGTCTGTAATGAAATGCTCTTCATTCGTCCGACAGCTTGTCAACAACAATAAGAAAGCCCATAAAATAAATAGATGTTTTTTGTTCATGCTCAGAAGATTTAGGTTTTTAATAAATAATATTTCGGAAACAAATATATAAAAAAGCTCAATATGGTCAAACCATACTGAGCTCTCTTCTTATTGTAAAAAAAATCAATAATTTTCTTTCTTTGGTTCAAAGTAAGCCTGTGGATGCTCGCAAGCAGGACATTTGCCAGGTGCTTTTTTCCCTTCTACTATAAATCCACAATTGCGGCATTGCCATACGATAGGTTCCTCTCGTTCAAAAACCTTCTCTGCTTCTACTCTTTCCAACAATTTACGATATCGTCTCTCATGTTCAGCCTCAACGATCGAAACCATACGGAAAGTAAATGCCACTTCAGGAAAGCCCTCTTCTTCAGCCACCTTTGCAAATTCCGGATACAACTCCGTCCATTCTTCGTTCTCGCCTGCCGCTGCTGCAGCCAAGTTATCTTTTGTAGAACTTATTTCGCCGGCAGGGAATGAAGCCGTAATCTCCACCATTCCTCCTTCCAAATACTTGAAAAAACGCTTTGCATGCTCTTTTTCCTGCTCTGCTGTTTCGAGGAATACAGCTGCTATTTGTTCAAATCCTTCCTTCTTTGCTTTACTTGCAAAAAAAGTGTAACGACTCCGCGCTTGCGATTCTCCAGCAAAAGCTTTTAATAAGTTCTGTTCTGTACGTGTTCCTTTAATACTTTTTCCCATAATCGTCTAATTTATATAAGTTATATCTGTATACTTTCATATTTACAACAGACAAATGTATGGTTTTGTTTTTGATTTACATCTAATTATTGCTTTAATAATATTTATTGTAAAATAAATAAAATCTATATTCTCATATTTTTTCGTACTTTTGCGCCTTCATTATTTACATACACTATTTACTTTTAAAAAATGGATAGCAAGTTTGATTTTCAGCCTAAACTCATGTCTGTACTAAAGAACTATTCGAAAGCAGATTTCAGTACAGACCTTATGGCAGGTATCATCGTTGGTATCGTGGCATTGCCTTTGGCCATTGCCTTCGGTATCGCTTCGGGCGTGAGTCCGGAAAAGGGTATTATTACAGCAATAGTAGCTGGTTTCATCATTTCTTTATTGGGAGGAAGCAAGGTTCAAATCGGTGGTCCTACCGGAGCTTTTATTGTCATTATTTATGGAATCATCCAAAAGTTCGGTATAGAGGGTTTGATGGTAGCCACATTAATGGCGGGTATTTTATTGGTTTTGATGGGTGTTTTCAAATTGGGAACTGTCATAAAGTTCATCCCTTACCCTATCATCATCGGATTCACCAGTGGTATTGCCGTAACTATTTTCACCACACAAATAGCGGATGTTTTCGGATTGGATTTCCAAGGTGAAAAGGTTCCGGGCGACTTTATAGGAAAGTGGCTGGTTTACTTCCGTCATTTCGATTCTGTCAACTGGTGGAATACAATCGCCAGCATTGTAAGTATTTTCATTATCTCCATCACTCCTAAATTTTCAAAGAAAATACCCGGCTCGTTGATTGCCATCATTTTGGTAACAGTAGGTGTCTATTTTCTGAAGATGTATGGTGGTGTTACCTGCATTGATACGATTGGCGACCGCTTCAGTATCCAATCTCAACTGCCTGAAGCCACTGTACCTAACCTTGATTGGGAAGCAATCAAAAGCTTATTCCCCGTTGCCATTACGATAGCAGTCTTAGGTGCTATAGAATCATTGCTTTCTGCCACAGTTGCCGATGGTGTAATAGGCGACCGCCACAACTCCAATACAGAGTTGATAGCACAAGGTATTGCCAATATCGTATCTCCCATCTTCGGAGGTATTCCGGCTACAGGTGCCATAGCCCGTACGATGACCAACATCAATAATGGAGGACGTACTCCTGTAGCAGGCATCATCCATGCCTTTGTTCTGTTGCTTATATTGTTGTTTCTCATGCCATTGGCTAAATACATTCCGATGGCTTGCTTGGCTGGTGTACTGGTAGTCGTTTCATACAACATGAGCGGTTGGCGTACTTTCTTGGCATTGACTCGCAATCCTAAATCAGACGTAGCTGTACTGTTCATCACCTTTTTTCTGACAGTCATCTTCGATTTGACCATTGCCATCGAAGTTGGTTTGCTCATTGCTTGCGTCTTATTCATGAAGCGTGTCATGGAAACAACTGAAATTTCTGTTATCCGCAACGAAATTGACCCTAACAATGAATCCGATCTTCAGGTTCATGAAGAACATTTGGTGCTTCCTGCAGGTGTTGAGGTTTACGAAATCAATGGTCCTTATTTCTTTGGTATTGCAACCAAATTCGAGGAGTTGATGATTCAGATGGGCGACCTTCCAAAGATTCGTATCATCCGTATGAGAAAAGTTCCGTTCATCGATTCAACGGGGATCCACAACTTGACTAATCTTTGTGAGATGTCTATGCGAGAAAACATCCACATTATCCTGTCCGGTGTCAATCCGAAAGTTCATAAAGTGTTGGAAAAATCCGGTTTCTATGAATTGCTTGGTAAAGAAAATATATGCAGCAACATCAACGAGGCTGTAGCCAAAGCAACAGAAGAAATCAAAAAACTTTAATCAAAAAAAATCCATAATAAAACAGCTTGTAAGAAGTTTCTTACAAGCTGTTTTATTATATATAATGATATATCAGAGTCCTAACTGAGCGGAAATATCTAACATCCGTCGGATTGGTCGGATAGCCTTCTTCTGAACTTCCTCATCTACGTAAATTTCAGGCATTTCAAAGCGCAACGCATTGTACAATTTTTCCATCGTGTTCAAACGCATAAAGTTGCATTCATTACAAGCGCACGTACTGTCGTTTGGCGGAGCCGGAATGAATTCTTTCGTCGGACAAGCCTTTTGCATCTCATGGAGTACTCCACTTTCAGTAGCAACTATGAATTGTTTCTTCTCCGATTTCACAACATGCTTCAACAATCCGGCAGTTGATCCTACATAATCTGAAATTTCTACAATGTAACGTTTGCATTCAGGATGACATATTATTTCAGCTTCGGGAAATTGCTTTTTCAAGTCAATCATCTTCTCCAACGAGAACTGCTCATGTACATGGCAAGCGCCATCCCAAAGCACCATTTTACGCCCCGTAATACTGTTTATATAGTTTCCAAGGTTACGATCCGGTCCGAAGATGATCTTCTCGTCTTTCGGCAAACTCTCCACTATCTGGCGGGCATTGGTAGAAGTAACCACAATATCCGTCAAGGCTTTCACCGACGCACTCGTATTGACATACGATATTACTGTATGATCAGGGTGTAGTTTTACAAACTCCTCAAACAGCGGAGCCGGACAACTGTCGGCCAAAGAACAACCTGCATTCAGATCCGGCACCAATACCTTCTTGTCAGGACAAAGTATTTTGGCTGTTTCTCCCATGAAATGTACTCCACACAACACCAACACATCGGCTGAAGTCTTGGCGGCCCACTGTGCCAAAGCCAAACTGTCTCCAACAAAATCAGCAATATCTTGTATCTCCGGCCGTTGGTAGAAATGCCCCAAAATGACAGCATTCTTCTCTTTCCGCAACTTGTTTATCTCCTCTTTTATATCAATGCCTTCAGGAATGGGGGCATTCATATATCCTATAGATTGATTATCCATTGTCATTTCATTTATTGGTTGAATACAAAGGTAAGCCTTTCCTTCGAGAATGCAAAGTCTTTCAGTGCTCCTCTTTCAACTCTAATCCTCCATTTCCACGTTATCCACAATCAATAGAATCATCATTATTCTTCTTTAAATTTAAAATAAAAAAAAATGATGATGATAATAGTCGGTTGATAGCGTTAAAACTTTTTCGAACATAAATTTGCTTTTTACGTTATTAAGATAAATAAACCGGCTTTTCAAAGTTCCTTCAACAGGTTATTTACAGGCTAAATATATGAAATATAGTATATTCTATCATAAGAAAAGAAATTATTGATAAACTTCTTTTGTGAAAAACTTTCTTCTTTCAAGAGGGGGATTGACTGTGAATAGCTTGTAGAATGATTAATTTAAAAATAAATAGTTACTTTCTTGGAGGATATTATTATAGGATTGTATGGATGAAAAGTTTGATTTTGCAAGTTTTATTTTTCATTATCTTTGCACGAGTTATAAATAGGTTTTGAACCTCTATCAACAATAATAATATATGCGTAAACTGAAAGTTACAGAATTAAATAGACTGACACCCGAAGCATTCAAGGAAAGTCCTAAAATTCCTTTGGTGGTAGTGCTTGACCATATTAGAAGTTTGAACAATGTGGGGTCGGTATTTCGTACATCCGATGCTTTTCGTGTTGAATCTATCTATCTGTGCGGTATAACGGCTTGTCCGCCGCAAGTAGAAATTCACAAAACAGCTTTGGGAGCGGAAGAGACAGTTGATTGGCAATACTTTTCGGATACTCTCGAGGCTGTTGATAAGTTGAAAAGCGAAGGGTACGTAGTGTGTGCCGTCGAGCAGGTAGAAGATAGCGTCATGTTGGATAAGTTATTGTTGGACAAGCAGAAAAAGTATGCTATCATTATGGGAAATGAAGTGAAAGGTGTTCAACAATCGGTCGTTGATAAGTGTGATATGTGTATTGAAATACCACAATTCGGCACCAAACATTCACTGAATGTTTCCGTAACTACCGGCATCTTGATTTGGGAGCTCTTCAAGCAGCTGCGATAAAATCACTTGCTTTCGGACAAAAGCTTTCCGACCATTAGAAAAAAATATTCCTATTTTGAGTAAGTTTTTCCCGAGAAAACTGCAGTTCATTCGGGGGAAAACTGCAGTTTCATGCCGAATAAACTTTTCAGAACCGGGATTTTTATAAAGCACCGCTCTCCACCAATAAGACAATACGTTCGATCTGGCGGTCTTTGTTGAGGGGATCGTATTCTGTTTTCAGACTGGCTCCGAACATGCCGGCGAAGATATTCCAAAAACCGGCACGGAAGCTTCCCAAATAAGCCTTTACCAGGTTGTAGCTGCTTTGGTTGCATTCGCGGTCTATCAACTTGATCAACAACTTACCTTGCGAAAGGCTAAGTTTCTTTAATTCAGGTTTGTATTGTGCAAACAATTCCTTTTCCATCCGTTTGAGGTGGGCTGTTCTGGCTTTGTCGGTAGGGAGTGTTTCAAGGTATTCGTAGGTTTCGATGAGCGTTCCATAGACTATTTTGGCAAAAGGCAATGTTTTCTTCACGTCTCGTACCAGCTTCCAATATTTAGCTTCGTCACGTTTATTGCGAAATTTCTGCTTTGGGAATATATAGACATCTCTCAATTTAAAAATGGCAATCGTATCTTGGCCATCAACGTAAGCACGATGATAGCCTTCGGGCAATACGTTCATTTTCACTGATTGAGCATTGCTTTTTTTGCTGCTGCCCAAAAATGATAAAACAGTCAGTAGCAAAACAATATATCTTCTTGTTCCTCTCATTGCTGCAAATATATACAAGAATTGAATGATGGGCAATGTTTATAAGATTGTTTAATACTTACTTGGGGAAGATGGAATTTTGTAAATAAAAGAGAATTTATTATTTTTGTGGAAAACAGATGATTAAACCTTCAACTATGAACTTTAAATATGTCTTATATGCCACTTTAGCGGTTTCTTGCGCCGCATCAGCCACAAACAATATCCGTGTTGGGGATATTAGGTCGCTTGCTTTAGGTGGAAGTGGGGCGGCTGTATCGTGGTTTATCAATCCTTCGCTGATGGAGTTATCAACAAAACGAACAACAGGTGTTGACTATTTCAACCGATATGGTATAAAAGAGTTGGGAACAGTGCAGGGTTATTTTGTCTATCCGAATGCTTTTTTGTCGACAGGATTGCAAGTAGCTTCGTTCGGATATGATCAATATAGGCAAAATATGGGGAGAATTTTACTCTCCAAACGTCTGAACAAGCACTGGAGCGTGGGAGTTGCTTTTCAATACGATTGGATTCATTCGGAGTTGTATGAAGTGATCCCTTCTCGGATATCGACAGATATAGGTATCGTTTATAAACCTATTGAAAACTTGTTGATGGCTTTTACTGTTTGTAATTTGCCATCCATACAGACAACAGCCAAGACTTTTAAAATAAATGAGTTGGAAACCTATCGTATAGAGGTTGGTTTCAACTGGCAAGTTCTGAACAATGTGTGGATAACCTCTTATGGAGCCGTTGATGAGGCACACTATATAATCTCCGGAATAGGGGCAGAATATAGGGCTTTCTCTGCTGTTTGCTTTCGGATGGGAGTTCAGACCGAGCCTTTTCTTCCTTGTCTTGGCGTAGGATTCTTCCTCAAAGGTTTCGATTTCAACACAGTGGCTGTATGGCATCCTGAGTTGGGGATCAGTACAGGTCTTGGGTTGTCATATTCATTTTGAAAGGAGGTTTTATGAAAGTGTTGATATATGTGTGCATTATTTGGTTCATAATAAGTTATTCGCTTGTTGCTCAGAATGATATAAATGTTGAAAAGTGGAAAGAATATATAGAGGATTTGGCTGATGAAGCGGAAGAATCGTCTGAAAAGTTGGAAACATTATATGCAGAGCTCTCTTATTTGGCAGAGCATCCACTCGATCTTAACAGTGTAACTGAGGAGCAATTGTCAAAACTACCTTTCCTAACGGATCGTCAGGTGGAGCAACTGATTCGTTATAGGAGTAGTGTGAAGAAATTTGTCTCGATTTATGAGCTGAAAGCTATCCCCGATATGGATTTTACTACGATAGAATTGCTCTATCCTTTCGTCTATGTGGGAGATGTTTCTGTTAATAAACGAAAGATAACCGTTGAAAATATGTTGAAGTATGGAAATAATGATTTGATAATGAGGTACGACCAATGTTTTCAACAAAAGAAAGGATATGGTTCATATCCCGATTCTGTTTTACAACGTTACCCCAATAGGAAATATTTGGGCGAGTCGTTTTATGGATCTGTTCGCTATGCCTACAACTTTGATGACCGGCTGCAGTTTGGATGGATAGGGGAAAAAGATGCGGGCGAGCCGTTTTGGAAAGAAAAATATAAAGGATTTGATTATAATTCATTTCATTTTTTGTTGAAAGATCAAAAGGTGTTGAAAACATTGGCTTTGGGTGATTATAAAGTTTCTTTCGGACAAGGGTTGGTGATAAGCCACGATTTCTCGCCCAGTCGCTCAGCCATTGTTGCACAAGCGGAGAGACGTAGCACAGGATTTCGTCGTCATTATTCCACCAATGAGTATGATTTTCTTCGGGGTGCAGCTATTACGTTGCAACACAGGTCGTTGAATGTAAGTATGTTCTACTCTTATCGAAAAATGGATGGGGCATTGACAAACGATACTTTTCCATCTTTTAAAACAGACGGCTTGCATCGTTTGCAAAGAGATTGGGAGAAACGGCATACAATAGGTGTCCATACGTTCGGAGGAAACGTTCGTTGGGTGAAACCGCGCTATCATATCGGGATAACAGCTGTGGATTATCGTTTTGTAAATGCAGTACTCTTTCCACAAGAACAACCTTATAATGTGTTCACTTTCAGAGGAAAACACAATAATAACATAAGTATTGACTACATGTTGAAAAGTAAGTCGGTAAAAATATTCGGCGAAACGGCTCTATCATCGAATGGAGCAGTGGCAACACTGAATGGACTTCAACTGACGCCGGCTTCTTATTTTACCATGTTGCTCTTGTATAGGTATTACGACAAGCAATATCATGCTTTGTATGGCAATGCATTCGGACAGAATAGTACAGTACAAAACGAGCAAGGCATATATGGTGGTTGGCAATGGAGTCCATTCCCTCATTGGAAACTCTCTGCCTATGCAGATTTCTTCCGCTTTCCTTGGTTGAAATATCAAGCGGATGCATTGCAAACCGGCAAAGAATACATGGCACAGATAGATTATTCGAGCCGTAAACAATTCTCTTCTTATTTGCGTTATAAGGAAAAGAGAAGATCGGGTGCAGGCATACAACGGAAAATGCGACTGCAAGCGGTCTATGGTATTGCTTCTTCATGGAGTTTTCGCTCGTCGGTTGATGGCATTCTTTACGAAGGTGTTGACAAAAAGCAGGAAAGAGGCTACTTGATTGCGCAGAGTATGGGTTGGAAGCCCGCCAAAATTCCTTTGCAAATGGACCTCTATATTGGTTGTTTCTCGACAGACAGTTATCAGGTTCGGCTTAGTTCGTACGAGAAGAACTTGCTTTATGCTTATTATATGCCCACCTTCTATGGAAAAGGTGTGCGTTTAGCGGCTACTTTGAACTGGAATATATGTAAATTTGCAAAGCTTTCAGCCAAGTTTGGACATACGCAATATCGCGATCGTGAGACGATTGGAAGTGGAACAGAAGAGATCGAGGGTAATAGAAAAAGCGATTTATCTTTGATGGTGCGTTTTAAATTATAAATGAAATCGTTATCTTTGTTGTAACGACAAAATGAAAAAAGAAAATGAGTACGATTCTTTTTGACAAAATAGTTTATGGCCCTATCCATAGTCGGCGATTAGGGGTCTCTTTAGGAGTCAATTTATTTCCGACAGATGGAAAGTTATGTACATTCAACTGCATTTATTGCGAGTGTGGTTTGAACGAAAATCACCGAACACGCACACCAATGCCAAGACGGGCGGAGGTAAAAGAGCAATTGATAGAGAAGTTAGATTCAATGCGTATGGAAGGTTTGGTACCTGATGTAATTACATTTGCTGGAAATGGCGAACCGACGCTGCATCCGGACTTTGCCGGCATCATAGAAGATACGATAGCTATCCGAAATGTTCACTGTCCTTCGGCCAAGATAGCAGTGCTTTCCAACTCGACGATGCTCGACAAGGAAGAGGTATTCGAAGCTTTATGCAAAATTGAAGACAACATTATGAAACTGGACTCTGTATTGGATAGCAGAATCGTTCAGATAAACGATCCGAACAGTCAAGGTTTCTGCTTCGAAAAATTGTTACATAATCTTTGTCGCTTCCAGGGAAATTTGATTATTCAGACGATGTTCTTGCGCGGAGAACGGGAGGGCGTGAAGGTAGACAATACAACAGAAGAGGAGATAGCTGGATGGTTGGATGCCCTGAAGCAGATAAAGCCGAAGAAAGTAATGATCTATACAGTCGATCGTGAAACGCCGGTGAAGACACTCTACAAGGTTTCCAAACCTGATTTGGATGCAATAGCAGAACGGGCTCGGCAACAAGGTTTTGACGTTTCAGTATCCTATTGACATACGAAACGGCATATTTCTTTCGTTCTAAAAGAGATATTTTAAGGAAAACAACTTATATGGCAATGAAAAAGGATAGAATACTTTGGGCTGATGATGAGATTGATTTGTTGAAGCCTCACATTTTGTTTCTGAAAGAGAAAGGATACGAAGTCGTTCCGGTGATCAGTGGGCAAGATGCCATCGATTGCTGTAGAGAGGAAACCTTTGAAATTATATTCTTGGACGAGAATATGCCGGGACTTACCGGATTGGAAACATTGTCGCAGATCAAGGAAATTGCACCCAATGTGCCGGTCGTTATGGTTACGAAAAGCGAAGAAGAGAGCATTATGAACCAAGCAATCGGAAATAAGATTGCAGATTATTTGATAAAGCCTGTCAATCCTAATCAGTTATTGCTTTCGATAAAGAAAAATGTTCACAAGAATGTGATCATTTCGCAGACAACAACCCAAACCTATCAACAGGAATTCGCCAAAATTGGTATGCAGATCAACGATTCGTTGACGGTTCAAGATTGGATGGAAGTCTACAAGAAATTGATATATTGGGAGTTGGAATTGGAAAGTAGTCAAACGCAAATGATGGATATGCTGCTGATGCAGAAGCAAGAGGCCAATCTTTCGTTTGCCAAGTTCGTCAAGAAAAACTATGAAATGTGGGTGAATAGTCCGAACGATCCCCATCGTCCGCTGATGAGCCCCGATCTGTTCAAGAAACGGATCTTTCCGATGTTGGAAGAAGGTGAGAAAGTTTTTTTCATATTGATTGATAATTTCAGAGTTGATCAGTGGCGCGTTGTAAAAGATTTGTTGTCAGAATTTTATACCTTCGAGGAGGATATGTATTGTAGCATATTGCCAACGGCAACACAATATGCGAGAAATGCTATTTTTTCAGGGTTGATGCCTTTGCAAATAGAAAAGATGTTCCCTGAATTGTGGGTAGATGAGGAGAGTGAAGAGGGGAAGAATTTGAATGAAGCACCGCTCATTCAGACGCAAATCGATCGTTTTCGGAAAAAATATTCCTTCTCATACAACAAAGTACACGATTCTCAATATGGAGAAAAACTATTGGGAATGATCCCATCGTTGTTGAAAAATCAGTTGAATGTCATCATCCTAAACTTTGTGGACATGTTGTCGCACGCCCGAACGGAAAGCAAAATGATACGGGAATTGGCACAAAGCGAAGCGGCTTACCGCAGTTTGACGCGTTCATGGTTTCAACATTCCACCACATTGGAGCTTTTCCGGCAGATAGCAAAGACAGGTTGTAAAGTAATAGTGACAACAGACCATGGTACAATTCGGGTAGATACACCCGTAAAAGTGGTAGGAGACAGGAACACGAACACCAATCTTCGTTATAAATTAGGAAAGAATCTGACATATAATCCGAAAGAGGTATTCGAAATACGTGAACCTGCCAAGATAGGTTTGCCCTCTCCGAACCTAAGCACTAAGTATATCTTTGCTTCGGGCCAAAACTTCTTTGCTTATCCGAACAATTACAATTATTATGTTTCTTACTATCGGAATACATTCCAGCATGGTGGAATATCAATGGAGGAGATGTTGATTCCATTTATTACATTAGTACCCAAAAAATGAACCAAAAACAATTTAAAAAAGCGTTCCTATATTGGAAAAAAAGGTGCCGAACTTTTCCCAAAAAGCTCCCGAACATTTTCGAAAAAGCTCGGGAGCTTTTTGGGATAATATATATCCTTCTCAATTTATGCTCTTGACTGTTCTTTCATAAGGTGAGTTGTAATAAAAAAACAAGCGAGCGAATATATTCATGATGATTATAAACACTCACTTGTTGGTTCTTTTAAATAACCGAAAGGGTTATTCTTTTT
>CAVKMU010000033.1:0-31954 GCA_963657455.1 bacterium
TTTTCGCTTACCTGCCCGATTAAAGGCTATATCTACTAACTGTCAATGGATTACGTATTGAAAATATTTTCGAGGGTTTTTCGGAGGTGAGGAGAGATTCCGCTCATCCATCTACTGTTTACCCCAAATCAATACCGTAGCTGCTTACTATAACTCTGATATTTTTGTTATCAATAGCGGGGAATATTTTTAACTTATATAATGTACTATTCAAAAACATCCCCACTATTTTATTTCAAAAAATCCCGAAATAATTCTCAAATCATCGAATATTTCATCAAAGTTCCAATGCTTGTGTAATATCAGCAATGATATCCTCCACGTTTTCGATACCACACGAGAGTCGAATCAAGTCAGGAGCAATGCCTGCTTCCTGCAATTGTTCATCTGAAAGCTGGCGATGTGTATGACTTGCCGGATGCAATACACACGTACGGGCATCAGCCACATGGGTTACAATAGCAATCATTTTCAAGCGATCCATAAAGCGAATAGCTACATCACGACCACCTTTCAATCCGAAGGACATCACGCCACACGATCCGGTTGGCAAATATTTTTGAGCCAAGTCATAATACTTATTACTCTTCAAGCCCGGATAATTTACCCACGCCACCTTGTCACATTTTTCCAACCACTCGGCTACTGTTTGTGCATTCTTGCAATGTTGGAGTACACGAAGATGTAATGATTCCAAGCCCAAGTTTAGCAAAAATGAATTTTGTGGCGAAGGTACAGCTCCCAAGTCACGCATCAATTGGCTTGTTGCTTTCGTAATAAAAGCCATTTTACCAAACGCCTTTGTATATGTCAAGCCATGATAGGATGGATCCGGTTGACAAAGTCCCGGGAATTTATCAGCATGGGCTTCCCAATCGAAGTTTCCGCTGTCGACTATACAGCCACCCACACATGAAGCATGACCATCCATATATTTGGTAGTGGAGTGAGTCACAATATCAGCCCCCCATTCGAACGGCCGGCAATTGATAGGAGTTGCAAAAGTATTGTCCACTACCAAAGGAACACCATGGCTATGTGCTATGCGAGCAAACTTCTCAACATCAAGGACCATGACACCAGGGTTAGACAACATCTCTCCAAACATCAACTTCGTATTCGGGCGAAACGCTTTACTGATCTCTTCTTCGCTGGCATCTTGGTCAACAAATGTACATTCGATACCCATCTTCTTCATTGTAACAGCCAACAAATTGTAGGTTCCACCATAGATACTTGTGGCACTTACCACATGATCGCCCGCTTCACATATATTAAATATGGTAAAAAAGCTGGCTGCTTGTCCGGAAGCTGTCAAAATAGCACCGACACCGCCCTCCAATGCTGCGATTTTCGCAGCCACAGCATCGTTGGTTGGATTTTGCAAACGTGTATAGAAATAGCCACTTTCTTCCAAATCAAAAAGTCGAGCCATTTGTTCGCTCGAATCATATTTAAAAGTAGTACTTTGATATATTGGAAGAACACGCGGTTCACCATTTTTAGGTTGCCAACCGGCTTGCACACAAATCGTGCCACTTTTTCTATTTTTATCCATATCCATATATTATTTCAAACCCTCAAGAATTTTCTTCAACACCGTCTGTGCAGAAATTTCACGATTGGCTGCTTCAGGAATCACCAAACTCTGCGGGCTTTCTATCACATCATCAGTAACAATCATATTACGGCGAACAGGCAAGCAATGCATGAAATAGGCATTATTCGTCAAAGCCATTTTCTCTGCATCGACAGTCCAACTCCGATCCATATTGATTACTTTTCCATAATTCGGATCTTTATATGCAGACCAGTTCTTGGCATATACAAAGTCTGCCCCCTCCAATGCTTTCTTTTGGTCATATTCTACGCGAGCATGTCCCACAAATTTCGGATCCAATTCATATCCTTCCGGTTGCGTGATCACGAATTCATAATCCGTTGCGTTCATCCATTCAGCAAAGCTATTGGGAACAGCTTGCGGAAGGGCTTTAGGATGCGGTGCCCACGTCATCACCACTTTCGGGCGAGCTGTCTTTTTATACTCTTCAATTGTAATCAAATCGGCAAAACTTTGCAGCGGATGGCGTGTAGCAGCTTCCATGCTGAATACAGGTCGACCTGAATATTGTATAAACTGACTCAATATTTTTTCATTATAGTCATCTTCTTTCTTCTCAAACCGCGCAAATGAGCGGACACCTATTACATCACAATAACATCCCATTACCGGAACAGCCTCCAAAAGATGCTCCGGTTTGTCACCGTCCATGATGACACCCCGCTCCGTTTCCAGCTTCCACGCCCCTTGGTTAACGTCCAATACAATTGTATTCATACCCAAGTTCATGGCTGCTTTTTGTGTGCTCAAGCGAGTACGCAAGCTGGAGTTGAAAAAAATCATCAACAATGTTTTATTTTTACCCAATTCGGAAAATTGGAAACGGTCTTTCTTTATTTCGAAAGCCTCATCGAGTGCCTGCTTCAGATCACCCAAATCTTGTACACAAGTGAAGTTCCTCATATTTTCTTTGTTCTTAATTTTTTAGCTTACAAATATAACAAATTTCCTTCGGATATCGAAACCTATTACAATTTATCAGATGCAACTATGAACAAATATTCCTTTTACCATGCCGACCCTCTAAAAGTGGAAGCCGGAAGTCGAACACCATTGATCAAATTGGCTCGAGTAAAAGGTTGCCAGGCATAGCGCACATAGCGAGGCTGTTTCACCTTCTCTGATGAAAGTCGAATCCGATCATTCTCCACTACGGCTATAGCAGGATAAAACAAGCCTTCTTCGTCGGCCACCTCAAAACCAACAATTTGTTTTCCGTCAGCCAATTGCAACCCTTGTGCATAGTCAAAAGAGACTATCAGTTGATCCCCGTCCGCTTGAACAGAGCGAAAAAGTGGGCCTGAAGGAACCAATGTGTGATGATAAGTCTGTTGCAAAGCCCACCTTGCCAAACGATCGCCTACCTCCTTCTTCTGCACAGGATGGACATCCAACGAGTCGCCCACGTCAGTAGATACTGCCATTCCCGTATGAGGAATCTCTTGCATCAACCGCCGTTGGCTGTCTCTAAACCAAGGCCATGAAGGACGATTCAAACTGGAGAGCTGTACAAAATAGAAGGGCAACTTCTCATCTTGCCAATTTTCCCGCCAACTATTCACCATCAATTTAAACAATTCTTCATGCGCCTCGAAATTATGTGCATTCGATTCACCCTGATACCATATCACACCCTGAATAGGATACTGTTCAAGGGGCACGATGCCACATTCATAAAGATAACAAGGTTCGTAGGGATGACGATTTTTAGAAGATTCTCCTCCCAAATTGACTACGGCCCGTCCTCGAACCCATTCTTGAATAAAATCGTTATGCATCCAATCTTTCAAGATGGCAGGGAACCGCGATTCCAGCGTGTTTCGGTCAATCCATGCCTCAATAGGTGAACCGCCCACCGAATTATGAATCAATCCGATCGGCACTTGCAAACTGTCCCGAAGCATTCTTCCGAAATAGTAAGCAACAGCAGAAAATGATTCGGCCGTCGAAGGTGAACTTTTTTGCCAAGTAGTCTCTTTATAATAATGTAAGTGATTGATAGAATCGAGTGCCGAAGCAGGCCACGTTGCATCGGAGGTAAGCCAACGCGCTTTCCAATCGAAAAAGCGCAATCCATCGTCTGCTGCTTGAGGAATATCTTGCTTTGCCGTAGCGGCTTGCTTCAATTGGAACTGCATATTGGACTGTCCGGAGCAGAGCCATACCTCCCCCACCGCAACATGGTGGAAACATAATTTTTTTGTTTTCGTCTCTATTCGGAGTTGATAATCCTCTCCTACTTCCAATGGCTCCAAACGAATTGCCCATTTTCCCTGGTTATCCGCTACAGCCGTTGCTTTCTGTTGGGCTATCTGTACGGTTACTTGTTCATCAGCATTCGCCACTCCTTTAATTGTCAGCGGTTTGCCATGTTGCAAAACCATATTATCAGTGTAAAGAGGAGAGACTTGCAATCCGCCATAATCACCCGTGATCGCCGAAAAAACAGTCTTGGCCAATAGTCCAGCTCCCTCAGAATTAGGATGAAGAGCATCGGGCAAGAGGTAAGGATAAGCGTAAAGAGGCTGATGGAAGTCGATCAATTCAGCACCGGCCATTCGGGCAATAAGAGGAATGACCTGCTGTATATCCTCCAGCCATATCTTCGTTCCGGAAACGAACCGCGGATGACGGTCTCCAATTGGCGTCAAGCGAGCGACCAATACTCTCATCTTAGGATTCGAAGCCCGTAACGAGTCGATCAATGTCAAATAGTCTCCTACAAAATCATCCCGATAGTTGGGCCAATCGCGCGGGTCAGTATCGTTGATCCCCAAATGAATCACGGCAATATCAGCTTTGAAATTGACGGCTTGCCGATACTCTTCCTGTTGCATATAAGGACGATGTCCACGCAACAAGAGCGTAGCTCCCGACTTTCCGAAGTTACCCACCTCATAACTATTGCCTAACATCCGCTGCAGTTGAGCCGGATAAGCATCATGTTCACGATCGTCCAGACACGCTCCATAAGTGATACTATTACCAATACATGCCACCTTAATCGGCTCTTTGGCCGCACCCCATAGAGTGGTGATCATACTTAACAGGAAGATAAATGTTGTTTTCATGCTACTTTGATAAGGTTTTAATTCAGCGATAAAGATACAAAAAAAATCCCATTCATCCAACATACTAAAATATGGGTGAATAGGATTGTTTTTTTGATGACGAATCAATTGTTTTTGTCCCGGATCTCTACTCGGCGGATTTTTCCACTAATGGTTTTCGGCAACTCATCAACAAATTCGACCACGCGCGGATATTTGTAAGGAGCCGTTACCCGTTTCACATGGTCTTGCAACTCTTTGATCAATGCCTCGCCGGCTTTTTCCTTATAATCTTTGGCCAACACGATAGTAGCCTTCACCACTTGGCCACGAAGCTCATCGGGGATACCCGTAATGGCACACTCTACAACAGCAGGGTGCGTCATCAAAGCACTCTCCACTTCGAACGGACCGATACGATAGCCCGAACTTTTGATGACATCGTCAGCTCGGCCCACAAACCAATAGTAGCCATCCTCATCACGCCATGCCACGTCTCCTGTATAATAGACACCATCGTGCCAAGCTTCACGCGTCAAGGCCTCATCACGATAGTATTCTTTGAACAAGCCCAATGGCTTACCTTTGTCGGTACGGATCACAATCTGCCCCTGTTCACCGTCCTCGGCCGGTGTACCGTCCGGCCGCAACAAGTCAACATCATATTGAGGATTGGGTACACCCATTGAGCCTGGTTTCGGAGTCATCCATGGGAAGGTCGCAATTGTCAAAGTCGTTTCCGTCTGACCGAATCCTTCCATCAGCTTGATACCCGTCAATTTGTAGAATGTTTCGAAGACTGCCGGATTCAATGCCTCTCCTGCAATCGTACAATACTGCAACGAAGAGAGATCGTACTTCGTCAAGTCCTCACGAATCAAGAATCGGAAAATGGTAGGAGGAGCACACAACGAAGTGATCTTATAGTCTTGAATTTTCTGAAGAATATCAGCCGGCGTGAATTTCTCATGATCATATACGAAGACAGTTGCACCGGCAATCCATTGTCCATAGAGTTTACCCCATACGGCTTTGCCCCATCCCGTGTCGGCAATCGTCAGATGCAAACTCTCTTTATGCAGATTATGCCAAAAAGAGCCCGTCACGATATGCCCCAACGGATAGGTAAAATCGTGCGCCACCATCTTCGGTTCGCCTGTTGTTCCTGATGTAAAATAGAGCAATGACGTATCTTCGTTGCAATTCACATGGGCAGGACGCACAAACGAAGGCACGTTTTTCCACTCTTTATGAAAGTCATGAAAACCTTGCGGCACATTAGGTCCTATTGAAATAACTGTTTCAACCGATGGCGACTCGGGCAATGCTTCTTGTACATGCGTCGTGATCACCTCTTCACCTGCACAAACGATCATTTTGATGTCTGCCGCATTCGAACGGTATACGATATCTTTCTTTGTCAGCAGATGGGTAGCCGGAATAACGACCGCACCTAATTTGTGCAAAGCAATGATCGAAAGCCAAAACTCATAACGACGTTTCAGAATCAACATAACCATATCGCCGTGCCCTATACCCAACGATTGGAAATAAGCTGCCGTCTGATCGGTATATTTCTTCAAATCCGCAAACGTAAAATCCAAGTGCTCCCCTTTGTCGTTTGTCCAACAAAGTGCTTTTTTGTCAGGATCTTCTTCCGCCCAAGCATCAACCACATCATATCCGAAATTGAAATCTTTCGGAATGCAGATCTTCAGATTGGCCTTGAAATCCTCTTGCGACACGAACGAATCCCGTTCAACAAATCTCTCTAACATATATAGTTTTCTCTTGTTCTGCTTAATTCATTTTTATAATATGATAGCCAAAAAACTGACTTTCTTTCCATCCAATGCCAACATGCCATGCGGCTTCGACGAGTCGAAATAGATACTGTCACCGGGGTCAAGAATCAATTGTTTGCCATTAATTTGCAACATCAGGCGCCCATCCAGTACATAATTAAACTCTTGCCCCGGATGGCTGTTCAAAAAGATGGGAGTACCCTCTGGTTTCGGATGTACAGTAACCATAAAAGGGTCTGCATTGCGATGTCTGAACCCGGCAGCCAATGCCTGATATTTATAGGCCTTCACCCTTTCGACTGCCAAGCCTTTTCCCTTTCGCGTGACGAAATAAGAGCTCATTGTCGGTTCGTCGCCAAACATCAAGGCCGTCAGTTCCACCCCATAAGCATGTGCAATGCGAGACAAGACACTCACAGAAATATCGACTGTTCCGCTCTCCAATCGCAAATAGTCGTCGGTCGACAGTTGGCATACCTTAGCCACCTCTTCAAGGGTCAGTTCCAATGCATCCCGCAACCCGCGCAAACGCTCAGCTATCTGTTTGATCTGTTCATCCATATATTAACATTATTAGATTATTGATGTTTCAAAAGTAGACAATATTTGCGTGAATCGCTATTTTTTCGTCAAATTTTTTCAACAAGAGAGATTCGAAAGAGAAAAAGAGTTTTGGGGAGCTTTCAAAAGGATGTTCAGGATATCCAAAATAGTTTCTCCGCAGTTCCCAAAAGTTTTCTCGATAGCAAACTGCAGTTTCATGCCGACAAAACTGTAGTTTTATGCGGAGAAAACTTCAGTTTTCGCCGAGAAACTATTTCAAAGTATTTGTATTATTTTTTCAAATGAGGGCAATCGCTTCGAAAAGGCTCTACTGTATATAGTTATTGATTCGATTGGCCGGATTCAAAGGTGTCTGATCCAACAAATCCAAGGTCTTGACCATATGCAATGTTCCTTTTTTGTATTTTTGAAAATGATCGGAAGCAATATGTTTCTTGTAAGCCTCCTGACTGGCATAGGTCTCGAGGATTGTCACTCTGCAAGGATGTTCTTTTTCCTGCACTGCATACATTGTCAACACACCCGGCTCAGTTTGCAAGGAAACCTCGCCAACTTCCATGGCAAACTTCTTATATTCTTCCAAGTATTCAGGATAAACTTCAATCTTCGACAAACGAACAATTCCGTCAGCCTCCATCGGCTGTTTTGCACACATTTTGGACTCCTCTTCCAAATTCAGGCATTTGTCGACCTCTTTTTGGAATTTCGGATAGAGCATTGACAACTCTTCGATATTGTTCTTGTCCATATCGTTTTCAATGTTTAAATTCGTTTTGTCAGATTCCCCCGACACTATGTCCGTCTGTTGTGCTGCAATTGGCAACACGAACAATGCTTGCAGCAAAAAGGTAGCCCATACATGTCTCATATCTTGCTTTTTTAGTGAATATTCTTTCGGCAATGGGATGTGATACAATCCAATACCGACGATACAAAAACAGTCTCTCTTTCTCTATTTTCTGTATATAAAAGAAGGCGATTCGTCTCCTTTTTACAGATAATCGACAAACCCGACAAAAGAATAAATCACTCGAATGGATAGCGAACACCCCAACACTCACGCAAGGCATCCATCTGTTTCATGATGCGGATCGTCTCGTCGTGTGGCATATCTATCGTCTGCAGGAATCCTTTCTCCAAAGCATCCAAAGAAGCGGCCACCTGATATTCAAAGCCTGTTATCTGTGGCGGTGCAAAATATTCAGCTACTTGTTGATAATTTTGGTCGACTACACGCACCCTCTGTGGATTGTTTATGTTGTCAACGATCAGATGTCCCCTGTCTCCGGACACGATTCCTTGACGATCCATCCGAGCAAACATCGAGCAAGTGAGCACGGCCATACGATTGTCGGAATAGATTTGGGTTATATTGTCCTGACCATCCACCCCGCTCTCCGTCAATATCGAAGACGAGTGCATCGACGACAGCTCTTTTCCAAATATCATGGCGGCAAAATTCAAAGCATAAACACCCATATCCAACAAAGCCCCTCCTGCCAAATCGGGGCGAACCAACCGCGGCTTGTCGGCAACGGCATATCCTAAATTGGCTGTCAACAGATAAGGAGTACCGACAGCCCCCTCTTTCACTAATGCTGCTATCGTCCGAGACATGGGCAGATAGCGCGTCCAAATGGCTTCCGTTACAAACACTTGCTTTTCTTCTGCCAAACTCAAGATATCGATGGCTTGTTGCGCATTCGCCGTAAACGACTTTTCGCATAGCACTGCTTTCCCGTTTTCTATGCAAAGTCGCATCTGTTCATAATGAAAAGCGTGAGGCGTTGCAATGTATATCAAGTCGACATGTGGATCATTTATCAATTCTTCATACGCCCCATACGCATTGAGAAAGCCATATTCTCGAGCGAATGTTGCGGCCTTCTCTTTGTCGCGCGAGGCAATGGCATAACGGCAAGTCTGCGGCATAGCAGCCAATGTCCGAGCCATCTTGATGGCAATATGACCTGCCCCTATAATTCCTATATTGTATATTTTCATGGTTCACAAGATTATTCAATAAAAAAGGCACACAGTATGACTGCATGCCTTCCTTTCCTTTTACGCTTTTAATCAAGCATCTCCCTTCGGAACGAAATCTTGGAAATTAGCAGTTTTGTTCTCTGCGCTGGCATTAGCTGCACCACTTGTCATCATTTCTTCAAACTTCTTCAAGTTGTCTTGCAAAGCAAGATACAAACGATGAGCATTGTCCGGAGTCAAGATGATACGGCTCTTTACCTGTGCTTTCGGAGTACCTGGTACGACACGGATAAAGTCCAAGATAAATTCTGAAGTAGAATGTGAAATAACTGCCAAGTTAGCATATGTACCTTGAGCTGTTTCAGCTGACAATTCTACTTGGAGTTCATTGTTGTTTGTTGGTTTGTTATCTTCCATGATTGAATAAATAAAATGTTATTACGGCACAAATATACACAGAATATTGGAAATTCCTATAAAAATAACAAAAACGACCACTTTCTCAAGCGGTCGTTTTTTTCTGTTGTGTTTTTAATTCTCAATTTTTTAGACCAATGTAAAAATACCTTTTTTGTTCTTGATCTAATGTTCTGGTTTCGACCAAGAACAAATTTTTAGTGCTAATCAAAATCTTATTTGTGCTGCAAAGTTATACATTATAATCAACCTCACAAGTTTTCAATGCAAAATATTTACCGAAATTCAGACCAAAGATCATCAGCTATAATCTGTTTTGTCCGATCAGCGATCTCTTGCAAAACTTTGTGCGGTGAATCTGTCTCGGGAAAAGAGATGGGTTCATGAATGATCATCTCCATGGCATGAGCATGCAAATTGAGTGAGCCTATAGGCAATACATGAAACGGACCATTCAATGTGATCGGTATGATACGCAGATGTTGATCGGCAGCCATTTGAAAAGCTCCTTTCTTAAATTTTGCCAATTTGCCGGTTTCCGAACGGGCTCCCTCAGGAAAAATAGCAATAGAGGCGCCATTTCGCAAAGAGCGTTCGGCTTCAAGTACTGTACGTGCTGCCGCTTTCGGCGTTGAGTTATCCACAAAGATAAAGCCTGCTGCTTTGCAAGCAGCTCCTACCAACGGAATTTTTCCAATGCCCGCCTTCATCACCCATTTGATGGGCACGCCCAAGAATCCGAAAATCAAGAATATATCGAATGCTCCTTGGTGGTTAGCAGCAAAAACATACGACTCTCCCTTCTTGATATGCTCCAATCCACGGACTTTGACCGGGCACAATGCCAAATAACAAGTCAGCTTCGACCAAATCATTCCGGGGTAGTATGCAAAAATCCGCTTACCGCCCAACAAACAACCCACTATAGTAGAAAGAGCCGTCACGATTGTCAATAACAAGAAGATCGGCATAAAAATAAGCCAAGTATACACCACATAAAGCATTCGTTTCATAGGCAAATCATTTATTTAGGACAAAGATAGAAGCAATTTTATCAGGTTTGGTGATTTTTATTCTAAAATATTTTTTCAATCGGGTTATTATTGCTTTATTTGCATTAGAAAATGAATAATTTATAAATCATCTATAACCATGAGCGAATTGATCAAAAATTTAGGAGTCATCATCCTCCTTATCGGCGTTCTTATAATGGCAGTTCCGGCATTCACTGGAAGCTCTAGTAATACTACTTTAGGAGCAGGTTTGGCTGTTATCATCATTGGATACATTAGCCATATCCTCATCAACAAACGCTTTGAATAATATAAAGATGTTCAAGAATAAAAAAGGGCAGAATACTCTGCCTTTTTTTATTTTATGCTCATGTAACATCCAATTGCTTCCACCAAACGTCTGTTTTCTGCAGACGTTTGAGCCGACAATCGGAAGCACGTCTCATCTAACCCTCTGAAATTGGAAGCATCTCTGATCAATATACCATTATTCTCCCACAAATAGTGCTTCAAATCAGCTGCCTTTAACCCTCGTGGCAAGCGATTCAGAAAGAAAGGGACAGCAGACGGATAGACTTTTATTTCCAACTCCGAAAGGTGTTGCCGCAACATTTCTGCATCCGCCAACCACTGTTCGAGCGGCAAAACAAATTGTTCCGGATGCATTAAGGTATATTTTCCTGCCTCTATTGCAAATGCATTTACCGACCAAGGTATTAAATAGTCTTGAATCTTCGCTATCAATGCTTCCGATGCTGCCACGTATCCGATTCTGATGCCCGGAATCCGATGCAGTTTCGAGATAGATTGTACGACGATAAGATTCGGATAAGCATGCACATCTGCCAAGTCTAATAGATGCTCAACGCAGAAATCCGCATACACTTGGTCGATCACGAATAACGTTTGCGGATTATTTTTCAGTAATTTAACTAATTGTTCACGTGTAAACAACCGCCCATCAGGATTATTCGGATTGCAAATCCAACACATATCTTGCCCTTCCAACGTAAGATCCGTGAGCGGCTGAGTATTCTGAAAGAATGACAATGTATGATGATGCAACCGACAAGCATCTTCATATTCGGCAAAGGAAGGGATGAAGATCAGCGAATGAGCCTGCTCCCAAGCCTGCGCAATCAAATAAAATGCCGTGATCGAGCCATTTGTCACCAGTATTTCTGAAGAAGAGACCCCGTGCACCTCCGCCAAAAGTTTTCTCAATGTACCGGCATCCGGCTCAGGATAGCTGCACATACTGTCGAAAACTTTCGTCAAATGCGCTTTCAACGGAGTCAAATCCGCCCCATACCAAACATTGGAACTATAATTGCTCGTTACTTTTTGTTTGGATTTATAAGAATCGTCACCGTGGCCAAATAACATATTATATATAATGTATATAAAAACAATCTACTCGTTTCACTTTTTCTCCTTCGATTCAATGGACTGATAAATTGCATCTTGTATGCGAGTACGGATGTTCATCGAAGAGAGTTTTCCATTGCTTCTGGTCGGACAAACGCGATTACTCAAGAAAATATAGATCAGTTGCTTATCGGGATCTACCCAAAAGCAAGTTCCGGTGAAACCGGTATGTCCATAAACTGAAGGCGAAGCCAATGAACCGCAAGGCGAAGAGTTGCTTTCTCCCACCTCCGGTTTGTCAAATCCTAATCCACGACGGCATGTCGGACTCTTGGTCTGTGTAAACAACCGAACTGTCGATTGAGACAAAAGCCTCTCACCGCCATACTCGCCCTCGTTGAGATAAAGCTGAAGGACCTTGGCTAAGTCGTTTGCATTCGAGAATAATCCGGCATTGCCCGACACACCTCCCTGAAAAGCGGCTGCTTCATCGTGCACATATCCTCTGATCCATTGGTGACGGACAATCTCATCCTTCTCGGTAGGCATCACCTGCAACGAATCCATTTTCTGCAACGGATTGTAAGTGGTATGCCAAGCGCCTAACGGCCCGAAGAAATCATCCTGTAGTAAAATATCCATCGGCTGTTTCATCAACCGCTCGCTCATGATCTTCAACAAGATGAAGTTAATGCAGCTATAACGATATTTTTTCGCTCCTAATTTGGACGTTTTGATCATCTGCACCACCGTATCTTGGAAAGAGCTATTCAGATAAATACCATTTGCCACCTTCAACGGGTAGTTTTCACCCGGCTTTTTCGATACCAATTCGGATTTAAACTTCCCTTTCGACATAGCCTTCGTATAGAAAGCGATGGAAGGAACCAATCCCGACTGATGAAACAACAACTCCTTGATCGAGATGTCTTTCTTATCCGATTTCTTTAACTCAGATATATAAGTCGAAACTTTATCATCCAACTTGAACTTGTTCTCATCGTATGTCTTCATGACGGCCAACAAAGTACCCGTTGCTTTCGATGAAGAGGCCAAATCATATACCGATTCCATCGTGACCGCCCGCTTGTGTTCATCATCATCATAGCCAAATGCACGGTTATAAACCACCACACCATCCTTGGCCACCAAGACTTGACAACCGGGGTAAGCCTTGTTCTTGAGCCCTTCTTCTGCAATACGAGTCACCTCTTCAAGCCGAGCAGGATCAATACCCACAGCTTCCGGCTCATGATAAGCGAGCCTTGTTTTCTCCGTATAGACACCCGTTCCTGCAAAGTAAAGATCAGGAATAGAAACAGGCAATTTTCCCTTTGCTCCAATTCCTCCCCAAATCACTTGCGCTGCATATTCTTGTGCTAGAGGTGTATCTTCATACCCCATCACAAGAGCCTTTGCATTCGTGATTGATTTCTTATACGATTTACAGAAATAGGGAATCGTAAAGAACGAATAAATCAATTTCTTCTGCTTAGCCAATTGCAGCAGAGCTTGACTCTCCGGTATACGAACTGTGTGCACTGCACAAAGAATCACATCATATTTGTTCAGCTTCGAGTAGATCTGCTGCACTGTCGTTGCATTCATAGTGCGCGTTACAGTAAAGAGATCGGCCTTGACATATCGGTTGACTGTCTCCGAAAATTTGTCGTTTATCGGCGAACCAATGGAGAGAATGGCCACTTTCTGCTTTCCGATATTGGTCAAAGGTAACACATTTTCTTCATTTTTCAAAACGGTAATGGCCTGAGCATTCAACTCGGCGGCCAACCACGCTGCATGTGCCGTGTTCAAACGTTCGTCCAAGCCCTTCAAAGGAATCGGCTCATAATGATTCAGACCGCATATATATTTGTATCGCAACACCTTGCGACAACGTTCTTCGACCGAAGCCATCGTAATGACCCCTGTCTCAATAGCTTCTTTTACAGCAGCAAAATCAGAGATCGGTGTGGCCGGACCCAACAAAATATCATTGCCGGCGAGCAATGCTTGCACACAAGGATTGTCCGATTTCTTGCTGCTTGCCCCCTTCATTGCCAAAGCATCTGTAAAGCAAAGCCCTTGAAAGCCCAATTCTTTCTGCAGCAAATCAGTGACCACCGCCTTCGAGAGTGAGGCAGGCCGCCCTTTTTGCTTCTCAAAAGCAGGAATAGCCAAGTGGGCGGTCATCATCCCCGAATACCCTTTACGAATATAATCCTTAAAAGGCACCAACTCGACCGAATCCAACCTTGCCCTCGTTTGCTGAACCAACGGCAATGTCTCATGCGAATCTTCCGACGTATCGCCATGACCGGGAAAATGTTTGGCCACCGAAAGGATGCCATTCTCTTCCAAACCATCGGAATAAGCCAGTCCCTTCTCACTTACCAACTTGCCATCCTCGCCAAATGAGCGGATACCGATGACGGGGTTATCCACATTGCTGTTAATATCCAAATCAGGAGCAAAATTGATATGAATTCCCATTACCTTACATTGTCGAGCTACCTCTTCACCATATCTCCGCAATAGCAGATTATCTTCAATAGCTCCCAGCATCATGTTTTTCGGAAAGCGAGTGGTTCCGTTCAAACGCATGGACAACCCCCATTCACCATCGAGCGATACGAACAACGGAACCTTCGATGCTTTTTGCATTTTGTTGGTCAAATAAGCTTGATCCGTAGGGGTTCCTTTGTGAAACAACACGCCACCGATCTTCGCCTCGCGTACATAGCGCATCAGTTTCTGCACGTTTTGGTC
Organism: bacterium; assembly: GCA_963657455.1. Classification (GTDB taxonomy): domain Bacteria; phylum Bacteroidota; class Bacteroidia; order Bacteroidales; family Tannerellaceae; genus Parabacteroides. Next base: position 14,594 of record CAVKMU010000033.1, read on the forward strand.
TGTAGTCTTTATGTCGGCAATGACCATAAACAATTGCCCGATACGTTCGTCCATGCTCAGCGAAGCAAAGACGGAATCCGTCCAGTGATTCATTGTCTCACGATCGACGTTGCGAAGCAGTATAGGCTTTTGAGCCCACCCGAAAGTAGCAGAAATATAGCAGGTAAGTAGTGTAAATATTAGTCTTCGTATCATAGTGTTCCTAAATCATTATTCAAATGTAATGAAAAAAACATTGCCAACAAGAAAAATAATTTGCAATTTGTTTATCTACCAAATATTTCGTTACTTTGCACTCGCTTTACGCAACTCTGGCAGGACAAGCAGCCTGTTAATTGCGTATTTAATAACAACAATTTTAAATACAAAACAAAACAATGGATTTAATTAAGGTTGCAGAAGAGGCGTTCGCTACAAAAAAAGAACATCCTTCATTCAAAAGCGGTGACACAATCACTATCGCTTATCGTATCAAAGAAGGTAACAAGGAACGTATCCAGCAGTACAAAGGCGTTGTAATCCGCATTTCCGGTCACGGTGAAAAGAAACGTTTTACAGTTCGTAAGATGTCTGAAAACGTAGGTGTAGAAAGAATCTTCCCGATCGAATCACCGTTCATCGAAAGCATTACTGTAAACAAAGTCGGTCGTGTTCGTCGTGCTAAATTGTATTACTTGCGCGCTTTGACTGGTAAAAAAGCAAGAATCAAAGAGAAGAAGATCTAATCTCTTCCAACGATTCAATACAAAAAGCCATCGGTTTCCAAACGGATGGCTTTTTGTTTTTTACGCCCATTCACTTATAATCCAAAACATTCTCCCTTACTCTTCAAAAACAACTCCCGAGTTTCAAAAAGTTTTCTCGGCATGAAACTGCAGTTTGGTCCCGAATGAATTACAGTTTTCTCGGCAGAAACTTTTGAAAGAATCCCCTACTTTTTCCGCATTCATGTTTCATTTTAGCTACAATGCTGTAACCAATCGGTTTTGCAATCGTAATGTGGCTATTCTGTAATCCGATAGAAACATACTATTTTCATCTTTGACATCGTAAAAACAGATATGAAAAATGAATACAAGCATTTCTTCAAGCCGTTCTCTTTCCAATACGATGACAAAGACGGCCCGAACAATGCCGGATTGGCTCTTTGTGTTATGGGCCGGAGGAATGGCATTGCTCTCCTACTCGCTGGTGTATGCCTTGCGAAAGCCATTCACCGCTGCAGAGTTTGCCGGCTTGCAAGTGATGGGAATGGACTATAAGATTGCAGTAAGCATCATACAACTTATCGGATATGTAACAGCCAAGATGTTAGGAATCAAGTTTATTTCCGAGCTTCGCCCCGAAGGCCGCTTGCCGTTCATCGTAGGTTCTGCCCTACTCTCCGAAATCGCTTTGTTGGCTTTCGCCCTTCTTCCCTTACCTTATAATATCGTTGCGCTCTTCTTCAACGGCCTTTCGCTGGGATGCATGTGGGGAGTGATATTCAGTTTTCTCGAAGGACGTCGTTCAACCGACCTATTGGCGAGCATCATGGGGGTAAGTATGGCACTCAGTTCAGGGGTAGCAAAATCGTTGGGGCTATACGCTCTTAACACGCTACATGTGAGTGAGTTTTGGATGCCTGCTCTTATTGGAGCCGTAGCCTTTCCACTATTGTGTTTCTCGGGGTGGACAATGACCCAACTGCCGAAGCCGACTGTCGAAGATATTAGCCAACGAACTGAGCGTGTAACACTAAATGCCGGGCAACGTTGGGCTCTCTTCTGCCGTTATATGCCATTGTTGCTCTTATTGTTTGGAGCCAATATGCTGCTTACCGTCCAACGTGACATCAAAGAAGATTTCATTGTTTGCATCATCGATGTGAAAACCATATCGTCGTGGGTATTTGCTCAGACAGATACCATGGCAACAATTATCCTGCTTTCTGTATTTGCTCTTTTGGGAATGGTGCGCAACCATTTGCATGTTCTCACCACTTTGCTATTATTGTCCACCTTGGGAATGGGAACTCTTGCCTACATAGGAGCAAATAGTGATGCGCTTGCATTGCCGACCGCCGTATGGCTTTTCCTGCAAAGTTTCTGTATTGACATCGCTTATTTGAGTTTTCAAACAATTTTCTTCGAGCGGTTCATTGCTTGCTTTCGGATCAAAGGAAACGTAGGCTTCTTCATTATCACGATCGATTTCATCGGTTATCTTGGAACGCTTGCATTATTGGTGATGAAAGAGACCCTCGCCGACAACATCCAATGGAATGTATTCTACAATCAGTTGAGTCTACTGTTCGGAGTTCTCTGCAGCATTGCCTTTATAGGTTCGCTCGCTTATATTTTATTGGCGAAAGCACAACAGAAAATATACTTCCGCCGTAAGTTTTCCTTTAATTATTAAAATACGAATAATACAAATTCATTAAAAATAGAAACAATCATGAACAAAATTGAATGTGTAATCATGGATTGGGCTGGTTCTGCTGTCGATTATGGCTGCTTCGCACCTGTTGCCGCCTTCATCGGAAGTTTTGCCGAAATCGGCATCGAGCTATCAGCTGCAGATGCCCGTAAACCTATGGGACTTAATAAGATTGATCATATAAAAGCACTCTTCTCCATGCGCCATATAGGGGAGGAGTTCAGCCGTAGGTATGGCAGAACGTTCACAGACGACGATGTACAATCACGCTATGCTTCTTTTAAAAAGATTCTATTTGACACACTCTCTGACTATACAGACCCCATTTCTGGCGTTATAGATACAATAAATCAGTTAAAGAGTCAAGGTATAAAGATCGGTTCGACGACGGGCTATACAGATGAAATGATGCAAGTTGTGGTTGCGGCAGCCGCAGCAAAAGGTTATAAACCCAACAATTGGGTGACAGCCGATCAGCTTCCTGCCGGACGACCTTACCCCTATATGATTTACAAAAACATGTGCGACCTGGCCATTCCTTCGGTACATTCTGTAATAAAATATGGCGATACAGTGGCCGATATCCGTGAAGGCGTGAATGCTGGAGTGTGGAGCGTAGGAGTAGTTTTGGGAAGCAACGAACTTGGACTTACAGAAAAAGAGGTGCAAGAGATGGCTACCGACGAGCTAAACCGTCGCAAACAGGAGGTACGCATGCGACTCTACGCCGCAGGAGCACACTATGTAATTGACAGCATCGACGAACTCCCTTTGTTGATCGATGCCATTGAAAAAAGAATGAATAACTAAAAATCATAAAAACATCAACGTTTATGAGACCTTATATATTACTTACTCCCGGCCCGCTTACTACATCAGAAACAGTAAAACAGGCCATGATGGGCGACTGGTGTACGTGGGATGATGATTATAACATCGGTATAGTTCAAAACATTCGTAAGCGTCTTGTGGCTTTGGCTTCATCTGTACCCGAAGAATACACGGCAGTGCTCATGCAGGGAAGTGGTTCATTTGGTGTAGAAGCAACGCTTGGTTCAACCATTCGTCCAACAGATTTTTTGCTCATTGCCGCCAACGGGGCATATGGAAAACGTATGGCTCAGATTTGCGACTACTACGAAATCAAGCATCATCTCCTGTTTTTCGATGAGACACAAGCCGTAGATCCGGTCGTCATCGATCGTTATTTGACAGAGAATCCAGCAGTAACACATGTTTCAGTCGTACATTGTGAAACAACAACCGGCATACTTAATCCCGTTGAACAGATTGCTGCTACAGTAAAAAGCCATGGGAAGATTCTCATCGTAGACGCCATGAGCAGCTTCGGTGGTGTTCCTCTCGACATGCATTGCTTGGGTATCGACTTTCTCATAAGCAGTGCCAATAAATGTACGCAAGGAGTACCTGGGTTTTCATTTATTATAGCTCGCCGTTCATTGCTCGAGAAATGTGAGAAAGTGGCTCGTTCCTTATCACTCGATCTCTATGACCAGTGGAAAACGATGGAAGATCACAACGGAAAATGGCGTTTCACCTCTCCTACTCACGTCGTGCGAGCTTTCCTGCAAGCCCTTATCGAACTTGAAGAAGAAGGAGGTATTGAAGCACGTCATCAGCGCTACGTGACCAACCATCGCACACTTGTCGACGGTATGCGTCGCTTGGGTTATAAAACATTGCTGCCTGACGAAATACAGTCGCCGATCATTACATCGTTCTACTATCCGTCGGCCGACTTCTCGTTCAACAACTTTTACAATCAGCTCAAGGCACAAGGATTTGTCATCTATCCGGGTAAGATTTCGCAAGCCGATACATTCCGCATCGGTAATATTGGAGATGTGAAACCCGCAGATTTCGAGCAATTGGTAAAAGTTATCGAGACGCTTCACCAATAAAAGCCCTCAGAGAGATTTCACTTGCCGAACTTTGATCGGGAATTTGAAGAGCTGTAAAAAAAACAACTCACGAGTTTCAAAAAATTTTCTCGGCATGAAACTGCAGTTTACTCGGCATAAAACTTGAATTTTATGCCGAGTAAATTTTTTATACCTCCCAAACTATTTTCCTATCACTCTCCAACAATCGAACAATAGTTGCCGCTTTTCTACTAAAAACAAAAGGCTGTGCCAAATAAATGACACAGCCTTTTTGCATTTTTATCGTGAGGATTTCACTTAATCATCGTTATCCATGCTGTTGAAATCAACTACATTTTTACGATTTGATGCAATTCTTTCGAAATCTTCTTTTGCACCAACGATCAAACGGTCGAATTCACGCTGACCTGTTCCTGCTGGAATCAAGTGACCACAAATTACATTTTCTTTCAAGCCTTCCAAGGTATCTACCTTACCATTGATAGCGGCTTCATTCAACACTTTCGTTGTCTCCTGGAATGATGCAGCCGACATGAAGCTACTTGTCTGAAGGGCAGCACGTGTAATACCTTGAAGTATCTGGTTCGCAGTTGCAGGAATAGCATCACGCACTTCGACCAACTTCATATCACGACGCTTCAATATACTGTTTTCATCACGCAACTTGCGCGCTGTAACAATCTGTCCCGGCTTCAATGTCTGAGAGTCACCGGCATCGGTAACCACTTTCTTACCCCAAATACGGTCGTTCTCGTCCATTACATCCAACTTGTCAACAATCTGCTGTTCCAAGAAACGAGTATCTCCCGGATCAACGATTTCAACTTTACGCATCATCTGACGAACGATTACCTCGAAGTGTTTATCATTGATCTTAACACCTTGCAGACGATATACATCCTGAATTTCATTCACAATGTATTCCTGTACGGCGGTCGGACCCATGATTGCCAAGATATCAGAAGGAGTAATGGCACCATCTGACAATGGCATACCGGCACGGATGTAGTCGTTTTCCTGAACCAATAACTGCTTTGACAATGGAACCATGTATTTCTTAACTTCACCCAATTTGGAAGTAACGGTAATTTCACGGTTACCGCGTTTGATCTTACCGAATCCTACTTCTCCATCGATTTCAGCAACGATAGCAGGGTTCGACGGGTTACGTGCCTCAAACAATTCAGTTACACGAGGAAGACCACCGGTGATATCACCCGCTTTGCTTACGGCACGCGGAATCTTAACCAAAACCTCACCGGCTTTGATCGTATCGCCTGCCTCTTTTACTACGTGTGCGCCCAATGGCAAAGAGTAGTTCTTCAAGTAGTTTCCGTTTTCATCAACTACGTGAGCAGCCGGAGCTTTCGTCTTATCCTTGGATTCGATGATGATCTTTTCCTTCAAACCTGTCGTCTCATCGCTTTCAACCTTGTAAGTTACATTCTCGATTACACTCTCGAATTCCAACTTACCAGATACTTCTGATACGATAACGGCATTGAACGGGTCCCATTCAATCAGCACATCACCCTTCTTAACGATATCGCCGTTGTTGAAGAACAACTTCGAACCATAAGGAATGTTGTGGCTCATCAATACAATCTTCGTATTTGGATCGATCAAGTGCATTTCTGCCAATCGGCTGACTACTACTTGATGAGGCTTACCGTCTACTTCTGCATTGACTGCTCTCAATTCATCGATCTGAAGGATTGCATTTTCATATTTACAAGAAATGCTGTTCTCTGTTGCAACGTTGGCAGCAATACCACCGACGTGGAATGTACGCAATGTCAACTGTGTACCCGGCTCACCGATTGACTGAGCAGCGATAACGCCGACCACCTCTCCTTTTTGAACCATCTGGTTCGTCGCCAAGTTACGCCCATAACATTTAGCACACACACCTTTCTTAGATTCACACGTCAATACGGAACGAATTTCTACGCTTTCAATCGGTGAATCTTGAATTGCCTTAGCAGCATCTTCACGGATTTCTTCACCTGACTTGACAATGATCTCGCCCGTCAACGGATGGATGATATCATGAACAGAAACACGACCAAGAATACGTTCGTACAAAGAAGCGATCACTTCTTCATTATTTTTCAGTTCAGTACATACCAAACCGCGCAATGTACCACAATCTTCTTCATTGATGATCACGTCATGTGACACATCTACAAGACGACGAGTCAAGTAACCGGCATCGGCTGTCTTCAAGGCTGTATCAGCCAAACCTTTACGGGCACCGTGTGTTGAAATAAAGTACTCCAACACGGACAAACCTTCCTTGAAGTTTGAAAGAATCGGGTTCTCAATGATCTGACCACCTTCAGCACCACTCTTTTGCGGCTTGGCCATCAAACCACGCATACCTGACAACTGACGAATCTGTTCTTTAGAACCACGGGCTCCGGAATCCATCATCATGAAGATAGAGTTGAAACCATCATTATCAGCTGTCAACTGCTTGATCAAAATATTTGACAACTTACTGTTGACATGAGTCCATGTATCAATGATCTGATTGTAACGTTCATTGTTGGTGATGAAACCCATATTATAGTTAGCAAGGATCTGCTCAACTTCGTCATATCCTTCCTTCACCAAATCATCTTTCTCCGGTGGAATCAAAACATCGGCCAAATTGAATGACAAACCACCCTTGAAGGCCATGTAATATCCCAAGTTCTTGATATCGTCCAAGAAACGAGCTGTACGAGCTACACCGCAAGTCTTGATGACTTTTCCGATGACATCACGCAAAGCTTTCTTACCCAATACTTCGTTCAAGTAACCTACCTCTTTCGGAACGAATTCGTTTACCATCAAACGTCCTACAGAAGTTTCGATCATCTTCTTGACGATATTGCCGTTTTCATCCAAGTCATCAACATACACCTTGATCGGAGCGTGGATGTCCAACTTCTTTTCGTTGTATGCAATGGTGGCTTCTTCCGAACCATAGAAAACCAAACCTTCACCCTGTGTTCCTTTACGCAACTTGGTAATATAATACAAACCAAGTACCATATCCTGAGAAGGGACAGTAATAGGAGCACCATTGGCCGGGTTCAAGATATTATGAGAAGCCAACATCAACATTTGTGCTTCCAAAACAGCTTCATTGCCTAATGGCAAGTGAACAGCCATCTGGTCACCATCGAAATCGGCGTTGAATGCAGTACAAGCTAACGGATGCAACTGAATTGCCTTACCTTCGATCAGCTTCGGCTGGAATGCTTGGATACCCAAACGGTGCAAGGTAGGGGCACGGTTCAACAAAACCGGGTGACCCTTCATCACGTATTCCAAAATATCCCAAACAACAGGTTCTTTACGGTCTACGATCTTTTTAGCAGATTTCACTGTCTTCACAATACCACGTTCTATCAACTTACGGATGACAAACGGTTTGTAAAGTTCAGCCGCCATATTCTTAGGAAGACCACATTCGTGCATCTTCAATTCCGGACCTACAACAATAACTGAACGGGCTGAATAGTCGACACGTTTACCCAATAAGTTTTGACGGAAACGACCCTGCTTACCTTTCAAACTGTCAGACAAAGACTTCAACGGACGATTGGCATCCGTCTTAACTGCACTTGACTTTCTTGAGTTATCGAACAATGAATCAACAGCTTCCTGAAGCATACGTTTTTCATTACGCAAGATAACTTCCGGAGCCTTGATGTCAATCAATCTTTTCAAACGGTTGTTACGAATGATCACACGACGATACAAATCGTTCAAGTCTGAAGTGGCAAAACGACCACCATCCAGCGGAACCAATGGACGCAACTCAGGAGGGATAACCGGGATCACCTTCATGATCATCCACTCCGGTTTGTTCTTGCCTTTCGATGCACGGAAAGATTCAACAACTTGCAAACGCTTCAACGCTTCATTCTTACGTTGCTGAGAACTGTCTGTGCTTGCGCGGTGACGCAATTCGTATGAGAGAGAATCCAAATCGAGACGCGTCAGCAAATCATAGATAGCTTCTGCACCGATCTTTGCAATAAATTTGTTAGGATCAGAATCTTCCAACAGTTGATTTTCTTTTGGCAGATTGTCAAGAATATCCAAATATTCTTCTTCTGACAACAAATCCAATTCGCTTACAGTATCTACACAACCCGGCTGAACAACTACATAACGTTCATAATAGATGATGGCGTCCAACTTCTTTGTCGGAAGACCTAACAAATAACCGATCTTGTTAGGAAGAGAACGGAAGTACCAAATGTGAGCAATAGGAACGACTAAATGGATATGTCCCATACGTTCACGACGAACTTTCTTTTCAGTAACTTCCACACCACAGCGGTCGCACACGATACCCTTATAACGTATACGCTTATACTTTCCGCAATGACATTCATAATCCTTGATCGGACCAAAAATACGTTCGCAGAAGAGACCGTCACGCTCAGGCTTGTATGTACGATAGTTAATCGTTTCGGGTTTCAATACCTCTCCGTATGAATTCTCCAAAATTTCCTCGGGAGAAGCCAACCCAATGGTTATTTTAGTAAAGTTACTCTTTATCTTGTTATCTTTTCTAAAGGCCATATTTTATATTTATAATATAAAGAGTTATCAATTAGGAAAAGTAGATGAGTGCAAAAACTCACCTACTTTATATATGGGTTGTAATTATTCAAGTGTCAAACTTAAACCTAAACCTCTCAATTCATGGAGCAACACGTTCAATGATTCAGGAATACCTGGTTGAGGCATCGGATCACCTTTGACAATTGCTTCATAAGACTTAGAACGTCCCACAACATCATCAGACTTGATTGTCAAGATTTCTTGCAGGACATGAGCGGCACCAAATGCTTCCAGTGCCCAAACCTCCATTTCTCCGAAACGCTGGCCACCAAACTGAGCTTTACCACCCAATGGTTGTTGTGTAATCAATGAGTACGGACCGATTGAACGAGCATGCATCTTATCATCAACCATGTGACCCAATTTCAAGAAGTAAGTCACACCGACTGTTGCAGGTTGGTCAAAACGCTCACCAGTTCCACCATCATACAAATATGATTTACCATAACGAGGAATACCGGCTTTGTCAGTCCATGCATTCAAATCGTCCAAAGAAGCACCATCGAAAATCGGAGTAGCAAACTTGACATTCAAGTTACGGCCGGCCCAACCTAATACTGCTTCAAAGATCTGTCCCAAATTCATACGAGAAGGCACACCCAGCGGGTTCAAACAAATATCGACTGGAGTTCCATCTTCCAAGAACGGCATGTCTTCCTGACGAACAATCTTCGAAACGATACCCTTGTTACCATGACGACCGGCCATTTTATCACCAACCTGAATCTTACGTTTCTTGGCGATATAGACCTTAGCCATCTGAACAATACCAGTAGGTAGCTCATCTCCGATTGTCAAGTCAAACTTCTTACGACGCAATTCTGCATCAAGTTCTTTATATTTCTTCAAGTAATTCAAAATTACCTGCTTGATCAATTCATTTTTGTGATCGTCGTCTGTCCAAGCACTAACCTGAATAGCATTGTAATCAAGTTCTTCCAATGCATGGCGAGTGAACTTGGCGCCTTGTGCTATCACTTCAGAATTCATATAATCACGGACACTCTGAGCAACCAAGCCTTTTGTCAAAGTCATTAACTTATCAACAAGCAATGTCTTCAATTCAGCCATTTTTACTTCATATTCCTCATCCAATTTCGGAAGAATTGCTTTGTCGGCTGCTTTTGATTTACGTTTCTTGACTGCTTTCGAGAACAACTTTGTATCGATAACCACACCACGCAAAGAAGGAGTAGCTTTCAAAGAAGCATCTTTTACATCACCGGCTTTATCACCGAAGATTGCTCGCAACAATTTTTCCTCAGGAGAAGGATCTGATTCGCCCTTCGGAGTAATCTTACCGATCAAGATATCCCCGGGTTCGATACGTGCACCGACACGAACAATACCTCTTTCGTCAAGATCCTTTGTTGCTTCTTCGCTGACATTAGGAATATCAGAAGTCAGCTCTTCCATTCCTCGTTTCGTCTCACGAACTTCCAAGATGTATTCATCAACATGAACAGAAGTAAAGAAGTCTTCACGTACCATACGTTCATTCAAAACAATGGCATCCTCATAATTGTAACCTTTCCATGGCATGTAAGCAACTTTCACATTCTTACCCAAGGCCAATTCTCCATTTTGTGTAGAATATCCCTCTGTCAGAATGTCACCTGCAACAACACGTTGACCACGATGACAAATAGGACGTAAATCAACAGTTGTAGATTGGTTCGTCTTACGCCATTTAGAAATGTTATATGTTTTGATAGAATCTTCGAAGCTTACGAATTCTTCTTCCTCGGTACGATCGTATTTAATCTTAATGCAAGTTGCATCAACAAATACGACTTCTCCGGCACGTTCAGCAATGATTTGTGTACGAGAGTCACGAGCTACTTGAGCCTCAATACCTGTACCAACGATCGGGGCATCGGTTCTCAACAATGGGACTGCTTGACGCATCATGTTAGAACCCATCAAAGCACGGTTAGCATCGTCATGCTCCAAGAAAGGAATCAAAGAAGCAGCAATAGAGGCAATCTGCGTAGGAGACACATCCATCATATCTACTTCTTCGGGTGCTACCACTGGGAAATCAGCTTCTTGACGAGCCTTTACTTTGTCTCTAATAAAATGGCCATTGTCATCCAACGGAGCATTTCCTTGAGCGATAATTTTATCCTCCTCTTCTTCGGCTGTATAATAGCGCAAGCCCTTTTCAGAAAGATCTACGACACCATTTTCTACTTTTCGATAAGGAGTAGCAATAAATCCCAAATCATTGATTTTTGCATATACACACAATGAAGATATCAAACCAATGTTAGGACCTTCAGGAGTCTCAATAGGGCACAAACGTCCGTAGTGAGTATAGTGTACGTCGCGCACCTCAAATCCGGCACGGTCACGAGACAAACCACCAGGTCCTAAGGCTGAGAGACGACGTTTATGAGTAATTTCAGCCAATGGATTAGTTTGGTCCATGAACTGAGACAAAGCATTTGTACCAAAGAACGAATTAACCACTGACGAGATCGTCTTCGCGTTGATCAAATCAATCGGAGTGAACACTTCGTTGTCACGAACATTCATACGCTCACGAACGGTACGAGACATACGAGCCAAACCAATACCAAACTGGTTGTACAATTGCTCACCGACTGTACGCACACGACGGTTGCTCAAGTGGTCGATATCATCAACAATAGCTTTCGAGTTGATCAACTCGATCAAATATTTGATGATCTCGATAATATCTTCCTTCGTCAAGACCTTGATGTCTTCACTGATAGAAAGATTCAATTTTTTATTAATACGATAACGACCTACGTCACCTAAATCATAACGCTTGTCAGAGAAGAACAAATTCGTGATAACTTCACGTGCACTGGCTTCATCGGCAGGTTCAGCATTACGCAACTGACGGTAGATATAAAGGACAGCCTCTTTTTCAGAGTTACTTGGATCCTTCTGCAACGTATTGTATATAATAGCATAGTCTGACAGGTTCGGGTCTTCTCTGTGCAACAAGATGTTCTGAGCACCAGAATCTAAGATAGCTTCTATATTATCATCATCAAGAATTGACTCGCGATCAACGATAACGTCATTACGTTCAATAGAAACAACCTCACCAGTATCTTCATCGGCAAAATCCTCTACCCAAGTCTTCAAAACACGAGCAGCCAACTTACGACCAACCATTTTTTTCAAGTTAGTCTTAGTGACCTTTACTTCTTCAGCTAAATTAAATATTTCGAGAATGTCCTTGTCACTTTCAAAGCCAATTGCTCTCAACAATGTTGTAACAGGCAATTTCTTTTTACGGTCGATGTATGCATACATGACATTGTTGATGTCCGTAGCAAATTCGATCCACGATCCTTTGAACGGGATGATGCGTGCCGAATAGAGCTTCGTACCATTGGCATGAATACTTTGACCGAAGAAAACACCAGGTGAACGATGCAATTGGGAAACGACAACACGCTCAGCACCATTAATGACGAAAGTTCCTCGCTCGGTCATGTACGGGATAGGCCCTAAATACACATCCTGAATGACAGTATCGAAATCCTCATGATCCGGATCTGTACAATATAATTTTAATTTCGCCTTTAATGGGACACTATAAGTAAGTCCACGCATGATACATTCATCGATGCTATAGCGCGGAGGATCGATATAGTAATCTAAGAACTCCAACACAAAATTGTTGCGAGTATCTGCAATAGGGAAATTTTCTGCAAATACTTTATACAATCCCTCCTTTTTTCTTTTCTCTGGAGGAGTGTCGAGTTGAAGGAAGTCCTGAAAAGACTTCAATTGTACTTCGAGAAAATCTGGATAGGGAAGAGAATTCTTGATCGAAGCAAAATTAACTCTTTGATTTATAGCTGTTGAAGACATCTAGTACGGATTTTATTGAACTTATTGAAAATATAGACACAAAAAGGTTAAGAATCTTCGTGACCGAAGATTCTTAACCAATCTCCTGATTTACAGGTTATAAATATCACTTAAGCTCAACTTCTGCGCCAGCTTCTTCCAATGCTTTCTTCAATGCTTCAGCATCTTCTTTAGAAACACCTTCTTTTACTTTGCTAGGAGCTGCGTCTACCAAGTCTTTTGCTTCTTTCAAACCAAGACCACAGTGCTCTTTAACAGCCTTAACTACCTGCAATTTAGCAGCACCAGCTGATTTCAATACTACATCGAAAGAAGTTTTTTCTTCTTCAGCAGCAGCACCAGCTGCAGCAGGACCAGCAACAGCAACAGCTGCAGCAGCCGGTTCGATACCATATTCTTCTTTCAAAATTGTAGCCAACTCGCTAACTTCTTTTACTGTCAGGTTTACTAATTGTTCTGCAAATGCTTTCAAATCTGCCATTTTTGTATGATTTAAATGATTATTTTACTTTGTTTTTTAATAAATTATCTTTCTTCCAAAGTCTTCAACAGACCATGGATGGTTTGTCCTGATGACTGAAGAGCAGAAATAACGTTCTTCGCCGGAGATTCCAACAAAGCGATAACATCGGCGATAAGTTCGTTCTTGCTCTTGATGCTTACCAAGAGATCCAAAGAAGAGGCATCGTAGAAACCTTCTTGAACGTAAGCAGCTTTCAACTGAGGCTTACCTTCACCCTTTGTATCTTTTGTAAACTCTTTAATCAGGCGAGCTGGGGCATTGGCTGTCTGCGAGAACATCACAGCAGTATTACCCTTCAATGCACTGTGCAGAGGTGAGAAATCACCTTCTACATGTTCCAATGCTTTTTTCAGCAAGTTGTTTTTAACAACGACAAGCTTTACTTCATTTTTGAAGCACTCTCTTCTCAAGCGGCTGGTAGTTTCAGCATCAATAGCCTCGATATCAGTCAAATAGAAGTGAGGATACTCTTTTAAAGTAGCTGTCAATTGTTCTATAATAACACCTTTATCTTCCTTTCTCATCGTTCAATTGTTTTTAAAGTTCATCAACTGATTTAGGGTCAATTTTAATACCCGCACTCATAGTACTTGAAAGATAGATGCTCTTTATATATGTACCTTTAGCTGAAGATGGTTTCAGCTTAACCAAAGCAGAAACGAATTCCTTAGCATTGTCACGGATCTGATCAGCGTTGAAAGAAATCTTGCCGATTGATGTGTGAACAATACCTGCTTTGTCAACCTTGAAGTCGATCTTACCTTGCTTTACTTCCTTGACAGCGTTGCCAATTTCATTGGTTACAGTACCGCTCTTTGGGTTAGGCATCAAGCCACGAGGACCCAACACACGACCTAAAGCACCGATCTTTCCCATGATAGAAGGCATTGTAATGATGACATCAACGTCAGTCCAACCACCTTTAATTTTATTGATATACTCATCCAAACCAACAAAGTCAGCACCTGCTGCAGTAGCTTCTGCTTCCTTATCCGGAGTACACAATGCAAGAACCCGAACCTGCTTACCAGTTCCGTGAGGCAATGAAACCACGCCTCTTACCATTTGATTGGCTTTACGGGGATCAACACCCAAACGGACGTCAATATCAACAGAAGCATCGAACTTCGTTGTGGTGATTTCTTTCACCAAAGCTGAAGCTTCCTTCAAAGAATACGCTTTCCCTGCTTCAATTTTACCTAAAGCCAACTTTTGATTTTTTGTAAGTTTACTCATTTCAATTGAAGTTTATTAATTATTACCCGGGAATGTCCCTTTAACTGTGATACCCATACTTCTAGCTGTACCAGCAACCATTCTCATGGCAGACTCTACAGTAAAGCAGTTTAAATCTTGTAACTTGTCTTCTGCAATTGTTTTTACCTGATCCCAAGAAATTTCAGCAACTTTCTTACGATTCGGCTCAGCAGAACCACTCTTTAATTTAGTAGCTTCCAATAATTGAATTGCCACCGGAGGGGTTTTAACAACAAAGTCGAAAGACTTATCGACATAGTAAGTAATTACCACAGGTAAAATCTTACCAGCCTTGTCTTGGGTCTTGGCATTAAATTGCTTGCAAAACTCCATAATGTTGATACCCTTAGAACCCAACGCAGGTCCTACTGGGGGAGAAGGGTTTGCAGCTCCTCCTTTGATTTGCAATTTGATTTGTCCAGCAACTTCTTTAGCCATTTTTCTAAAATTTAGATATATAACATCAATAACAGAAAGAAAAGCACTTTTCGTAACAAGAGCACTTATTCTTTCTCAACTTGCATATAGCCTAACTCAAGCGGAGTCTTACGTCCGAAGACCTTGACCATGACTTTGAGTTTGTGCTTCTCGGCATGAACTTCTTCGATGATTCCACTGAATCCATTGAATGGACCGAAAGTGATTTTCACACTTTCTCCTACCATGAATTGGAGATCAAGGTCCTCAGTCTGCTCTTGCATATTGTCGACAGTACCCAAAATACGGCTTACTTCCGACGGGCGCAATGGAACAGGATTGTCTGAACCGCCCAAAAATCCAATGATGTTAGGAATGTTTCTCAATCGATGGGCCACTTCACCGACCAAGGCAGCTTCCACCAACACGTAACCCGGCAAATAGGCACGTTCTTTGACGACCTTTTTCCCGTTGCGGGTGATGATAGTTTTCTCGGTTGGGATGAGGACCTGTGATACGTATTCTCCTAAGTCCGTATTCTTTATTTCTGCTTCCAAGTATTCTTTCGCCTTGTTCTCCTTACCACTGATGGCGCGTAGAACATAAAATTTTTTCTGAACGTCCGACATACCTGAAGAGATTAAAAGATTTTTTCGTAGAAGAAGCGCAGCACGCTTTCGAAGCCCATATCAATAACAAAGATCACGACAGCTATGATAAGGGAAGCAAACATAACCACAACTGCACTGTTTGCGAGCTCTGTTCTTGTTGGCCAAGAAACCTTATACACAAGTTCGTTATAAGATTCTTTAATATAGTCAAATATTTTCTTCATCGAATCGATTATTTTTAGCACGGAACGAGAGGCTCGAACTCCCGACACCTGGTTTTGGAGACCAGTGCTCTACCAACTGAGCTAGTTCCGTAAATGGTCAGTCGCATTATGCGACTGACCGTTGTTTTTATTGAGGAAATATTAGTTTTCCAATTCAGTGATCTGACCAGCACCAACTGTACGGCCACCTTCACGGATAGCGAAACGCAAACCAAGGCTACATGCTACCGGGTAGATCAATTCTACTTCGATAGTTACGTTATCACCAGGCATTACCATTTCAGTTCCTTCCGGCAAAGTGATTTCACCTGTTACATCCAATGTACGGATGTAGAACTGAGGACGATAGTGGTTGTGGAACGGAGTGTGACGACCACCTTCTTCTTTCTTCAAGATATAAACCTCTGCTTTGAACTTAGAGTGAGGCTTAACCTGACCCGGGTGGCAGATTACCATACCACGTTTAACTTCGTTCTTGTCGATACCACGCAACAACAAACCTACGTTGTCACCAGCTTCACCTTGATCCAACAATTTGCGGAACATTTCAACACCAGTTACAACTGACTTCTTGCCGTCAGCACCCAAACCGATGATCTGAACTTCGTCACCTACCTTAACGATACCAGTTTCGATACGACCAGTTGCTACAGTACCACGACCAGTGATTGAGAACACGTCTTCAACCGGCATCAAGAAAGGCTTATCGATTTCACGCGGAGGCAGAGGAATCCAAGTATCGCAAGCGTCCATCAATTCCATTACCTTCTCTTCCCACTGAGGATCACCGTTCAAAGCACCCAAAGCAGAACCACGGATGATAGGAGTATTGTCGCCGTCGAACTGATAGAATGAAAGCAATTCACGCATTTCCATTTCAACCAATTCCAACATTTCTTCGTCGTCTACCATATCGCACTTGTTCAAGAAAACAACCAAACGCGGTACGTTTACCTGACGAGCCAACAAGATATGTTCGCGAGTCTGAGGCATAGGACCATCAGTAGCAGCAACTACGATGATTGCACCATCCATCTGAGCAGCACCAGTTACCATGTTCTTTACATAGTCGGCGTGACCCGGACAGTCAACGTGAGCATAGTGACGGTTTGCAGTCTGATACTCTACGTGAGCAGTATTAATAGTAATACCTCTTTCTTTTTCTTCAGGAGCGTTATCAATCTGATCGAATGATTTTACTTCTGAAAGACCTTTCTTTGCCAATACTGTTGTGATAGCAGCTGTCAAAGTTGTTTTACCGTGGTCAACGTGACCAATCGTACCAATGTTAACATGTGGTTTCGATCTGTCAAATTTCTCTTTTGCCATAACTTAATTGTTCTTTATTTGATTAATAATTTATCTCTTAATCGACAAGAGCCTAAACCGAGACTTGAACTCGGGACCTCTTCCTTACCAAGGAAGTGCTCTACCGCTGAGCTATTTAGGCAAATGTGAGCGGAAGACGGGGCTCAAACCCGCGACCCCCAGCTTGGAAGGCTAGTGCTCTATCAACTGAGCTA
>CAVKMU010000034.1:0-29996 GCA_963657455.1 bacterium
AAAAAAACCATGCCGGGCAATTTGGAAAAAGCACGGCACGGTTTGTGAAAATGGTGTTGAGGGTTTTTGGGGGAGGCGGGCGGGGTGAGATTTGTCGGGCGCCGCGACCACGGTCGGCATGCCGCTCCATCCCACATATATGGTAGGGAAAATACCGCATAAAGGGTAGATTGTTTCTTCTGCGAAAGCCGTACCTTTGCGGCCGTGATGGAACGGTTCCATCCGAATGACAACAAAAGACAGGAGTAACGAACATGAATTTTATCTTTATATCACCCCATTTTCCCCACACCTATTGGGAGTTCTGCCACCGCCTCAAGCAAAACGGGGTCACGGTGCTGGGGATAGCCGACGCACCCTACGAGTCGCTTTGTCCCGAACTGCGCGACGCGCTGACGGAATACTACCGGGTGGAGCGCCTGGATGAGTACGACGAGGTATACCGCGCCGTGGCCTATTTCGCCTTCCGTTACGGACGGATCGACTGGATCGAGTCGAACAATGAATATTGGCTGGAGCAGGACGCACGGCTCCGTACCGACTTCCACGTCACGACCGGCATCGATGCCGCCCACGTGGCGCGCATCAAGGAGAAAGCCCTGATGAACGAGTGTTATGCCAAAGCCCATATCCCGACGGCACGGCAGGTGCAGGCGGCCGAGGGGGTGGAGCGTGTCGTCCGCTTTGCACACGAAACGGGCTATCCGCTCATCGCCAAACCCAATGTGGGGGTGGGCGCCGGCGACACGCACAAGCTACACGACGAGGCGGAACTGCGCCGCTTCTTCGAGAGCAAGCGCCACGGTGCCGACTATGTCGTCGAGGAGTTCGTGACCGGAGAGATCTGCTCGTACGACGCCGTGATAGGAGCCGCCTCCGAGCCGCTCTTCGAGTCGATGACCGTTTGGCCCCCCTCCATCATGGACATTGTCAACAAAAAGCTCGACCTCTCCTATTATGTCGACAAGGAGATGCCCGACAGCCTGCGCCAACTGGGCCGCCGGACGGTCAAAGCCTTCGGAGTGGAGAAGCGATTCGTGCATCTGGAGTTCTTCCGGCTCGACCGCGACCGCAACAACCTCGGGCGAAAAGGCGATTTCGTCGCGCTCGAAGTGAACATGCGCCCCGCGGGCGGCTACACGCCGGACATGATCAACTTCGCCCACTCTACCGACGTCTACAAGATTTGGGCCGATATGGTGACCTACGGAGAGAGCCGGATGACGGTCGGGCAACCCTACTATTGCGCCTTCGCCAGCCGACGCGACAGGTACAGCTACGTCCATTCGCACGAGGAGGTGCTCGGCCGTTACGGGGATAGGATGGTGATGTGCGAGCGGATGCCCGACCTGTTTCACGATGCCATGGGCCAGCAGATGTACACCGTGCGGCTCGACACGCCGGACGAGGTGGATGCCTTCGTCCGTTTCGTGCACGCAAAGAACGATTGAATGATTCACCCCCAAAAAGAAAACAAGATGGAAACAAAATATGTGAAGAGATACAGCCGGTCGCTGGGCCGGGAGATGGAATACAAAACGTACGGAAACCGGGGCCGCGGAGTGCTGGTCTTCCCCTCGCAGAACGGCCGATTCTACGACTATGCCGACTTCGATATGGTGGCCGCCGTCTCGCAATTTATCGACAACGGAAGCATACATCTGATCTGTGCCGACAGCATCGACAGCGAGACATGGTCGGACACGGGCGGCGACGAGCACCGACGCATCAGCCTGCATGAGCAGTGGTTTCACTACATCGTGGACGAACTCGTGCCCGAGGTGACCACGCCCGGCGAAAAACTTATCGTCACGGGGTGCAGTATGGGCGGGTTTCATGCGGCCAATGCCTTCTTCCGCCGCCCGGACCTCTTCGACACGCTTCTCGCGCTGAGCGGTCTCTATCATGCCGACTACTTCTTTCCCGGCTACCGCGATCCGTTGGTTTACGACAACTCCCCCTACGATTTTCTGCGCAATATGCCCGCGTCGCACCCCTACCTCGACCTCTACCGCCGGAGCAGGATCATTCTTTGCGTCGGCCGGGGCGCATGGGAGGAGGAGCTGCTCGAGAGTACCCGCCGGCTCGACGCGCTCCTGCAACAGAAAGGGATCCCGGCGTGGGTCGATTACTGGGGGCACGATGTGGCGCACGACTGGGAGTGGTGGCGCAAACAGATCGCCTATTTCATGGGAAAGCTGACGGCGTGAAAGCGGCAGAGGGGCAGACCTCCTGCCGCGATTTTTTCAGGTATCGGCCCCAAAGAGATACACCCTAAAGGAAATTGTCTGTATCTTTGCGGCCGATATAATCTGTTTGCTATGTGGAGATATTATGCACTGCTTTCCGCCCTTTTCGCTGCCCTGACAGCCATCTTCGCCAAGATCGGGGTGAAAGCGATCAATTCAGATCTGGCAACCGCCATCCGTACGTCGGTCATCCTGCTCATTACGTGGGGCATCGTTCTCGTCGGCCACCACACATCGGAGGTAAAAACGATCCCCGGCTACACGTGGATTTTCCTTGTTCTTTCGGGCATCGCCACCGGTCTCTCGTGGCTCTTCTACTTCAAGGCCCTCCAAATCGGCGACGTCTCTCGCGTGGCTCCTATCGACAAGCTGAGTGTCGTCCTGACGATCCTCCTCTCCTTCCTGATTCTGAAGGAGCCTGTCTCGCCGCGCGTTATCGTCGGTGCGCTGCTGATCACCGCAGGCAGCCTCGTGATGCTGATGAAGTGACCCCCACTCGCACAAAGCCCTGCGCGTACTTACTCCGCGTTGCTACACAGAAGAGGCCGGGCGCTCCAAACGTCCGGCCTCTTCTCTTTTCGTTTCAGACGGAGGAGAGGGGGGCAAACAGCGACCTCTCCCTTCAGACCGTTACTTGTTGAACACCTTCGTCTTGAGGATGATCACATCCTCGATCGGGCGGTCATTGTCGTCGGTCTCGACAAGCGACATCTTTTCCACGATATCGAATCCTTCCACCACTTCGCCGAAGATCGTCACACTGCCGTCGAGATGGGGCGATCCGCCCTCGCTCTTGTAGACGGCGCGCTGCTCTTCCGGGATGCGATAAGGCGGGATCTGCGCCAGTGTATCGGCAAGGAGCTGCTGCACGGCGGCCTCGAGCCGGTCGGGTTGCTCTTTCAGTTCCGGCTGTTGCTTCACCAGACGGTGGAGGAAGATGGAGCGGAACCAGTTCGTGCGTATCTTGTTGATGCGCACCTCCATGCTGTCCAGCCCGGCGTCGTCCCACACTTTTCCCTGGACATAGCAGAAGTGTGTGCCGGCCGATGCGCGTTCGGGGTTGACATCGTCCGACTCTTTGGCATCGATCAGTGCACCCCGCTTGTTGAAGTGGGTCGGCACAATCTCGGCCGGTACGGTATAGCCGCCGTCACCGTCGCCATAGAGGACATACGGCTCGTGGGCCACGCTGGCGGGGTCGCCGCCCTGCACCACAAAATCCTTGATGATGCGGTGGAAGAGTACCCCCTCGTAGGCATTCTCGCGGCACAATTTGATAAAGTTGTCGCGGTGGAGCGGGGTGTCGTCATACAAACGGACGGTAACATCGCCCATGGTCGAAGTGATGGTCACGTAGACCGGCTCGCCCGGTTTGAGCGAGGAGGAGCTGCATGCCGAGGTTAGCAGCAGCAGGGTCAAAAAAGCCAATACGTTTTTCATATACTTTACAATGATTGATCAGACGGTTTCAGGACAAGCATCCGGCAGTTCCGACAGTCGAACTGCAGCCGGAGGCGCGTCTCCTTATACAATAGGTAGTAGGGCTCGCGGAAAGGCGACCGCCCCTGCTGGCGGATCGGACACCACCCCATGCTGTAGCGCAGGCAATGCTTCGAAAAGAGCAGCGGAACATCGGCCACGGGCTTCAGCTCGAAGGCGGGATCGACCGTGGTGACGCCGTGCTCTGCGTAGAAGGTGCGGGCCAGCGAGTTGGACACATTCCCGAGATAGGTCAGATGCCGCTCGGGATAGGGATTATCGGCCGCGGCGGGCCGGGGTTTCGACCGCTCCCGGACGTAGTTCATCCGGCGCACCGCCTGCAGCCGTTCGGCGGCTTCGCGGCGCATCTCGGCAAGCAGTGACGACGGGACAAACCACGGTTGCGCCATCTCCACCTCGACTGTTTGAGCCTCGAAGGGGGTGTTTCCCAGCTTCTCCAGCTGCCGACGGATGTTGTCGCTCCGATCGTTGCGCGCCAATTCCTTCTCCAGGGTGCGGGTGAGTGCCACACGGCTGCCGCTTTCGTCTTCCATCTCGAGCGTGAAGCCGAAAGGGTTGTCGCGAAAGGCCATCCGCACGGCGATCTTACGCTCGGCCGAGGGGGCGGACAACAGCTTCTCAAACGAGTGATCCACATTGCGGTAGAGCTTCATCTTGGGCCGGAGAGCGGGCATCTTCAACGGGAAGAGGCGGTTGGCCTCTACCCTGTTCACGCGGAAACCCTCCAGTTCGCCACGGCTGTTGAAGAACGACAATCCGTCGCCATTGTTCAGCTGTACGACTCCTGCCACGGTAAAACTGTTGCCTTTGATCTCCTTGACCGTCCCCACATATTCGCCCCGCGACTTGGGGGTGTCGAAGGTGGTGATGTCGGCCGTGCGCCCCTTGAGGAAAAAGGGTGTAAAGCCGCGGTTGAAACTCTTGTCGGCTTGCGGCTCGAAGGTCAGGCGGCTCTCTCCCACCGAGGCACGCACATACTCCGGCCGTCGGGCCAGAATCGCATCGAGCCGCCGGCGGTAGAGGGCCGTGATGTTCTTCACATAGGTCACATCCTTGAGTCTTCCCTCGATCTTCAACGACGATACGCCCGCATCGAGCAGGGCCTCGAGCTCGTCGGCGCGGTTCATGTCGCGCAACGAGAGGAGATATTTGTCGGAGGCTATCACCTTTCCCGTCGCATCTACCATCGTATAGGGCAGACGGCAGCATTGGGCACACTCGCCCCGGTTGGCACTGCGCCCCGTAAGGGCGGCACTCAGGTAACACTGTCCGCTGTAGCTGACGCAGAGGGCACCGTGTACAAACACTTCGAGCGGAACAGTCGTGGCATCGGCTATGCGGCGGATCTGGTCGAACCCCAGCTCGCGGGCCAAAACCACCTGCGTGAAGCCGGCCTGCTCGAGGAAGCGCACCTTCTCGACCGTTCGATTGTCCGTCTGCGTACTGGCGTGGAGCGGGATGGGCGGCAGCTGCATCTTCAGCAAAGCCATGTCCTGCACGATCAGGGCATCCACACCGGCGGCGTAGAGATCCCACACCATCCGCTCCGCCTCGGCCAGCTCCTCCTCCTTGAGGATCGTATTGAGCGTCACGTAGATGCGCACCCCGTAGAGGTGGGCATACGAGCAGAGCGTGCGGATATCGTCGAGGGTGTTGCCGGCCGCCGAGCGGGCGCCGAACTTCGGTGCACCGATATAGACGGCATCGGCCCCGTGATTGACCGCCTCCATGCCGCACTGCAAATCTTTGGCGGGCGACAACAGTTCTATTTTCCGGACATTATTCATCTCTTTTCTTTGCGTTACGTTTATTCCAGGTCGCCCAACTGACGGATCTCTTTCGGATCGAACGGCGTAGACTGGTATACATAATAGTTCAGCCAGTTGGTAAACAGCTGGTTGGCATGGGCACGCCACCGCACGAGAGGCCCCTCGGCGGGGTTGTCGTTCCGGTAGTAATGCTTCGGCATCTCGATGGGAAGCCCCTTGTTCAGGTCGCGCATGTACTCGTCGTGCAGCGTGTTGGGCGAATATTCCGAGTGGCCCGTGATGAAAAACTCGCGGCCTCCGCGCGCCATGGCCATATAGACACCCGACTCGTCGCTCTCGGAGAGGAGCGTCAGTCCGGGCACCTTCTCGATATCCTCGCGGCGCACCTCCGTATGGCGGCTGTGCGGCACGTAAAACTCGTCGTCGAAGCCGCGGAAGATCGGCAGGTAGGGCTGCAGGAGGTGGTGCGGGAAGATGCCGAACATCTTCTTCGGGAGGTCATATTTCGGCACCCCATGGAAATGGTACAACCCGGCCTGGGCCGCCCAGCAGATATAGAGTGTCGAGGTCACATGCGTCCGTGCCCAGTCGAAGATCTCACAGATCTCGCCCCAATAGGTCACCTCCTCGAACGGCATCTGCTCGACCGGCGCGCCGGTGATGATCATTCCGTCGTAGTAGTCGTCGCGCATCTGGTCGAAATCCTTGTAGAAGGCCTGCATATGCTCGATCGGCGTGTTCTTCGAGGTGTGTCCTTTGATCTTCATCAGCTCCATCTCCACCTGCAGCGGGGTGTTGCTCAACAGCCGCACCAGGTCGGTCTCGGTCGTTATCTTCAGGGGCATCAGGTTCAGGACCACAATGCGCAACGGGCGGATGTCCTGCGTCGTCGCGCGGCTGTCGTCAATGACAAATATATGTTCTTTCTTCAGCAGCTCGATGGCCGGAAGATTTTTTTGTAGATTTAATGGCATAGTAACTGTTTTAATCCGTTTTTCGGATGACAAATGTATGAAAAATGTACGACACGGCAAAGGGCGGATTTTGTTTTTTCGTCCCAAAGGGGCGACCCGTTGCCCGGCTGCCGCCCCGCGCTCGGGCGTTCCGTCCCGCCAAGTGGGCAATCGGCATCGGGTCGATGCCGAACAAACCGGAGTTTCATGCCGAACAAGCCGGCGGATGGTGGCGAGAAACTTTTTCAAAAGCGGGCTCTGAACTGTTTTTCATCTCTCCGTTTCATTTTTTCTTTTCGGCTTGTTTTTTTGCAAAGTAAAAAACATTGCGTAAATTGTGACCGAAACAATGGTTTGTTATTGATTCAAAAACAGCATCTGACACACAACTGAAACATGAAAAAATATTTTAAAAAACTATTTTCAAAAGGCATTTTGTTCTTCTTCAGATTAGAAGAGAACCCTATTCGTCAGTATGCAGAAGAGATGAAACTCAAAAGTGATGCAGACCGCATCGCCGAAGACCGGATTCATGTTGGTAACGATATAAGAATGGCTTATGGAAAATTCCAAGGAACAACAAAGACAACAAGCTGAGATTACCTTCCAATCGCATCGTCAGTATTCGGACCCGCTTCCAAAACCTGAAGACCTTGCCAAATAGGAGCAAGTGATACCGGGAGCCGCTGAAAGGATTATTAAGATGGCAGAGAGGGAGATGCCGCACAGGCATGAGTATGAAGCACGGGCGTCCAAAGGGATTGTCTTGACAACCGTTCTTGCCATTGTGTTTGCTTTTATATGTGCGCTCTAACTTTGCTCCATTCTCTTTTATTCCATACATAAAGGAGCCTATACGGTCGCTGCCTCTGTATCTGCCGGCACAATAGCCGCTGTAATAGGGGCATTCATGACCTCAAGACTGAAAAAGAAATAAGTTTTCATACTACTTTTCCATAGTAATTCTCTTTTTTTAGTCAAACGCATTCCCCTTTCCCCGAAAAAACCTATATTTGCGAAAGGGATATTCCCGAAAAGAACGATAAACAGACAACTATAGCTATGACACACATGAAAAAATGGATAATTTCAGCCGCCGCGCTCCTCTTCTCGGGGGCAGCCATGGCGCAAAACCCGCAAATCGGTGACTACGGATACCTCTACTGCCACATGAGCGACCTGGGCGAATGGACCGCCTTTGCCGTGAGTCGCGACGGCTATCACTACGAAGACATCATGGAGGGCAAGCCGATCTTCGACCCCAAAGAGCATGCACGCATCGAAGGGGGCACGCGCGACGCCTTTATCTGCCGCAGCCACGACGGCAAAGCGTTCCGCATGGTCACGACCGACATGTGTGTGGAGAAGTCGAAAGTGTGGAACAACTTCGGCATCGACCTCCTCACGAGCAAGGACCTCATCCACTGGGAGTCGGTGACGTTCGACTTCCGGCAGGGCCCTTCGATCTTCTGCGACCCGGAAAGCCCCGACGTCTACCGCGACTGGACCACCATCAACCGCGTATGGGCGCCGCAAATCTTCTGGGACCCCGGCTACGTCTGGCCGAACGGCAAGAAGGGAGGCTACTTCATCTACTACTCGCTTTGGAACCAGGCCGAAGAGGCGTACGACCGCATGTACTACAGCTATGCCGACGAGACCTTCACGAAGCTGACCAAACCGCAGCTGCTCTTCGACTGGGGCTATGCGACGATCGACGCCGACATCAACTACCTCCCGAGTGACGGGCGCTACCACATGCTGATCAAGAAGGAAGGAGGCAAGCCCGGTATCTTCACCGCGACGGCCGATTCGCTGCGCGGCCCCTGGAGCGCCCCCGTCGAAGATGACTATGTCGACTTCGAAGGCAACAAGAAATGCGAGGGATCGTCGGCTTTTCAGCTGATCGGCGACGATACCTGGCGCGTGGCCTATATCGAATATTCGTCGAAGCCCAAGCATTACCGCATCTGCAAGGCCGACCGTTTCCTGCGCAACTTCTCCGACCCGGTCGACATCGAAGGCGTGACAGGCCCGCAACACGGGTCGTTCATGCGCCTGACGAAGGAGGAATACAACCGACTGCTGCAACTCAACAAGCGATAAATGCCCTATGGATGCCCCTGACCTGCTCCACTTCACCTGCCTCACGACGATGGCCGTACTGGCCCTCGCGCTGATCGGTGCACGCACCTATACCAAGTATACGAGCCACCGCTACGAGCAGTCACGCTGGATCCTCTTCTCGGCTCTCTGCCTGCTGGCCATCTATTTCCATCTGCAGATGACATTGGATCTGCGGGCCATGGGCGAAGAGGTGGGGAGAGTCATGGACATTCTGTTCTATACCCCCGTTGCCTTCCTCCTCAGCAGGGGCACCTACCATATCGAGCTTACCCAACATCTCCGGCGAACCTTCACGCTGATAGCCGCCGGCGCCTACTTTCTGATCCTTGTGGTCTTCACCATCGGCTATCTGCAGGCCGGCAGTTGGCAGATCGGTCGGTGGATCTATCTCATGCTTACGCTATTCCTTGTCGCGATGCTCCATTTCCTCCTCATCATCGCGAAGGAGATGAGACGCCACAAAGCCATCCTCGAGCGGCAGACGGGCGCGGAGATGCACACCTACCGCATCTTCACGAAGGCAAGCCTTACGATGCTCTGCCTCTCGACTGTCGCACTGCCCCTCGTGTCGGTCGCGCCGCGGTTGCTGTTCATCGTCGGTCCGGTCATGCTCCTTGCCCTGGTTCTCTATGTCAATGCCTTTCTGTCGCTCGGCTTCAACTATGTCCCGACAGACGTGTTGCTGGACAATTCCGACGAGATGGCGGCCAACGGCAGTGCCGGCGGATACAAAATAAGCCTCCTGCTCGAGCAAGAGGACCCTTCGGCGGCCGTCCCGCCGCTCACGGCCGAGCAGATTGCCGCGGTCGATGCCGCCCTCAAACGGTGGCTCACGACAGAAGGCTACAAGAACCTCAACCTCAACATCGTGTCGCTGGCCGACCAAATCGGCGTCACGCGCAACGAACTGTCGGCCTTCTTCCGGCAAGAGCTTCGCGTCACCTTCCGGTCGTGGCTCAGCGATATCCGATGCGAGGCAGCCAAGCAGATGATGGTGCGCCAACCGGACTACAGCAATGACATCATCTCCGTCGAATGCGGATTCTCTTCCCGCTCGCAACTCTACAAGATTTTCAAGCAAAAGGTGGGCACCACACCCAACGAATGGCGCAAAGCTCTCGAAGAGCAGACTGCGAAGAAAGAGGAGGATGAGACGTAACCGGAAGGCATTCTCCCCGAAAGAGTGCCGTTTGGGTGGGCAAATGAGCCACATAGAGGTAAACACCACCCCACCTCGCCGGGCCGTTTAGCCCATATTGACGGCCGGAGAAAGAGCCTGTTTTCTTCCTTTCTGCCCGCTTTTTGTACAATAAACGGAATCCGTTTCCGTTCAAATTCATGCCATTTCGTAATCTTTGACGGGAAATGCGACAGCCAATCGAAACAAAAATCGTATATTTGCAGTGTAGAAAGCGACGTACAACGGCGAAAACTGCCCGAACGGCCGCAGGTGCGTCGGATAGGAATGGACAAAGAGCCGGTTTCCGTTTAGACCGGTTCGTAATTGATGGACTTAATTGATCGAAAACAATAATGAACAGAATCTGTGTATTAACTGTATTTTTGGGTATCTGCGGCAGCCCTTTGGCCATGGCCCAAACCAATTCCTCGATGCAAACAAACCTGATGCAGGCGGTCGGCATTGATACGGCCGCACAGGACACGGTAGTGACCGTCGACGAGCGCGAGCTCCCCGACCTGCGAAACCGCCTGAAGGAGCTGAACAAAGACTATACAGTCCCGCAGAGAATGTCGCCGGGCGTGCAGCAATATCTCGTCAAAGACGAGCTGACCATGTCGCCCGATGCCGTGGCGCTGGTCAACGAATTTCACAACTCCACGCTCTCCGACTATGACCTTCCGCGACGCAAGGAGCAGATCGTCAACCGGCTGTTCATGCCGATCGTCTTCACGGGCGACTATCTGCCCGACGACATGGATTTCTACGACCGCCGGCCGGAGGAGAGTGCCTATCATCCGCAACCGCTCATGCGCACCGACTCCATCTTTACCGACTATGTTCGGGCAGACAAGAGCGCGAAGATGGCGCAACGATATGTCGAGACCAACCACCCGCTCTACTACCGTTACACGCAGGCGATGCTGCCCAAAGAGACGGTCAAGGCCAAGGTGGTGAAGAAAAACATCAAGGAAGACCTGCCGCTCAAGGTGAAAAACGATGTCAACTTCAACGATGTCGAGGCGCCGGAGAAGTTCATTCCGGAACGCCGCTACTGGCAGTCGCACTTCGAAAGCTCGATCCAATTCGCACAGAACTACGTATCTCCCAACTGGCACAAAGGCGGCAACAGCTCGCTGAACATGAACAACCGCGAATATGTCAAGTACGACTACAACAAAAACAAGGTACAATGGACCAACGAGCTGGAGATCAAGAACACACTCTACACGGCGCCGAACGACACGCTCCGCAGCTTCAAGGTGAGCGACGACGTGTTCCGTCTGCACTCCAACTTCGGTTACAAGGCTTTCCAGAAGTGGTATTACACGTTGGACATGGAATTCAAGACACAGTTGCTGAGCAGTTATGCCGAAAACTCGGATGTGCGGCAGGCCGGATTCCTCTCGCCCTACAGCGTCAATGTCGGTGTCGGTATGAAATATGACCTGAACAAGAAGTTCAAGAACAAGTACAAGACGCTCACCTTCAGTGCCAATATCGCACCGTTGGCCTATACGTTCCGCCATACGATCGACGACACAATCAACCTGAGCAAGCACTTCAAGAAGAAAGGGGACACGGACGAATACCCGACACTCGAGAACCAGTTCGGTTCGACGCTCAACGCCACGCTCAACTTCCAGATGAGCAAGAACGTCAGCTGGTATTCACGTTTCTACTACAATACGAACTACAAACGTATCGAGGGGGAGTGGGAAAACCGCTTCTCGTTTGCCTGGAGCCGTTTCTTCTCGACCAACATCACGCTCAACCTGCGCTACGACGATGGTGTGGCCAAGAGCGAAGAGCTCAACTCGTTCCTTCAGATCAACGAGTTGCTGAGCTTCGGCTTCAACTACAAGTGGTAAACGACACCGCTCCGCCTGCCGATCCGAACAGGCCGGCACACCAACCGCCCCATGGCTGCCCGGCACGATCCGCCCGGATGCCGTGGGGCGGTTGTTTTCATGGCCTCTTCTCCAATGTGTGATGCCGGGCAAACGGCTGTTTCATGCCGAACAAACTGCCGTTTGCCGGGGAACAAACCCGCCCCGCGCGGCTCTCTTTCTTCCGCACGATCGGGACGACATCCTCTTTTCGCAAACGAGAAAACAACAGCAAGAAAAGGGGGCGGGAATTTGGCCGTCTCATCTATTTTCACCAACTTGCACAACAAAACCTGTAACTATGAACATGAACGAAAACAAAGTAGAGATCTACCGCTCGGCCGACGGCACTGTAGAGTTGAACGTGAAGCTGGAAAACGATACGGTATGGCTCACCCAAAGCCAGATGGCGGCACTGTTCGGCAAAGACCAGTCGGTTATTGCCAGACATATAACCAATGCTTTCAGAGAAAAAGAGGTGACAAAAGAGAGTAATATGCAAATTTTGCATAATACTCAATACAGGTATCGCCCCACCCGAATCTACAATCTCGACGTTATCATCTCCGTCGGCTACCGGGTCAAAAGCCAACAAGGCGTTGCTTTCAGGCGATGGGCCAACGCCGTCCTCAAGCAATACCTCATCAAGGGTTACGCCATCAACCGCCGGCGTCTCGACAACTATAACGATCTGAAAAGCATTGTCAACCTCATGTCGCGTTCCATCACCTTGCAGCAGAGCGTGACAACCGGGGAGTATGAGGGATTGTTCAATGTCATCAGCGACTATGTCTATGCCCTCGACACGCTCGACCGATACGACTACCGGGCGCTCGGCATCAACCGTACCACCCGCGAAGAGCCGTTCCGCATCACCTACGGCAACGCCATGAAAGCCATCAATGCCCTGAAAGAAAAGTTCGGCGGCTCGCAATGGTTTGCCAACGAAAAGGATGCCTCCTTCAAGAGCAGCCTCGGACAGATATACCAAACTTTCGGAGGCGAGGATCTCTATCCGTCGGTGGAAGAGAAGGCTGCCATGTTGCTCTACCTGGTCGTGAAGAACCATTCGTTCAGCGACGGTAACAAGCGTATTGCCGCCATGCTCTTCCTTTGGTTTTTGGATAAGAACGGAATTCTCTATGCCGACGACGGCCACAAACGAATTGCCGACAATACGCTCGTTGCCCTCACCCTGATGATTGCCGAAAGCCGCACGGAAGAGAAAGATGTCATGGTGAAGGTGGTTGTCAACCTGATAAACAAGGATAATCAATGACGGAGGGGGAATTTCATACATTGCCCGCGACATTTTACACAAAGCCACGAGACGGGGCGCGGCAAACGAGAGAGAATATCCGCTCGCACCGCCGGAGAACCCGACAAAAAAGGCGGACGGCACGGCCCGTTTGAGGCCCGGCCATTCGCCTTGTCTCGTTTCGTCGCGCCGTAACGGTCAGCGGCCTTCGAACAGCGCGTTGGCGCGTTCGAGGTCTTCGGGCGTATCGATGCCGATCGTTTCCTGCTCGGTGATGCCCACCTTGATCCGATAGCCGTTCTCCAGCCAGCGCAGCTGCTCGAGGCTCTCTGCCATCTCGAGCGACGATGGCGGCAGGGCGGTGATCTCTTTCAGCACGGCTGCCCGGTAGGCATACAGGCCGATATGCTTGTAGAAGAGATGGGCCGAGAGCCACTCGGTATACTTCTTCCCACGGATATAAGGGACGATCGACCGGCTGAAGTACATCGCCTCCATCCGTTTGTTGACCACCACCTTGGGCGAATTGGGGTTGAACAGCGTCTTTTCGAAGTCGCCGTCGGCCGCAAAAGGCTTCACCAACGTGGCGATCTCCACCTCGGGCGCATCGAAACAGGCCTTGAGCGTCTCGATCTGTTCGGGACGGATAAAGGGCTCGTCGCCCTGAATGTTGATCACGACATCGTAGCCGTGGCCCACCTTCTCGTAGGCCTCGCGGCAGCGGTCGGTGCCGCTCCGGTGGTGGGTCGAGGTCATCACCACATTTCCGCCGAACGCCTTGACAGCCGCCTCGATCCGTTCGTCGTCTGTTGCCACCCAAACGGCATCGACGGCCCCTGCAACCTGCTCATAGACCCGCCGGATCACGGGTTGGCCGCCCAGCAGGGCCAACGGTTTGCCCGGGAAACGCGTCGAAGCGTAGCGGGCCGGGATAATACCCAAAAACTTCATTTTTTCCATATCTCTTCTTATTATGCTATTTTCCCTTCACTCAACCGCAACATATGCTTGCGCTCTCCGACGATCCACACCAGGTCGCCCGCTTCGAAGCAGGTGGCCGGGTCCGGATTCTTCAGCGAACAATCGCCGCGTTCGATACCGATCACGAGGCATTCGGCCCGCTCGCGGATGCCTGACTCTTGGATGGAATGGCCCACCAACGCCGAGTCGGCAGAGACCTGAAACTGTTCGATGCTGACAGTGCCGGCCGTCTCATGCACCTGTTTCTGGTAGTCCTCATACTTCTCTTCGACATAGGTGCGGAAATGCTCCAGGTCGGAATCGGCCCCCACCACGACAATCTTGTCGAACGGATAGAGACGTTCGTCGCCGCCCGGGATATTGATGCGAAGATCGCCGCGGACGATCGTCACGACATTGACATTGCAGATCTTGCGGAAGTCAAGGTCGCGCAGCCGTTTGCCGACACTCGGCGAGTTCTGCCGCACCTCGAAATCGGCCAGGTGGAGGTCACGCTCCAGCATGTGGTTGGCAAAGCTCTGCCGGATGGTCGAGTGCTTGGCGGCATCCATCTCGCGGGCAGTCAGGTTCGAGAGGAAGTGGCGCTCCATCAGGATGGAGTGTTTCTTCAGCTTCTTTGAGAAGATGATGGTGATAACGGTCAATGCCGCGAACACCCACATATAGCCCACGGCCGTGTTCAGCAGGCGCACCACCGGGATCATGACCAGGATGACGCACAAGATGATACGGAGCAAGATGAGCGAGATGAGCGGCCCGCGGTTGATCTTACGGTCGTTCCACAACTGCCGGAACTCGATCGAACGGTTTTTCTTCATCATGATGGCACGCAACAGCGGCGAGATCAAGGCCAGGATGATCACCAACGAGAGGATATTCCCCTGCCACCCGTGGATGTTGTTCGTGATCAGCGGAGAGACATATTGCAACCATACGAATATGAGGACGAACGTGACGGAGGCGTAGACACCCACGATGCCGGCCAATGCCTTCAGCAATTTGTTCCAGGCACTCTTCTGATGGATCGTAGTCGAGCCGGAAGCGTAGTGCATCAAGAAGCGGCGCAGCTTCGACGGTATCCGCCCCTCCAGCCTACGATAGGCCGGTTCGGAGAAACGGATCATATAGGGCGTGAAGAAGGTCGTGATGACGGAGACAGCCACCACGATGGGATAGAGAAACGAGTCGGTCACCTTCAGCGACTGGCCGAGAGCCGCCAGGATAAAGGCAAACTCGCCGATCTGCGCCAACGAGAAGCCCGACTGCACCGCTACCTTCAACGGCTGGCCGGAGAGGAGCACGCCGAACGTGCCGAAGGTGATCTGTCCGCCCATCACGATGAGGGTCAGGAGCAAGATCGGAATCTTATATTCCCACAGCATCTGAGGGTCGATCATCATGCCGACGGAGACGAAGAAGACGGCACCGAAGAGATCCTTGACCGGCTTCACCAACCGTTCGATACGCTCGGCTTCGACCGTCTCGGCCAAGAGGGAACCCATGATGAAAGCACCCAGGGCAGAGGAGAAACCGGCGAATACGGCGATCATAACCATCGTCAGGCAGAGCCCGAGACTGACGACCAGCAGCGTCTCGTCGTTCAGGTATTTCCGGCAAAGCTGCAGCAACGAAGGGACAAGATAGATGCCGACAATGAAGCAGAACACCAGGAAAAGCCCCAGCCGCATGACACTGTTCAGCATCTCGGCCCCCTCGACGTGCTTGCTCACGGCCAGGGTCGAAAGCAAAACCATCATCAAGACGGCGAAAAGGTCCTCGACCACCAGGATACCCAACACCACGCCGGAGAATTGCTGATTGCGCAAACCCATGTCATCAAACGCTTTATAGATGATCGTCGTGGACGACATGGACAACATGCCGCCGAGGAAGAGGGAGTTCATCGAGCCCCACCCCAAGGCAAGGCCGGTGGCATAGCCGACAAACATCATGCCGAGCACCACCGTTATGGCAGCGATAACGGCCGTACCGCCCACTTTGACCAGCTTCTTGAAGCTGAAATCCAACCCCAAGGTAAAGAGCAAAAAGATCACTCCGATCTCGGACCATGTCTCGATGCTGCCGGAATCCATCACGGTCGGTGTGTACTTGCAGACCGGCCCGCTGAGGATACCGGCTACAATATAGCCCAAAACCACGGGCTGTTTCAGCCACTTGAACAATAGCGTTACGAGGCCGGCACATATCAAAATCACGGCCAAATCTGAAATCAAAACAGGAATCTCTGACATTTTTTTCTTATCTTATAAGTTCTATTTCCGAAAGTTAGATCACACCCCCGCGCCCTTGTTGCGCCAAGGCATTGACAAAGTTACAGATTTATTTTATTTTTGTGCACAAATTGAAAGGCAAATAATGAAAACGCATCCGTTAGAAGCGCTGATCGCCCAGGGAGAGCATCAGCAACAGGACTTTAAGTTCGAGGTCAGCGACAGCAAAAAAATAGCCCGCACGCTGAGTGCCTTTGCCAATACCGACGGCGGCCGGCTGCTGATCGGCGTCAAAGACAACGGACACATCGCGGGCATCAGAAGCGACGAGGAGTACTACATGATCGAAGCAGCCTCGCAACTCTACACCCAACCATCGGTGCCTTTCACCGCCCGGCACTGGGAGATCAACGGGAAATGCGTGCTCGAGATCGACATCGAGCCGGGCCACGAACGCCCCTACCTCGCCACCGACCCGGAAGGAGCCTTCAAGGCTTACATCCGCGTGGCCGACGAAAACATCCTGGCCAACGGCGTCCTGACGCAAGCCTGGGCAAAAGCGCGCTCGAACAAGGGCACCCTGCTGACACTCACCGAGCCGGTCGAACGGCTGATCGACTACCTCCGGGCAGAACCCTGCATCTCGCTGGGGCAATTCTGCAAACTGGCCCACATCCGCAGCTTCGAGGCGCGGCAGATCCTTAGCGACCTGATGAGCATCGGCGCCTTGGAATATATCTGGAAAGAGAATCACTTCTACTACAAGGCCAATCCTGAATATTTGCAAAACCGCGACTGCTGTTCGGAGCCTCTCTGAACCTTCAGGAGAGACTGCCGCGGGCGCTTTTTTTGAACATTTTTTGTTTTTCGAGAAAACAAACCGAGCCATGCAAACCAACAAAAGAGAGAAAGAGACCAAAACCGGGGAGAAACGTGGGTTGTTATAGGTTTATTTTGGGAAATTTTAAGACAGGCATAAAGGATGTAATAATCTGTTAATTAATACAATCTATAGGATTCGCGCAATTTTTTTATTATATTTGTCTCACCTTCCGAACGGCCTCACAGCCGAACGCGAAAGGGAACGAGAAAAAAGAAAAAGTCTAACTTAATTGAGTAGCCAAACATGAACGCTTTGCAATTCAAAAAGAATTTATTGAGCATGCAGGAAAACATGATGAATTTCGCCCTCATGCTGACCGCCAATCGGGACGACGCTCAAGACTTGATGCAGGACACGACGCTGAAAGTGTTGGACAATCAGGAGAAGTATGTAGACAACATCAACTTCAAAGGCTGGGTGCTGACCGTCATGCGCAACATATTTATCAACAACTATCACCGGATTGTCCGCACACAGACGATCGTCGACCAGAACGTGGACCTCTACAACCTGGATGTCGCCGGCGACGCCGGGGCCGGATCGCCCGACGGCTCGTACCGGATCCAGGAGATCTCGCGCGCCATCGAACAGCTGAGCGACGAACAGAAAGTACCCTTTTCGATGTACATCAGCGGATATAAATACAGCGAAATAGCCGAGAAGATGAATCTCCCCCTCGGAACCGTCAAGAGCCGCATCTTCTTCGCACGCCAGGAACTGCAGAAACGACTGAAGGACTATCACGAATGACACTTCCGAAAAAGGAAGGAAAACATGCCGGAACCCGGCATGTTTTTTTATAATATGACTATCTTTGCAACACAAACCAACAGAAAAAAAAAGAGTAATATGACACACGGACACGAAGTTTTAGAGATGATGTTCGGCAATAGCTATGCATCTGCCGAGGAGTTGATCGAAGCCATTATCGCCAAATTTGGGCCCGACGAACGGTTCTATACCTGCTCGGCCGAGGATATGACCGCCGCCGAGCTCGTCGCCTTCCTGCAGGAACGCGGCAAATTCATGCCCGCCGGCCACGACGGATTCACCGCCGACCGCAGCCGGATGTGCAACCATGAGCATTGACCCCTCCTCCCTCCCGCCCCATTCCTGCCGAATGCGGCGGGGGAAACCTTACATCCTTCCGTAATTCGCCGGCCGTACAGGGTCGTTCCCTCTTTCCATTTCGCCCGTACAGACGACAGCCTCCCGACAGACCATTGCACCCGCCCGAAAAATGTTCGGCATCTTTTTTTCAATTCATGCCGACCTTATGTTTAGGCGTTTCCGTTACAAGAAAGGCGAAGAGGATCTATTGGATGAAGACGGGAACGTGATAGGAACGAAAGCCGTTTGGGGGAAAGATTATACAGTACATAATTCATCAAAACCAACAACATGAAGCAAAAAAATGGCGAAAGAAGCCGGATTCCACGATGCAAAATAGATCGGCGAGTGGAACGGTTATGAAGTCGTTGAGCCAATCTTCACGGATGGCGAGGTACATTATGTCGGCTTGCTTGTATATCATTCGTTGCGTTCGACATGCAAGGCGTGTTCGATCGATTTTCCGTTTCAAACGTCGGAAGAGATTCCGGACTATATCGACACGGAGGAGGCGATTTACAGGGACAATTGGGAGCGCGTGCGCTTCCTTGCCCTTTGCCTGTTGACACCTTACCAGAAGAAGGGTAAACGGTTAAAGGGAACGGACCTTATTCGTTTTCCGTGGGGATTCGTCATCCGGCGGTGCTCGTTTGAGCGAGTCGGAGCCGGAGCGTATCAGCCGAATGTTCGGTGTTTAGTCTTTTTCGTCGTCGTCGTGTTTGAATCCGGTTAAAATACGATAGAAAGCTTCGAGCATATAGAGCACAAACCCGATAACGATTCCGTACCCTATTATTTTGTAGATCAGGGTAACGAGGAAGGGTTGCGGCGTCGGTTCATAAGCCAGCGCGATGATAAGGTTGGTTATTGCAGTAACAGCAGGCATGATATAAAAAGATTAATGTTCGATACAAACTTACGAATAATTTAAAGTATACGATTGTTCTTGACGCGAAAAACGGCATTTTGCCTGCGTTAAAGATTGTGAAAAAGGAGTTTGACAATGTGTCAGTCTCTGCGAAAAAGAGTCTTTCCTTTGTTGAGAGGATGAAGGATGTACAATTCACGTCCTTGCTGTCGAACATGAAGAGTTTGAAGGATGGTCTTTCGACCCCCTCCTCCCTCCCGCCCCATTCCTGCCGAATGCGGCGGGGGAAACCTTACATCCTTCCGTAATTCGCCGGCCGTACAGGGTCGTTCCCTCTTTCCATTTCGCCCGTACAGACGACAGCCTCCCGACAGACCATTGCACCCGCCCGAAAAATGTTCGGCATCTTTTTTTCAATTCATGCCGACCTTTTTCGAAAATGTTCGGCACCCAAAAACGATTAGGGGGTTGCGTTGGGGGAAGGCATTGAATAATGTTGAACAATCAACATCTTGCTCTTCAAAAAGTTTATCTATAAAATTTTTATTCGAAATA
The DNA here is from genome assembly GCA_963657455.1 of bacterium. GTDB lineage: Bacteria > Bacteroidota > Bacteroidia > Bacteroidales > Tannerellaceae > Parabacteroides. The sequence continues at coordinate 19,554 of CAVKMU010000034.1, forward strand.
ACTATCATTCGAAACGTTTGACTTGTAAGAATCAACCGCTTCCTGCATTGCCTTTTTGAACTCCCCCGGAAGTTTTTTTGCTTTCTCAGGGTTCGTATTAACTATATACATCTCCCCATTTGCTTGTTGTATAACAACAATACGATTAGATGCCAACTCTTTGAAATATGCTTTCGAGGGATTGGCAGAACATAGCGTAACCGCTATTTGCGGCATCGGTAACGATTTCTGTGGAGCAGCGAGACGCTTAGGGATCTATTCGGTTAAAACATTGATTGCAATGAAGTCTCCAACCCAACTTATCGTCTATGGTGGTAAAACCAATAGCCTACCGGACTTTGGAACCCCTGTGATTTTCGTAGATGATTTTATCACCAAACGATTCAGAAGCAAATGACAATGCACAATTGAACGATAAAGACAACGTATGGGAAATCAAAGAGAATATATCACAAGTGGAGGCTTTTCACAATATCTATACGAAGAGTATGCCAATCCCCCCCGATGCCTACAAACGGCATACGGGGAAAAGTTCCTCTCTCCGCTCAATGCGCCAGCATAAAGCGGGTGATCGTAGCGGCTACGCGGCAGCTATTCTGCTCGCCGCTGAACATATGATCCAGGCCGGGCATCAGCACCAGCTCGCTGTTTTTGCACTCGCGTCGGTAGCGTTCGCCGAAGGTATAGGGCACAATGCGGTCGGCTGTTCCGTGGAGGATGATCACCGGGCCGTCATACCGAGCGGCCGTCTCGTAGACAGGCAGCGTCTGTGCCACTTCGAAATAGGCACGGCCGACCCGTTTGCCGCCGAAGATCTCCACATATTCCGGGAGGTTCTGCGGATCGTAGGTCGTACCCATCAGCTCGCCGCGGAGGGCATCTTCGCGAAGGACGGCGGCCGGTGCACAAAGCGCCACGGCACGAATGCCATGCCCCAGCTGTCCGGCCAGCATCGAGGCCACCACGCCCCCTTGCGAATGGCCGACGAGGCTCACGTCCGTCACCCACGGCTGTTCCAAAGCATAGGCCACGACGCGGCGTGCATCCTCCAGTTCGTTCAGGACGGTCATCTCCTGCAGGGTGCCTTCACTGACCCCGTGTCCGTTGAAGTCGAAGCGGATCGAAGCGATCCCGGCCTGTTGCAGCGTGTCGGCAATGTGGCAGAGCAGCGTTTCTTCCTTATATCCCGTGAAGCCGTGGCAGATAATGGCCACACGCACCTTCTCCCCCTCTTTCATTTTCGGTTTCTGAATGAGGGCAGCCAGGTTGCCTTTGCTGCCCTTGATCGTACTCTTTTCTGTTGTTTGCGCCTGCATTGTCGCGCTGAGTGCCAGCAATAAACTTGCCAAAATTGCAAAATGTTTCATATTTGTGTTGTTTTTTAACGCCATGGTTCATCGGAAACCGGCCTGCCGCGGACGATCTCCCCCGACAAAGATAACCGTTTTTTCATGAATTATTTGTACCTTTGTCGGCATTATTCCGCCCACATGCACAGAAAAGGATGGGGCACGGAGGATTCTTAACAGCGATTGGCAGATGAAACAGTACAGGCTAACGGATTGGTTGCCTACCACCAAAAAGGAGGTAGAAGCCCGCGGATGGGACTATCTCGATGTGATCTTGTTCAACGGAGACGCCTATGTCGACCACCCTTCCTTCGGAGGGGCCGTGATCGGGCGCACACTCGAAGCCGAGGGGTTGCGCGTGGCCATCGTGCCACAACCCGACTGGCGGGGCGACTACCGCGACTTCAAGAAGCTGGGCCGCCCGCGTCTCTTCTTCGGGGTTTCGGCCGGGGCGATGGATTCCATGATCAACCACTACACCGCCAACAAACGGTTGCGCAGCGACGACGCCTACACCCCCGACCGCCGTGCCGGCATGCGCCCGGACTATCCGAGCATTGTCTATACGAAGATCCTGAAGGAGCTCTACCCCGACGTGCCTGTCGTGCTGGGAGGTATCGAGGCTTCGCTCCGCCGCCTGACGCACTACGACTACTGGCAGGACCGTTTGCGCCCCGGCATCCTGATGGACAGCCCCGCCGACCTGCTGATCTACGGCATGGGCGAGAATCCGATGCGCGAATTGGTGCACCGCCTGCAGCAGGGCGAACCCTTCGACCGTATCCGCGACATCCCGCAAACGGTCTATCTCGACCGTGCCGTGCAGCCCACGAAAGAGGACATTCTGCTCTACTCGCACGAAGAGTGCCTGAAAGAGAAGCTGAAACAGGCGAAGAACTTCCGCCATATCGAAGAGGAGTCGAACAAGCAGCACGCACAACGTATCCTGCAACGGTGTGGAGATACGACAATCGTGGTGAATCCGCCCTACCCCCCGATGACAGAGGCCGAGATCGATGCCTCGTTCGATCTGCCCTATACGCGCCTTCCCCACCCGAAATACAAGGGAAAGGTGATACCGGCCTACGAGATGATCAAGTTCTCGGTCAATATCCACCGCGGCTGTTTCGGCGGATGCGCCTTCTGCACCATCTCCGCCCACCAGGGGAAATTCATCGCTTCCCGCAGCAAAGCCTCCATCTTGCGCGAGGTAAAGGCGATCACCGAGATGCCCGATTTCAAGGGATACCTCAGCGATCTGGGCGGCCCGTCGGCCAATATGTACCGCATGAAAGGGAAAAACCCGGCCATCTGTGCCGTCTGCAAAAAACCGTCTTGCATATCGCCCGCGGTATGCAAGAACCTGAATGCCGACCATACGCCGCTGCTCGACCTCTACCGGTCGGTCGACCGTCTGCCGGGCATCAAGAAATCCTTCATCGGAAGCGGCGTCCGTTACGACCTGCTGATGCACCATTACGACGACCCGTCGCTCAACGAGGCGGCCCAAAAATATACCGAAGAGTTGATTGCCCACCATGTTTCGGGCCGCCTGAAGGTGGCTCCCGAGCATACGGAAGAGGAGGTGTTGACGCAGATGCGGAAGCCGTCGTTCCAACTGTTCGGACAGTTCAAGCGCATCTTCGACCGCGTCAACCGGCAGCATGGGCTGAACCAGCAGCTGATCCCCTACTTCATCTCGAGCCACCCCGGATGCACGGAGGCGGACATGGCCGAACTGGCCGTCATCACCCGCGGGCTCCACTTCCAGCTGGAGCAGGTGCAGGATTTCACCCCCACACCGATGACGCTGGCCACGGAGATCTATTACACCGGCTATCACCCCTATACGCTCGAAAAGGTCTATACCGCCCACACGAAAGAGCAGAAGCTGGCGCAGCGGCAGTTCTTCTTCTGGTACAAACCCGAGTTCCGCCAACAGATCACCCGCACCCTGCAGAAGATGGGGCGCCGCGACCTGATCGACAAACTCTTCCGCCATCCGGCCGCTTTCAGGAACGAGGGGAAAGAACGCCGCCGATGAACCTTTTCCGGCCTGCCGTTGTTTATTGGATATATTATTGTATCATCTATAAACGACACAACTATGAAGAAGTACAGATGCACGATGTGCGACTGGGTTTACGACCCCGAAGTGGGCGACCCTGAGGGATGTATTGCCCCCGGAACAGCATTTGAAGAGCTCCCCGACGTGTGGGTCTGCCCGCTTTGCGGCGTAGGTCCGGAATTTTTCGAAGAGCTGGTAGAATAGCCCGTCGCCACGCACGCAACGACAGCCGTGCCGCCCCTCCGAAAAAGATGGGCACCTTTCCTTTTTTTCTTCCCGATGATCGTCAAAAAAGGTCGGGAGCTTTTTCGGAGAAGATGCCACCCTATTTGAGCAGACGGTGACAGACACGCTCCGGCAGCCCCGGAAGGATCTCCTTGAAGTGGGCCATGATGCGGCAGCGTGCCTCAGCGGGTGTGCCCGGCGCACGGCATTCGGAGCGGCCGAACAGCGCCTCGGGGGTGGTCAGCAGTGACCATCCCCAACCATATTCGCGGCCATGGCGGTCGCGGGGATAGAGAAAATCTTCGGTGACGATGTAGGCTCCCATCTCAAGGCGCGTCACATAGCCATCGAACTTACTCCGCATCCGCGGGCCGTCGAAGCCGCAAGCCGCCCGCAGTTCGCGCGTCGGCAAGCTGCCGGCCTCCTTCAATGTCGCCAGAATCCCCTCCTCAATGCTCCCGGCCTCGGGATAGGGGAAAACGCTGCGGCGGTAGTGGCAGAAATCGGGCCACCATGCCCGGCTGATGAAGGTGGCCTTGCGGTCGATGAACTTGCCGTAGGCGCAGCCGCTCTCCTGCAGGATGCTCCCTTTCCATGCCCAAAGGGGCCACTCCCGGCTGCCGTTTTCGAGGACGGTATACTGCGCAGCCTCGTCGGTTGCAGCCTCGGCCGACCATCCATCTATGCCCATCGGCAGCAGTGGCAGGAAACCTATTTCGTCGATATACTCCATCAACTCGGGCCACGTATGTATCGTTCCTCTTTTCATCGTTTCACGTTTACGCGCCAAAGATAGCCTGTTCGTGCGAGAATCGCTTGGCGTTTGCTTGAAAAAACAGCGGAATGCGACACCTTTCGGCCCTACGCAAAAAGCTACTGCGCTTCTGTTTTCAAGGCCACGTTCGGCACCTTATCATCGAAAAAGTGGGGTTTTGCACCTTTTTTATCCTCGAAAAAGTGGGGTTCTCAGACAGAAAATCATAAAAAAATGTCGTGTTGCAGCATGCCGGCCACGTCATTCCCGTCGAAGCAATAGCAGAGAAGAAGGTGCGCTCCCGCTCGTTGGCCCCATTCATCAAAGAGCACTCCGAACTGAAAGGCGCCCGTTTTTCCATGCAGGGCTACAGCGACCGGGGATGGATGGAGAACATTCCGCTCGCCGCCCTCTCATCGTGGCTGCAACCGGCCTGAGCGAAAGCGGAGGAAGCCGCCCCCTCCCCCCGGAAAGGAGGAAGCTGCGAGCGGAAACGGCGGCACCCAAACGGCTGATAGAGAGGAATACGGAAATTTCGCAAAAAGATAAAAAGAGACAGCACTATTGCATTTCAATATTTTTTATTACTTTTGACCCATACAAAAACGAACAATTATGGTATTTAGATTTTTGATTTTATCAGACGAAGTGGACAATTTCAAGCGGGAGATCCGGATCGATTCGGAGGCTACCTTCCTGGAATTGCAAGATGCCATCCTCGATTCGGTCAACTTCACGAAAGATCAGATGACATCGTTCTTCATTTGCGATGACGACTGGAGCAAGGAGACGGAAATCACCCTGGTCGAGATGGATACCTCGTCGGACGTGGACAGTTACATCATGGAGGATACGCACCTCGACGAACTGCTGACCGACGAACACCAGAAGCTGCTTTTCGTCTTCGACTATATGACCGAACGCGCCCTCTTCATGGAGCTGCGCGAGATAATCCCCAACCAATCGCTCGACAAGGCCGTCTGCACCAAATCGAAAGGAGAAGCACCGCAGCAGATCCTCTCGCTCGAAGCATTCGAATCTAAGCAGACAACGGCCGGCGACGTGGACGAGAATTTCTACGGCGACTCGCAGTATGACATCGACGAGCTGGACCGCGACGGATTCGAAGGGCTGGACGACGGACCGATGGATAACCCCTACGACGACCGCTATTAACCCACGGTTCGCACCATGCCTGCACTGATCGTCTTGTTAGGCCCCACGGGCGTAGGGAAAACGGAGCTGAGCCTGCGGATAGCCGAATGGCTCCACTCCCCCATCCTATCGGCCGATTCGCGCCAACTCTACCGGGATATCCCGATCGGGACAGCCGCCCCCACGCCGGAGCAGTTGGCTCGTGTCGACCATTTCTTCGTAGGGACGTTAGGGCCGGCCGACTATTACAGCGCCAGCCAATACGAACAAGATGCCATCGCACGGCTTGAAATGCTCTTCCCGACGCACCCGCAGGTGGTGATGACGGGCGGCAGCATGATGTATATCGACGCCGTGACAAAGGGAATAGACGACATACCGACCGTCCGGCCGGAGATCCGCGAAACGCTTTGGAAGGAGTATGAAGAGAAGGGGCTGGAGCCTATCCTCGAAGAGCTGCAAGAGGCCGACCCGACCCACTACGACGAGGTGGACCGCCATAACTACAAACGGGTGATCCATGCCGTCGAGATCTGCCGGCAGACGGGACGGCCCTACTCGTCGTTCCGCACCCACCGCAAGAAAGAGCGCCCGTTCCGCATCCTTCAGATCGGGTTGCACCGCGAGCGCGAGGAGCTGTATGAACGGATCAACGCACGGGTGGACCAAATGGTGGCCGACGGGCTGGTGGCCGAAGCACGGCGCGTCTTGCCTTTCCGCCGCTACAATTCGCTCAACACGGTGGGCTACAAAGAGCTGTTCGACCATTTCGACGGGAAATGTACGCTCGACGAGGCCATCGAGCGCATCAAACGCAACAGCCGCGTCTATGCCCGCAAGCAGATGACCTGGTTCAAACGAGACAGCGACATCGCATGGTTCCACCCGGACGACGAGGAGGCCATCCGGCAACATATCCAAAGCCGGATAGAGTGATGACGACCGGCGGCCCGACAATTCGCCACCCGATGGGAAACAATACCCGTACCTCCATGAATTTCCTCCTGCACACAGGTCTGTTTCATGCCGAGAAAACTACAGTTTCATGCGGAGCGACTTTTCAAAAAGAGGGGCAATTTTTCCCGCTTTCCGCTACGATTCCACCGGGATTTGTCGTACCTTTGTAAAACGTAACCAATAAAACATCCGGAAACATGTCAGACGTCTATTTTACAAATCTGCGAACCACCCCCTCCAGCAACCTGTTGGACAAGCTCGAGCGGCTGGTGAGACGGGCGGGAATCACCCAAATCGATTTCAAAGACCAATTCACAGCCATCAAAATACATTTTGGCGAACCGGGCAACCTTGCCTATATCCGCCCCAACTATGCCGCACGGATAGCCAACCTGCTGCGCAGCCTGGGGGCAAAGCCTTTCCTGACCGACAGCAACACGCTCTATTCCGGGCGCCGCTCGAACGCCGTCGACCATCTGCGGAGCGCGATGGAGAACGGATTCAACCCGATCTCGGCACAATGTGACGTGATCATTGCCGACGGACTGAAAGGAACCGAATACCGCGAGATCGAGATCGACGGCGAATATTGCAAGGCTCCGAAGATCGGAGCCGCCATTGCCGACGCCGATATCATCCTGACCATGAACCATTTCAAGGGGCACGAGCAGGCAGGATTCGGCGGCGCACTGAAAAATTTGGGCATGGGTTGCGCCAGCGTGGGCGGCAAGCTGGAACTGCACTCGGCATCGCAGCCGCAGATCATCGCCAAACATTGCAAAGGGTGTAACGTCTGCGTGAAACATTGCAACCACGAGGCATTGCATCTGACGGCCGACCATAAGGCGGAGATCGACTACTCGAAGTGCGTCGGGTGCGGACAGTGCGTGGCTCTCTGCCAGCACAACGCGGCCGTGTTGGGAAGCGACGAGACATCCGAACGACTCAACTACAAGATTGCCGAATACTCGAAGGCGGTACTGCTCGACAAACCCAATTTCCATATCAGCTTCATCATGAACGTATCCCCCGAATGCGACTGCTGGAACCACAACGACGCGGCGGTTGTTCCCGATCTGGGTATGGCGGCATCGTTCGATCCGGTGGCATTGGACCAGGCCTGTGCCGACCTGGTGATCAACGCCCCGGCCCTGGCATCGGACAATTGTCTGGCGAAAGAGCACCCGCACGAACACCTCGAGGGGAAAGACAAATTCCATCTGCTCCACCCCGACACCAACTGGCAGGCGGGCCTGGAGCATGCCGAGAAGATCGGACTCGGCACCCGCAGTTATAACTTGATTACCGTATAACGAAAAAAAGCATGACAAACGATACCATTTGTGCCATCTCGACGGCTGCCGGCGTAGGCGGTGTGGCCGTGATCCGTGTCTCCGGACCGGAAGCATTCGCTATTTGCGACACCCTTTTCCACGCCAAACAGAAGGATAAAAAACTGGCCGGACAGCCGGCCTACTCGCTGACCTACGGAACCATCCGCACGGAGAGCGAAACAGTCGACGACGTGGTGGCGGCCATCTTCCGCGCGCCCCACTCCTTCACGGGCGAAGACACCGTGGAAATCACTTGTCATGGCTCACTTTACATCCAACAACGCCTGCTGCAACTGCTCGTCGCGGCAGGGTGCCGCATGGCACGGCCGGGCGAATATACGCAACGGGCCTTCCTCAACGGGAAGATGGACCTGAGCCAGGCGGAGGCCGTGGCGGACCTGATCGCATCGACCTCGGCCGGGCAGCATCGCCTGGCACTGAACCAGATGCGCGGCGGCTTCAGCCGCGAGCTGAAAGCCCTGCGCGAACAGCTGCTGAAGATCACCTCACTCATGGAGCTGGAGCTCGATTTCGCCGACCATGAAGAGCTGGAATTTGCCGACCGCACGGAGCTGAAAGCATTGGCAGACGAGATCGAACGGGTCATCTCTCGCCTGGCAGAGTCGTTCAAAACGGGAAATGCCATCAAAAACGGCATCCCGGTGGCCATCATCGGCGAAACGAATGCGGGCAAGTCTACCCTGCTCAACCTGCTGCTGCACGAGGAGAAGGCAATCGTCAGTGACATCCACGGGACGACACGCGACGTGATTGAAGACACCACCACGCTGGCCGGACAGCTCTACCGCTTCATCGACACGGCGGGAATCCGCGATACGACCGACACGATCGAGAGCCTAGGCATCGAACGGACTTTCCGGAAAATAGCGCAGGCAACCATCGTGCTGTGGATGGTCGATGCAACCGATGCGGCCCGGCAAATCGAGGAAATCGGCGGAAAGATATTCCCCCAATGTGCCGACAAGCAGCTGATCATGGTGTTCAACAAGGCCGATCTGCTGGATGACGAGCCCGATTGGAGCAGCCTCCTCCCGCACGAGCTTCCCTTTGTGACCATCTCGGCCAAGGCGGCTACGAACATCGAACGGCTCCAACAGATGCTCGTCGAAGCAGCCTCGACACCCAACGCCGGACAGGGCGACGTGATCGTCAGCAACCTCCGCCACTACGAAGCCCTGACCCGCGCCCTCGATGCCATCCGCCGCGTACAGGAGGGGCTGGCTGCCCACCTCTCCGGCGACTTTGTCTCGCAAGATCTCCGCGAATGCATCTTCCATCTCTCGGATATCGTCGGCGAAGTAACCACCGATCAAGTATTAGGAAACATCTTTTCTCATTTTTGCATCGGAAAGTAAAGCGGTTTTTGGGAAAGTGAAAAGAAGAGAAAGAAAATGGTAAGTCTGCAAAAAGAAGCACTGATCGTCATAACCCTAACCGATATTGCTCCTTATGTCTGTTTTTGCAGTCTTACCCTTGGCGTTGTCATTTCTTTGTTGTTATTTTGTTGCGCGTTGAAATATCAGCAACAAATAGCAACAATATGACGGAAGCAAAAGAACCAATAAGACTAAGAAAGCGTAAAATGGCATCGGGGAACACTTCCCTGTACCTTGACATCTATCTTGATGGCAGACGCACGTATGAGTATCTCAAACTCTATCTCATTCCCGAAACGAACCGAAAGGACAAAGAGAAGAACAGACAGACACTTCGCCTTGCCGAAGCAATCAAGGCAAAGCGAGTGGTTGAAGTTCAGAACGGCAAGTTCGGTTTTGAGAGTGAGTATAAACTTGATACCAATTTCCTTGACTATTACCGCCACCTGTGCGAGCAACGGCATAACACAGAGGGTTCGCTTGGTAATTGGGGTAATTGGTGGAGTGCCTTAAAGCACCTTGAAAGATATTGCCGTGCAGATATGACATTTAGAGAGGTAACGCCCGAATGGATACAGGGGTTCAAAGATTACCTTGACCGCACGGCAAGAGTAAAAGACAAGCGCAAGCACATAACAACAGATTATGACCTACAACCGCTCTCACAGAACAGCAAGGTCAGTTATTTCAATAAGGTGCGTGCGTGTATCAACCAAGCATTTGAGGACAGGATAATACCACACAATCCGCTTCGTGGCATTGAGGGGTTCAAGACGGAAGAAAAGGAACGAGTGTACCTCACATTGGAAGAGGTCAGAGCATTGGCAGAGGGCGAATGCCGTTACCCTGTCTTAAAACGAGCGTTTCTGTTTTCCTGTCTGACAGGCATACGAAAGAGCGACATTGAAAAGATGCGTTGGTCAGAGGTCAGACAGGAGGGCGACTTTACACGCATCATCTTCAAACAGAAAAAGACAGGAGGACAGGAATACTTGGATATAAGTCCCGAAGCCGTGCCTTACCTTGGTCAGAGGGGCGAAGATGAAGATTTGGTATTCCGAGGGTTCAAATATTCCGCATACTTGCTGACAGAGTTAAAAGCGTGGGCTATGCGGTGTGGCATCACAAAACCAATCACATTCCATTCGGGACGGCATACTTTCGCAGTGCTGATGCTTGACTTGGGAGCGGACATCTATACCGT
>CAVKMU010000035.1:0-8796 GCA_963657455.1 bacterium
CCGTCCATCACAAAAAGAGAAACAAAGCGCTGAATGCTCCTCAAAAACCCTTACCTTTGCACCCCAAAGCGACAGAGATGAAACAACAGCAACTCTCCTCGCCTATCGCTCATCTGCAGCAGCAGCGCGATGCCCTGCAGGTGGAATATACGCAGGAGAAACAACAATATACGGAACAGGCCGAACAGGTGGAGATCGGGCGGCGCCTCGAGCAGGGGATCTGCTGGTACCCTCTCACGGCAGGCCGCAGCTACTACAACGCCGTCGACCGGCTGGTGATCGAGTTGGAGCGGCATGCCCACCGTGAGATAGAGCATAGCTTCGAGCCGGGGCGTGCCGTCTCGCTCTTCGTAGCCGATGCCTTGGGACGCCCTTCTTTCTTCCGTTTCACTTCTACAGTGAGCTATGTGCAGGACGATGTGATGGTGGTGACTCTCCCTTCGACGGCAGCCCTCAGCGAGGTGGCAGGGAGGGAGGACATCGGCGTTCAGCTCTTCTTCGACGAGGCATCCTACCGCGCCATGTTTGCCGCCCTCAGCGAGGTGACGGAGGCACGGGTAGGCCGCCTCGCCGCTTTGAGGGATATCCTCGTGGGTCCCGAGACGGCCACGCTGCGCGATACCTTCCCGATCCGCTTTCCATGGCTGAACCCCTCGCAGGAGGCAGCCGTCAACCGGGTGTTGGGTGCCCGCGATGTGGCGATCGTGCACGGTCCTCCGGGCACAGGCAAGACCACCACGCTGGTAGAAGCCGTCTACGAAACGCTCCACCGCGAGCCGCAAGTGATGGTGGCCGCGCAAAGCAACACGGCCGTGGACTGGATAGCAGAAAAATTGGTGGACCGTGGTATTGCCGTATTGCGCATCGGCAATCCGACACGCGTCAACGACAAGATGCTCTCTTTTACCTACGAACGGCGCTTTGAGTCGCACCCTAACTACCCCGAACTGTGGAGTCTCCGCAAGGCGATACGCGAGTTGCAGACTGTGTTGCGCAGCCGTACTGCCGCCGACCGCGACAAGATACGCAACCGATTGGCGAAGCTGCGCGAGCGAACCACCGAGTTGGAGATAGCCATCAACGAGGCACTCTTCTCCGAAGCGCGCGTGGTGGCCTGCACACTGGTGGGGGCAGCTAACAAAGTGCTGGCGCCGCACCGGTTCACGACGCTCTTCATCGACGAGGCAGCACAGGCACTTGAGGCAGCCTGTTGGATAGCCATCAGCAAGGCAGACCGCGTCATCTTCGCCGGCGACCACCAACAGCTCCCCCCTACGGTCAAGTCTGTCGAGGCAGCGGCCGCAGGGCTGGGCACGACACTGATGGAGACCATCGCCCGGCAGAAGCCCGAGACGGTCTCACTCCTCACCTGCCAGTACCGAATGAACCGTACGATCATGGAGTTCTCCTCGCGCTGGTTCTACGGCGGACAGCTGACAGCGGCGCCGGAAGTGGAGCACCGCGGCATCCTCGACTGGGATACACCCATCGTATGGGCAGACACCGCCGGGTGCAACTTCCTCGAAGAGCAGCTGACGGAGGGACAAAGCCGGCTCAACAGAAACGAGGCGGAGCTGCTTATCCTCCGGCTGCAAGGCTATATGGAGAGCATCACGGCAGAGAGAATCCTGGACGAGCGCATCGACTTCGGCATCATCTCGCCCTACAAGGCACAGGTCCATTACCTGCGACGTCTCATCCGCCGGAATCCCTTCTTCAAGCCTTTCCGCCGATTGATCACCGTCCATACGGTAGACGGCTTTCAGGGGCAGGAGCGCGACGTGATAGTGATCAGTCTGGTGCGGGCGAACAGCAGCGGGCAGATCGGCTTCCTCGGAGACCTCCGACGGATGAATGTGGCGATGACCCGCGCGCGGATGAAGCTGATCATCATGGGCGATGCCGCCACCTTGGCGCACCATCGTTTCTACCGCAAGCTATATGAATATGTAAAAGCAACCGGCAAAGTGATACGGTTGCAGGAAGAAAACAGTGAATCGAACAATGAAATATAAACTATTGGTACTCGATTTGGACGGCACGCTGACGAACAGCCAAAAGGAGATCACGCCGTTCACACGCGAGGTGCTGATCGAAGCACAACAGCAGGGGTTGGCACTCGCCCTGGCTTCGGGACGGCCCACCTACGGCATCGTGCCGCTGGCCGACGAGCTGCAGATGGCTCGCTACGAAGGCTATATCCTCTCGTTCAACGGCGGGAAGATCATCGACGTGAAAACCCAACAGGTGCTCTTCGAGCAGGCATTGCCGCCCGATGTGATCCCGACCATCTACCGACGGGCGCACGATGCAGGGGTCGATCTCCTCTCCTACAAAGGGCAGGTGATCATCACCGAGAACCCCCGAAACAAATACATTCAGTACGAATCATTTATCAACAAGATGCCGGTGCGCGGCGTGAAGGAGTTCGTCAAAGCACTGCCGCTGCCGGCCGACAAGTGTCTGGCGGTGGGCGAACCTGAACTGCTGGTGCCACTCGAGGAGCAGTTGCGCCAAGAGCTCGGCATGCGCATCAATGTTTACCGCTCCGAACCGTTCTTTCTCGAACTGGTACCGAAAGGAATCGACAAGGCTAACTCGCTCAAGGTGTTGCGCAATCGCACGAAGATACCCAAGGAGGCAACCATCGCCATGGGCGACGGCTTCAACGACATCTCCATGATCCGATACGCAGGTCTCGGGGTGGCAATGGCCAATGCTCAGCCGCCCGTCAAAGCGCAGGCCGACATGGTGCTGCCCTATACGAACGATGAGGAGGGGGTAGCACGCTTCGTGCGGGAGATCCTCCCTACCTTATAACATATATAATAAGCGATCAAGACAGGGTTGCCGAAGGGGTTCGCACCGGGGTTCGTCCGCCGGCCGTTGCCCTGCGACACTATTTAAGATAACATAGAAAACAATTAATGAAAAATGAACAACCAATATCAAGCATTTCTGGATGAGATCCGCGCGTTCATGCCCGACGACCGGATCTATACCGACGAGTTGCGGCGCCTGGCATGGGGAACGGACGCCGGCTTCTACCGTCTGATCCCCCAAATCGTGTTGCGCTCGGACAATGAAAAGGAGATCTCTTCGCTGCTCCAACTGGCGAAAAAACACCATCTGCCGGTCACCTTCCGCGCGGCAGGCACCTCACTCTCGGGCCAGGCCATCAGCGACTCGATACTCATCGTGGCGGGAAAGCACTGGGAAGGATACACGATCCTCGACGACGGCAAGCGGATCCGTCTGCAGCCGGGCCTGATAGGACAGCGCGTCAACGACCTGCTCCGTCCCTATGGCCGTAAGTTTGCCCCCGACCCTGCGTCGGTGAAGAGTGCGATGGTGGGCGGCATCGTGATGAACAATGCCTCGGGTATGAACTGCGGCACGCATGCCAACAGCGACAAGATGCTCTCGTCGGTACGCATCGTACTGGCCGACGGCACCCTGCTCGACACAGGCAGCGACGAAAGCCGCCGGGCCTTTGCCGCCTCCCACCCCGATTTCATCCGCCGCATCGAGGAGTTGCGCGACAGCGTGCTGGCCAACGCCAAGCTGTGCGAGCGCATCCGCTACAAGTATGCGATCAAGAACGTGACGGGGCTTAACATCCTGCCCTTCGTCCGCTTCACCGATCCGTTCGATATCATCACCCACCTGATGGTGGGCTCGGAGGGGACGTTGGCGTTCCTCTCCGAGGTGACGATGAACACCGAATATGACTATCCGCACAAGGCAAGCGCCATGCTCTATTTCAAGGAGATAAAAGAGGCGTGCCGCGCTGTGGTGGCCATGAAAAAGCTGGTCAATGCCGACGGCGAGTGGATCGTAAAGGGTGCCGAACTGCTCGACAAGAAGTCGCTTGCCTCGGTAAACGACACCACGGGCGAGAACCTGACGGCTGTTCTTACCGAGACAAAAGCCACCACCGCCGAGGCGCTGCAGCAGAACATCGCACAGATCGCTGCATGTCTCGCCGCGTTCGACACCTATCAGCCGGTGCGCTTCACCGACCGCCCCGAGGAGTACTCCAAGTATTGGGCAATCCGCTCGGGCATCTTCCCGGCAGTAGGCGGCACACGCAAGCTGGGGACTACCTGCCTGATCGAGGATGTGGCGTTCCATATCGAGGATCTGCCCGAAGCGACGGCCGATCTCCAAGCGCTGATCGCCGGCCATGGCTATGACGATGCCTGCATCTATGGCCACGCCCTCGAAGGAAACTACCATTTCATCCTCAACCAGTCGTTCCACACCGAAGCGGAGGTGAAGCGATACGAGGAGATGATGAACGACGTCAAGAGGCTGGTGGTCGACAAATACGACGGATCGCTCAAGGCCGAGCACGGCACGGGCCGCAACATGGCGCCTTTTGTCCGCTATGAGTGGGGCGACGAGGCGTTTGCCCTCATGAAAGCCGTCAAAGAGCTGTTCGATCCGGACGGATTGCTGAACCCCGGCGTGATCTTCAACGACGACCCGACATGCCACATCAAGCACTTCAAGCCGCTGCCGCTCACCAATCCGCGCGTGGACCGCTGCATCGAGTGTGGCTTCTGCGAGGTGAACTGCCTGACGTGCGGCTTCGCGCTCTCGAGTCGTCAGCGCATCGTCGTGCAGCGTGAGATGACACACCTGCGGCAGACGGGCGAGGATCCGGAACGGCTTCGCGCACTCGAAAAGGGATATGCCTACTATGGCAATGCAACATGCGCAGGCGACGGCCTCTGCTCTACCTCCTGCCCGATGCACATCAACACGGGTGAGCTGACGCACGATCTCCGTCAGGCGGCACTGCCGAAAGGAAGTGCAGGCTACAAGGCGGGCGACTATGCGGCACGCCACTTTGCCGGCATCAAAGATGCCCTCCGCCCTGTCCTGACGCTGGCCGATACGGCACATGCCGTGATGGGTCCGACCGCCATGGGGTTCGTCACCAAAGAGATGCACCGCCTCGGGCTGCCGCTATGGACGCCCGCCATGCCGAAGGCTTACCGCATCCCTCGCCAACTGGAGGCGCAACAGCCGAAAGCGAAGGAGAAGGTGGTCTACTTCCCGAGTTGCATCAATCAGACCATGGGTCTGCAACGAAAGTCGCCGGAAGAGATGGCGCTGGTCAACAAGATGGTGGCATTGCTCAACAAAGCAGGTTACGAAATCATCTTCCCCCGACAGATGGAGAAGCTCTGCTGCGGTACGATATGGGAAAGCAAAGGGATGATCGACATCGCCGACCGCAAATCGAAGGAGCTGGAAGAGGCCCTCTGGGAGGCAAGCGAGAAGGGAAAATACCCCGTCCTCTGCGATCAGAGTCCCTGCCTCCACCGCATGCGGGAGACGATCCGACGGATGCGCCTCTACGAGCCGGCCGAGTTCATCTATACCTTCCTCCGCAACCGCCTGGAGTTCACGCCGACAGACGAGCCGGTGGCCATCCATATCACCTGCTCGATGCGGCGGATGGGGCTGGCGGATACGATCGTTCGCCTGGCGAAGCTCTGCTCCAACCACGTGTTCGTGCCCGAAGAGATCGGCTGTTGCGGCTTTGCCGGCGACCGCGGGTTCACCCATCCTGAGGTGAATGCCTACGCCCTCCGCAAGCTTCGTCCGCAGCTCGAAAAGGAAGGAATCCGCATGGGCTACTCCAACAGCCGAACGTGCGAAATAGGGTTGACCACCAACTCAGGAATCCCCTACCAGTCTATCGCCTATCTCGTGGACAAATGCACGAAGCGGAAGGAAGGAGTGGAATAGCCCCCCTCCCCTCACCCAAAAAGCTCGGCATCTTTTTCGAAAATCATGCCGAGCTTTTTCTCTATTCATGCCGATGATTTTTTACATTCATCAGGCGCTTTTTTTTGTACATCTTTTCCATTTTCTCTCTTCGGTTTGAAAATAATTGTTTATTTTTGACCGATTGTCGGAGTCCGCCTATGAAACGATTTCGGAACAGTACAAAACATAAATTTAAGCATTATGGCAAATACATTAGATGAAATGACAGGACCTGTCAATGAGAAAGGACGTGACATCCATGTGATTGAACGTCAAATACCTGTAGAAGTAGGATTCGGCTCTACGCTTTTCGAGATTGCACTGTGGATCACCATCCCCTTGCTCGTCTTGTTGTATCTACTCCTGATGGGATCCACGCTTGAAAACCCGTTGCTGGTGGGCGTTGCAGGCTGTTTGCTGGGCATCTTGCCGGGCGTGATCTTCATCTTCATGAAAATTTCCGCTCAGAACTATTTTCAACAGCTGGAGCAGCGCATCCAAGCCGAAGCATCCAACATTGACAATTTCCTGGAGCAGCGTGTGCAAATACTGCAAAACGTTGCGGGGCTTGTTGAAAAGGCTATAGATTTGGATAAGGATGTGATGAAAACCGTGGCAGCGCTCCGTAGTGGCGTCGTGAACGGAGAGAATCGAAACAGCGTCAACCGGCAAGTGGACCAGGCTTTTGGCCGTCTGTTCCCCCAGGTGGAAGCCTATCCGGAACTGAAGGCGCATAATGCCATTGCCGATGCCATGCAGCAAAACAGCTATCTGCAGCGTGAAATAACGGCTGCACGTACCGTCTACAACAGCAGAGTGACCCAGTGGAATACCGACATATTTGCCTGGCCCACCAAAATGATTGTGGCTGCCCGTCGGCACTACACCACGCGCATTCCGTTCACGGCTTCAGAAGAGACGCGTCAGATGGCCCGCAGCAAGTTCTTCTAACAACCCTCTCCATGGTACAAGATATTTATGATCCGCTCACGGAATACGTCGATGTGTTTCATGACCGTTTCAAGAAGGTGGCGGAAGAGACGTTTGCCGAACTGGCAAACGAGGCGCAGGTGGACATCGATGCCAACCGTACACTTTGCCAAAGGATATACACCACGCAAGAGGAATCCGACAACCTTTCGTCGAGCATCACCCGTTGGGCCGTGTTGCGTCTCCTACTTTGGTTGGGCGTAGTCGGCGGAATAGTATTCGCTTGTTATTATCTTGCTACCCAAAAGACGTTGACCACGGAGATATTTCCGGCTTGCTTGCTTGCGATAGTACTGATTTTGGTACTGTTGTTCAAAAAGGTGAACCCCCTTTTGCGCGAACTGAAAGGAAAACGCAGCCGGTTGAATACGTTGATTGCGCAACTGAAAGAGGAAGCATGGAAGCAAATGGAGTCTCTCAATCGCCTATACGACTGGGATGTGCTCACACGTATGATGTCAAAAACGGTCCCTCGCTTGGAGTTTGATCCCTATTTTACCACACAACGTCTGGCCGACCTCCGGACGGTCTATAATTGGGACGACTCTTTCAATGCAGAGCGTTCGGTGATCTACTCCCACTCCGGGCTTATCAATGGCAACCCGTTCGTCATATGTCGCACCCGTAAGATGGAATGGGGGAAAAAAGAGTACGTAGGGAAAAAAACGATCCATTGGACGGCACGAGAGCGCGGTGCGGACGGCAAATACCACCGTGTGAGCCATTCGCAAACACTTACCGCAAGTGTCACGGCACCCTATCCGGAGTATTACGAAAAGACCCGGTTGATATACGGCAACACTGCGGCTCCCGACCTGATATTCAACCGAAAGCAGAGCGAGTTGGCCGGACAAGAGGGTTCGTTGTTATACAAGTTGGAAGCACGTTCGCTGCGTAAAAAGGCCCGAAACCTGAGCAAAAACGACTTTGCGATGATGAGCAACGAGGAGTTTGAAGTGGCATTCAACACAAGCGACCGCAACAACAACCAGCAGTTTGCCTTGTTGTTTACTCCGTTGGCGCAAGAAAGCATGTTGAAATTGCTCAAAGACCAAACGACAGGCTACGGCGATGACTTCGATTTCTTGAAACATAAGATGATAAACACGATTATCCCTCGGCACATGCAGTGCCTGGATCTCGACATGAATCCCAAGCAATACCAAAACTTCGATTACGACAAGGCGCAAGAAGCGTTCTATACCATCAACGCCAACTACTTTCGAGCCATATACTTTAGCCTGGCACCCTTGCTTTGTGTGCCGATGTACCAGCAAATTCGACCGCAACAGGCTATTTATGGGCACGATATGAAACAAGAGAGTGCATTCTGGGAGCACGAAGCGTTGGCCAACTTCTGGGGGCAAACACATTTCGAACACCCCCAATGTGTTACCCAATGTATCCTAAAGACGGAACAATGCAAAAAGGGAAAAGACGACTCTACGATAAAAGTTTCGGCATATGGCTATCGCACTGATAGCAGAGTGACCCATGTAAGCGTATGGGGTGGGGATGGAAGGATGCATCAGGTTCCCGTCCGGTGGAACGAATACCTGCCTGTGACGGGAGTCGGATATATCGATATGAAAGAGGATCATACCGAAGAGGCTTCCATTACGCAAACCCAACGGTTGGATCACATAAACGATCTGCTCAACGAAACGAACCTCCATGTATACCGAAGACATATAGCTTCGAAAGTACAAGAACAATAGAACATACACCGGTCAAGAAAAGCCTCGCTTGAATTCCTGTCGCGTCGTAATAGTCTGAGAGGGAAAGGGAGATTGATGTTTTTAAGGCGATACGTCTTAAATAGAAGTCATACTGCAGAAAGGAAGAGACCCCCAATAGCCCCACAAAAAAGCCCGGCATCTTTTTCGAAAATCATGCCGAGCTTTTTCGCTATTTATGCCGATGATTTTTTTCATTCATCGGGAGCTTTTTTCTAACCTGTCATTTACCATCCACGCCGCTTGGGCTCAATCCCGGTCCGCCCCCGGCCGTATAGCCGCGACT
>CAVKMU010000035.1:9317-28578 GCA_963657455.1 bacterium
GGCGTGCGAAGTGGAAGCCGTCGCGGCTGTATCCCAACTCGATGACATTGCGCTTTTGGATGCCGTCTCGCTCGCAGATATGGTTCTCAGGCCCGGCCCAAGCCGAGTAGAAGCCTAACATGATGCTTTCGTAAGGGATTGCATCGAAGTTGTAAATGGCAGGATCCACCTCGGGATACTTCTCATGGCGCAGCTCTTTGTCGTCAGGCCCGAACCAAAAGCGGATGTTCTTCTCGCCCTCTTCCCGGTTGATGCGGTGCGGAAGGCTGACAAGCTGTTCCGGGTCGGTGTGCTCTACATAGTAGCGCGACCGGGAGGAGACGGGCGATCCTCCGCGCAAACTGATCACCCACTTCCGGGTAAAGGGGTTATAGAAGGCTGTGGTGCGGTCTTCCACCTCGCCCGACTGCGCCACTCCTCGGCTCCATCGCCGGCCATCCGGCGAATATTTGAGCACCATCTGCCAAGCGTATCGGTTGCCGGGCTTGGGTAGCAGCTGCACGATGAAGAGCTTCCAGCGCTTGGCCGGATCCTTCTCTGTGCGATCCAACCATACAGTGGCCGCATCGCGCCGACAGGTATCTGCGATATTGGTGCCGGGCACAACGTCGAGTGCCGGCTTTGTCCATGTTTTGCCGTCTTTCGACTCGGCATAGCAGGTATAAAACGTTTGGTTCGATTGCTTGTGCAGCATCCCCGCTCCCGCCAGGTACCACATCTTGTAGATACCTTCGCGGTCGTCATACCAGATGCCGTCGCTGAAGGGTGCCGCATAGGGGGCGCCTTCGGTGGTCTCTTCCCACTTCTCTGTCGGCTCCATCACCGGATTCTTGGCATAGAAGTTGGGGGTATGGTAGAGACTCTTCAGGGTCGTGCTGCCGATCAGGAAGCTGTCGACGAAGAGTTGTCGGCCGTTGTTTATGGGTATCACCTCCGGCTTTTGCTCAAGGTAAGGCACCACCATCTCTTTCCTCTCTGTCGGAAGCGGATAGCGGGGTGGCCATTCGTCGGGCAGGGTGATGCCGTTGCTCAGCGTCTGGGCCGGCAACAAGGGAGTGCTTAATGATATGATGAGCGATAATAACAGGCTTTTTTTCATCATCTCTATGGTTGTGTTTCTCAATTGTTTTTGATTAGACGGGTGGGTTATCGTAAGAATTGCAGGGCTCGGCCGCGCACTTCATCGTTGATTTTCCCTTGTCGGTAGACCACCTCGCCATTGACGAATGTCGTGTGGACGGCATGATGGAAGGTCTCTCCTTCGAAAGGCGACCAGCCACATTTCGAAAGGATCGTCTCCGGGGTGACGGTGGTAGTCGATCGTGGGTCGACCAATACGAGATCGGCATAGTAGCCGGGGCGGATATAGCCGCGGCGATCTATCCGGAACATCTCGGCGGGTGCGTGCGACATCTTACGGACGACCGTCTCCGGCGAGAAGATCCCTTGACGAACCATCTCCAACATCAGCAGCAACGAATATTGAATCAGCGGTCCGCCCGAGGCAGCCTTCAGACAAGAGCCCTGCTTTTCGCTGAGCAAGTGCGGCGCATGGTCGGTCGCCACGACATCAATCTTGTCGGCATTCAGGGCAAAGCGCAGGGCTTCGCGGTCGGCTCTCGTCTTGATGGCGGGGTTCCACTTGATGCGGTTGCCGAGCCGTGCATAGTCTGCCTCCTCAAACCAGAGATGATGGACGCACACCTCGCCGGTGATCTTCTTCTCTCTCAGCGGAAGGGTGTTGTCCAACAGCGTCGTCTCCTTCGCTGTCGAGAGGTGAAGGATATGCAGTCGCGCACCGAGGCGGGTGGCCAACTCGACCGCCTCCGACGAAGAGGCATAGCACGCCTCCGCACTGCGGATCTTATTGTGGAAGGTGATGTCGAGATTCTCGCCATAGAGCTGCGTATAGTGGGCGATATTCCGCTTGATGATCTCCTCTTTCTCGGCATGGATGGCAATCAGCAGGTCGCTCTCGCCGAAGATGCGCTCGAGGGCTTCTCTCTTGTCGACCAGCATATTGCCCGTCGACGAGCCGAGGAAGAGCTTCAAACCGGGGATCTGTCGTTTGTCGAGGCGGCTGATCGCTGCCATGTTGTCGTTCGTTCCTCCGAAGAAGAAGGAGTAGTTGGCCACCGATGTGGCGGCAGCGCGCTCGAATTTCCAAGCCAAGTTCTCGAGGGTGGTCGTCTGCGGTTGGGTGTTGGGCATGTCCATAAACGAGGTGATGCCCCCGGCCACTGCCGCACGGCTTTCGCTCGCGATGTCGGCTTTGTGCGTCAGTCCCGGCTCGCGAAAGTGTACTTGGTCGTCGATGCAGCCGGGGATCAGCCAGAGGCCTGTGGCGTCGATCTCTTCATCTGCCTGCCCTTCGACGGGTTTCTGCTCGCCACTCTTTACGATGGCCGCAATCTTGTCGCCGTCGATCAGCACTGACCCCTCAAACGAGTCGCCCTCGTTGATGATCCGTGCATTGTTTATCCATTTTTTGCTCATATTTTTCTGATAGTTTGTTTTGGGATTCAAAGATAATCATTATTTGTGAATAAAGCGTTCTCGGGCTCTTGTTTTCCCTCTGTTCGGCCCCCTTCTCCCCTATCTTTCTCGCAAAAAAAATTTCTTGGCCGAAAAAATTCGTGATTCATCCGAAAAAGTGTGAAATATGAGAAGAAGCATATATGAAAAATTGCAGGAATGGAAGCGAAGCATGATCAGGTGGTGCCCATCGAGGTCAAGGCGGAAGTGAATGTCAAATCCAAGTCTCTTCGCACGTTCATCAGCCACAACCCCTCGCTTCATGCCCTTCGTTTTTCCATGAAGCCCTACGAGCGGCAGGAATGGATGACGAACATCCCGCTTTACGCCTGCCAATGCCCGGATGGTGTGCGGGAGTGAGATGTTTGAACAGAGAAGAGACGCTGTTTTTTTCCTCTTGAGATATAAAACATACGTATGGCCGTTTTTTCAATGCTCCTCTCGTCCCTCCTTCCGTTTTCCCGGCATAGAACCGGAGTTTGTTCGGCATGAAACTGCAGTTTTCTCTCGAGAAACTTTTTCGGAACATGCCACTTTTTAAGCGACGGATGGAGAGAGGCGCGGCAGACGGCGGGGCTCTTTTTCTTTGCCGATGTATGCAATTAGCCGATTATTTCTTAACTTTGTACATAAAAACAAAGAGTAAGGACTATGAAGTACAAATTATTGGTAATCGATGTGGACGGCACGTTGCTTGACAGTTCGAAAGAGGTTACGCAACACACCCGTTCGGCCATTTTGAAGGCGCAGCAGATGGGCGTACAGATCGCTTTGTCGTCCGGCCGCCCGACGGGAGGTATCCTGCCCCTGGCCAAGGAGTTGGAACTGAACAACTACAAGGGTTTTGTCATTGCCTACAACGGGGCGCAGATCGTTGACATGAGCGACGGCAGCTTGCTGTTCGACAAACGGTTGGACCCGCAGATTATTCCATATCTGGACAAGAAAGCGAAGAAGAACGACTTCGCCATCTTCACCTATCGCGACGAGGCACTCGTGACCGACTCGCCCGACCATCTCTATGTACAACAGGAGGCGCGCCTGAACGCGATGCAGATCAAAGGGGTGGACAACTTCGCCGAGGCGATCGATTTCAGCCCGTGCAAGTGCATCCTGACCGGCGACGACGAGGAGGCGCTTGTCGGACTCGAACAGCATTGGAAACGGAAACTGGCCGGTGTGGCCGACGTGTTCCGCTCGGAAGACTACTTCCTCGAGGTGGTGCCCCCGACGGTCGACAAGGGAAATACGCTGGCACTGCTCATGCAGATGCTGAAGCTCGAGCGCGAACAGGTCATGGCCATCGGCGACGGTGTGGCAGATGTGCCGATGTTGCAACTGGCCGGGCTCTCTGTGGCGATGGGCAATGCGCGCGACTCCGTGAAGAGTTGTGCCGACACCACGACACGCACGAACGATGAGAACGGCGTGGCTGTAGCCATCGAGAAGGCTATTCTCTCCACCATCCGCCCGACGGAGGTCTCGCTCGAGCTGCTGAATACGCGCGGCAAGCATGCCTTGATGGGCAACCTCGGCATACAATACACCTATGCTTCCGAAAACAGGGTCGAAGCCACCATGCCTGTCGACGAAAGAACCCGACAGCCGTTCGGCATCCTGCACGGCGGCGCGACATTGGCCTTGGCCGAGACGGTGGCCGGACTGGGCTCCATGCTCATTGTTCAGCCGGACGAGATCGTTGTCGGCATGCAAGTGAGCGGCAACCATATCTCCTCTGCGCACGAAGGTGACACGGTTCGTGCCGTAGGTACCCTCATTCATAAAGGACGCTCCTCACATGTCTGGAATGTCGATGTCTTCACCTCGACCGACCGCCTCGTCTCCTCTATCCGTGTCATGAACAGTGTGATGAAAAAAAGATGATAACAGCCGAACAATATACGACTATCGACACCCTGATCCGCCAGGGACGCAGCTTTGCCCTCTGGCGGATTCCGGGCAATGATACGATCCATTTCAGAATGCAGACCTTCGGGCAGCCGGAGCTGCTCGACAACCTTTCCGATCTGAACGGACGAACGGGCTTCGTAATCGCCCCTTTCCACATATCCGACCGCCATCCGATCGTACTGCTCAAGCCCGATTGCCTGGAACTTGACGAGGATAGTACCGAACTCCCCCAGGCGGCGGTGGATGTCGTGGCACATGAACTGCCCCCGATCCGCACCGACGAGGAGGAACGTCTCGACTACCGGCAGCGATTCGAACGGTTCAGTCGGCCGCTGTTGGCGGGGACGCAAGACAAACTGGTGCTCTCCCGTGCCCGGACGGTGGCAAAACAGACCCCTTTCTCGGCCGGAAAAGCCTTCTTCCGTGCCTGCGAACGCTACATCTATTCCTATGTCTATCTGCTGCATACGCCGCAGACGGGTACATGGATGGGGGGAACCCCCGAAGTGATCCTCTCCGGCGAAGGAAAAGCCTGGGAGACTGTCGCCTTAGCCGGCACACAACTGCTGGAAGAGAAGCAGTTGCCCAAGCAATGGGACCGGAAGAACTGGCAGGAACAACAGCTGGTGGCGGCCTATATACGGCGGCAATTGGGCTCGTTGGGGATAGAACTGACGGAAAAGGGCCCCTACTCGACGCGCGCAGGCGACCTCGCCCACTTGAAAAGCAACTTCTATTTCGAGCTGGAGGATACCCATTCGTTGGGCGATCTGCTGGAGCTGCTGCACCCTACCCCGGCCGTTTGCGGCCTGCCCAAGGAGGATGCCTATCGGTTTATCCTCGAGAACGAGGCGACCGACCGCGGTTATTACTCGGGCTTCGTGGGGTGGCTCTCGCCCGGCGGACGGACCGATCTCTACGTCAATCTCCGCTGTGTGAATATCCGGTCGGACCGTTATACGCTCTTTGCGGGCGGCGGCTTGCTGGCCTCTTCGCAGCTTGACGACGAATGGCGCGAGACGGAAGAGAAGATGAAAACGATGCAAAACGTATTAGTATAGAACCTATGTATACAGACAAAAAGAATATTCTCCAACTCGTCGCCTTGTTGAAAGAGCATGGTGTGCGCAACATCGTCATTTGTCCGGGGAGCCGCAACATTCCCCTTACACAAACCCTGACGCACCACCCCGCCTTTTCGTGCCATGCCGTGACCGACGAGCGCAATGCCGGCTTCTTTGCGATAGGGCTTGCCCTCAACAGCGGCCGACCGGCGGCAGTTTGCTGCACATCGGGATCGGCGCTGCTCAATTTGCACCCGGCCGTTGCCGAGGCTTTCTACCAACAGGTGCCATTGGTTGTCATATCTGCCGACCGCCCCTCGGCATGGATCGGGCAGATGGACGGACAAACGCTGCCGCAGGAGCGGGTCTTTCAAGGATTGGTCAAGAAGGAGGTGTCGCTCCCTGAGATACACAGCACCGAAGAGGAGTGGTATTGCAACCGATTGGTGAACGAGGCATTGCTCGAACTGACCCACCACGGCAAAGGACCGGTCCATATCAATGTGCCGATCTCGGAGCCCTTCTTCGAATTTCCGGTCGAGGAGCTGCCACAGGTACGGGTGATCCAGCGCTATCAAGGCCTCAATATTTACGAAAGGGAGTACAAGAGTCTGATTGCCCGTCTCAACAATTACGGCAAACGGATGATGATAGTCGGGCAAAACAACCTGATCTATCAGTTCGACCGCAAGACCGGCAAGCAGATCTATAAGCACTTCACCTGGCTCTGTGAGCATACAGCCAACCAAACGGTGCCCGGCAATCCGATCAAAAACTTCGACGAGGTGTTGGCTTCGGCCGACGAAACGCAGCAACAGAAGCTGGCACCCGAGATTCTCATCACCTATGGCGGCCATGTTGTCTCCAAGCGACTGAAGCTGTGGCTGCGGAAACATCCGCCGAAAGAGCACTGGCATGTGGCAGCCGACGGCGAGGTGCGCGACACCTTCTGCGCACTGACCACCGTAATCGAGATGGATCCGTTCGAGTTTATCGAGAAGGTGGCCGTACTGATGGAGAACAGCAACGGCAACGACTACCCCAAACAGTGGGAATACCTTGCCAAACGGCACCAAGAACCCACCTTCGACTATTCGGAAATGGCGGCTGTCGGAGCCTTGCTGCACGCCCTTCCTGCCGAATCGTCGACACTGCATCTGGCCAACAGCTCGGCAGTTCGCTACGCGCAGCTGTTCCATCTGCCGAACAGTGTCGAGGTTTGCTGCAACCGTGGGACGAACGGCATCGAAGGCTCCCTGTCGACAGCCTTGGGATACGCCTGGGCTTCCGACAAGCTCAACTTCATCCTGATCGGCGATCTGAGCTTTTTCTACAACGCCAATGCCCTGTGGGACAATCGCTCGCGGGGAAATGTGCGCATCATGCTGCTCAACAACCACGGGGGCGAGATCTTCACGGCGCTGCCCCGCCTGCAGCTGGACGACAAGGCGGCGAAGTATGTGAAGGCACTTCATGCACAATCGGCCGAGGCATGGGCCGTAGCCAACCATTTCGACTATACCGCCGTCCGCAATGCGGCCGAGCTGGAGGCCGCCCTGCCCGCATTCGTGCAGAGCGAGCAGCAGATACAGCCGCAGTTCATCGAAGTGTTTACCGAACAGGAGCAGGATGTCCGGCTGCTGAAAGCCTATTATCATTCACTGAAAAAATAAGAAAATCATATGGAAAAGAGTAAACGAGAATGGTCGACCATCAAAGAATATAAAGAGATTCTCTTCGATTTTTACAACGGTATTGCCCGCATCACGATCAACCGTGAGCGCTATCGCAATGCCTTCACCCCCACTACCACCACCGAGATCAGCGACGCACTCTATATCTGTCGCGAACGGCAGGATATCTGCGTGGTAGTCCTGACCGGAGCCGGCGACAAGGCTTTCTGTGCGGGTGGCGACATGCACGTCAAAGGGCGGGGCGGCTATGTGGGGACCGACGGCGTCCCACGGCTGAATGTCCTCGATGTGCAGAAGCAGATCCGCTCACTGCCGAAACCGGTCATCGCCATGGTCAACGGCTATGCCATCGGCGGCGGCCACGTGCTGCACGTCGTTTGCGACATAACCATTGCATCGGAGAACGCACGCTTCGGACAGACAGGCCCGCGCGTGGGCAGTTTCGATGCCGGATTCGGCTCCTCCTATCTCGCCCGCTGCGTCGGTCAGAAACGGGCTCGCGAGATCTGGTTCATGTGCCGCCAATATACGGCTCAAGAGGCGTACGAGATGGGAATGGTCAACAAGGTGGTGCCGTTGGAACGCCTCGAAGACGAGGTGGTGGAATGGGCAGAAACGATGATGCAGCACAGTCCGTTGGCCCTTCGCATGATCAAGGCCGGCTTGAATGCCGAGCTGGACGGGCAGGCAGGTATCCAGGAGTTGGCCGGAGATGCCACAATGCTCTATTACATGACGGACGAAGCGCAGGAGGGCGGCAAGGCCTTCTTGGAGAAACGTCGGCCCCGTTTTGAAGATTATCCTAAATTCCCCTGACGCACCATGTGGCATTTGACTGTCGAGCCGCGCACGCTCCATTTCAAACAACCGGCCAAGACCTCGCGCGGTGCCTACACGACCCGTCGGTTGTGGTATCTGCATCTGACGAACGACGACTGCCCCGGGCGGGAAGGTATCGGCGAGTGTGCTCCGCTTCCCGACTTGAGTTGCGATGCACGGCCGGACTATGAGACTCTTCTGCGCCGTTTCTGCGCCGGGATAGCGCAGCGTGGCAGTTGGGATCCCGCGGCGTTGCGCGATTATCCTTCGATGTTGTTCGGCATAGAGACCGCCTTCCGCCATTACGAACGGCAGAGTTATGCGCTGTGGGACACCCCTTTTTCACGGAGCGAGGCGGGTATTCCGATCAACGGCCTGATCTGGATGGCCGACTATGAACGGATGTTGGCACAGATCGAGACGAAGCTGGCGAGCGGCTTCCGGTGTGTCAAACTGAAGATCGGGGCCATCCATTTCGAGGATGAGCTTCGGCTGCTCCGCTATATCCGACGCCACTTCTCGGCCGGGGAGATCGAGCTCCGGGTGGATGCCAACGGTGCCTTTGCCCCTTCGGAGGCGTTGGAGAAACTCAAGCGGCTGGCCGAGTTGGATCTCCACTCGATCGAGCAACCCATTCGGGCCGGACAGTGGGAAACGATGGCACGACTGACAGCCGCCACGCCACTGCCCATTGCCTTGGACGAGGAGTTGATCGGCGTCAACGACCCCATCGAGAAAGAACGATTGCTCGATACGATCCGTCCGCACTACATTATCCTGAAACCTTCGCTGCATGGCGGCCTGCAGGGGGCGAACGAGTGGATACGGATGGCCGACGAGCGCGAGATAGGCTGGTGGATCACCTCGGCCCTCGAGTCGAACATCGGTCTGAATGCCATCGCCCAGTGGTGTGCCACGTTCGACAATCCGCGGCCGCAAGGCTTGGGAACGGGTGCCCTCTTCACGGACAATGTCGCGATGCCGCTCTCGATCCGTCGTGATTGCCTGTGGTATGGCCTTTGAGCTTCGGCACCCATTCGGAAAAGGAGCCCATGAAGGGAGAAAAAGGTCGGCATGATTTTTGAAAATGATGCCCATGAATTATCCAAAAGATCGACATCTTTTTTTGAGAAATAAAAATGGCTGCCGCCGAAAAGAGAAAAGCCGTCAGGGAGTCGGTCGGGACCCCTTGACGGCTTTCTGACGGATGCACGGTCGGTGCGGTGTTATGCTTTGACGGCAATCACCTCTACCTCTACCAACGCATTCTTCGGCAATGTCTTGACAGCTACGGCAGAGCGGGCCGGGAAATCGGATCTGAACTGAGCGGCATACACCTCGTTCATGGCGGTGAAGTCGTTCATGTCGGCCAGGAACACGGTGGTTTTCACCACGTCGTCGATGCTGTAGCCGGCCGCTTCGAGAATCGCTTTCACGTTCTTGAAGGCCTGTTCGGTCTGTTCCTTGATCGCTCCTTCGGGGAAGGCACCGGTAGCCGGGTTCAAGCCCAACTGTCCTGAAGCAAACAACATGTTTCCTGCCTGGATAGCCTGGCTATAGGGGCCGATAGCTGCAGGAGCATTTTTTGTAGCAATTACTTTTTTCATCTTATTATCTCTTAAAAAAAATCATTTTTTTTGCAACATCCGCTGGCGGACCACCTCGTAGATCAGGATGGAAGAGGCGACGGATACGTTGAGCGAACCGATGGTTCCGAACTGCGGGATCTTGATCATGGCGTCGCAGATGCGCAGGTTTTCGGGTGATACGCCCGTGTCTTCAGCCCCCATCACGATGGCAGTCGGCCCCTCGTAGGCAATATCCGTATAGTTTCGGGCACCTTTTTCGGTGGCGGCATAGACCTTCACACCGCTCTGTTGCAGGAATCGGATCGCCTCGTTGATGCTTTTCTCCTTGCAGACGGGAAGAACATGGAGGGCGCCGGCCGATGTCTTGACAGAATCGGCATTGACCGTGACGCTTCCTTTCGCAGGGATGACGATGGCATCGACACCGGCACACTCGCAGGTGCGGGCAATGGCGCCGAAGTTACGCACGTCCGTCACGCCGTCGAGCAGTACGATGAACGGATCCTTCCCTTGTTCGTAGACGAACGGGATGATGTCTTCGAGTTTTTGGTAGGTGACGGCCGAGACAAACGCGATCACTCCCTGGTGGTTCTTCCGCGTATAACGGTCGAGACGCTCCTGGGGGACGCGCTGCACCTGTATCAGTCGCCCTTTCAATACATCAAACAACTCCTTGGCCAATTCGCCTTGCAAATCGCGCCGTATCAATATCTTGTCGATTTCCTTGTCGGACTGAACGGCTTCAATCACGGCACGGATTCCAAAAATCATTTCGCTTTCTTTCATGCTCTTCTTCTGTTTTTTAGGAGAGACGGGGCATGTAGCGCGCATCTCTCCGCTTGCAAATATAGCGATTCTGCCGGCCTCTACCAAATATCGGGGCGTCATTTCGCCGTGCGGGTCATGCCATCCGGCTCTTGTAGTCGGCATAGCCGAACTTGCGGAGCAGACGGAAACCGGTTGTCGGATTCCATATTCCGATCGAAGGATGCGTCACGCCGTTGAACATGGTCGTCTTCACCATCGTGTAATGAATCATGTCGCGGAAGACAATCTTCGATCCTATCTCCGGTTCGATGCCACCGTCGAAGGCCCAGTCGCCGTAGTAGTCGCCCGCCAAGCAGCTGTTGCCGCCCATCCGCCAAAGTTTTTCGCCCGGCTGTGGGTCGTGTGCGCCCAAGATGACCGGTTTGTAGGGCATCTCGAGGCAGTCCGGCATGTGACAGGCAAACGACACATTGAGCATCAGGGTGTTGACACCTCCGTTGCAGACCTTGTCCTCGACGGTGGCTACGAGGCACCCCGTGTCCCACGTGAAGGCACTGCCCGGCTCAAGGATGAGCTGCAGATGCGGATAGCGCGCCTGAAATTCGTTGAGAATGGCAATCAGTTCGTTCTCGTCGTACTCCTTGTGGGTCATCAGATGGCCGCCTCCCATGTTCAACCACTTGATCTGCGGGAAGAAACGTCCGAAGCGTTGCTCGACCGCCTTCAATGTCCGGCGCAGATCGTCGGGACGCGATTCGCAAAGCGCATGGAAATGCAACCCTTCGATGCCCTCCGGCAGCTCGGTCAGATCCTCGGCGAGGAGACCCAGTCGCGAGCCTCGGCTGCAGGGATTGTAGAGATCGGTCTCGACGGTTGCGTATTCCGGGTTGATGCGCAGGCCGCAAGAGACGCCGGCGGCATGAGCTTTCGCGGCATAACGGCGGTACTGGTTCAACGAATTGAAGGTGATATGGCTGCTGAGGCGGAGTATCTCGTCGATCTCCTCGGGCGTATAGACGGGCGCATAGGTATGTGTTTTCTCGCCATACTCCTCAAAGACCAGCCGTGCCTCGCACAGTGAGCTGGCTGTAGCTCCGTCGGAATGTTTTTTCAGTTCGGGGAAGATGGGCCATGTGGCGTTGGCTTTCAGTGCCACGATGATGTGGGCGCGCGTCGAACGGCGCACCTTGTCGATCACCTCCATATTGGCTGCGAGCATCGTCTCGTGCAGCACATAGCAAGGCGAAGGAATGGAATCGAAATTCCACTCCTTCAACAACTGTTCCTTATCGATCATCTTATAGTTCAAGGTCGATGTCAAACTTCTCTACCCAAGGCAATCCCTGCTCGCCCAGCTCGGCCAGGAACGGATCCGGATCGAACTGTTCTACATTATATACACCGGCTCCTTTCCACAATCCGCGGACGAACATGGCAGCACCCAGGGCAGCCGGCACGCCTGTCGTGTAGCTGACCGCCTGCGTTCCTGTCTCCTGATAGGCCTTTTCGTGGTCGCAGTTGTTGTAGATGTAGTAGGTATGCTCTTTCCCATCCTTGATGCCTTTGATGCGGCATCCGATGGATGTCTCGCCGTGATAGTTCGATCCCAGCGATTTCGGGTCGGGCAGCACCGCTTTCAAGAACTGGAGCGGCACGATCTTTACGCCGTTATAGTCCACTTCGTCGATACGGGCCATGCCGATGTTCTGGATAACGCGCAAATGGGTCAGGTACTCCTGGCCGAATGTCATCCAGAAGCGGGCGCGTTTGATCGAAGGATAGTTCTTTACCAACGACTCCAACTCTTCGTGATAGAGCAGGTAGGAGTCGCGTTTGCCGATATTCGGATAGGAAAGCTCCTTGTGGATCTCCAGCGGTCCTGTCTTCACCCAGCTGCCGTTCTCGTAGTAACGTCCGTTTTGGGTGATCTCGCGGATGTTGATCTCCGGGTTGAAGTTGGTGGCAAATGCCTTTCCGTGGTTGCCGGCATTGCAGTCGACGATGTCGAGATAGTGGATCTCATCGAAATAATGTTTGGCGGCATAGGCCGTAAAGATGGCAGAGACGCCCGGGTCAAAGCCGCATCCTAAAATGGCTGTCAGGCCCTTCTCCTTGAAACGATCCTGATAGGCCCATTGCCAGCTGTACTCGAAATGGGCTTCGTCTTTCGGCTCGTAGTTGGCGGTATCGAGGTAATTGACACCACACTCCAGACAAGCGTCCATAATGGTCAGATCCTGGTACGGCAAAGCCACGTTAATTACAATTTCCGGTTGGAATGAACGCATCAAAGCGACCAATTCTTCTACTTTGTCTGCATCTACCTGAGCCGTCTGTATGCGGTTGCCCCCGATGGCCGCTGCAATCCGGTCGCATTTTGATTTCGTACGGCTGGCCAGCATGATCTCAGTAAATACCGGATTCTTCGCCACTTTGTGTGCAACGACGGTACCTACGCCTCCGGCACCAATAATTAAAACTTTCGACATTGAAATTATTAGTTTTAAAATTTGCAGAGTACAGAAACGAGGACTCTGCGGACTCACCAAGCAAGCTTTTCGGAGGCGGACCGGATCGTTTCGTCTTCATCCGGCCCGCCTCTTCATTTGCGGGGTGAAGTTACGACTATTTCTTCAATAAACGACGCCTCTCCCCCATTTTTTCATCGAATCTTCACATTTTTCTGCGGCCGAGGGAGACCGAGCAGCGGCCGAACCTTCTCTAAAAGAGCCCCCGGTTTCGTCCGGTTCCCTCCCCATCAACCCCCGGTTTCATGCCGAATGGACTGCAGTTCGGTGGGAAGGGGATTTTTTGAAACGTGCCACCCTTTTTTCGCACTCTGCCGCCATTTCGTACATCTTCCCTACCCTTTTATACATGTATGCCGGAAATCTTTCTGCGGCCGGATCCTTTCTTTTACTTTTGCTTCCACAAAAATGATGGATAGTATGAAGAAAGTAATGAAAGTAATGGGATTTTTGTTTCTCGCAGGAGTGATAACAGCCGGCAGGGTGTGGTGCCATTCCCGCACCAGCAACCCGTGGAACGCCAAGAGCGTGGGCAATAGGCCGGCCCGCGATGCGCACATCGTGAGGAACATCAACCCCGTGTCGAACCCGTGGTTCTTCTTCGATGGCGACGAAAGCCGCTTGCGGAGCTTCCTTTTTCCGCTTCGAAAAGAGCGCGTTGCGACATGATTAATCACCTGTAAACAAGACGGTTGGGCGGATATTTGGCGAACTCGGAAATATTTCGTATCTTTACAAAACAATTCACCAATCGCATGCTGAAATTCTTATTGTAACGTTTTTGAAACTACATCATGATATGGAAAGACTGAAAATCTCAACATCGGTGGAACTGGTCAGGATTCCGACGGAAGACATTGCCTTCATCAAAGCGGCCGGCAACATGGTGGTCGGGATATCCCGAAGCGACCGGGTGAAGAAGTATGTCATCGACCGCGACGGATCCTACTTCCGCCAGTTCATCCTCCTCTCAGACGGCGAACTGCCCAAACGCTTTATCCTGCATGGCAAGGTGGAGCGCAAAGCCATCGGCCGAATGGCCGACGACCGCCTCTGCATCATCGCAACACGCCATCCGGAGACCCTTTGGGACTTTGCCGACGCCCTGCGCGAATATGGCTTTGTGGATGCCATCTACCTGACCGGCGGCAACGAAAGCGGCTTCTATCGTGCGCCGGACGGTACGCCGCACTTTGCCGAAAAGGCGGCTCGATACCGCCACGAAACGCACCACGGCACCGCCCCCCGGCCGGTACTTACAAAGAGATGAGATAGGATGGTTCTTTGGTGTCGCCCCGTGCGGGTATTGAAAAAACGGAGAAAAACAGCTTCAGACAACCCGGTAATAACTCTTAAACGACAAGATAAACATGATGACATCACAACAGAAAGCGGAAAAAGCAAGGGAGATCTTACGCAATGACCCTTCCGACGAAGACCGACTCATTGCCGTCGGATTGGCCCAAGAGGCGGCAGCCGACAACAACGCCATGGGCCTCTTCCTGCTCGGAAACTGCTACCTCACCGCCGAAGGAGTGGAACAGGACGAGCAGAAAGCGTTCAATCTGTGCCAAAAAGCCCTGGACCTGGGCTATGAAAAGGCCAAACGATCGCTGGCTATCCTCTACATCCAAGGCAATGTGGTGGAGCAGAACCTGCCGCTTGCCGAGCAATATCTGCGCGATTGCATGGCGAATGACGACGAAGAGGCCTGGCTCCTCATGGGCCAGCTGGTGCAGCACGATGCCTTTCCCCACATAAGTCCGTACGAATGCATCGACTATTACCGCAAAGCCGCCGAGATGGGCAACAAACAGGCTTTTCGGAGAATGGGCGAAGCATACGGCATGCGCTGCCAACCGGAACAGGCCGAATATTGGTTTCAGAAGGCAGAAAAGGCCGGCGTGAAAGAGATCGAATCGGCGAGAGCGCACTATTCGGAGGAGGATTATCCCACGCGCCGCGAGGAGCTGTTGCACTACTATATCGAAAAGGAACAATACGACAAGGCCTTTGCTCTGGTCGGCCGTGATGCCGAACGCGGAGACGAGGCGGCCTTGATGGAGTTGGCTCACTACTACCAATACGGATTGGGCGAGCAAAGATACGGACGCGACACCCGGAAGGCACTGCAGATCTACGAAAAGATGATGGCCGAGGGGGATCCTTGGGGTAACCTCCTGATCGGACTGATGTACGCAACCGTGGAAGAGATGATAGACCGTCGGCGGGCGGTCGAATATGTCCGGCGGGCGGCCGAGGCGAATCTCCCGGAAGCCCTTCATACCATGGGTCGTTTCTGCTTCGATGCGTTTGCGGAAGAGCAGAATATGGAGAGTGCCAAGGAGTGGTTCGAGAAGGCGGCTGCCGAGAATTATCCGGCTTCGCTCTATGTATTGGCGGCAAGCTATCTGCAAGACAAAGAGGTGGCCCGGACCGATTATCCGCTCGATTACGGAAAAGACGAGAAATATGGCCTGCGGCTGATGCAACGGGCCGCCAAAGAGGGCAGCGACGAAGCCCTCCTTGCCCTCTCCTACTGTCGGCAAAAGGGCAAATACATGAAGCAGGACGAGCAGAAAGCATTCGACCTGCTGGTGGAGAGCTTCCGGCAAAAGCCGACCCCCGAGAAGGCCAATCTGCTGGGCGATGCCTACCTCGACGGCAAAGGGGTGGAACAGGATTACGAACAGGCACTGGAGTGCTACCAATGGGCCGCCAACAACGGAAACGCCATTGCCGCACTCAGCCTGAGCAAGATGTATAAAGGAGGAGTGGGCGTGGAACAAAATGACGAGACGGCCATGACGTGGCTCTCGCAAGGTCTGCAACTATTCAATACGATGAGGGCAGAGAATCTGACGAGACGAGCAGAAACGGGCGACGCGCAGGCCATGCTCGAGTTGGGAGAGTGCTATCGCGTGGGCGACTGTGTGGAACAAAACAGGGAGAGGATGATGGCATGGTGGAACAAAGCCTCCGAAGCCGGCCTGGTTGCCGCCCTCCACCATATCGGCCGTTACTATTATGAACAGCGCGACATCCCGAAGGCCGTGCACTATCTCACGCAAGCCGTTTCGGCCGGCTATCTTGATTCCTACTTCACCTTGGCCTTATGCTATCTGTTTCAAGAGGAAAAGGAGGATAGGAAAAAGGGAATAGCACTGCTCACCAAGGCGGCCGAACAGGGTCATCTTGCGGCACAAGTCGCCTTGGCAGGCCTCTATCATGACGGGCAATATACCGACAAAGATTACGATAAGTCCCGCTACTGGCAGGAGAAAGCCCTGGCGGCCGACGTCCCCGATGCGTACTTTCAGAAAGGAATCAGCCTTATGTATGGAGACATGTACGAGAAGGATCCCGCCCGGGCACTCGAACATTTCCGCAAAGCCGTGGAGGGGGGCTGCCATGATGCCGACCGCTTTTACATCAAGATGCGATGGAACGGCACCGAAGTAGCGCCGGACCGCGACGAGGTGGTCGCCCTCTTCAAGAAACTGGCCGACAATGACAACGATGCGGAGGCACAGTTCCAACTCTATTTCCTCTACAAAGATACCACCTACGAAGGATATGACGCACAAGCAGCGGGCGATTACCTCCGACGCTCGGCCGGTGCGGGCCACGTGAAGGCCATCCTCAACATGGGCTTGGAGCATTTGGAAGAGGGACTCTTTCCCTTCGATTACGAAAAAGCCTACCCCTATTTCGAACGGGCGGCAGCGTTGGGCGACCTAACCGCGAAATGCTGTCAGGCTAATTGCTATGAACGCGGGTTGGGTGTGGAGGAAGATTTCCACAAGGCGGAAGCGTTGTACATTCAGGCAGCAGAAGCGGGCGATAAAAGGGGTGCCATCGGCCTCGCCCGCCTCTATGTCTATGGTAAAGAAGGGGGACTCGAACCGAACTATGACAGGGCTATCGGGCTGCTTCAACCCTACTTGGAAGAGGAGGATCCCGAGATCTGCTACGCGATGGCACTCACCATCCATAACAAATGCATGGAGAAAAATGCCTATTCCTGGGAAGAAGAGGTCCGGGCTTTCGAATGGATGGAGCAAGCAGCCGAGGCCGGCTATCCGGAGGCTATGGACCTGTTGGCCGATTGGTACGTGATCGGGGTCGGAACCCTTACGGATATGGACGAAGCCAAGCGATGGCAGCAGAAATACATCGACAACGGCGGGACAATCTCCGACGAGGAAAATCTGCTTTCTCTCTCCGACGAAGAACTGAAAATGCGCTCCTGGTATGAATGGCTGGAACAATGGAAAGAGGTGGTCGAGAAGAATATCGAGCGCATCGAGAACCCGCTGGAGATGACCACGACCAACGGGAATTTACTTCCCGAAAATATCCTCTTGAACGTCGCACAAACAGGCTATCTCAACGCGGCCGTCACTCTCGGCATGAAGGGATTGCGGGAGCTGAAGAGGAACCCGGAGAAGGCCAAACGCTTTATTGCCGCCAGTTGTAAGGCATCATTGGGTGAATTTGCAGCCGAAGCCGGCCGCGAATGGCTGAAGGAGGGGCTCGACAAGGAGCAGGCCATAGCAGAAGCCATGGACTATTTCACCATGGGTATTATAGAGGCCCATTCACCCGAATGCCTTTTGGAAGCGGGCTTGCTGCTGACCGACAGCCGTATCGGTCAGGAAGATAATGCGGAGGAAATTATGGAAATCGGAAAGGAATATCTGCAGGCCGTGTTGGAACTGGACGACGACTGTGAGGATCTTCGCCAACAGGCCCGCGCCCGACTGGAGGAGATCGCCCGGCGCCCCGCTTCGCTCTGGAGAAAATTCAAGAAAGTGTTCGGATCGAAGTTCGGCAAAAAATGACGAAGTGTGCCATCCGACCGGGTAGAAACGAAGCAGACGACACCATGTAAAAACAGGAGACAGCGCACCGCCACACCGCTGCTTCGGCCGATGGTGTGCTCGTTGTCTTGTATGCCATCACCCTTTTCAACCATCTGTCGGCCTTCCGGATTTTCACCCGCATGCAGGTAATCAGCCACAAATGGCTGAACCTGTAAGGCTTTCCCCACACCCTCGCGAAAGAGCGTCGGAAGGGATACCTGAAAGAGAAAGAGGCGTCTGAAAATTTGTTCGGCACCCCACTCCGGTTTGTTCGGCATAAAACCGGAAAGAGGTGCCGATGTTTTTTGGGGAAGCTCCCGTGCTTTTTTTCACCTGCTCCCCTTGCCACCGGGCGATTCCCGTACATTATAACATACGGAGTCGGGGGCGTGCCGTTATTGAAACAGGTCCAATGTCAGCTGTTCACGCTCGGCCTGCTGCTTGCGGAGGTAGCGTTTCCCTTGCGGGGTGATGATCTCCATCTTGTCGAGGCTGGTCTTTATGACGGTTTTCACGGCATAGGCGATATTGACCACCTCGCCCATCTCCGAGAGTTTGCGCGAGATCTCGAGCACGCACTCGATACACATGCCCGACGAGAAGGCGATCTT
Source organism: bacterium (assembly GCA_963657455.1). Classification (GTDB taxonomy): domain Bacteria; phylum Bacteroidota; class Bacteroidia; order Bacteroidales; family Tannerellaceae; genus Parabacteroides. The sequence continues at coordinate 27,702 of CAVKMU010000035.1, forward strand.
GTCGTCGATCATCTGCTTCTTGAACTCCTCGTCCTGCATATAGAAATCGATCATGATGCCGCCCTTGTCGTAGATACCTTTCCAGCGGTAGCGGGCATCGGTCAGAACGGGCGAGATGATCTCGATCTTCGCGTGCCGGTCTTTCACCGTCGGCAGATCGTCCGAGCGGAGGATATAGTAGTCGAACTGGTCGCGCTTGATCTCGAGCATGCCCGACCGGCTGCGGTTGTTCTCGTTCAGTTCGCGCAGCGACACCTTGCTCACTTTCAGACACCCCTTCACACTCTCGAAGAAGTTGGACTTGAATTTGCTGAAACGGGGCGAACCGCTCAACAATGTTACCAGCCTTGGCGGGACGCCGTGCGCTTGGAGCTTCAGGTCGCGGCGGAACTTGGCCAGCTCGCGCTGCATCTCCAGCTCGTCCCTCTCCGAACGCTCGGTCACATTTTGCCCGCCGACCGAGAGCGTCGGGCGCTTGATGATCTGCATCACCATGTTGATCACCACCGAGATGCAGCGTGCATCCTCGCCGGCGATCGGCCACACCTGGCGAAAGCCGCCGGGCATGTCGGCCGGTTCGCTGTAGATCATCAGACGGACGTCCAGCAGATCGGCCACCGCGCGGATCATGTTCAGCACTTCTTTCTCGCAACGGTTGCGGATGACCGCATCGATGTAGTTCGACTTTTCGTTGAATGTATACTTGAGCTCCAGTTTATTTGAGAATTCCATATCCGTTCCTATCTTTTTTTTCTTCTTCAAAGGTATTTGTTTTTCGGCAAAAACAAAAGGATTGGCCGAAAAAAGAGGCAGAAAAGAGGAGCCTCCCCTCAAACAAACAAAGGGGACAAATCCCGGAATAATAGGCATACTATCC
>CAVKMU010000036.1:0-27902 GCA_963657455.1 bacterium
CTTTTACATTCGCATCCATCAATCGATAGCCATCATATTTGTTTTCGAAGGTAAAAGCACTGCGTTTTTCAGCCATAGCCCGTTCGGAATCACTGTTCAAGATAAAGAAAGTAGCCAAACACTTGCCGTCACGCTTCATAACCAAGGCGATCTGCTGCAGATATTGTTTCACATCCTCGGGCATCATATGCGTAAAGACGGAAGTCAGTACGATACTGTCGAACGTGTTCGGAGCATAAGGAAAGTAGAAATGGGCTGCTTTCTCTTCTGTATCCAAATTATACAGGTCGTTTTTCAGAGCGACACACAGGAAATGGAAATTAGAATACTTGGGCGAGATATGTTTTTTACACCAATTGATGCCCAACGGTACAATATCAAAACCTTCGTACACTCCATCGCTGTTCAAATAGTTCGTCAATGGGACGGCCAATCGTCCGATACCACATCCGATGTCAAGGATTTTTCCATCAGGCTTCAAGCCGGTCATCTTGACAACCAACTCCATCAAATGGCGGCCCTGCTCCTTGAAATCGCCCGACCCGATGAAGATCAACCCTTTCGGTGGTTCGCATTCTCCTCTCTTTTTAGTAACAGTGGCATATAGGTCGTAAGGAAGATAATACATTCTTCTCGCCCAAAAGCGCAACGTCGGTGATAAGGCATAATAGATTTTTCGAAATATGTTCATATGGCTTTTTGTATTTTAATGAAACAACTATTCGACCGGGAATCGACATCTCTCCTCCCCTATAGACAAGGCAAAGATAGGACAAGAAAAGAGACAAACAATGAAAAGACAAAATTTTAAAAGGCAGATAAGCACCACCTTCATTCTCTGTTTTCTCCTTCACTCCGTTGATTAACAAAAAGATAGAGATATAACCCATAAGGAATCTCCATTCTTTCCAAATTTATAGTACCTTTGTAAAAAAGAAAAAATTGAATTTAATACGATAATCAGATGAAGATAGGTGATAAAATACGCTTTTTGAATACAACCGGAGGCGGTATTGTAAAGAGTTTCAAGGGGAAAGATCAGGTATTGGTTGAGGATGAAGACGGATTCGATGTTCCGGCCTATATCCGAGAATGCGTGGTCGTTGGCGAAGAACCTCAGGTACATAGTTCGAACAAGCCCAAACAGAAAGCGGCCGAGCTGGAGAAACAAATCCTCAGTACGCGCCAACAACCGGAAAACAAGCCCAAGCCTGTAGTGGAAGAGAGCCTTGAAGGTGAAAAATTGAATGTCTATTTGGCATTCCTTCCAATGGATCCGAAAACCATTCAGCAATGTGGTTATGAAACCTATTTCGTCAACGACAGCAACTACTATCTGTTCTTCAACTATATGAGCCGCGAGAACAATAGTTGGAAAAGCCGATACAACGGCCAGATCGAACCGAACACAAAGATCTTTTTAGAGGAATTCGAAAAGAAAGACCTCAACGAGTTGGAACGGATCTGTGTGCAATTGATTGCTTTCAAAAAGGACAAACCTTTTACATTGAAGAATGCCATTTCTGTGGAATTGCGCCTCGACACCATCAAATTCTACAAACTGCATTGCTTTATGGAGAATGACTTTTTTGATGAAAATGCAATCCTTTGCCCGATTGTCCGCAATGACCTGCCGGAACGTTCGCTGTTGGTTTCAGCATCCGACTTGCAAGAGGCAATGCAAACGAAGGCGGAAAAAGTAAAAGTACCGAACAAACCGCAAGAATCAATCATCAAGAAAAAAGAGGCCAACTCTTCTGTTTTGGAAGTGGACCTCCACATCGATGAATTGTTGGATGACACGACCGGAATGTCAAATGCAGATATGTTGCACTATCAGCTCGACAAATTCAGAGAGGTACTGAACATGTATGCAGGCCATACCGGACAAAAAATCGTTTTCATCCATGGCAAAGGCGACGGCGTATTGCGCAAGGCCATTGAAAAAGATTTGCAAACACGTTACAAACAGTACTACTTCCAAGATGCTTCGTTCCGTGAATATGGATACGGGGCCACGATGGTTACAATCCGATAGGCCATGGTTGAGATAGAACGCAAGTATTTGGTAAAGGGAAACTTCAAGGCAGAAGCAGAGAGTAGTAGCCGTATCGTACAGGGTTATATCTGTTCGACTCCCGGCAAGACCGTCCGCGTACGGATTCGGGGAGGGAAGGGTTATCTCACGATCAAAGGGCCATCCGACGGAACCGGCATGAGCCGCTATGAGTTTGAGAAAGAGATCACATTGGAAGAGGCCGAGCAGTTACTGAAATTATGTGAACCCGGTGCCATTGATAAGGTTCGTTATTTGGTCAGACACGGAAGACACACGTGGGAAGTCGACGAGTTCCATGGAGAAAATGAGGGTTTGACCGTAGCCGAAATCGAACTCTCCTCCGAAGATGAAGCATTCGACCTCCCCCATTGGATAGGAACAGAGGTGACAGGCGACCGGAAGTATTACAATTCAATGCTGACAAAGCATCCATTCTGCTCCTGGAACGAGAACAAATGATAACAGTAATAAGAACAATTATGAGAAAAGTAAACCTAAAGCGATGGGTAGCTTTGATTATAGCTTCCATCATAATTATTCCGGCAAAAGCCGACGAAGGAATGTGGCTGTTACCTCTTTTGAAAAGCCAAAAGTTGGACGAGATGAAAGCATTGGGCTTGAAGCTGCAAGACTATGACATCTACAGTCCGGAAAATGCCTCGCTGAAAGATGCTGTCGTTATCTTTGGCGGAGGTTGTACGGCGGAGGTCGTCTCGCCGGACGGCTTGGTATTGACCAACCACCACTGCGGATACAGTGCGATTCAGGCGCACAGTTCAGTGGAGCACGACTATCTGACTGATGGATTTTGGGCAACAACTCGCGATCAAGAGTTGCCCAACCCGGGGTTGTCGGTCACCTTTATCGATAAGATCGAGGATGTCACGGACTATGTCAAAAAAGAATTGGAGAAAGATAAAGATCCAAACAGTATGAATTTCCTCTCTCCTAAGTTTTTGAATGGCTTGGCCAAGAAGAAAGTAGGCGAGAAATTTTTGAAAAACAACCCCGGAACACAAGTGGAAATCCAACCTATCTTCGGAGGTAATCAATATTATATGTTCACAAAGAAGATATATTCTGACGTGCGATTGGTAGGTGCACCGCCCTCTTCTATCGGAAAGTTCGGATCAGATACCGACAATTGGATGTGGCCCCGCCATACAGGTGATTTTTCTGTATTCCGCATCTATGCCGACAAGAATGGAAACCCGGCAGAATATTCCGAACAGAATGTTCCTTTGCATCCGAAACGTTGGATGAAGATCTCCATCAAAGGTTTCAACGAGGGCGACTTTGCCATGATGATCGGCTTTCCCGGCCGAACCAACCATTTCTATACCTCGTGGGAAGTGGCCGAACGACGTGACATAGACAACGCCGTCCGCATCAATATCCGCGAACTTCGTCAGAAAGAGATGCTCGACGAAATGCTGAAAGATCCGAAAGTGCGCATTCAATATGCCAGCAAATACGCCGGTTCGGAGAATGCCTACAAAAATTCGATCGGCAGTAATTGGGCCATCAACAAGCGCGATTTCGAAACCGTCAAGAGAGCCGAACAAGAAGCTCTGATCGCCTGGGGAAAGCAAAACGACAAACCGCAATATGAGACGGCATTGTTGGCCATCGAACAGATTGTTTCCGATCGCAAAGATCTGCGCTTCCGCAAATGGATGCTTGACGAAGCCATCATTCGGGGTATAGAATTTTCGGCTGTTCCTACAGAGGTGGACTCGGTTGTCAAGGCTCTGAATGGGAAAAACACAAAGGAAACACAAAAACAGATCTCCAAGTTGAGTCATGCCTTCCACCGATTCTTCGACAAGAATTACGATCCTGCCGTTGATCAGCGGATTGCAAAAGTGATGTTGAAGGAGTATCGTCGCCTGATAGCCTCTCGTGTTCAACCCGGTTACTTCAATCAGATCGACACGAAGTATAAAGGTAATGTAAACAAATTCGTAGAAGATTTGTTCAAAGAGTCCATCTTCGGAAGCTTGGAGAACTTCAACCATTTCATGGCTCACCCGACCGCCAAAGCGTTGGATGAGGATCCGATGATCTTGTTCGCCCGCTCTGTGAAGCAGGAACGCAAGAGTCTGAACGATGCCTTGAAGGAGTTTGACGACAGCTATAACATGGCTCATCGCACTTATCTCGAAGGATTACTGCAGATGGAGAAAGAAAAAGCACAATGGCCGGATGCCAACTTCACCATGCGCCTCACCTTTGGACAAATGAAAGGCTACTCTCCTCGCGATTGTGACTATTATGGTTGCCAAACCACCTTGGATGGTGTGATGGAGAAAGAGGATTCTACCAATTGGGAGTTCGTCGTTCCACAACGATTGAAGGATCTGTATCAGCAAAAAGATTTCGGTCCATACGCCATGGCCAACGGGAAACTGCCGGTAGCCCTTTGTGCCACGACCCATACAACGGGAGGAAATTCGGGTAGCCCGCTGATGAATGCCGACGGCGAGCTGATTGGTTTAAATTTCGACCGCAATTGGGAAGGAGTCGGTGGGGATATAGAATATTTACCCGACTATCAACGGAGCATTATTGTCGATATCCGCTATGTTCTCTTCCTGATCGATAAATTTGCAGGTGCCGACTATCTTTTGAAAGAGATGGACATTGTTCAATAAAAAATACCCCATGAACAACAAAAAAGTACCCGATGATTTTTATATTTCATCGGGTACTTTTTTTGTTGTCTCCAATAGGGACCAATATCTATTATTACAACTGTTTTGGAAACAGTCGCTCACCACACCACTATTTCATTTCATAGCCCGGGTTCTGCGTCAGCAATTTGTCGGCATTCAAATCGGATGTACTAAGTGGCCACAAAGCACGGAATTCGTCGGAAGCGGAAAGAATTGGAGTGACAACCAACGACGGAGCGTTTTCCCAGGTGTCCGGACTAAGTTCTTTCAAGCCATCCGCCATATTTAATCCATAAGCAATGTGTCCCTCATTACGGAACAATAAATGATCCGTTGCACTTCCATTTTTCACGGCTGTCATGCGGCGCACATCATACCAGCGCTGACCTTCCTGGATAAACTCTTTGTCTTTCTCATGAAGGATAGCCACTTCATTTTCAGTAAATGAACCGGCCTTGAAACCATGCTTGGCATCATTCCAATTTTTGCCGTAAGCGCGTTTCCGGATAAGATTGATATTCTCTTCCACTCCTTTGGCATCATCTTCCATATTGGCGATTTCAGCCAGTGAAAGATGGGCTAAAGCCAAACGATAAATGGGCTGGTCACCATCGTAAGCCCGATAGCCTGTTGACGAAGAGATGTTACCTAAATTCTTATGCACAAACGTACCACGCAACTGAGTTGCCGTCGAATCATGCCATGATGGCGTAAATGTGGCATCCCGCCTGGTGTCATTCTCATCAAACTGATACCACAAAGCATTCGAAAATTGATAACGGCACACCGTAGACGCCACTTGGTGAGGATTCTTCCATAGTTTACCGTCACTGTCGTAAGCTGTACCTATCGTGTAGCCGGTCACGATACCATAGTTGTAGGCCGCCGGGATGCCATTCGCACTTTCCGTCTCGCTATGCATTATGGCAAGAATAATTTCCTTGTTTTGTTTATTCTGTGCATCAAATACTTTTTCAAAGTCATCTTCCAATGACAAGCCGTAGTTGTTGATTACGTTCTGGAAATGGCTTTTGGCTGTCGACAAATCGCCGGGAGTTGCGGACTGGTCGCCTACTGCCACCTTTGCATTCCACAAATAAACCTCGCCGGCCAACATTTCTGTCGCAGCTTTCGACCAATAATACTTGGCATTCTTGCCGGCACCACGGAAGTTAAACGATGTTTGACTGCCGAAATAGTTGAGGGACTTGCTGATGTCCGACTTGATTTGTGCCATCGTTTCCGAGGCTGTCGCCCGAGCCTGGTACAATGTTGATTGATCATAGTTGCCGGTAGATACCTCCGGTGTCAAGCGTAATGGTACACCTCCGTAATTACGATACATGACAAAGTAATAGTATGCACGCAATCCATAAGCAATACCTAAACAATAGTTCTTATCTTCTTCACTCGAGAAGTAAGAAGATTGCTCAACATTGTAAATAAAGAGGTTGGCAGCGTCGATACTTCCCCAATAACCTCCGAAATTGCTCATGACAGAAACCGACTGTGTTAGATTCTGTTCGCGGACTTCTGCCTGATTCAGTATGGCACCGTCCGAACCTGTTCCTTCCAAGGTATAAGCCCCACCCCGGAGTTCTCCATAGATGATGTTTGTGTTGAAACTGTGACCGCGGAAGTTGCTCATCTGCGCATGAATATTACCGATGGCCTGGTCCTCTGTCTTCCAGAAGTTTCCCGCACCATAGTAATCGATTGGAGGCAAATCCAATTTGTCTTCACATGATGTCATCCCTATACCCACCACAAATATAACGGCAGAGAGGAAAGAGAAAAATTTATATTTTTTCATACTGGTTACTTTTATATGTTTTTAGAATGTTACATTAAGACCGAAAAGCACTGTCGGCGGCAGAGGATTGGTTCCTCCCCAACCTCCGGTCCAACCGCTTGTGTACTGAGTATAATCAGGGATTGCGTTATCACTACTTGTCCAATAACCGAGATTCTGTCCTGTTACGGAAACAACTACTCCTTGAGAACGGAACATGTTGCAAATGTTCTTCGGGAGAGAGTAGGAAAGTTGCAGTTCGCGGAATGCAAGATAGTTTCCTTTGCTGGTCCAGTAGTCTGAAGTACGTATATAGTTGCTTGATCCGAACTGATCGGCCCAAACATAGCGCGGATACTTCGCATTCGGATTCTCTTCCGTCCACGAATCCCATATATCAGTCGTCATGTTATAAGAACCTTGCGCACAACCATTCATCCAAGAGCGCAATCCGTCGTAAGAAGTAAAGGCCAAACCGAAGTCTGTACGCAGATATAAGCTCAATCCTTTCCATTTAAACGTCGTACTCAATCCGCCATTCCATTTTGGAGTCAACGTACCGACCACTTTTTGGTCATAGGCATTGATGATACCGTCGCCGTTCAAATCTTTGAAAATCAGATCGCCCGGCGAAAGTTCACGGTAAACGCCGTTCCAGTTAGCCTCGCGCAATTTGGCAAGACCCGCCTCTCCATAGTAAACTGCATAACTTTGAGAAATATCGCAATAACCGTCTACCAGATCGGCTTTACTGCGAGCCATCTTGTCTGTTGCATAGCCGACAATCACATCGTACGGAGTCTTGCCTTCCTGCAATCCGCCCACGAAGTAGGTTTCACTGCCGTTTCCTGTATAAATTTCGGTACCTCCCTGACGGTTGCGGTCCAATCCGTTGTCAGGCAATTGCACTACTGTATTCTTGTTGTAGGATATATTTGCACTCATTGTCCAAGAGAAATCTCCCTTGCGAAGGAGGTTGGCAAAAATATCGATTTCAATACCGCGGTTACGGAACTTACCGTTGTTGTTGGTTACCGAACTCCAACCTGATGTCGGCGGCAAGGTAAGGGCTGCAAACTTATCAGATGTCAAACGGTCATAGAACGTAAATCCGAGCGTGTACTTGTTGTTTTGGAAGCCGAGGTCAAAACCGATTTCCGCTGTTCTCGTCTTCTCCCATCTCAGATCCGGGTTCGGAAGTGTTGTCAGTTTATAACCGACATTGTCATTATACTTGGCCGATGAATAAGCTCCATGCAATGTATAGATGCCGATATAGTTACCATCGATACTTCCATTTTGACCAAAGCTACCGCGTAGCTTGGCATAGTTCACGATGTTGGACAACGGCTGGTAGAAAGGCTCTTCTGACATCACCCATCCTGCCGATATACCGGGGAAGAATCCCCATCGGTTGTTGATCAGGCGGGAGTAGGCATCCTCACGGAAGGTGAAGGCTACAATGTAGCGTCCTTTCCAGTCGTATTGTGCACGGCCGAAATAGGAGAAGATACGCTCTTTGGAATGCGAAGAGCTCACCTTACGATGCCCCTCTTCTGTCGTTGTGTAGTCCAGCTTTTGGAAGTCATCCGTCGGGGCTTTGTCGCCAGCCGCATACATATATTTATAGTCTTTGTCCCAATACTCCATACCGGCCATGGCATTTACGCTATGATCTCCGAACTGTCCATCGTAACTTGCCACCAGATTGTACGTTTGGTTGAAATAACGAGAGAATGAATTGCTGGAGTTTCGAGCCGTATTGAGTCCCGTCTCTGCTTGATTGGTATGGTAATCTTTGTTGAACGACTCGAGCAATGATTCGCTATAGCTCCAGGCCATCGTCCCTTTCAGTTTCAATCCTTTGAAGATGGTCGCTTCCAACGATTGCGTCATATTGAATTTGTCCGATTGATTATCCCGATGGAACTTGTCGAATTCATACTGGAAGTTGCCGTCAGCCGTGGAATTACCTAACTTCGCGTTGCCATCTTCGTCCCACAACCGAACCGTAGGCGGCAATGATTCCAATCGGCCGAACATATAGCCGTCACCACTTGACCGAGGTGGGCCGGAAAGCCAATTCGCTCTGTTATAATTAAATACAGAGTTAGACTCCAGCCAGTCGGTAATTTTGTACGAACCGTTGAATGCAAACGAGTAGCGGGTGTAGAAGGTGCCGTAAGCCAATCCATCCGCATCGTAATAACCCAGACCTGCATAGTACTGGCCACGGTCATTACCGCCCGAGAAGGACAAGTTGTATTCCTGCGAGATGGCCGGACTTTGCACGTTATAATCCTGAATATTCGAGTCTTTGTAAAGGATCTTCTCGTCGCTCACGGGGTCGTCCATCACTTTCCATCCGTGGTTATTGAGCAAATTCTGCTGATAATCCGAACCGGTATAGCGCAAGATATTCCATACGGATCCCTTACTGAGTTCCGTACTTCCGATACCTGCCGGATTGGCGGTTGAAGTGAGGTTGGAGGTCGATGCCCACGGCGTGTTGGCATAGGCTTTACGCAACCAGTAAATATATCCGTATGCGTCCATCATCTCGTAAGGCGACTTGTAATATTGTGCACCCACTTTCATGTTGAAGTTCACATTCGCTTTGCCTTTCTTACCGCTTTTCGTCGTAACCAAGATCACACCATTGGCAGCCCGTGCTCCATATAATGCGGTAGCTCCGGCATCTTTCAGCACATCCATCGATTCAATATCGTTCGGGTTCAAATCGCTCAAGCCATCCGTGCGGACTTGTCCGTCGACAATGACCAGCGGCTCACCCGATCCTCCGTAGGTCGTACCACCACGAAGGGTAATCGACGGCGTAGCTCCCGCATAACCGGAGGTTTGCTTCACCTTCACACCGGATACGGCACCCACCAATGCTTGCGCCGGATCACCATAAGAACCGACGGAAAGCGTCTCTTCCGTTACTTTCGATACGGAATTGACCAATTTTCCTCGTGTCTGTTTCACACCATATCCGATAACAACCACTTCGTCGATGGTTTGATGATCTTCAGTCATCGTCACCCGCAACGAAGCTTGTCCCGTATAACGGACCTCTTGTGTAACGTAACCGATGTAGGAAATTTGGATAATATCCCCATTTTTCACGCCATCCAACGTAAAACGACCCTCCATGTCCGAAATAGTTCCCATCGTGGTTCCTTTGATAACAACAGAAGCCCCGGCAATAGGACCGGCATCGTCGTTCACAACGCCCTTCACACTTCCCGTTTGTTGTTGGGAAACAGTTGTTTTCTGCTCAGACGAAGTGGTTTCCGCAAACACTCCTATCGGAACGACTAATAGCCCCGACAACAGAATCCAATTTACTAATTTTGATTTTTTTCTCATAGCTTAATATTTAAAAGATACAATAGCTTTGGTAATAACTCTCATCAACTGATCCGTCTCCGCCCAACGGACCTCATCTGGTTTTGGCATGTTATTCTTACACGCTTCAAATGATAGAACAAAGGTAGATTATTTTTTTAATTTAAAAATATCCCCTCGATTTTTTTGTATTATTTAACTAATAATTTTGAACATAGGGTGAAAATCGAAATTCAAGAAGATAAAAGAGGCTTATTTTTTAATAAATCACGATGAGAGCAGGTATACTTTTCAAAATGTTTTAAAAAAGAAAAGGTTGTCATCACGACAACCAATCTTCATTGCTAACCTTAAATCTAATACCATGAAAAACACGATGCAAATATATAGGTTTTATGTTATACAACATACCTTTTCAGCAGAAATCTTCAATTATTTAACAATATTTTAAGAAACAACCGTGTCTTGAATAGATTTTAACGACTATGTACCCAAAAAGTTCCTCTTCATGACTACAAACGCTGGCGATAGTTGAAACATCTCTTCTATTTCATGAAAAAACATGGGTGGTTTATCTTCCAAACATCCGCTTTTTGAAAGAAAAATTGCCCCGTACTGTTGGAAAGTGCCGCATCAACATAGGAGGAATCCGGTCGTTGAAGCACAATTGTAACAGCCTCAATCGGCAGCCCATCGGCATCAACCACTTTTCCCCCTATTGATTGGGCCATGGCCAGACAGCCAATACAGCAAAAGGCTAACATTATCCATATAAACTTGAATTCTTTCATTCGGTTCACCGATTGTTTCACCAACAAAGATAACAATATATAACAATATCAGCAATAAGTTATTGACCCTCTATCGGCTGTTATTTAAAGTTATCGCGCATGGTTGCCTGTTTGAAAAAACTATCATTGTTCATTGGAATCACCTATCTCAAGAAAAAAGCTCAAAAGGAGTGTTTCGGTACAAATCGTCAATATTCAGAAGATCTGCAATAAATTAATCTGTTGATGAAAAGATAGAATATAAAAAAAGGTGAGCGCCTATCCTCTCGGACTTGCCCTCACCAACCAAAACCTTAACTATGAAAAAAATCTTTCTTCTAAGTGTTTTACTCTTCTAAAGATTTTCAACACTGCAAATATACGTATAAAAATTCATTATACAACCGTTTTAAGATTTTTTATACCATTATTTTTCATTTGCATCGCCACGAATCATCAATTACCGGAATGTTCTTCGCTGCTTTGTGACGAGCAAATTGCCTTTTACACACTATTTTATTTCACTTGAATGACTATTTTTCCGCTCTTTACTCCTTTTGCTTGAGCTTCAACAGTGATCGTTCCGGCCGTCTCGCTACTCTGAATCAAGGCCGTCAATTCACCATTGAACGCAGACATTCGGGGCAAATGGAACATTTCCAGGCAAGTGGCGTCGCCATTGGCTGCAGCACGGTAACTACCCGCCCCCGTCACTTTGAAGTGAACCGTACGATCATCGGTCGGACAAAGGTTACCGTCTTTATCGACAATGCGCACCGTCACATAAGAAAGATCCTGACCATCGGCTGAAAGTTGCGACCGGTCCGCCACCAATTCAATATGATGCGGCTTGCCGGCCGTATGGATGATCTTCTTTTCTGCTTTCGCCCCGTTCTTATCGTATGCAACCACTTTCAATTCGCCCGCCTCGTATGGAACATCCGTCCACATCAATCGATAGCGACGCTGCAACCACAAAGAATCTGTTCCCTGCAACGCTTTAGCTTCAGAGGCCGACAATTTACGCTGCTTTCCATAACTCTTTCCGTTAACAAACAGCTCGGCCGACGGATAGTTGGTGTAAACAAATACGGGTGTATTCTCTCCTTCGCGACCCGGCCAAGTCCAATGCGGCAAAACATGCAATGTATTGGCTTGTTTATTCCATATGCTTCGGTAAAGATAAAAACGATCTTTGGGTAAAGAGGCTAAATCGATAATACCAAACATCGAACTGTGATTGGGCCAGGCATCTGTATCGTATGGCGACGGCTCGCCCAAATAGTCGAAACCTGTCCAAACGAATTGTCCGATTGTCCATGGATAATCGTCGGCCAAAGCAAAGTCTTCATCGGGGACATTCGACCACGAGCAAGCCTCCGTATCGTAGCCTGAACATTGATGATCGTCGTAAGTAACCGATTTTTTCAACTCGACGGGGAATTTATAAACGCCGCGTGAACTGACTGTCGAGGCCGTTTCCGATCCCAATACTATCTTTTGCGGCAATTTTTCGTATGCCTCCACATAGCGTTGATCGCGATAGTTCAAGCCCGGTACGTCTATCAAGGCTGCAAAGCCATTGGCCAAAACACACGACACCTGATCCATTCCGCTCGTAACGGGGCGGGTAGGATCTTCACGATGGCAAATATCCTGCAAGAAAGAGGCCACTTTATACCCCTCCGGACTGCATTGCGTAGGCACCTCATTGCCGACACTCCACATCACCACAGACGGATGGTTGCGATATTGGTGAAGCATGTTTACCATATCTTTCTCGGCCCACTCTTGGAAGAAGCGGTGATAGCCATTTGCACATTTTGCGATATCCCATTCATCGAAGGGTTCAACCATCATCATGAAGCCCATTTCGTCACACAGTTCCACCAACTCCGGCGCCGGCATATTATGCGAAGTTCGGATGGCATCGCACCCCATATCCTTCAACAATGTCAATTGTCTGCGCAATGCCGCCACATTGACCGCCGCACCCAATGGACCTAAATCATGATGGTTGCAGACCCCTTGAAATTTGCGATGCTTTCCATTCAGATAAAAGCCCTTGTCTGCGATAATCTCGATCGAACGGATACCGAATCGGGTTGTATATTCATCGGTTTTCTTTCCCTCACAATAAAGAGTAGAAACAGCTTTATAGAGTGCCGGACTCTCGGGCGACCACAATTGAGGAGCCTCAACAATAAAGTTTTGCTCCAAGGGTTCGCCATGGTTCACCTTTGTCGTATTGTCCTGTTTCGCTACCACCTTGCCGTCGGGTGCCACGATTTCCGTCACGATGCGAATCTCTTTTCCGGCATCCCCCTGCACCTTGGTTTTCAACTTTACCGATGCAAAATCAGCAGCTACGTGAGGAGTCGTCAGTTGAGTGCCCCATATCGGGACATGTACCTCGTCTGTCGTCACCAAATGCACGTGCCGAAAGAGTCCGGCTCCGGGATACCAACGCGATGATTCCGGAAGATTTTCCAATCGCACTGCCAACGTATTGGCCTTTCCGTCTTTATTCAAGAAAGGAGTGACATCACAATAAAAACTATTGTAGCCATAAGGCCAAAAACAGACTTCCGAGCCATTGACATAGACCTTGGCCTCGCTCATGGCTCCATCGAACACTAAATTGGCGACTTTGCCGGAAGGAGAGGTGAAGGTAGTACGATACCACCCCACTCCGGCATAGGGCAAACCACCGCTACGTCCTGTCTTTACCGTTGCTTTTTTCTCAAGGTTTTGGAAGATCGCCACCTCTTGCAAGTCGTTTGCACGGTCAAAAGGGCCATAAATAGCCCAGTCGTGTGGCACCGATACGCTCTGCCAGCTACGATCGTCGAACGATTCATTCACTGCCTCCGGCACATCGCCTTTGGTAAATTTCCAATTCTTTGCCAATGTGACCTCGTTTCGTTGAGCAAACAACGCAAGAGGAAGCATGGCCCCTACGATCAATGTACTCAATTTTTTCATATCATCATCTTTTTATGAAATGTTTCCAATATTTTCCCTCTATGCAGTCAACCCCTGTTTCCGATAGTCGTTAGGGGTTTGCTTGACTATGGTTTTAAACAGTCGCGTGAAATGTTGCGGATAACGGAAACCCAACTCGTAAGCAATCTGCGTGATGGAACACTGCGGGTTCATGATTCGTTCTTTCGCAATATCCATTACCTTACATTGAATATACGTTTGTGCCGTTTTTCCTGTTTCACGTTTTATTAAATCCCCGAAATAGTTGGGCGACAAGCACAATTCAGAAGCACAATACTTGACAGACGGAAGACCGTTTTCTTCTGCTTTACCCGAGACAAAATAATCATTCAACAACGACTCGAACCGGATCAAGATATCTTTATTGACGGAATGACGTGTCATAAACTGCCGTTCGTAAAAACGCATACAATAGTCAAGCAATAATTCTATATTATTCGTAATCAGCCGTTTACTAAAACGATCAGAGGGGTATTCCAGTTCTTCTTTGATCTTTGTCCAACAATCGACAAACAACGCCCGCTCATGGTCTGAAAGATGCACCGCTTCATTCACCTCATACGAGAAATAGGTATATTCGCCAATATTGCGCCCGAGCCGCGTTCCACGGATCAGTTCCGGATCAAAGCAGAGAGCCAATCCCTTAGGCTGGAACATTTCACCCGTGTCTCTGATGCCTATCACCTGTCCGGGTGCCAAGCATACTATTGATCCTTCTTGATAATCATACTGTTGCAAACCATATATCAGATTGCAATTCTTTATTTCTTTAAGGAAAATCGCATAAAAACTGAATGTTTGCCGCATGTGCAACATCGGCCTTGCCTTCGACAAATCGATGACGCTGACCAATGGGTGTTGTGTCTCAACCCCTAAAAAGTCATTATATTCAGGGATTGTCTCTATATTTAAGATCTTTTCGGTTGCCATATTCCTAAGACTACAAATAGAATAAACGGATGTTTCCCATGGTTGGCACGGAGAAAAACCGCTCAATGCAAGCCTTTTTCCACCTTCCACTACGGTTCTTTACAAAAATAGTGTTTTTTCTGCAACCTCAAACAGCAGCAACAAAGAAAATAGTCTTACAAATAGATAAATGATTCATTCTTATATATTTATCATACATTCACGATCTCTTTTTTTATAACTCCCGAAATGTTCTGAACGTATTGAGCAGTTCTTTTTTTGTTTATACGGAACAAACTGCAGTTTCATGCCGAGAAAACTCCAGTTCATTCGGCATAAAACCGGAGTTTTCTCGGGAGAAACTTTTCAAAACTCTCACTGTTTTTTCAAATGGTTCGCTTATTTCGATCCCAAAGATAGAAAAGAAGGATAAAAAGAGTGGTCAATGCTTCGGAAAGTGGCATGGCCAACCAAATGCCGGGTGTGGCAAGCAGCTTCGGCAACAAGATGAAGCTCGGCATAAGGAAGAAGAATCCGCGCAACAAAGCAAAGAACAGAGCCGGCTTTACTCGCTCAATACTTTGAAAATAGCCGATGACCGTCAGATTGACAATAAAGAAGATAAATCCGACAGCAAAATAAGGAAATCCCTCTATAGCCAGCTTCGAAACCGGGCTGTCCAAACGCAAGAATAGGCCGACAAGCAGTTCTTGGTCGAACATAAACAAATACATGACAATCAAACCGCAGACTACAGCCGTGCCCAATGCGATACGCAATGTGGAAGCCACACGGGTCATCATCTTCAAACCATAGTTATAGCTGATGATCGGTTGGGCAGACTGGGCGATAGCATTGCCCACCATGAAAACAAAAGGCGTATAATAGCAAGCTATACCAAAAGCACCAACCCCATCATTACCAAGGTATTGCATAAAAATATAATTACCGATCAATGCCAATGCCGCCATGGTCATCTCGCCGACAAAAGCAGACAAACCGATCCGGCACTGATACCCGATGTTCCTCATCGAATAGCGCCAACTGCGAAGGCTCCACTTCAAACGAATAAAGCGTACCTTCTCGGCTTTGAATGCCAAGTAAGCCATGGCCATGATTCCGCCAATAGCCATACTCAACGACGAAGCAAAGGCGGCTCCCATCAAGCCCCAACCGAACGGAAAGATGAAAAGCCAATCCAACACAAAGTTCACAATGGAGGTGACAACACTGCAGCACATGGCAAAATTGGGCGATCCGTCCAAACGCACGATAAAGAGGCCGACTGAAACCCATACCTGGAAGACCATAGCAGGGACAAACCAATGCAAATATTCAATCACCAACGGTAAAAGTTCATCAGAGGAGCCCAAAAGCTTTGCTGTCAGTTCCATGTTACACAAGATCCAGAGCGAAGGGATAAGCGTGAGGAGCGTCACAAACAATACCGCTTGCGTGACATTCAGCCGGGCGGCTTTCGGTTTGCCTTGCGAGAGATGGATGGAAGCCACCACTGAGCTACCGGCTCCAATCATCAGCGCCAATCCGGTACAAAGCATATAGAGCGGCACGCAAATATTCACCGCCGCAATACCATCGCCGCCTACACCATGTCCGATAAAGATTCCATCAATGGCAGTCAAGGCTGAGATGCTCAACATACCCAAGAGAGTAGGAAAGAAATACTTGCTAAACAATTTATACACATTCAATTTGCCCAAATCGAGCGCATCCTTTTCTAATTTCTCCATTTCCTTTTCTATTAAAACGTTTTTATATTTCTCATTTTCGAATAAAACAAAGAAAGCCGGATAAAATGATCGGTTTTACCCAGTCATCTTATCCGGCTCTTTTTATGATAGCCCTCCGATGAGGATTACAAAACTTCCTACAGTTGTTATATCGTGGTGCAAAGATACATCTTTTTTTGAAATATGAAAATGATGTTCTCCGCCCCCCTTTAGGAGTTATTATTCCATGATGAGCTTCGCATCTCGCTCGGCTGCTTTCTTCGTCCACTCCTCAGGAATCATCTTCCAATGGTTTAATGGCTTCGGATTGACGCTTCCTTTGCTCTTGATGTACTGCATAATGTAATAGCGAAGATCCTTTTCTGTCGACCCAATGATCCGACTGCTCAAGTCGTCGGAAGCAATCCCGGCACCTTTCGTCAGCAGATCCCCTCCGCCATTTCCGCGGTATGAATTGATAGCGACTTTATAGGTCTTGTCCAAATCGAAAGGAGTACCGTCAGCCATACTTCGGATCTGAATTTTTTCGCCTTGCGGTTTCGTCACGTCCACTGTATAGATAATGCCGGCAGCCGAATCGAAATTGAAATAGGGATTGGCGCAGCGGTACGCTCCGTTTTCCATTTGCTTCAACAAAAGCAGATGATCATCAGCCGATTTCATTTGGTTGGTCCAAATCGCATAGGATTCTTCCAAATATCCCTTGATCTCTCGCCCGGTCAATGACATGGTATACAACAAATTTTCGTATTTGTAGAGGTTGAACATGTCACTCATGTGAATATATCCTTTCTGAATCTGCGTATTGAATGCGGGAGGTGCAGAGAAAGAGACATCTGCTCCGGTCAATTCCAACTGGATAGTGTGAATCAGATCCACGAAGGGTGACGGCCCGAAGAAAGCAGGTTGGGCACTCAATGTCTCCTCAATAGAGCCCACTTTTTCCGAAACAAATTGCTCGACGGCTTGATATTGACCGGCAAATTGCCGCATAAAATCCGGATCCGGCTCGTACTTGGCCATAGACTGCAAAGTACCTTTTACCGATTTTTTCACGACTTTATTGTCGTCCAAGGTCAAAACAATCTCAGCAACCCCTACCATTTTCCCTTCATTCGCAGGATTAATCACACAAACAGAATCACCGGCCGAAGAAAGGACCTTGCCATTATAAAGCGAATGGTCGTGCCCCATGAAAATAACATCGAAGCCGGGGACATTTCGGGCAATCTCGAGACAAGCATCTTCACGATATTTTCCGACAATAGTGCGGGCTTCTCTGCCTGCGTGAAAGACACCTATCAACAAATCAGGATGTTCTTTTTCTTGAATGAAGGGCACCCACTTGCGAGCCGTCTGCTCCATATCATCGAAACGAAGGCCACTCCACAAATTTTCAGGAAGCCAAATGGGAATAGCCGGGGTAATCATACCCAATAAGATGATCTTCACGCCGTCACGCTCGATGACTTCATAGGGTTTCAAGTAGGTCGATTCATCAGCTGTACGGATAATATTAGCCCCCAACACCGGGAATTGACATTCACTGATCCAGCGATCATAAACAGCATGGCCTGTTTCCACATCATGGTTTCCCATGTTGCCCACCGTATACCCCATATAGTTCAACATCGAAGCAGCCACATGTGTCGATGTCGTGTCAATATAATTATAATAATAGGCTGATGGTTGCCCCTGCAAGACATCTCCATTGTCAATTAACAACAGATTATCGCCATATGTCCTGCGTTCTTCACGAACGTAAGAGCAAACGCGTGCGAGACTACCATTCCATGGTTTTTGTTTAATGAAGTTATAAGGGAAGAAATTGCCGTGAATATCACTGGTTTCTACCAATTTGATTTTCACCTGGCGAGTTGTTGCATTGATTCCACTGCTACAGAGCAGCCACAACAAGAGAAAACACCATTTTTTCATATCAATTATATTTGTCGCCTGATTTTTTTGTTTGACGACACAAAAATAGCACACAAATTCATGCGAACAAACATTCTTTGTGTGCTATTTCTTTTCTTTTTTGGATACTATTCCAACTTATGAATAACCAATCCCGAGCGAAGTTTCGGTTCAAACCAGGTAGTTTTCGGTGGCATGATATTCCCCGTGTCGGCAATATCCATCAATTGTTTCATTGTTACGGGGTAAAGAGCCAGTGCCATTTTCATCTCGCCGCTATCTACTCGCTTCTTCAATTCATCCAAACCTCGGATACCTCCGACAAAATCGATTCGCTTGTCTGAACGAAGATCTTTAATTCCTAATATTTCATCCAAAATCAAATTGGAAGAGATCGTTACATCCAACACTCCGATCGGATCTGCATCATTGTATGTTCCGGGTTTTGCCGTCAGAGAATACCAATGACCGTCTACATAGAGGGAGAAATTGTGTAGCGCATTCGGCTTGTATATTTCTGTTCCTTTCTCCTCGACGATAAAGTTTTTCGACAAACGCTCCAACAATTCAGAAGGAGTCAAGCCGTTCAAATCCTTAACAACACGATTGTAGTCGATAATGGTAAGCTGATTGGCCGGGAAGCAGACAGCCATGAAGTAGTTATATTCTTCATCACCCTTATGGTTCGGATTCAGTTTCGCTTTTTCTGCACCCACTAATGCTGCAGCAGCGGAACGATGATGCCCATCTGCGATATACAAAGATGGGATTGAAGCAAATATTTCTGTGATCTTTTTGATGTCTTCTTCTTGATCAATAATCCAAAATGTATGCCCAAAACCATCTATTGGAGCGATAAAATCATATTCCGGTACCGTCTTTGTATATTTTTCGATAATATGATCCAATTCAGCATTATCCGGATAAGCAAAAAAGACCGGCTCGATATTGGCATTATTGACCCGTACATGCTTCATTCGGTCTTCTTCTTTGTCGCGACGCGTCAATTCATGTTTCTTGATGATGCCATTCATATAATCAGGGACATATGCACCTACCACCAATCCATACTGAGTTTTGCCATTCATGGTCTGAGCATATACATAATAGCACTCTTTTTCGTCTTGAACCAGCCACCCTTCTTTTTGAAATTTAGCAAAATTCTCAGCGGCTTTTTCGTAGACTTCAGGCGCATGTTCATCTGTTCCGACTGCAAAATCTATCTCCGGTCGGATGATGTGGTATAATGATTTTTCATTTCCATCCGATTCTTTCCGAGCTTCGTCCGAATTCAATACGTCATAAGGACGAGAAGCGACCTCTTCCACTAATTCTTTCGGTGGACGAATCCCTTTAAATGGTTTGATTGTTGCCATGGTATATTTTTTTATTGTTAAACAAAAAAGGCATATCTTCGGAGGATCATGAAATAATCCAATCAAAGATATACCTTTATTTAGGTCATTTATTTATTGACACGATACTTCTCGCACCCCTCTTTCAAGAAGGATTCGATCTGACGTGCAGCAGCAATACCTGCATTGATATTGGCCTCTGCTGTTTGTGCTCCCATCTTTTTCGGCGTAGTAAAGTAACGCCCTGCAAATTTAGCTGCAAATTCATCATTGGCAGCCGGCATAATATCGGTCACATATTTCAAATCTGTGCGCTCTTCCATCAAATGGATCAATTCGGATTCGTTGATTACCTCTTTGCGAGCCGTATTGACCAACAAGCCACCTTTTGGCATTTTACCAACCAATGCAGCATTGATCGAGTTCTTGGTCTCAGCAGTTGCCGGAATATGTAAAGAGATTACTTGGCAAGTTGAATAGAGATCTTCTACTGAATCGACTGCTTTTACACCTGCATTTTCAATCACTTCTTTCGGACAGAAAGCATCATATGCATAAACATCCATACCAAATCCTTTGGCAATACGAGCCACATTACGACCTACATTTCCAAAGGCATGGATTCCCAACTTCTTTCCGTAAAGTTCAGTTCCCGATGTTCCATTATAGAAATTGCGGACTGCCATCACCATCATGCCCAATGCCAATTCTGCTACAGCATTCGAATTCTGACCAGGTGTATTCATTACACATACATTGTGAGCGGTTGCTGCTTCCAAATCAACATTATCATAACCGGCACCGGCACGGACAACTATCTTCAAATTGTGTGCAGCTTCCAATACTTCATTGTCTACTTTGTCGCTACGAATGATCAAAGCATCCACATCTTTCACTGCTTCCAACAACTGACTCTTCTCCGTATAGCGTTCCAACAGCAAGAGTTCATCTCCGGCCTGTTCTACAACTTCGCGGATACCTTTCACGGCAACAGCTGCAAAAGGCTTTTCGGTTGCTATCAATATCTTTGCCATAATCAGTGTTGTTTTTCGAATTCTTTCATTGCTTCTACCAAAACTTCCACGCTACTCTTCGGCATTGCATTGTACAATGATGCGCGGAATCCACCCACTGAGCGGTGTCCTTTAATACCAACAATGCCTTTCGTCGAAGCGAATGCATTGAAGTCTGCCTCCAATTCCTTGTATTCGTCGTTCATCACGAAGCAAACATTCATGATAGAGCGATCTTCTGGTACAACTGTTCCACGGAACAGTTTATTGCGATCGATTTCATCATACAAGATGGCTGCATTTTCTTTGTCTTTTTTCTCCATGGCACTGATTCCACCTTGCTCCTTATACCATTTCAATGTCTGCAATGCAGAGTAGATAGGCAATACAGGAGGTGTATTAAACATTGATCCTTTGTCAATATGCGTCTGATAATTCAACATCGTTGGAATAGGACGACCTGCTTGACCGAGGGCATCCTTACGAACGATTACCAACGTCACACCGGCAGGAGCCAAGTTCTTCTGTGCACCGGCATAAATCAAATCATATTTTGAGACATCTACCGGACGAGAGAATATATCTGACGACATGTCAGCTACCAAACGAACTTTCGAATCAAGATCTTGACGAATTTCCGTTCCATAGATTGTATTATTGGTGGTAATATGGAAATAGTCAGCATCCTCAGGCACCGTATATTCTTTCGGAATATAGGTGTAATTTTTATCTTTTGAAGAAGCGACAACATCCACTTCACCAAAGAGTTTAGCCTCCTTGATTGCTTTAGACGCCCAAGTCCCTGTATCTAAATATGCAGCCTTCTTCTTTAACAAGTTGAAAGGAACCATGCAGAACTGGAGACTGGCACCACCTCCCAAGAAAACAACTTCATATCCGGATGGGATCTCCAACAACTCTTTTACAAGAGCTTGAGCCTCGTCCATAACGGCTACAAATTCTTTACTACGGTGTGAGATCTCCAACAAAGACAAACCCATACCGGCAAAATTTTCTACAGCAGCAGCTGTGTTTTTAATTGTGTATTCACTCAAAATAGAGGGACCTGCATAAAAATTGTGCTTCTTCATGCGTTTAAGTTTTAAATATAACAATATGTCAATTCACCCATCCTTTCAAAAGGGTGCATAAAGATAGGCATCAATCTTGAGAAAAGCAATCTTTTTGACATAAAATTCTAAATTAAAAGCGATTTCCCCACAATTTACGCATTTGTTCTACCAAACGAGCCTCAGCCGGACTGTTTTGTCCTTGCCAGAAATGTTGGTCTAAAACCTCCTTTGGTAGGTACTCTTGCTTTACAAAATGATTTTCATAGTCGTGGGCATATTTATATTCTTTGCCATAATTCAGCTCTGCCATCAGCTTCGTCGGAGCATTGCGCAAATGAAGCGGGACAGGAATGTTCCCAGTCTTTTCCACATAAGCCAAGGCTTCATTGATCGCTTTGTAAGCCGAGTTGCTTTTTGGACTGCAGGCCAAGTAAATGGTGGTTTCTGCCAATGGTATCCGTCCTTCCGGCCACCCGATCTTTTGGACAGTATCGAAGCAAGCATTGGCCAACAACATTGCATTAGGGTTGGCCAAACCGATATCCTCCGCAGCGGAAATACATAGTCGTCGGGCGATAAACTTCGGATCCTCACCTCCTGCCACCATACGCGCCAACCAATAGATGGCCCCATCCGGATCGCTTCCGCGGATTGATTTGATGAAGGCAGAGATGATATCGTAATGCATCTCCCCTCCTTTGTCGTAAGCAGCAGGGTTTTCCTGTAAACGATCTATTACTTTCTTATCTGTGATCTCGATACTGTTTCCATCTTCCGATGAGATAACCAATTCCAAAATATTCAACAGTTTGCGGGCATCCCCTCCTGAGTAGCGCAACAAAGCATCGGTCTCTTTCAATTCGATATGTTTCTCTTTCAAGATAACATCCTCGGTAATGGCCCGATTCAACAGCTCAAGCAAGTCGGCTTTCTCCAACGATTTCAAGACATACACCTGACAACGCGAGAGCAGTGGGCGGATCACTTCGAACGATGGATTCTCAGTCGTGGCACCAATCAGTGTAACGACACCTGTCTCGACGGCATTCAACAACGAATCTTGTTGCGACTTGCTGAAACGATGAATCTCATCAATGAACAAAATAGGTGAAGCCGAGTTGAAAAAACGATTACTCTTTGCTTTTTCTATCACCTCACGCACCTCTTTGACCCCCGAACTGATCGCACTCAGAATGTAGAAGGGGGCATTCAATTTCTCTGCCACAATATGTGCCAAAGTCGTCTTTCCAACCCCCGGAGGTCCCCACAATATAAAAGAAGGTACCCGACCCGCATCGATCATCTTCCGAAGGATGGCACCGGAGCCTACCAAATGTTTCTGACCAATGTATTCGTCCAACGTTTTCGGACGCATTCTTTCTGCTAACGGCTGACTCATTTTTTCTGCTTTTACACCAATTATCGATCCTCAAAAATACTATTTTTCTTCGGATTGTCAAATATTCTTCAGCGCTTGCACAAGCCGTTTTTTTCACAAACGAATCTCCTATTACAATTCAGCGATCATCTCTTTGTGTGGAATCTCCAACATTATATGTCGAATATCCTCAACAAAAACTTTCAATTGCGGTTCGTTCAAAAGGCAAGAAAGCAATCTTAAACGATAATTTTCCGGTTCTATTATCAGTATAGCTGTCAATGATACCGGAAATACTATTTCAGCATGTGATAATACGGTCGTCGTATCACCTATTCTAATCGGTTCTAATGTTGGAAGAATATTAAATCCCATATGGTAGTCAACGTATGAAGTACATTCTTCCAGAAGACTTCTTTCAATAATCGAAAAGTCATGCACTATACTCTTTAGCTGAGAATTAAATTCTTTCAAGTAATCCGCGATGCGACCGCTTGCCGGCAGTTTAGCCAACACCGGCAATCTGCTTGCCAAACTTCCGTGTGTTGATCTCAATTCCGGCAAGAACCGGCCATGATAATCCATCGAATACGCAATCCTATCCTTCCCGAACAGCCGCATAAGTGCCAATGAGTATACAGCCAATAAATATCTGCTCATGCTTATTCCCATCCGATTGGCAAAAGGAAGCACCGCGTTAATTTCTTCCGCGTCGGCCAAAATACAATCATAGATTGTAACATCCTCTGTGATTTTTTCAACACTGACGGGAGGATATCCATCAAGCAATGCTTTAAATTCTTCCAATCTGTTCTTGCCCGCTTCACTTCGTAAGAAAGCCTCTTTATAGGCTGATGCATCAAAAACATCGAAAGATTCTGCCTCAACACGGTTTCCATCATATCGGGCAGCCATTTCCTTAAAAAACAACACCAAGGTTGTTCCATCAAGTATGCCATGGCAAACCCACATCAATAAATACTTCTTTGTGGGCGTTACAAGAATCTGAAAACGATAAAGAGGCCCTGTTTCTTCTCGTACCCTGGCATAGAATTGTTGCTTGCACCCTTCCAACTCTTCATCACGAATTTCTTTTATCTCGCATTTGAACGTTTTTTTTGAGTCCGGCCTTGCCAACATTGGCTTCCCGTCATGTTCCACAATGGTAGCAGAATAGACATCGTGGGCTTCCAACGTCTCTTGTATCGCCTTCGACAATCGCCTTGCATCAATCGACACGTCAAAAACAGGACACAATTTTATGCCGCCTCGGGTATAATCAAAGCCTCTGTTTTTCATTGCCCAATATACATCTTCCTGCGTCTTGTCCAACAAGAAATATTTTTGATTTGGATCCGCTTTTTTCATTTCTTACAATTCATTGATCATTTCTTTGTGTAAAATACCATTCATCACATTGCGTATATCATCAACTATTGCTTTCAGTTGCGATTCATCAAAGCGATTTGAATCAAACGCAATGACATAATTGTCTGCCCCTATCATTAGCTTCGTCAAAAGTTGCGCCGGATAAATTGGGAAAGGAAGCACATCGATATTCAATGAAGTACCTCCTATCCTGAAAGGAGCATTTCTAAGTTGTATATTTAGGGTAATAGAATCATCAATATAAGAAGCACATTCTTCCATAATGGATCTACCGACCACTATATAATCTGTTGTCACCACTTTCAGTTGCGATGCAAATTCTTCCAAGAAATCATCTACACGGCCACTTGCCGGCATCTTTGCCAAAACCGGCATATGCAAAGCAAAATCCCCCGGAGTCCAAGTAAAGTTCGCCAATCGGCCATGAGCATCCATTCCATAAACGACCCTGTCTTTTCCAAACAATCGCATAAGAGCCAGTGAAAACGCAGCGAACAAATAGTCACTCACTGTTAATTTTTTTTGTTTTAAAAGAGGACGCAAGGCTTTGAGCTCATTTTTGTCTATCAAAACTTCCGAATACCGGATCGGCTTTTTTAAAACATAATCATATTTCACAACGGGATAATCCTTCAGAAGCGAGCGAAATTCGTTCACCATTTTCTTTCCTTCCTCGCTTTGTTGGAAATCATCCCGATAAGCGCACCAATCAAAGAAGTTCAATTCTTCAGAATCGACAGTGCGACCATCATATCGAGCAATAACCTCCTTAACTATAGCCCCAACACCCAATCCATCACAAATCACGTGACTAATCAGCATCAAAAGATATTTTCGGGTAGGGGTAACAAGTATTCGGAAGCGATACAAGGGCTCGTCTATTTCTCGAGGAGAGGCAAGATACTCTTTGGCCGTCTCTTCATACTCTTCATCAGCTATTTCTTTGATATCACAATTGAACGGATAGGTTGCATACGTTCTTTTCAACATCGGCCTTCCGTCATGCTGTTCTACAATTGCCGAATAAACCTCATGAGCATTTACTGTATCTCGCAAGGCATTGAACAATCGCTCTGCATCAATTGATGCATCAAGAGTACAATATAGTTTCAATGCCCATATTCTATCCGGATCGTAGCCTGCCTTTTTAATGACTTTTATCGCATCTTCTTGCGCCTTCTCCAACAAGAAATATTGACGATTTTTATCTGCTTTTTCCATATTATCCTGTCATTAATAAATTGTAAACTTGATTGAATCTGATGTTATCTCCTGCGGACAGATGAAATGATCTGTGACATAGCGGTATAGACCGGCGTTGTTCGTAACGACCAATTGGTAAGGCGCACCTTTTTCCACTTGCGACCACAATACGGGGGCTGCATCTTTCGCCAACGGTATCAATTCATAGAAATTGTTTCTGCGAATACATTCAAACAGTTCCGATCCATCTTCAGTTGCTTTACCAAGTATTGCCTCTTCCGTAAAATAGAAGCCATGGTTATGCACCAAATCACCCGTATATTTTTTCATTTCATTACGTGCCTGATAATGTTCGCCCGAACCAAACGCAACAATCTTTTTCAGATTCGGCCATATTTTAGCCGCTACCGGCTGATCAAATCCATCCTTGAAGATGGCCTCGAGTTCAGCACGTCGGCTATCCGTACAAGGTACTTCCTTTATCAGCTGCTGCCAATTTTGTTCGATATAAGAGAAGAATTTCACAATATCATCACATGTAAAGGCTACCATCTGATCGGGGTTCGCATCAGCCAAACACTGTAAAACCAACCGGTGGCTTGTCTCCTCTTTTTGTGGGAAATGAGCCTCAACAGTAGAAGCGAATTGCGCAGTGAGAATGCCATTTTTAAAATAATCGTGTTTGAAATAAGCCTTGACCAAAGCACTCTTCAACGTGTCGACAACCGCTTCATCAATCGTTACTCTTTCTATTGGTTTGCTTTGCGCCAAAAACAGATTGTAATGTCCATTCAAGATCGAAGCAACTGCTTCATGATAGGGTTTCAAGTGATCTTCCGTACATGGATACAACACTCCTGATGTTGTCTTGAAATAGATCATCGTAGGATCGGTCGTAAAGATATTCTTCTCTCCAACACGCGTCTGCAAATCAATTAGCGGCTTGTAAAAGGCAGCATCCGTAAGGGGCATACGATATTGCCAACCCTCAAGGGTGGTAATCATATCGAATGAATTTCTCTTCCCAAAGTCTGTATTTTTGTTTTGAGACAAGATAGCTCTAAGTTCTTGCATTCCATCCAGTTCACTGCGAAGCAACTCTGCTGTGTCTTTCTCCGGATTAAGGAGTGTCTCATAAATCAGAGCCGCATAATGATCCAACTGTTTTTCCGAACGTATCTTGCTGGGCTTTACCTTTGGCAGAGAAGTTACATAGTCCCCCAACAGTTCTTTTATCTCATACCGTATTTCACGCGTCATACCGGTACAGTGACGCATAAAATAACAGAAAAGAATCATGTTTGTTAAAAATGTCTGACTGATATCAATGCCATATTTTATCATGGTCTCCATAATCTTCCTATAAGTCTTGGCATAAGAGAGTACCAAACTGGCGGGAAGGTTGCCCTTTTGGACTGCTGAGCCGGCATTCATCACATACCGGTATCCGATATACTGGTTCAGATAGCATATTCTTTTCGCATGGGCTATACATAGTATAGTAAAATAGAAGTCTTCGGCAATCCTCATCTCTTCATCAAAGACAATATGATTCTTTTTCAGCAGCGATGTACGGTAAAAAAAGGCTGTACACATTCCCCAAATAGATCCAAACATTTTTTCTTCATCCCAATGGCCATTGTCCATAATCGTACGCCGATTGGCATTGTTCAAGAGAGACTTTACGGTAAATGGCAACAAACCATCCGTATCATGTATCATTTCTCGCCGGACATTCAACATATCGGACTGAGTCTCCTCCATTTCTTTCAGTACCACCTCCAGACAATCGTCTAAATAGCCATCATCGCCATCCAAAAGTCCTACATAAGGAGCGTCCACCAACTCCAGTCCACGATTACGGGGCGATGAGGGTGTTTTATTATCATCGTTCAATTCTTCAAGAAGAACATTGCTGTCGTTTTTAAACATCTCTTTCAGTTCCGGCAAATAATGCGGCTCACAATTGTGAACAACTATAATCCATTGAACATTTTCGAATCCAATAGTCTGCCGACGCATCGACGCAACACATTCATTGAATAATCTCATATTCACATTGTGAAATGGGATAACAACCGCTATTTTATATGCCATACAATATATCTCCTCTAATTATGAACAAAAAAATGAAACTAAACTATAAACATACAGTCTTTCGAAAAAGAAAAAAGACAAGTATTTGACTCGTCAACAAAAATAACCAATAGGATTGAGTATTGCAAGCCCTTTCTTATCAAAAATTTCATTAAAGAAATTGA
>CAVKMU010000037.1:0-27487 GCA_963657455.1 bacterium
CATCAAACGAAAAAAAGATGCCGAACATTTTTGAAAAAATACGGGAGCTTTTTCAAAAATGTTCGGCACCTTTTTTTGAATGATTCCCATACCCTCCAAAAATACTTATGTTTTGAAGAAGAAACATAGGTGTTTTCCTTTGAAATCACTCGTATTTCTATCTCAAAACACCTATGCTTTCCGATGATTGCAAGGATGTTATTTTGGGATAAATTTCAGGCAGACGGGTTGGGAAAAGGCTATGGATTCTCCACTATCTTTCAAGGAACCATCTTGGGGATCGATCCGAAATATCTGTATCTTGTTTTCATTGCGGCAAGCACAGAGCAAATATTTCCCGTTGGGGGTGATGATGAAGTTTCGTGGATGGGAACCTGTCTGTTGATACCCTGCTTTCTGAAGCATGCCACTGGTCGGGTCGACAGAAAAGATCGCAATGCCATCCCCTTTCAAGCGATTGGAAGCATAGAGAAAACGGCCGTCGGGGGTAAGATGGATGTCGGCACTTCCTGCTGCAGACAAAGAATCGGCCACGATCGTTTGGATAGGTAGCAAATCGCCGTTGTTAGCTTGGTAACGGAATGTCGTGACATGTCCTGACAATTCTCCGATCAGATAGAGGTATTGGCCGTTTGGGTGGAAGACAGCATGCCGAGGACCGTCGCCTTGCGGCTGGGTGAAGTAGGCGGGAGTGCCCTTTATCAGGCGTGTTTCCCCTTCCCGCTCGTCTATTACATATTTATATATATGGTCGGTTCCCAGATCGTTGGCATAAAGGTAGTGCCCGTCGGGAGATACATAAGCACAATGCAAGTGAGGGTGCGACTGGCGTTCAGAGTCGGGAGTCCCTCCCTCGTACACTTCCACCTCGGCCTCTTGCAGACTTCCGTCTGCATTCAATGGAAAAATACTGAGGCTGCCCCCATTATAGTTGGAAGTTACGGCCAATTGTGCGGAGGCGTTGACCCATACATGGCAAGGAGCTGTGCCATTGGTCGGTTTGCTGTCGATCAGTTTCAATGTCCCATTGTGCTTATCGAACGCATAAGCAAAAAGGGCCGCGCTTTCATCTTCTGTTTCACTCACGACGTAGACCCGATTTCCATCTGTAGTTGGCATTAAATATGAAGGATTGCAAATATCGCCCGTCTCGGAAATGAGTGTACTCTCGGCTCTTTCCTCGTCGAAGTCAAGAATGTGGATGCCCTTTTCGGAAGCTTCCGAATAAGAGCCAACCAACAGATAAAGCCGTGATGGTTCATGCCGGCAAGAGACTACTGCCAACAATAATAGGATAAGGCTCAATAGGTGGAGATTTTTTTTCATGATCTATAGAATTTATTATTAACCGACTGAACAAAGGTACAAATTTATTATTTATAAAAACAAGTGGTTTAGCCATGTCGAGATGAAGAAATGGCGTGGGCTATTGCACAATCCAAGAATTATGATGACTTTTGTCTCATCACTTGACATTAGGAAAGAAAACAAAAAATAGTGGCCATGAACAAAGGAACGTTGACAAACTATTTTCTTATGGGGTTGTTCGTCTGCTTGATTGCTTCCGATCCGGCCAAAGCCTTTGCGCCACAATCTGCCAACAAAGAGATATCCTTGCCCTATCAGCCGGGCGATGAGGTGCCGCTTATCTATCTGAAGCAGCACAAGCCGGATCTGTTTTTTACAGCAACGCCTCTTCCTGATTCGATATTTGCCCTCATGCAAGGGAAATCGTATAAGAATAATTGTACAATCCCTCGCAGCGACTTGCGCTATGTCCGTTGCCTTCACTACACTATAGAGGGAAAAAGCGTTGTCGGAGAAATGGTTGTCAATAAATCCATTGCTGACGATATGGTCGAAATCTTCAAAGAGTTGTATCTCAACAAGTATCCTATAGAGCGGATGCGATTGGTGGACTATTGGGATGCCGACGATGAGAAAGCAATGCGCGACAATAATTCTTCGTCGTTCAACTTCCGTTTCATCTCACATACAACCACCGTATCGAAACATGGAAAAGGAATGGCTGTAGACATCAATCCTCTCTACAATCCTTATTATAAGGTGTTGCCTAATGGCAAGGAAGTGGTTGAACCTACTACAGGGAAGCCTTATCTCGACCGCACGAAAGAGTTTCCGTATAAAATCACGAAGGGCGATCTCTGTTATCGCCTCTTTACGACCCATGGCTTCAGATGGGGTGGGGCATGGAAGAGCCGTAAAGACTATCAACATTTCGAATTGCCTTAAAAATATCCCCCTCTTATAAAATGGGAAATCGAAACCCGAAAGTTAAAAAAACTTATCAAATCAAATTAATTCACACTTGATCATTGAAATTTATGAGCTACTGCTTATATTTGCCGTTGAATGGCTGGAAAAAGATTAAAATCTTGATCCGGTTATTTGCAAATAGAGTGCTAATCTAAAATGTAATAATTATGTCAATCAGTAGAAGATCTTTCCTTCAGAGAGGCGCTGCAGCTGCTGCTGCTTTCACAATCGCCCCTAACACGATTTTGGGTAAGAGCCATGGATACACAGCTCCGACCGACAAGTTGAATATCGCCGGTGTAGGTATCGGTGGTATGGGTAATGCAAACTTGAAGAACATGGAAAATACAGACAACATCGTTGCGTTGTGTGATGTTGACTGGAAATATGCAAAACCTGTGTTCGAGCGTCATCCGAATGCAAAGAAATATTATGACTATCGCAAGATGTATGATGAAATGGGTAAGTCAATTGATGCCGTTTTGGTGGCAACAGCTGACCATACGCACGCTATCATCACTGCAGATGCGATGACATTAGGCAAACACGTATATTGCCAAAAACCGTTGACTCACTCGGTTTACGAATCTCGTTTGTTGACAAACTTGGCTAAAGAATACAAAGTAGCAACTCAGATGGGTAACCAGGGTTCTTCTTTGGAAGGCACAGATTTGGCTTGCGAATGGATTTGGAACGGTGAAATCGGTGAAGTTAGAAAAGTAGAATGTGCTACAAACCGTCCTATCTGGCCGCAAGGTTTGAACGCTCCTGAGAAAGTAGACAAAGTTCCAAAGACTTTGAATTGGGATTTGTTCTGCGGTCCGGAAGAAGTGATTCCTTACAACGCCGTTTATCATCCATGGAACTGGCGCGGATGGTGGAGATTCGGTACAGGTGCATTAGGTGATATGGCATGCCACATCTTGCATCAACCGTTCAAAGCTTTGAACTTGGGCTACCCGACAAAGGTACAAGGTTCATCTACTTTGTTGCTCCAAGACTGTGCTCCTACAGCTCAGCACGTAAGAATGGTATTCCCAGCTCGTGACAATATGCCGAAGGTGGCTATGCCGGAAGTAGAAGTTCACTGGTATGATGGTGGTTTGTTGCCAGACCGTCCGGAAGGATTGCCAATTGGCTATGACATGATGGCCGAAGGTGGTGGTATCACTATTTTCCACGGTACAAAAGATACTTTGGTTTGCGGTTGCTACGGACAGAACCCAAGATTGTTGTCAGGTCGTGTTCCTAACGCTCCGAAAGTAATCCGTCGCGTGAAAGACGCTATGGGTGGTGGCCACGAACAAGACTGGATCCGTGCATGTAAGGAAAGTGCAGAGAACCGCGTAGAAACGAAGTCTAACTTCGCAGTTGCCGGTCCGTTCAACGAAATGGTTGTAATGGGTGTATTGGCTGTTCGTTTGCAGACATTGAACAAAGAATTGTTGTGGGATGGTCCTAACATGCAGTTCACAAACATCAAAGACGACGAAACAATCAGAATCTTGATCAAAGACGACTTCAAGATCGTTGATGGTGACCCGAAATTCAACAAGATCTACACAGATCCGGTTAACGCTAAAGCATTCGCAAGTGAATTGATCAAGCACAACTATCGTGATGGTTGGAAGTTGCCTGATATGCCGAGATAATTGATTAAAACAAAAATAGCAAGAAAAATGAAAAAGACAGTATTATTAGCTGGTTTGGCTGCTTTCACGATGTGTTTGGCATCATGCGGCGGTAAGAAGGCAGAAACTGCTCAAGGAGCAGAAGCTACAGAAACAACTGCGGAAGCAGCTACTCCTGAGTACAAATTGTTAGACCTGCCAACAGTTGATTTGTCTACTTTCCCGAAAGACAACGACGGATGGATTACTATGTTTGATGGTAAAACATTCAATGGATGGCGTGGTTATGACCGCGAAGACGTACCTGCTGCTTGGGTAGTTGAGGACGGTACAATCCATATCAAAGGTTCAGGTAACGGCGAAGCTGGTGCTAAAGACGGAGGCGACTTGGTCTTCGCAAGCAAATTCAGCAACTTCGAATTTGAATTCGAATGGAAAGTTGACAAAGGTTCAAAC
Organism: bacterium; assembly: GCA_963657455.1. Taxonomy (GTDB): domain Bacteria; phylum Bacteroidota; class Bacteroidia; order Bacteroidales; family Tannerellaceae; genus Parabacteroides. The sequence continues at coordinate 4,365 of CAVKMU010000037.1, forward strand.
TCCGGTGTATTCTATATGATCCAGGAAGTTGAAGGACAACCTGCTTATATCTCTGCTCCGGAATACCAAGTATTGGATAACGAGAACCATCCGGATGCTAAATTGGGTCACGATGGTAACCGTCAATCTGCTTCATTGTATGACATGATCCCTGCTAAGCCTCAGACTGCAAAGCCTTACGGCGAATGGAACAAGGGTAAGATCATGGTTTACAAAGGAACAGTCGTTCACTACTTGAATGGCGAGGAGCCGGTTGTTGAATACCACTTGTGGACTCCGGCATGGAAAGAAATGTTGGACAACAGCAAATTCAGCAAAGACAAATGGCCGTTGGCTTACGAGTTGTTGCTGAACTGCGGTGGCGAAAACAAAGAAGGTTTTATTGGTTTGCAAGACCATGGAGACAATGTTTGGTATCGTAACCTCCGTATCAAAGTTTTGGACTAATACATAACTCCGAAATATAGCAATAAGGCCCACGGTCAATTCGACCGTGGGCCTTTATTATCTATAACGAAATAGACTGAAAAAAATACAAGTAAAGTGTAACCTTACGGCAAGGCTCTGCGTCTTATAGACAAAAGAACAGATCTTGCAAGGGATGATCAAACGAATTAAAATGAATTTATAAACAACACTAAAATTGTATTTATCATGGGAGAATCAGTTATTGTTCCAATATTTGGCGTTATTTTTGCAATCGGGTTGCCAATCGTAGCAGTGGGAACTGTTTTAATAATGCTTATAAAAAGTAAGCATGAGGAGCGGATGGAAATGATTAAGCAAGGGCTTACACCTAAAGAATCAGAGAAGCCTGCTAACCGATTCCCTGCTTTGCGCAACGGTTTGGTGCTCGTCGGATTTGCGCTCGGCATATTGATCGGCATGTTGATCAGCCAATATATTCCAGAACGGGAGTTGTTGATCATTCCAACATTCGCTTTCTTATTCGGAGGAATTGGCTTTATCGTTTACTATTGGTGGTCTGAACGATTGATGAAAGCGGAAATGAAGAACAAAAACGAAGACGATCTTTAAGATGTCTTATTCTATAGCGTAGTACACTTGTTATGGACGAACGCAAATGGATAGAAAGCATCTTGGCCGGAGATATGCAAAGTTTCTCATGCCTTATCTCGAAATATGAGAAAATGGCATTCACCTTGGCTTTCCGCATTGTAGGAAACCGGGAAGAAGCAGAGGAGGTCACCCAGGATGCTTTCTTGAAAATGTATCAAGCTTTGCCCGATTTCCGCTTTGAAAGCAAGTTCTCGTCGTGGCTCTATCGCATCGTCTATCGAACAGCGTTGAGTGCTCTCCGCAAACAATCGCTGTTTACTGATGTAGAAGAGGTGGATGCCGCAGACGTCACAGCCGAAGAAATAGAACAAGCCTCTGCCCTGCTTGAGCAAAACGATAGGAGAGAGGTGATACGGCAGACGCTCAAAGAGCTCCCTAAATCGGAAGCTCTGTTGCTGACGCTCTTCTACTTGCAAGAGTGCTCCATCGAAGAGATTTGTCAAATCACAAGATTGAGCAATACAAATATAAAAACAAAACTTTTCCGAGCCCGAAAACATTTCTATACGGCTCTCGAACAGGAGATGAAAAATGAAATAAAGGATTTGTTATGAATCGAGACAATCAATCGTTAGATCAACTGACACGGCGTTTGATGGTGGAGAGCATCGAACAGCCCTCCTCGAATCTGAACAGCCGTATCTTAGGTCTTCTTAGAAAAGAACAGCAGGCAAAAAAGAAGACGGTCAACACAGAAAGTTTGCCCAATATAGAGAATATCATATGGGGAATGGTGGTTTACCTCGTCATTGTCGGGACATTTTTCTACCAAAGCGGAGGAAACATAACAGCAATGAAAGAGACAATCTCCTCGATAGTCACCCACTATACCACTTGCATCACAACGCTTTCGGCAGGATGGCTCCTCTTTTCGATCTGTTTATGGGCGGATAATCGCCGAAAATGGCGCATGAAACGTTCAAAAACCTGTTGATAACTCTGTTTACAACCCCATTAATATAATAGTTGTCCACATAGTTTAGGCAATTTAGAAGTATAATTTATTTGCATTCTTGCCATCAGTGGTGAATGATATTAGAGATTTGAACAAGGTTATCAACTGCATTTCGTTAAAAAGCCCTGACTTATGGTTGAAAAATCGGTTTATTTCTCTTCATAGGCTCACGAATATAGTAAACAATCATCAAGAGCGTTTGTTGAAAACAACTAAATTTTAAACATTTACTATTGCTTTTGTGCTAAAAAAAGTATAAGTTTGCATATCCTATTGAGCTATCAATAGGCAAAAGTTTATGCTAATTAAATTTTATTTGATCATGAAAAAAGTACTTTTATTCGTCTGCTTATTATGCGGATTTACCACGGCAGTGAGTGCTCAAGAAGGTGGACATGTAGCACCTGAAGCTACAGAATGGTATTATCCCCAACCTCCTAAAGTTCAACCGGGCGACAAACCGGGCAACCCTCCATCAGATGCTATCGTCTTGTTCGATGGAAAAGATTTGTCTCAATGGGTCTCTTTGGAAGATGGTAAGAAAGTCGCTGCAAAATGGGAAGTGAAAGACGGTGCCATGGTCGTTGTTCCTGGTACAGGAACTATCCAGACAAAAGAATATTATGGCGATTGCCAGTTGCATATTGAGTTCAAAACTCCGAAACCCGGAGAGAAGAACAAACTTCAAATGAAGGGAAATAGCGGTATCTTCTTGCAGAGTATCTATGAAGTACAGGTATTGGATGGAGAAGACAATCCTACTTATGTAAATGGTATGGTAGGAAGTATCTACAAACAATCTGCTCCATTGGCTCAAGCATTTACGGGTACAGAGAAATGGCAGGTATATGACATCTATTGGAAAGCTCCCCGCTTCGGCACAGATGGTGTGTTGGAGACTCCGGCTATGATCACTGTCGTATTGAACGGAATATTGGTTCAGAACAACTATATCTTGAAAGGAAACACTCCGTATATCGGCTTCCCGACATACAAACCTCACGGACGTTTACCGTTGTTGTTGCAAGATCATGGCGTTCCGGTAGCATACAGAAATATTTGGATCAGAAATTTGTAATTCAGATATTTATATAAAAGAGCGGGGAAGAATTTGATTATTTCCCCGCTCTTTTTATATATTTATAGCGAAAATAGCAACAAAATCTTAGCAAGGTAGTCATACGTATGTAATATCATCGTACGATTTTTGAAAAATAAATTGATAAATAGATGGATAGCAAAAACAACCAGATTTTCTTGCCACGTGATATTAGTTGGATGTATTTCAACCATCGTATTTTGCAAGAAGCCCGCAGAGACAATGTTCCTTTGTTAGAACGCCTCATGTTCTTAGGTATCTATTCCAACAATTTGGATGAATTCTTTCGCGTTCGAGTCGCCACCCAAAGCCGTATTGCTGAGTGTGAAGACAAAGAGGCGAGAAAAAACCGCAAAGAAGCAGAAACAATCCTCAAAGGAATCAATAAACTGAACAACAAATATTCGAAAGAATTCGAGTTGGCCATTAGTGAAATTACGAAAAAGCTACGAGAAGAAAATATTTTCATCTTGAAAGACAATGAGGTGGATGATGCTCAACGAGAGTATATCAGAAAGTACTATTTGCAGAACCTTTGTGGATTGATTACTCCGATATGGTTCTCTGCCGTCAAACATTTGGATCTTGAAAATGATGAAAACATATTCTTGGCTATTCGTTTGACGAGAGAAACGGCAAAAAAACACTATGCCGAGTATGCTTTTTTGGAGATTCCTGTCAATAGTTGCGGACGCTTTGTTCGCTTACCGGACAAAGATGGGAAACGTTACCTTATGTACTTGGACGATGTCATCCGTTGTTCTTTGCCATTGATCTTCTGCGGATTGAACTATTCATCTTATGAAGCATTCTCATTTAAGTTCACTCGTGATGCCGAGATGGAGATCGACAATGATTTGCGAAATGGCATGCTGGAAAAAATCTCCAAAGGAGTGAAGAGCCGTAAGCGTGGCGAACCGCTTCGCATTGTTTACGATTCGACTATGCCGAAGGCTTTATTGAAGTTGGTACTCTCCGCATTATGCCAAGATCGTTTGGATACGGTACTGGCTGGCGGCCGATATCACAATCATAAGGACTTCATGAAATTCCCTGATTGTGGCAGGAAAGATTTAAAATACCCGGCATGGCCTCCCATTCTAAAGAGTGAACTTTCGGGATCCGATAGTATATTGGAACAAATCCGACTCAATGATCGCTTTATTCATGTGCCCTATCACAGTTTCGATTCCTACATTCGCATATTGCAAGAGGCGGCTATTCACAAAGATGTGAAAAGTATCAAAACAACCCTCTATCGTTTGGCTAAAGGATCGAAAGTCGTCAAGGCATTGATTGGGGCAGCTCGCAATGGAAAGAAAGTGACTGTTGTCATTGAATTGTTAGCACGTTTTGATGAAGCCTCCAATATCAATTGGTCGAAAGAGATGCAAGATGCCGGAATTCATGTCGTCTTTGGCGTGGAAGGATTGAAGGTACACTCAAAACTGACGCATATCACCATGAAAAATGGAGCGAATATAGCTTGCATCAGTACCGGCAATTTCCATGAAGGGAATGCCAAGTCTTATACTGACTATTTGCTGATGACTGCTGCGTCTACGATTGTTCGTGAAGTCCATTCCGTTTTCGATTTTATCGAGCGTCCCTATTCGCCTCACCGATTTAAAGAATTATTGGTTTCGCCCAACGAGATGAAGTCTAAATTTCTTCGTCTGATCAACGACGAGATCAAAAATAAAGCAGCAGGAAAGCCGGCCTATATTCAGGCGAAAGTGAATCATATTACCGATACGGATATGATCAAAAAACTTTATGAAGCTGCCGAGCAAGGTGTCTCCATTGAGTTGTTGGTTCGTGGAAATTGTTCCATTGATACAACGCAACCCATATTGAACGGAAACATTAAGATTCGTGGAATCATCGACAGATACTTGGAACATTCGCGCATTTTCATCTTTGCAGCAGGCGGAAAGGAGAAGGTTTTCATTGGTTCAGCCGATTGGATGACGCGTAACTTGGAGAATCGTATCGAAGTGATAGCTCCTGTTTATGACCTTGCCATCAAAGAAGATCTGAAGCAAGTGGTTCGATTCGGATTATCCGATACGCAACAGGCCAGAATCGTCGAAGGAAGAGGTGACGACCGATTGGAAGAACAGGCAGAAGCCTCAGCTTTCCGTTCGCAGGAAGCCCTCTACAAGTACTACGCAGCCATGGAAGCCCAACTACAAAAACAAAATAACACAAACGAACAAAAAGTATGAAAACAAGAAGTTATGCAGCCATTGATATTGGATCGAATGCGGTCCGTCTGTTGATAAAGAAAGTATCGAGAGAAGAAAGCTCGGGAGTTGAAAAGTTTTCTAAGGAGCTACTTCTTCGGGTACCTCTCCGTCTTGGGTTTGATGTTTTTGAACAGGGCAAGATTTCTCCGACGAAAGCCGAGAAGATGCTCCGCTTGATCAAATCGTATAAACAACTAATGAAGATTTACGACGTGGAAGCTTTCCGGGCATGTGCCACCTCGGCTATGCGAGATGCTGAGAACGGTGCAGAGATCATCAAGAAGATCAAAAAGGAGACTGACATCAAGATCGAAATCATCGATGGAAAGGAAGAAGCCCATATGATTTACGGTAATCATGTCGAATGCCTTGAAGATCGAAACGGCAATTACATGTATGTTGACGTAGGTGGTGGCAGTACTGAAATCAACTTGCTGACCAATGGTCAACTTACTTACTCTCAATCGTTCAATATCGGAACCGTCCGCATCTTGACAGGGGGCGTTACGGAGGCGGCATGGCAACAACTTCGTGAGGAGATTGCCGAACACGTCAAAGACATACAGGAGATTAACATTATCGGATCGGGTGGAAACATCAATAAATTGTATAAATTGATTGACAAGAAAGACAAAAAACAAAAGAGAATTTCTGTCACTTCTTTACAACAAATTTATGATGAATTGCATATTCTGACCGATGAGGCCCGTATGGAAATGTATAATCTGAAGCCGGATCGGGCGGATGTCATTGTTCCTGCTGCCAAGATTTTCCTTACCATAGCAGAAGTTATCCATGCTCAATTTATTCATGTGCCCGTGATTGGTTTGTCGGATGGTATCATCGATGAGCTCTATTCTGCCGATAAAGCGGAAGGACTTATCTGATATTGCCGGCCGTGTTATCCGTTTTTTAGCACCTTGTTTTATATAAAAACAGGTTGTTAGGAAGCGGCAATGACACGGCAGGCGCCAATATAGCGTTTCTGATAATATGCTTCCGATGAGGAAGAAATGCAAACCCCTGTTCTACTGGCATGAATGAACGAGAAAGCTCCCGTCTCGCTGTTCACGGCCGTCTCGCTGTTCACGGCCGTCACGATTCCCACGTGCCCGATTCCTTTCGATTTGTTAGACCCTGTGAAGAATACCAAATCACCCTCTTGCAAGCTCTTGCAGTCTGTAATCTGCGTTCCTTCCGAAAATTGCGATCGGGAAGAGTGAGTAAGCGATATATTCTCCTTCTTGAACACATACGATGTAAAGCCCGAACAATCGAAACCTACCTTCGGATTCATTCGTCCACTGCGGTAAGGGACGCCTATATACTTCATGGCGCGTTGCACAATCGTATTGCCGTTCACCTCCGTGATGGCATCCAATCCGTAAGCATGAGCCGATAATGTTGTCATAATAAAGAGAATATATAATGTTGTCTTTGCGATGATTCGTTTCATTCTTCTGAAATTAGTCGGGTTAAAAATCGTGTTAAAGATACTCTTCTTCGTCCAACAGTACAACCCCTTTTATATTTTTTTTGCGTATCATGAAAGCATAAGCCAAGGAAATATTGATGAATCAAATGGTTTGTAAACAGTGTGTTATAGAACGTATTCGACAAAATCAAAGACGCTTCACGTTTTTATTCTTTAAACGATCAAATCTTAGAAGTTGTTTAAAAACAATTATCTGGTTCCTTCTCCTCTCTTTTAAAAAAAAGCGAGGTTGATGGACGCTATTGATTGGGATTGCGTATATTTGTGGACGATGAGAATCTTATTGGACAAACCCATTCATACACAAGCCCATGAACACAAATAATTTACTCCTTTCTGCCAAACGAAAGACGATTTGCTTCCTCTTTATGGCAAGTGTCGGAACTATCTGTAGTTTTGACAATCCGGTTTTTGCCGATTCTCAAACTCCTTATATGATTGAAAAGCAAGATCTTTTCAATACGAGCAAGGGCGATGGTGTCATTCCCCCCTATCGAATACCCGGACTCACAAAGGCAAGCGATGGCCGACTGATAGCAACGGCAGCAAGACTCGTATGCGGTACCGATCCCGGCTTTGGACAGGTGGATATTGTATGCCGCACGAGCGATGACAATGGTCATACGTGGAGTGCCATCAAAGAGGTGGCCGTGGGTAATGGACTTACTTCTGCCACCGAAAATTTCTTCGAAACGGCCTTTGGCGACCCCGCCGTTGTGGCCGACCGCACCAGTCCTGAAGCCCTCATTTTGGCTGTTGCAGGGTGCACTCTCTATAGTAGTCCACACACCAATCGCCAAAATCCACAACACATTGCGCTGATCCGCAGCCACGATTCAGGCGATACATGGGATGCTCCTGTTAATATTACAAACTCTATCTATCGACTCTTCGATGATGGGTACCCGATTGATGCTGCCTTTGTAGGCGGAGGACGCATATTTCAAAGCCGGATCGTCAAAAAAGGAGACTACTACCGACTTTATGCCGCCCTATGTGCTCGCCCTAACGGCAACCGGGTTATCTATTCCGATGACTTTGGCCACACGTGGCAAGCCCTTGGTGGAGCCATGTCACTACCTGCACCGGATGGCGATGAACCCAAATGTGATGAACTGCCCGATGGACGAGTCCTACTCAGTAGCCGTACGCAAGGAGGCCGTATCTTCAACATCTTTACCTACACCGATACGTTCATGGGCGAAGGTACATGGGACGAACCGACTAAAAGTACGCTCATTGGGGCCGGTCTTGCCTTGGGCCACAACTCGACCAATGGTGAATTGTTGATTCTGCCTGTAGTGCGAAATAGAGACCGGCAAGAAATGTATCTTGCCCTGCAATCGATACCAACCGGCGACACTCGTGAGAAAGTCAGCATTTTCTATAAAGAGCTGTGCGATGCAACCGACCTTCAAAATACACAACACTTTGCGACAGGCTGGAACGGTTACTGCCAAATTAGTGACACGACCTCGGCCTATAGTTCGATGGAGTGGCAAGCCGACGATCGGATTGGCTTTCTTTGGGAGGAGACGCTGACCGGTTTTGGCAAGCGCCCGAACCCCATCAGTACCAGCTTCCCGAACGGAGAGGGTACGCACAATTTCGACGGATTCGACAACCTGTATGCGGCTTTCACAGTAGAATACCTTACGCAAGGCCGTTATCGTTTGGAGAAATCGGTCGATCGTGGAGCATTTCTTAGGCACTACTTTACCGATCTGCTCCAAACGGCCCCGCTTTCAGACAAGGTCAAGACCGAACTTTACCAAAGAATAGCGAAGCTTTCTCCTGATCCCTCCATCAAAGAAACAGACATTCTCCACCGATTGGTGAACGATTGCGGAGTTTCTGATTAGTTTCTCGGCACTGAACTGCAGTTTCATGCCGAACAAACTGGAGTTTTGTGCCGAGAAAACTGCAGTTCATTCGGGAGAAAATTTCAAGAAACATTCCGTTAATTTTTCCAATTGTGGGCAAATTCGTAATGATCGAACTCCATCGGCTCTGCAATTCCTGCGTGAGTCAATGCCTCTTGTACGATTTGTTGCTCTTTGGGCGTAAGGGTCCTGTCGCCCCGTCGCCAGGCAAAAAAGAGCGACCGACTGAACTTGTTGATAAGAAACTCGCTGAACAGCTTGTATTGCTGCGGGAACATCCGTTCTTTCGCATTGATAAATCCGCGTGCAAATCGCACCGGTTTTGAACAACGATAGAAAGAACAGTCGGAAGTTTGGGTAGCCCGTGTAGGATTTACCAACACCAAACGGTCCGCTGTTTTCTCTAAAGCGGTGTAAGCAATGCGCCGCAGACAATCATTGGCACGGGGACAATCGGCATGAATACAGGTCGCGTAATCAAGAGGAGGAGTGGAAGGTGAATTTTTTGTCATAATATAAAGTTTTGATAATTGATAATTTATTGGTTAAATATACGAACTCCATTTTTCATGTGCAATGATTTTCAGAATCATTCTCATCATAAAAAGAGCAAAAGTCGTTTCAGAAGCCATGAATTGACCCCCTTAAGAGACTGTTTCTACTGCCTTGCTGACGATTTGTCTTTTGATAATTATCTTTTATTATGAAAACAAAAAATATACTTTAGGGGAATAGCCTCTGAGTCGGATTGCCATTTACCTCATCGTGTAAACTACACAATTTTGAAAAAGAGGGTTGAAGAGGTCATCAACAGCAAAAAGTTCAAGTGTACGTTCCACACATCCAAACGAGGAGAATTAAAGCTCATAATGGAGGGAATGACAATTTGCTGAAAATTCATCCATGATGCAGAGAGAACCGTAAAAGTAGCTGATCCGCAAGTCTGTGTTTACAAAATGGGGTTTCACACGCTCTTGATGAATGCTCCAATCATTCCTGACGTTTATGCTATACAAGAGAAGGTGAAGGCGAAATAATGTTTTATTAAGCATAATATTGATTGTAAGTTCCCAATTTATATGTAACTTTAGCCAATCTAAAGCCTTACATATATGTTGGGATCTTCTGTAATAGAAATATTGTTCGGTACGCTTTTCGTATTGCTTTATATGATCACAATTATCGGGCTTATCCTCGTGATCATAGCCGAGAACCGAAACCCACTGAAGACGATTCCGTGGGTTGTCGTCTTGTTGCTTGTACCGGGCCTTGGACTTGTTTTCTATTTCTGTTTCGGACAAGACAACCGCAAGCAACGAATCATTGCTCGGAGAGCTTATAAGCGAATCAGCAAACATCCGCATACCAAGAAGATGAAAGCAGACAGTTGCTCGCTCGATTCTCCTTATAAGGAGCTGGCGACGTTGTTGAATCGGACAAAAGATGCGCCCCTTCTTTATGGAAGTCAGTTTAAAATCTATACGCAAGGAAAGGAAAAATTCAAAGATCTGTTTGAGGATATTCGCAATGCCAAGCACCACATTCATGTGCAGTACTATATCTTCAGCGATGATGAGATAGGGTATACGATGCGCGACTTGCTGATTCAGAAAGTTCATGAGGGGGTTCAAGTTCGAGTCTTGTATGATGATGTGGGTTGTTGGAATGTAAAAAACCGCTTTTTCGATACCATGCGAAAAGAGGGTGTGGAGATTTATCCTTTTTTGAAGGTGGTTTTTCCTATTTTCACCAGCAAAGTCAACTATCGAAATCATAGGAAGGTGGTAGTCATCGATGGAAAGATTGGCTATATGGGAGGCATGAATGTTGCAGACCGCTACGTCAAAGGTGTGAGTTGGGGGACGTGGCGCGATACTCATTTTCGAATAATCGGCAAAGGTGTGCAAGGATTGCAGACGGCTTTCTTGTTGGATTGGTATGTTGTCAGTAAACAGGTGATCAACCAATCGAATTATTATCCTACCTCTCCGAACTATAGCGACAATATCATGCAGGTGGTGACGAGTGGACCCGTCGGCCCATGGCGAATTTTGGCGCAGGCTGAGATGTACATCATCACCAATGCCAAGCGGTATGTCTATATCCAGACGCCCTATTTCTTGCCAACCGAAGGATTAAACCAGGCATTACAGATAGCCGCAAGAGGAGGAATTGATGTCCGGATCATGATGCCGCAGCGCTCTGATACTAAGATGGCGAATTTAGCTTCGCGATCTTTTTTGGCAGATATGATCAGGGCCGGCGTAAAAGTCTACTTTTATCAGCCGGGTTTCTTGCATGCAAAACTATTGCTGAGTGATGATTATGTCACTTGTATCGGGTCGGCCAATATGGATTTCAGAAGTTTGGAACACAATTTTGAGATCAATGCATTGGTTTATCAGCAAGATTTCGCCATGCAAATGAAGAAGATCTTCATGCACGACTTAATGGATTGCCAGCATATCACCTCTCGGATTTGGTTAAAGCGTCCGTTGAGGAAACGCTTTGCAGAGTCATTCATGCGGCTCTTCTCCCCGTTGCTCTGATTCCTCTTCAGAAGGAAGAATGAACAATGAGAAGTTGACGGCTCCATATACTCGTTTTTGGTCGAAGTGTTCAAGCGCAGAGAAATCGTAAGTGGAGGGATGTTCCATCACAAAGATACCGCCCGGGCGCAACAATCTCTTCTCAAAAATCAGTTGAGGAACTTCGGGCAATTCCTTCAATGCATAGGGGGGATCGGCAAAAATAAAGTCAAAACTCTCGGCTGGTGCACTCTTTAAGAAACGAAACACGTCACCTCTGAGCAGTTTCATGTTTGTTTCTTTCAGCTCTTTGGCCACTTTCGCCATGAAAGAAGCATGCTGATTGTTTTTTTCGATGGAGGTTACTGACCGGCATCCACGAGAAAGTAGTTCGAATGAGATACTTCCTGTACCGGCAAAGAGGTCTAATGCATCCACTCCTTCAAAGTCAATCAAGTTGGAGAGTACATTAAACAAGTTTTCCTTGGCCATGTCGGTTGTTGGGCGAGCGCTGAACGTTGAAGGAACGTCGAAGCGACGCCGGCCATATTTTCCACTAATTATTCTCATTGATTGATAAAGCTATTAAATCTGTTGGAGTCCGAAGCAAATCGTCTCCCAATAAATATGTTTCAGACGGTATATTGCAGCTGTCGACTTGACGGATATAAGTGCGCAACATCGTAGCAAAATGGCTTTCCACGTTGGCCTCTCCGCAAATTTTCAGCTGATCGCTTTGTGTATTCCATCCCAACTGCTTCCATATATATAATGTATAGTAAAGCATATCGTCTACACTATGGACGGCATAGTAATTGGAATATAGCAAATTTCCTTGTGCAAAGCAAGCCACAGTCAATAACCCATCGGAGATGTGGAGAAACATTTGTCGGAAGAGATTGTTGATTCCTTCATTTCTCCACCAGACGAGCAATGGCCATTGAGAGCAGATGAACTGTGGATTGTCCAACGATCGTGAACAAAAATCATACAATTCTTGCTCCATCGTATAGAGCAATACCTGATTTGTCTCCTTCCATTCAATGGAAAGAACCTTGTCTGCTTGTTGATTACCGCACGTGAAGTTGAACAAATGCTCTTTTTCTTGTGCTGAATAGTAAGCTAAAGGAACAATTGTAAAAGATCTTTGTGATTGTACCACATACAGTTGTCGGAAACTTTGGCTAAGCCATTCATTTGAAAAGAAGCATTCTTTCACCCAATCCGCATAAGAACCGATACCATTCCATTCCTCTTCAGTATAGAAAAAACTACCATTTTCATTGGGGCGGTATCCGGAAAAAGAAAGTCCACCCGGCGCAAGCCGGATGGACATTATATAACTTTCAGAATTATCGATTAATAACTCAGGTACAACTGCCATAAGTTAACTCAAGGGATTATTCCCAGTTTCCTGCATTGTTATTGATTTCATCCAAAGAACCAACACGCAAGCCAGGGAACTTACCTTGCTTTTCAGCTTTGTCGACCAAGTTGTAAGTCAACTGTGCATCCATGTCGCTCAAGTAAGATTTGAAAGGAACATCGCAAACGAATACTTTAATTTCATAGCCTGAACCAGACTTCAAAGTAGCTGTATCCATATGGAATTGGATTTTTTCGCCTTGTACACCCGGTACATAGCGCATGCTTGCTACGTCATAGTTGGCACCCAGCAATGTATCCTTTGCCAATACCCAAGAGGTATCACGTCTGAAGTGAGACAAACCCTCTTTGTTGACTTCGTCCCATTTGCCAGTTTGCTTTGCTTTTTCAATCAATGCAACGGCTTTCTTTTCGGTCATACCTTTTTCCAATTGTTCATCACTCAATACACCTTCCTTAATGACTACCGGCAATTTCTTCTCTTGCAAGAATTTTTCCAAGTCATCGAAGCTTCCGGCATGAGTCTTGTACACGTTCTTGTACTCGATTTGAGCTTTACGGATATCGATCAAACGGGCAATAATTGCCTTGTCACGAGCACCCTTTTCGTTATTAAACTCAATTGGCACTGTGATACTCTTGTAACACAAATAAGCCAAAGCCACGACTGCGGCTACCAATAAAATCTTCAAAGTAACTTTCATGGTTTATATAATTTTTTGAATTTATTTCGTTCGGCAAATTTAAAAAAGAATATTTAATACACTATCTTTATCGCAAAAAATTATTGCAGAAAATGATAAATAGTTTCATATCTGGGCTCATTTCCCGGAATTTTCCGCATAATCCAACCGATGAACAGCGAAAAGCCATTGATTCAATGGCTGATTTCCTGACTTCGAACGAGGATGACTCGCTCTTGTTGTTGAAAGGTTATGCCGGTACCGGAAAGACTTCGCTCGTCGGGGCGTTCGTCAAAACCCTTGCCGAGCTCAAGCAAAAAACCGTTTTGCTTGCTCCTACGGGCAGAGCGGCCAAAATATTCTCCAATTATGCCGGGCAGAAAGCCTATACGATTCACAAACGTATTTATAGACAAAAGACCTTTTCGAATGAACCGACCGGTTTTCTTACCGCACCAAACTTGCACAAAGATACAACTTTTATTGTAGATGAAGCATCTATGATCACAAATGATTCGGCCGACGGCTATTTTTTTGGTACGGGTAGGTTGTTGGACGATCTTATTCAGTATGTTTATAGCGGAGAGCGGTGTCGTTTGATGATTATCGGAGATGAGGCGCAGCTTCCGCCTGTGATGCAAATCGAGAGTCCGGCCCTTAATCCGGCTATATTGCAGGGATATGGCTTGCATGTTTTCTCCTTTCAGCTAACGAATGTGATTCGTCAGCAAGCCGACTCGGGAATTTTATTCAACGCTACGAGAATCCGTGAAGCGATCAAAGCACAACAAACGGATCTCTTTCCGAAATTGCGTTGCTCGTCGTTTGCGGATTTTCGCAATATTAAAGGAGAGGAGTTGATAGAGGAGATTGATGCCGCTTATAATCGTGACGGCATCGATGAGACACTCATCGTCACCCGATCGAACAATCGGGCTACTATATATAATAATGGTGTGCGAAACCGTATTTTATACCGCGAGGAAGAGCTTTCGGCGGGCGACCGTCTGTTGGTGGCGCGCAACAACTATTTTTGGGCGAGCAATATCCAAGAGATGGATTTTATTGCCAATGGCGAAATCATTGAAGTGGTAAAGGTGCGCAGGACGTACGAGATGTATGGCTTCCGTTTTGCCGATATCATTGCTCGCTTTCCCGACCATGAGATAGAAAGCGAGGTGAAGATTTTGCTTGATACGTTACAAACAAATGCTCCAGCCTTGCCGAAAGAGTTGAACGACAAGCTGTTTTATGCCGTATTGGAAGACTATGCCGATATCACGACGAAGGCAGGAAAGATCAAGAAAATGAAAGTCGACCCGCATTACAATGTCTTGCAAGTGAAGTATGCTTATGCACTTACCTGCCACAAGGCGCAGGGCGGTCAGTGGCTCAATGTCTTTGTCGATTTTGGTTATCTTACGGAAGAGATGATGGATGAGAGCTTTTACCGATGGTTGTATACGGCCCTGACGCGTGCCACTCAGCGTGTTTATCTCGTCAATCTTCCGAAAGAATTTATAGAATAGGGGAGCTTCGGGTGGATAGTTCGGGAGGAGTGAAAAAGTTTCTCCCGAATGAAATCCGGTTTTCCCCCGACAGAACTGCAGTTTGCTCCCGAACAAACTACAGTTTTATGCAGAGAAAACTGTAGTTTTGTGCAGAGAATCTTGTTCAAAACAGCAGTGTGATTTTTATATAGGTGCTTTGCAAACTGCCGCTTTCTATGGTGGAAAATTTTAGCAATGGGATAGTTGTGGTATTTATATGTAGTACATGATGCAAAATCTGAACAATAATTACAAGAAGATGCCCGTTAATTGATTAGAAATACATATTTTTGCGATATAATGTATTTTGCGCAAAATGACGAACAAAGAGAAATTAGATTATCTGCTTTCGGACATCCAAAACCTGGAAACATTGGTTAAGGGATTGCAACAGAGCGACGAACTGCCTTCGCAGTTGTTGAGCCGTGCCTGCAGTTCGGCTTATTCCGTTTTGGAAAAACTGAAAGCGATCGAAAACGAACAGATACAACAACTCAATATTCGTTTGGGTGAGCAGCAAGAGGAGTTGAATCATCTGTCGATGTTGCTCGATCAATACAAGTCGTTGATGGAGAACAGCAAGAAGAATATCGAAATGGCTCAGCACGAAATGGAAGTGGTTGAGCAGCAAAAGCCGCAAATCGATCCACAACAACTGACGCTGGAGGAGGAAATACCTGTTGAGCCACAGATGGTTGAGAAGCCGACGATTGTAGCTGAACCTCCCGCTCAGCCAACGCCGATACCCGATCCTGAGCCGGTGGTGATTTCTCGTCAAGAGATGAAAGAGCCGGCTGTACAAGCGCCTGCTGCTACAACGATCGGTAGTAAATCGGGTGTTTCATTGCATGATATGCTTGAGAAACAAAATTTGTCGGATTTCCGAAAGGCCTTCAGCTTGAACGATCGTTTCCGTTTCCGCCGAGACCTGTTTCATGGCAATGAGAATGTGATGAACCGCGTAGTCTCTGATCTTAATGATTTGCACACGTTGGCCGAATCGAAAGAGTATATCCAATCGCAATTGCAATGGGACTTGAACGACGAGACAGTAAAAGATTTTATCCAATTGTTGGAAAAACGATTTATTTAAAAGCGAACAGTCATGGCAAAGTTAACGGTAGTCCCTACGCCTGTCGGCAACTTGGAAGATATGACCTTCCGTGCGATCCGCGTCTTGAAAGAGGCTGATTTGGTCTTGGCTGAAGACACACGTACGACAAGCGTCTTGTTCAAACATTTTGATATACAGAACAAAATGCAGTCGCACCATAAATTCAATGAGCATAAGACGGTAGAGCAGTTGGCGGCTCGCATCAAGGCAGGCGAGAACATTGCATTGGTTTCGGATGCCGGTACGCCTGCCATCTCTGATCCGGGTTTCATGTTGGTGCGCGAATGTGTTCGACAAGGTGTTGATGTTGAGTGTTTGCCCGGAGCCACGGCCTTTGTCCCTGCGTTGGTTGCCTCCGGACTTCCGAACGAAAAGTTTTGTTTCGAAGGTTTCCTTCCGCAAAAGAAAGGGCGGCAGACACGCTTGAAAGAGTTGGCAA
Source organism: bacterium (assembly GCA_963657455.1). Taxonomy (GTDB): domain Bacteria; phylum Bacteroidota; class Bacteroidia; order Bacteroidales; family Tannerellaceae; genus Parabacteroides. Next base: position 20,826 of record CAVKMU010000037.1, read on the forward strand.
CCGAGAGCCGAACGATGATCATCTACGAGTCACCCTTCCGTTTGGTCAAGACGTTGACGCAATTTATGGAATATTTTGGGGCCGATCGTGAGGTATCCGTTTCGCGCGAGATATCAAAGATCCACGAGGAGACCGTGCGAGGAACCTTGGAAGAGGTAGTCGCGCACTTCACGGAAAATGAACCGAAAGGAGAAATAGTCATCATATTGGCAGGCGACAAACCTGCGAAGAAAAAGAAAGAAAGAGAAGACGAAGAGGATGTTTAACAACTAAAAGAAAAAGGAAATGAAAAAGATTTTATGGGCAGTATGCACTATTTTGTTAGTTTCTTGCGGTCAGCAATCTGCCGAATACAAGAAACTTCAAGCAGAAAATGATTCTCTTAGATTGGAGAATACGAAAGCTTCCAGCGAGTTGAACGACATGTTGGCTACGTTGGATGATATTGAAGCTGGATTTCAATCCATCCGTGACGCGGAAAATTATTTGAGTTTGCAACAGAAAGCAGGCGACGAAATGACGCCGGGCCGTCGTGAACAGATCAAGGAAAACATGAAGTTGGTTTCTGAAACCTTGAAGAAGAATCGCGAGCAGATTGCTGAATTGCAGGATAAACTGAATAAAAGCGGCAATAAGAACAAGACGTTGCAAACGATGATCGACCGCTTGTCGAAAGAGTTGGACGAGAAAACTGCGATGATTGTCTCATTGCAAGAGGATTTGGCGAAGAAGAATGTTCGTATTCAAGAGTTGGACGAGATGGTCTCTGACCTGAACGAGAATGTTGAAAACCTTTCAACTACGAACGCTGCCCAGTCTGAAAAGCTGAGCGCTCAAGACAAAGCTTTGCATACAGCTTACTATTGCTTCGGAACAGCCAAGGAGCTGAAAGCTCAGAACATCTTGACGAAGAAGGGAATCTTCACGAAAACGAAGGTGTTGCAGGATGGTTTTAACCGCGATTACTTCATTACGATCGACACACGCGAGGTGACGGAAATTCCATTGTTCTCTTCAAAAGCTAAATTGCAGTCGAATCATCCGGAAACCTCTTATGAGTTTACAAAAGATGAAGATGGAAATGTGACATTGAAGATTACCAATCCGGAAGCATTCTGGAGCTTGAGCAAATTCTTGGTGATTGAAGTCGGATGATGAAATACAAAAGTTTGTTTATTGATTTGGATGATACCCTCTGGGATACCTACCACAATAACAAAGCATGTCTCGAAGAGTTGTATGACGACTTCGACATGGGGCGGTATTATGGCTCCTTCGAGACGTTGTTTTCCATCTATTTTCCACACAATGTTGAGTTGTGGGCACAATATAGAAGGAATGAAATAGACAAACGGACATTGATGATTGGACGTTTCTTGTATGTCTTCAAACCGTTAGGTATTGATGATCCGCAAGAAATCTTACGAATCAACGACCTCTTCTTGCAGAAAACCACGAAGCAGACACGCTTGATGGAGGGCACAATAGAGTTGTTGACTTACTTAAAGCCGAGGTATCGACTCTTTATCTTGTCGAACGGTTTCCGCGAAGTGCAGTATCTCAAGCTGAAGAACTCGGGCCTGGCACCATTTTTTGAGCGTATGATCTTGTCGGAAGATGCGGCTATTCAAAAGCCGTACAAGGGCATTTTCGATTACGCTTTGATCAATACCAACTCGCGCCGCAATGAATCGCTCATGATTGGAGACAGTTGGGATGCAGACATGCAAGGAGCATGTAATGCAAAGATGGAGGCGATATGGTTTAATCCGCAGGAGGAGAAACCAACTTCCGGCTTCCGGCCGCTTTACACTGTGAAGAGTTTACTTGAAATCAAAAATATTTTATGATGAACAGACTGTTACTTACTTTTACTCTTTTGGGTGTTTGGGCAATATTCTCAAGCTGTGAGAGCCCGAAGCAGAGCAAAGACTGGCAATTGGTATGGGAAGAAAATTTCGATCAACCCGAGTTCGATGCGCAAGTATGGAGCAAAATCCCTCGTGGCTCTTCCGATTGGAATCGCCATATGTCGGATTGCGACTCTTGTTTTGCAATGCGTGATGGCTATTTGATTTTACGTGGCATCGAAAATAATATATTGGAACAGGATACCTCTCCTGTATTGACCGGTGGATTGTTTACAAAGGGGAAAAAATTGTTCGAGAACGGACGTCTGGAAATCAACGCCCGCTTGCATGGCGCTCGAGGTGCCTGGCCGGCTTTTTGGCTTTTGCCGGAAAATGTACAATGGCCGGATGGCGGAGAGATCGACATCATGGAGCGACTGAACAATGATTCCATTGCCTATCAGACAGTACATTCAAATTATACTTATGTACAAGGTATCAAGGACAATCCGAAATCGGGCGGTATTGGTGCCATTAACAGAGATGAATTCAATACCTATGCCGTCGAATTGTATAAGGATAGTCTCTCGTTCTATATCAATGATATCCACACGTTCACCTATCCACGGATTGAAACTGATAAGGAAGGGCAGTTCCCATTCGATCGTCCGTTTTACTTGCTGATTGATATGCAGTTGGGCGGTTCGTGGGTTGGAGCCATCCATTCGGAGGATCTTCCTGTAGAGATGGAGATCGATTGGGTACGTTTCTATCAGAAGTAATCTGTTACTGCTTATCAAATAACTTATAAATACATAATATGATGAAAACATTATTTGTTACTTTAGCATTAGCTTGTTCTGCTTATTTTTCAAACATAACAGCTCAAACACAACTCGTTACGCATCGTGGATATTGGGATTGCGAAGGATCGGCCCAAAACTCGATAGCTTCGTTGATAAAATCGAAAGATGTAAAAGCTTATGGTTCGGAATTGGATGTCATTATCACGGCAGATGGTGTTCCGGTAGTCCATCACGATGTTGAAATCGACGGCGTTCGTATAGAGGATATCAACTATGATCAAATAAAAGATCGCAAACTTTCGAACGGAGAAGTGCTTCCAACGCTCGAGGATTATTTGACAACTTTCAAAACAATCCCGGATATGAAACTGGTGTTGGAGATAAAGCCTCACAAACGTGTCGTGAATGAAGACCGAGCTGTCAATGCTGTGGTGGCAATGGTGGAGAAGTATCAACTCGAGGATCGAGTGGATTATATCTCGTTCAGCATGAACATCTGCAAAGAATTGAAGCATCGCGCTCCTTATGCACCGATTGCCTACTTGTCTGGGGCGGTTTCGCCGGCCGACTTGAAACGTTTGGGCTTGGATATGGATTATCATTATGAGGAGTTCGACAAGCATACGACGTGGATCGCCGAAGCAAAAAAGTTGGGGGTTAAGGTAAATGTCTGGACCGTCGACAAGCCTGAGATTATGCGTTCGTTGGTGGAGCAGGGGGTTGACTATATTACGACCAACGCTCCGCTTGAATTCAACAAAATCGTGCAGGAATAATCGTCGCCAATCCAAATAAACATTGTACCTTTGACGATTGTTATAGAAACGAGAAACAAAAAACAATATGTTAGATATCCAAAGCATCCGAGAGGATTTCCCGATCCTCTCGCATCAAATATATGGTAAACCATTGGTTTATTTAGACAATGGTGCAACAACCCAAAAGCCTCGTTGCGTGGTCGAGAAGATCGAATATGAATATTATAACGTGAATGCGAATATTCATCGCGGGGTTCATTTTCTTAGTCAAGAAGCAACTGAAGCACACGAGGAGGCCCGCAAGACAGTTCAACGTTTCATCAATGCCCGCTCCTCGAATGAAATTGTATTCACACGCGGCACGACTGAATCCATCAACCTCATTGCCTCGAGCTTTGCCGACGAATGTATGTCAGAAGGTGACGAGGTGATTGTTTCGGTAATGGAGCACCATTCGAATATCGTTCCGTGGCAAATTCAAGCGGCCAAGAAGGGTATTACGCTACGGGTCATACCTATGAATGAGAAAGGAGAGTTGTTGCTCGACGAATATGAGAAATTGTTTACCGACAAGACGCGTATTGTTTCCGTCGCTCATGTATCCAATGTGTTGGGTACGGTCAATCCTGTCAAAGAAATTATCCGAATCGCTCACGAGCATCAAGTGCCGGTATTGATTGACGGTGCGCAGTCTACTCCTCATATGAAGGTGGATGTACAAGATTTGGATGCTGAATTTTATGTTTTTTCAAGCCATAAAGTATATGGACCAACGGGAATAGGCGTATTATATGGCAAAGAAGAGTGGTTGGACAAACTCCCTCCTTATCAAGGAGGTGGTGAAATGATTGCCACCGTCTCGTTTGAAAAGACTGTGTTCAACGAACTTCCGTTCAAGTTCGAAGCAGGAACTCCCGATTATATCGGCAGTACGGCTTTGGCAGAGGCCTTGCGTTATGTCGATCGTCTTGGGATGGACAACATTGCCGCTTATGAACAAGAACTGTTGCAATATGCTACAGAAAAACTGAATGCGATAGAAGGCATGCGGATTTTTGGAAATGCGGCTCATAAAGGGGCTGTTATTTCTTTCTTAGTGGGGAATATTCACCATTATGATATGGGTATGTTGCTCGACAGATTGGGCATTGCTGTCCGAACCGGGCATCATTGTGCGCAACCGTTGATGCAAGCTTTGGGTATAGAAGGAACGGTGCGAGCATCGTTGTCCTTCTACAACACCAAAGAAGAGATCGACATTTTGACGGCAGGTGTCGACCGTGTCCGTAAAATGTTTTAATAGGCAGAGGTGGGAATGGTGAACGTTTCCTCATAACCTCTTCCTTTATTGCGGCTGTTCAAGCGAATTGTATATTGGGCTTCCCCATTTTTCAAACCGGGTGAAGCCCAAAGTTTTACTTGGTAGCGGATTGTTTCGCCCGGACGAATGTTCCGGATGGCAATTGCCGGCGATTGTTTGATGTATCGTGCGTTACGTTGCCCTTTCAATTCCGGCATGATTTCAGAAACGGAGTTGCGACCTTCGTTTTTGATGATGAATGTCAAGCAACAACGCTCGTTTCTGTCGATTCGGCGGTTGCCATTTTCATCTTCCAGAATGATATCCTTAATATATATATTATTGTACGCGCGTGAAGAACTTGAATAGTTTCTACGGTATTCAGTATTATAGTTCGGATAATCGTTCGAGTAGGATCTTGAATTTGAATAAGCGTATTGATTCTCCGGACTTGTTACAGCTGCACCGATGGCACTGCCGGCCACCCCGCCAACGACCGATCCGATCAGCGAACCGCCCCATCCTCCGATGCGGTCACCGATAATCGACCCCGAAACACTTCCGATCATGCCGCCAGTCTGCATGCCATACAACTGTCTGTTCTCCGGACTCATGGTAGCGCATCCGCTCAACAACAATGGGCAAAGGAGCAGCCCAAGTAAATCAGCATATTTCATTTTTTCTTTCTTTTTAGTTTCTACCATAACAATGCAAGCCCTCAAATGGTTGGAGCATCATTCATTTCAAACGACAAAATTAGAGAAATAAACGAGCAAACCATTACTTTTCAGAGTGGATTTACATCTTGTTTTCCCTTTTCGTTTTCGGAGAGGCGTTGACAACATGGTTGTTTTCTGTATGGGGCGCACCTCTTGCTCTCTTGAAATATTGAATAGGAAGATGTATCTTTGCGAAGAGCTATTATCAAAAAGTCTAACAATAAAAAACGATTGAGCAGTATGTCCAACCAGTCGCGTTGCCATTGGTGCAACATGAAGAATCCATTGTATGTCGCCTATCATGACACAGAATGGGGCGTTGCCGTTCACGACGATCGGAAACTGTTCGAGATGCTTCTGCTCGAGAGCTTTCAAGCCGGGCTTTCGTGGGAGTGCATATTGAACAAGCGAGCCGCCTTTCGTCGTGCTTTCGCTGATTTCGACTACCATACTGTAGCGAATTTTACAGCAGAAAAGCAGGAGATGCTGAGGGCAGACAAGTCGATTGTGCGAAATCTGCTGAAGATTGCGGCGGCAGTGCGCAATGCCAAGGTTTTCATGTCGATTCAAACGGAGTTCGGTTCGTTCGACCGTTACATTTGGAGTTTTACAAAAGGGGAGACGCTTTACGAATGTGACCAAGTCAGTTCGCCGCTCTCCGACAGAATTTCGAACGACCTGCGTGCGCGAGGCATGCGGTTTGTCGGTACAACTATCGTCTATTCTTATCTGCAAGCCATTGGGATTATCAACTCTCATGAAGAGGAATGTTTTTTAAACAAGAGGAAAAAAGAAATATGACAACTACATTTTATCTCATAGTGACCTATGCCGTGCTGATCAATCTCATTACATTCGTAGCCTATGGTTGGGACAAATACAAAGCCAAGGCGGGAAGTTGGCGGATACCCGAGAAGACATTGCTCTTACTGACTGCCGTGGGAGGCAGCATGGGTGCTTTGTTGGGCATGAAAGTGTTTCACCACAAGACGATGCACAAGAAGTTTTACATAGGCGTGCCCTTGATCTTGGTGTTGCAACTACTCTTGATCGGATGGATCGTGTTGAGGCTCTCAGCCACTCCGATGCCGATAGCGTAAATAGGGGTAGTATAGCTGCAAAAAAATCCTCGGGAGCATTTCGAAAATTCATGCCGAACTTTTTCCAAAATCATGCCGAGCTTTTTCTGAAATGCTCCGCATCTTTTTTTCAGGGATTAGCGATATGTA
>CAVKMU010000038.1:0-27273 GCA_963657455.1 bacterium
AACACTCGTATATAACCACGAAAAAGGTCGGCATGATTTCGAAAAAACATGCCGACCTTTTTATAAAATGCTCCCGATGAAAAAACAAATTACTTCTTGTACTTTTGTTTGATCGTCGGCAACTCTTTCTGAATGTCCGAGATACGACGCTCATCACTTGGGTGCGTACTCATGATTTCCGGGGTCTTTCCAGATGAACTTGACGACATTTTCTGCCAAAATGTAACGGCAACATCCGGATTATAGCCCGCTATCGTCATCAAGATCAAGCCCATATAATCTGCTTCACTTTCATGTTTACGCGAGAAAGGAAGCACTACACCATACTGGGCACCAATGCCATAAACGGAAGTGGCGGCTTGTTGGATGGCTGTACTCTTGTTGGCAACGGCTGCGCCCAAGATCTGTGCACCATATTGAGCCATTACTTGTTGGCTCAAACGCTCATTGCTATGTTTGGCAACAGCATGAGCTACCTCATGACCAACGACTACTGCCAATTCATCATCCGATGAAACCAAGCTCATCAAGCCACTGTATACGACGATCTTGCCGCCCGGCATACAAAAAGCATTGATCTGGGAATCATCTACAAGGTTGAATTCCCATGAAAAATTGCTTATCTCATCCTGCAATCCATTGGCTTTCAGGTAAGATTCCGTGGCGGCCGCAATTTTTTTACCGACACGTGTGACCATCTGGGCGTTCTTCCCTGAAGAAGTTGTCTTGGCTGTTTTCATATATTCTGTGTATTGCGTCAAGCTTGAAGACAACACTTCCTGATCACTCACAAGTAACAACTGTTTGCGTCCTGTTAATGGTACGCTACTGCAGCCGGCCAATAAAAACAACGCTGCAGCCGAAATCATCCACTTCTTCATCTCTATATATTTTATTTTTTCTCTTTCAATAAATCTCTGATCTCCGTAAGCAATTGGATATCTGCGGGAGGTGCCGGAGGAGTGGCGGGTGCTTCTTCCTCTTTCTTGCGGCTCAATTTATTGATCAACTTTATGAACAAGAAGATGGAGAAGGCGATGATCAGAAAATCGAATGTCGACTGCAAGAAGTTTCCGTAGTTAAGACTGACGGCAGGAGTAATCTCTTTATCTCCTTCTATGACGGCATTTTTCAAAACCAACTTCAAATCTGTGAAGTTAACGCCACCTACTAAGATTCCCAATAAGGGCATGACCAAGTCATTAACTACCGAGGTAACGATTTTACCGAAGGCGCCACCGATGATGACACCGACTGCCATGTCGACCACATTGCCACGCATGGCGAACTTTTTGAACTCTTCTAAGAATTTTCGTCCCATAACTTTTTTTACATTTTGCGAAAGATAGCAAATAAAACCGAACTTGACAACTGCTTGTGTATAAATTCTTTTTTATTGCCGGTGGTTATCATTTATATATAAACAGAAAAGGTTCGCTTCTGAATATCGAAACGAACCTTTTCCTTCCTATTTATCTTTGATTAAGCCTCTGCTTGGTTTTCTTTTACAGAAACATAAGAACGGTCTTCTTTTCCTTTGCGGAAAGTTACGACACCGTCTACCAAGGCATACAAAGTATGATCTTTTCCGATACCTACGTTCTCACCCGGATGGTGAACAGTACCTCTCTGACGAACGATGATGTTGCCGGCTTTTGCTATTTGGCCACCGAACAATTTAATACCCAATCGTTTGCTTTCTGACTCACGGCCGTTCTTAGAACTACCAACACCTTTTTTATGTGCCATTTCTTCTTACTCCTTTTAACGTTTAAGCAACAACTTCTTTAATTAAAACTTCTGTGAACTGTTGACGGTGACCGTTCAATTTACGATAACCTTTTCTTCTTTTCTTGTGGAAAACAAGAACTTTATCACCTTTAACCAGGTGAGAAACAACTTCACATACTACCTTTGCGCCTTCTACTACCGGAGCGCCAATTTTAACGTCGCCGTCATTGTCTACCAACAACACTTTGTCGAACTCAACAACTGCACCGTTTTCAGCATTCTGAATGTGGTGAACAAACAATTTCTTACCTTGTTCAGCCTTGAACTGCTGACCGTTAATTTCTACTACTACGTACATCTGTCTTTTTGTATTTTAACAGGTTAGGTCCCGAAGGTGAATGCTCTCCGCATTACTTTTCTACCTTCTAAGGAAAAATCGGATGCAAATATAGGGATTTTCAATTGATTATACCAAATCTTATCCTATATTTTTTTCACCGATTATGATTAAAGAGTCGTTCTTCCGCCAATTTTTCGAATTTTGTTCCGGGACGGCCATAGTTGCAATAGGGATAAATGCTGATTCCCCCACGAGGAGTGAACTCTCCTGTCACCTCTATATACTTGGGATCCATCAACTTTATCAGATCTTTCATGATCTTGTTGACGCAATCTTCGTGAAAATCGCCATGGTTGCGGAAGCTGAACAGATACAATTTCAAGCTTTTGCTTTCGACCATCTTGACATCAGGTATATAATCAATGTAGATTGTCGCAAAATCCGGCTGGCCGGTAATGGGGCAAAGGCTTGTGAATTCCGGACAATTGAAGCGCACCCAATAGTCGTTTTCCTGATGTTTGTTGGTGAATGCTTCCAACATTTCAGGAGCGTAGTCTTGTTTGTAGGCTGTTTCGCTGCCCAACAAATGCAGTTCGTTTTCTTCTTTTCGTGTATCCACTGTATGTTTTTTGTTTTATTATTCGTGATTACTCGTTAATTTCCTGCGGTTCAAATACTTTTCCAAGCCTTCTCTTCTCAGTTTGCAAGCGGGACAATGGCCGCAACCATCCGCTACAACCCCATTGTAGCATGTCAGTGTTCGTTCGCGAACCAAGTCAAATACACCCAGCTTGTCCGAGAGCTCCCACACTTCGCTCTTGTCGCGGTTCATCAACGGAGTATGGAGTACAAATTGTTCGTCCATAGCCAAGTTGAGTGTAACGTTCAACGAGCGGATAAATGTATCGCGACAATCGGGATAACCACTGTAATCTGCTTCCGAAACGCCCGTCACCAGGTTGAAAATTCCTTTGCTGCGAGCCAATATCGCAGCGAATGTCAAGAACACCATATTGCGACCCGGTACAAACGTATTCGGATACGTATCAGCAGGTTTTTCCTGATCCATGACGATTTCAGCGTTCACCAGCGAGCAGTTTTGATCCAACTGACTGATCAACGATACGTCGAGCAGTTGAAACGACACCCCCGCCTCAGCAGCAATTTGCCGGGCGATTTCTGTTTCTTTTGAATGTTTTTGACCGTAAGTAAAGCAGACAGCTTCTACTCTTGAAAAGTGCTTCTTCGCCCAAAAAAGGCAGGTCGTGGAGTCTTGACCCCCAGAGAAGCAGACCATTGCAGCATTGTTATTCTTCATAAATTCTTGTTTTTAATACGTGGTTCAGCAAGCACACGGAAAAGGAATTTCCCTTTTCAACTGCAAAAATACATAAAATAGAGATACCAACCCCCTATTTATTATATCTTTGCGCGATTTTTTTAATTTCATAACGATGGAGAACAATACACTATCTCACGAAGGGGTGCGCACCTGGCTGCCATTGTTGGGCCTGACCTTTTCCGCTTTTATCTTCAACACCTCTGAATTTGTACCGATCGGATTGCTGACGGGCATCGCCAACGACTTTCAAATCACCGAAGCTCATGCCGGCCTTCTGATTACGATCTATGCATGGGTCGTCGCCATAGCCTCGTTACCGCTCATGTTGATGGTCTCCAAAATGGAATTCAAACGGCTGTTACTAAGCGTATTCGCATTATTCATAGCCAGTCATTTACTCTCGTCTGTGGCAACGGGCTACTATACATTAATGATTTCACGCATCGGAGTGGCTTGTTCGCACGCCATCTTTTGGTCGATAGCCTCACCGCTTGCCGTCAAGATTGCCCCAGAGGGGAAACGCTCTTTAGCATTGAGCTTTATCATTTCGGGCTCCTCCATTGCCACGATCGTCGGTCTTCCATTGGGGCGTGTCATCGGATTGCTGGTCGGTTGGCGCACCACTTTCTTCTGCATTGCCGTCCTTTCCATATTCGTTTTTCTCTTTCTGCTGTTCGTCTTTCCGAAAGTGCCCAACCCCAACCCTGTTTCATTACAAAAAGTACCCGGTCTTGTCAGAACCCCCTCCCTGGTGGCACTATATCTCCTGACGGTTGTTGCCATCACAGGCCACTTTACGGGCTACAGTTATATCGAACCTTTTATGGGACAGATCGCACATCTCCCCGATAGTCTGATTACGTTCATCTTAACCATCTTCGGCGCAGCAGGAATTTTCGGCAGCATCGTGTTTACGAAGATGTACGACAAACATGACGTAGCCTTCATCCATGTCGCCGTGTATGGTATCACCTTCTTCTTGTTGTTGCTGCATCTTGCCTCGTTCACGACCGAGACGACATTACTGCATTGTGTGCTTTGGGGCATTTCCATCACAGCTTTCAACCTGGTGTTCCAAGCCTTGGTAATCCAATTGGCCCCGGAAGCCACAGCTATCGCCATGTCCATCTATTCGGGCATCTATAACGTAGGCATCGGCGGTGGCGCTTTGATCGGTGGTTGTACATGTACTCATCTCTCGATTGCGTGGATCGGCTATGTCGGAGGTGCCATCTCTTTCATCGCTGCTCTCTATTGCAGTTTTCATTTCCTGCCATTATTGCGGAAAGGGGGCTATATTACTGCGAAGAAATAAGTGAGCAACAAAAATGTCGCTCGACACCTGCAGAAAAGCTTCTCGACAGCGAACGGTAGTTTCCTCCGCACTGAATTGCAGTTTTATGCCGAATAAACTCGAGTTTTGTCCCGAGTAAACTCCAGTTTTATGCTGAGAAACTTTTACAAAGCCTCGGAATACTATTTTCAAAACACGGGAAGAAGCAAAAAGATTCCAAGAAGACTATCGGAAAGGTGTCGGGAGGTTGTTGTAAGTTCAACTGATATTCGCTACCTTTGTAGGCAGATAATAAAGTTATGGATTTGAAAGAAAAAGATTTTGAGATAATGGCTCCCGTCGGTTCTTATGAATCGTTGATGGCAGCCATCCAAGGAGGAGCGGATTCCATCTACTTCGGTATCGAAGGATTAAACATGCGGTCTCGCTCATCCAATAACTTTACGACAAACGATTTGCGCAAGATCGTTGCCATTTGCCAAGAGCATGGACTCAAAAGTTACTTGACGGTCAACACCGTCATCTACGGCGAAGACATCCCCGTGATGCAGGAGATCATCCGCACAGCCAAGGAGGCCGGCATCTCAGCCATCATCGCCGCTGATGTAGCCGCTATGAGCTATGCCAACAGCATTGGGCAGGAGGTGCACCTCTCGACGCAATTGAATATCTCCAATGCCGAAGCCTTGAAGTTTTATGCTCGGTTTGCAGATGTCGTTGTCTTGGCAAGAGAGCTGAACCTCAACCAGGTATATGAAATTTACCAAGAGATCGAACGACAACAGATCAAGGGTCCGAAAGGAGAACTGATCCGCATTGAGATGTTCGCCCACGGAGCTTTGTGCATGGCCGTCTCCGGCAAATGCTACCTCAGTCTGCACGAGATGAACGCTTCGGCCAACCGTGGTGCTTGCATGCAGATATGCCGCCGCGCCTATACCGTCAAGGATAGAGAAACAGATATCGAATTGGATATCGAAAACCAATATATCATGTCGCCAAAAGATTTGAAGACGATCCACTTCATGAACAAAATGATGGATGCAGGTGTGCGCGTCTTCAAAATAGAAGGGCGTGCTCGCGGACCGGAGTACGTTCGCACGGTGACAGAATGTTACAAGGAGGCTGTCAAAGCACACTGCAATGGCACCTTCAGCGAGGAGAAAATCGCCAATTGGGACGAACGTTTGCGCAAAGTGTTCAACCGCGGCTTTTGGGATGGTTACTATCTCGGGCAACGGCTTGGCGAATGGAGCAGCAGATACGGTTCGGGGGCTACCCGTAAGAAGGTGTTTGTCGCTTCCGGCATTAAGTACTTCGACAAGATCGGAGTAGCTGAATTTGAAATGGAATGCGGCTCCTTGCACGTGGGCGATGAGATATTGATCACAGGTCCTACCTCGGGAGCGATCATGCAGACCGTCGAGGAGATCCGCGTTGATCTGAAGCCTGTCCAAGAAACAGTCAAGGGCGAGCGTTTCTCAATCAAGGTTAACGAAAAAGTCCGTCCGTCCGACCGTCTTTACGTCATGCAAGTGGTTCAACCTAAAATCGACTTCAACGCATGAAAAGCTATCTGTTTCAAATAGAAGACAAGGTGCGCGACTATGAATGCGACCTGCAAGGGGTTGTCAACAATGCCAACTACCAGCACTACATGGAGCATACCCGCCATGAGTTTTTGGAGTCGTTGGGCGAAAATTTCTCGGCCATGCACGACAACGGCATAGATGCTTTTGTCAGCCGGGTCGAGATACAATATAAAAGTTCTTTGCACAGTGGCGAGCGGTATCTCTCGGCTTTGAATGTAAAGAAAGAGGGGATCAAACTCGTCTTCCTGCAAGACATCTACCATCTGCCCGACCTCAAGCTGGCAGCTCGAGGGGTGATCGATACGGTCATCGTACAAGATGGAAAGCTGACTCGCGGGGAATATTTCGACGAGTTGCTGAAGAAAGCAGAAAAATAACAGAACCGATACATGACAGACGAAGTATTTTACCAAATAGCCCTAACTATGATCAATGGTGTGGGAGGGATTATCTCCCGCCAATTGCTGACAGCTTTTGGCGAAGCACAAAATGTGTTTAAAGAAAAGCCACGTATGCTCGAACGAATACCCGGCGTAGGATCGATCATTGCTCAGGAAATCAAACGACCGGAGGTATTGGAAAGAGCCGAACGCGAGGTGAAATTTATCGAACAAGCCGGAATACAACCGATGCGGATCACCGATGAACCCTATCCCACTCGTTTGAGTGAATGCCCGGATGCTCCTCTCCTACTATATTATAAAGGCCATGCCGACCTGAATGCGAAGCATTGTATCAGTGTCGTAGGTACGCGCCATATCACGCATTATGGGCAAGAGCAGACGGCACAGTTCATCGAAGAGTTGGCGGAACTGTTCCCCGATACGCTGATTGTAAGCGGATTGGCATATGGTGTCGATGTCATGGCGCATCGTTCAGCCCTGCGGCAAAAAATGGCTACCGTCGGAGTATTGGCACACGGGCTGGACAGAATCTATCCGGCTATCCACCGGCAGACGGCTAACGAGATGTTGGAAAAGGGCGGTTGGCTGACAGACTTTCCATCGAACACCGAGCCCGAGCGGGCGCATTTCCTCAAGCGAAACCATATCATTGCCGGCCTTTCAGAGGCAACAATCGTAGTCGAGTCGGCCGTCAAAGGAGGGTCGCTGGTAACAGCTGAGCTGGCCTATTCTTATAATCGAGAAGTTTTTGCCTTTCCCGGCCGAGCCTCCGACCGCTATTCGGTAGGATGTAATCAGCTGATTCGCAAGAAAAAAGCGGAGATCATTACATCAGCCGCCGACCTTGTCGATGCTTTGGGATGGAATCTGCCCACTCATACGCCACAATACAAGCAAAAGGAGTTGTTCGAAAGCGAAGATGTTGACCCAAACGTGCGGAAAGTGGTGGATTGCCTCCTGAACGAGCGCGAGCTACATATCAACCAACTCTCGAAAATGACACAGTTGAGCGTGCAGCAACTCTCGAACATCTTGTTCGAATTGGAGATGGACGGACGCATCCGAACGCTTCCCGGCAATATGTATAGCTTGACGTAAGTCCAAATCTTGACCATGAGCGGATTGTTAGGTATTTGGCATAATGGTGCAAATTCATTATCTTTGCACCGAAAATAATTGTAAAGATATGAGTTATAACTTATTAAAAGGGAAAAAGGGCATCATTTTCGGTGCACTTAATAATATGTCTATCGCCTGGAAAGTGGCTGAGAGAGCTGTAGAAGAGGGCGCAACCATCACATTAAGCAACACTCCTGTTGCTGTTCGGATGGGACAAGTAGACGAATTGTCAACGAAATTGAACGCAGAGGTGATTCCCGCCGATGCAACCAGTGTGGAAGATTTGCAGACGGTATTCAGCAAATCAGTCGAAATCTTGGGTGGCCCGGTCGACTTCGTGCTGCACTCTATCGGCATGAGTCCGAATGTCCGCAAAAAACGTACGTACGATGACCTGGATTATAGCTTGCTGGAGAAGACATTGGACGTTTCTGCCGTCTCTTTCCACAAGATGTTGCAAGTGGCAAAAAAGCAAGATGCCATTGCTGAATATGGTTCAGTTGTAGCATTGACCTACGTGGCTGCGCAACGTACATTCGTAGGTTACAACGATATGGCCGATGCAAAGAGCTTGCTGGAATCGATCGCCCGCAGCTTTGGATACATCTATGGTCGTGAAAAGAACGTCCGTATCAACACCATCTCGCAGTCTCCTACCCCAACAACCGCCGGAAATGGTGTAAAAGGTATGGATCACTTGATGGATTTCGCCAATAGAATGAGTCCATTGGGAAATGCAACAGCCGACGAATGTGCGAACTATTGCATCACTTTGTTCTCTGATTTGACTCGCAAAGTGACGATGCAAAACCTCTATCACGATGGTGGTTTCTCCAGCATGGGCATGAGTTTGCGCGCCATGGATCAGTATAGCAAAGGAATGGAAGAGTATAAAGATGAAAATGGGAATATTATCTACGGATAATTCCATTTGATTTTCAAAAATAATTATCTTATCCTTGTAGGCGAAGTTTCTGTCCATCCTCTTATGAGATAAACAGAAACTTCGCCAAGATAAATCAACAACATCCGTTATTAACTAAAACCTTTTCTTACGAAAAATCGATCAGCAACGAGAAAGCAATCCTAATCTATCGGAAAGATACCCGACTTGTGATCCAATCAGTCGTTCCTATTACACGAGAGGAAATCTATTCCTTCGCTGAAACTCTACTGCATTCAGATGGCAGATTCGAGCAAGAGACGCCAATCAACACTCCATCGGGCTCCTTCATCCTCCGTTTAAGACAACTGATGGTGAATATATTGTAAGAAAAGTTCGATAATTCACAAATTCTTAACAACTATTGCAGGAAGAAAGCGTATCTTTGTGGTTGAAAGCTTTCTTCCTACTTTTATAGGATAGGACTTGAGAAAACGGAAATAAACTCATGAAGTATGTTAATCAAGATTTATTCGGAGAATCCCAACCCGCGTGAAATCGAGCGAGTAGTTCATATTTTGCAAGACGGAGGTTTGGTCATCTATCCGACCGATACCGTGTATGCCATCGGATGCGATGCATTGAATGTGCGGGCAGTCGAGCGGATTTGCCAACTGAAAGGAGTAAATCCGCAAAAAAGCGATTTGTCAATTATCTGTTACGATCTCTCCAACTTGAGCGAATATGCCAAAGTGAGCAATGCCGCATTCAAGCTGATGAAGAGTTGTTTGCCGGGACCGTTTACGTTCATTCTGCCCACCAGCAGCGAATTGCCCAAAATCTATAAAAAGAAGAAGGAGGTGGGCATCCGCGTTCCCGACAATACGATTGTCCGTACTATCGTACAACAGTTGGGAAACCCTCTACTGACAATGTCCGTCCACGATCCGGATGAAGAAGAGGAGTACTCGACCGATCCCGAACTCATCGAAGAAAAATATAAAAACAGCGTAGATTTGGTGATAGATGGCGGTTACGGAGGATTGGAACCCTCGACGGTTGTCGATTGCACCACCGACGATTTTGAAATCATCAGACAAGGAAAAGGAATATTGGACTAATATACAATTTATAGATATGGTAAAAAATTTTTTAGGAGCCTTGCTGGGCAGCGCCTTGTTGGTTAGTTGTGGCGGGCACAAAGCAGAGAACGTAGAGACAACAGAAGCAACTGATTCTGTGAAAGTAGAATGGGCAACATTCAACATCCGAATGGATACTCCCAGAGATAGTCTGAACAGTTGGGCTTATCGTAAGGATACTGTTTGCAAATATATCCTCATGAAGAAGTTCGATATCTTCGGAATGCAAGAGGTTTTACACCACCAATTGGAAGATCTGAAAGCTGGATTGCCGGGGTTTGCAGCGGTTGGTGTCGGCCGTGAAGACGGAAAAGAGAAGGGCGAGTATTCACCTTTGTTCTATCGCACAGACAAATTCGAAGTCTTGGACAGCAACACTTTCTGGTTGTCTCAATATCCTGACAGCGCAGGATTCATCGGTTGGGATGGAGCTTGCACACGTATTGCCACATGGGCCAAGTTTAAAGACAAAGCAACAGGCAAGATCTTCATGGGAGTCAATACACATTTCGACCATGTCGGCGTAGTGGCTCGTCGCGAAGCTGCCTTGTTGATCATCCAGCGTATCAAGGAAATCGTAGGAGACAAGCCTGCTATCTTGACAGGAGACTTCAACGTTACAGATGATTCTGAAGCTTACAAGACCATTACGACTAACGAATTTGTCTTGAAAGACGCTTATAAGATGACGGACAACAAGATAGGACCGAACTATACCTTCCACGATTACGGACGTACGCCAATAAATGAACGCGGAAAGATCGACTTTATCTTCGTAACGCCGCAGATCAAAGTCCTCAACACTGAAATCTGTCAGAATCCGGAGACGGCAACCGGTTATCTGAGCGACCACAATCCGCAAATGGCTTTACTGGAGTTTTAAAAAACTTCCTCTCGAGTATTGAAATCATTTCTCGGCAATAAGCCATAGTTCATTCGGCATGAAACTCGAGTTTTCTCCCGAATAAACTCTTGTTTTTTGCGGAGAAATTTTTAGAAAATATAGGAGTTGTAGCCCTGAAGGTCTCGATAGAATCCTTTGGGGCTACTCACTTTTGCCGCGATTCAAGACCAAAATCCTTTATGGTTGGCTTTTTTCGTCTCAATGAATCGTGCAACTTTCATTTTGCCATACGGCTTGTTGTATTTTATGCCGTTTCACTTCATTTTTAAGAGGACCAACCCTTTGAAATATTTATATCTTTGCGATAACGATTAATGCAGAGTCCATGAAAAAATACATCGCTTGTTTGTACTCACTTCTTCTGCTCTCCTCGCTACAACTCTCCGCCCAAAAGAAAGTGGGGCTGGTGTTGGGCGGCGGAGGAGCCAAAGGCGTTGCGCATATTGGTGTCATCAAAGTATTGGAGGAAGCAGGTATTCCCATCGACTACGTAGTGGGCACGAGCATGGGAGCCTTGGTGGGGGCTCTCTATTCGGTAGGTTATTCACCGGCCGAGATCGACAGTATGGTAGCCATGCAAGACTGGCAAATGTTGTTGAGCGACCGTGTGCAGCGCGACAATCTCACCTTCCCTGAAAAAGAAAATTCTGAAAAATATTCCATTTCCCTTCCGTTTGGATTGGAAAAGAAAGACCGGGTGATTGGAGCCATGGTGAAAGGGCAAAGCCTTCAAAACCTCTTTTCCAATCTGACGATAGGCTATCACGATTCCGTCGACTTCAACAATCTTCCGATACCTTTCGCCTGTGTGGCCGTCAATCTGGTAGATGGCAAGGATTACGTCTTCCACAAAGGGAGTTTGCCCATTGCCATGCGCTCCAGCATGGCCATTCCTGCTGTCTTTGCTCCTGTTCAGCTGGACAGTATGGTGCTGGTAGATGGCGGATTGAACAATAATTATCCCGCCGATGTGGCCAAGGAGATGGGAGCAGATATGATAATTGGAGTCGATTTGGGCTCAAGCGACCTTAAAGAGAAGACCGATTTGAGCTCTTCCATTGGGGTTGTCAGCCAAATTGTGTCCCTCCATGGATACGAAAAATACCAACACAACATTGAAATCACCGACCTTCATATCCGTCCGGACTTGTCTCATTATAACTCTACCAGCTTTGTGGCGGCGGCATTGGACACGATGATTCGGCGCGGAGAAGAGGCGACCCGAAAACAGTGGCCGGCTCTGATGGCTTTGAAACAAGAACTTGGGTTGGCAGATTCTGCCAAGGTGGTACCCGTTTCGCAACGAGTGCAGCACCCGACCCACTCCAACTCGTTTCGGATTCGTCACATCTATTTCGAGGGAGCTGACCCCAATGACGAGAAATGGCTATTGAAAATCAGCAAATTGCAGGAGAACAGCATAATCAACTTACAACAGTTGCAGCATGCCATGTCGATCCTGGTGGGCACCAACTCCTATTCGAATGTCAGCTATAAGCTGACGGGCGAAAACAGTCAAGACCTACATCTGATAGTAGCTCCCAAATCAGCCTCTTCCATTAATGCAGGGTTGCGCTTTGACACGGAAGAGATCATCGGAGTGTTGCTGAACGGCACCTTCGACTATCATACGAAATTGCATTCACGCTTCTCGTTGACGGGGCGCTTGGGCAAGAAAACCTATGCGCAGGTTGGCTATTCCCTTGAGAAGAATCCGTTGCGCTGCCTGAACCTCATCTATAAATTTACACTCCAAGATTTGGACGTCTTCTATAAAGGTCAGAAAGCACTCAATACGACCTTCCACCATCACCTTGCCGAATTCTCGTATTCTGACATGAACTGGTTGAGCTTTCGCTTGAAAGCGGGTGTACGTTATGAGAACTGGAACTATAAATCCGTCTTGAATCAAAACGACTCGCAGTTGGTTTTACAAACGGAAAATTTCTTCAATTACTTTGTGTCAGCTCATTTTGAGACTTTAGATCGAAGCTATTTACCGACGAAAGGCGTATCGCTGAAGGCAGACTACACGATATACACCGACAACTTTGTCCGCTATAAAAAGCAGACTCCTTTCTCAGCGTTGGGATTCAACTTCACGTCGGTGATTCCCTGCAAGCCGCGTTTCAGTATCGTCCCCTCATTGTACGGCCGGATTTTGATCGGCAAAGAGGCGGCTGCCCCCTATTACAATCTGGCAGGAGGAGAGGTTGATGGCCATTATATGGACCAACAGATGATGTTTTCAGGAATCAGTCATATCGAAGTTTTCAGCAAAGCGTTTGTGGCATTGCGTATGCAGCTCCGACAACGCATCGGAGCGAACCATTATATTCTGCTGGCAGGAACATATGCCCAGCACGACGACTCCTTCTTCGATTTGTTGAAAGGTCGGAAAGCTTACGGAGGCAGTCTCGGATATGTTTATAATGGCGTGTTCGGTCCGCTCAATGTCTCCTTCAATTTGTCCAATCAGACAAAAGAGGTTCAGTTCTATGCCAATTTGGGTTTTTATTTCTGATGGGCTTCTTATAGATTGAAAAAAGAGTTGTACCTTTGTAAAGAATATATAAAAAAAGAGGAATATACTTATGAAACAGTTTTTTAAAACGATGTTTGCATCCGTTCTTGGGGCATTGATCGCTTTCGGAATCCTTATTTTAGGAGGAATTGTCTTGTTGGTGGGCATGATTGCATCGGTTGGCAGTTCAACATCTGAAACGACACCAAAAGCCAATTCGGTTTTTAAATTGACATTGTCCGGCTCTTTGGCGGATCAAACATCTGAGAGCCCGTTGCAATCCTTGAAAGGAGGAGATAGTGAGGAGGTCTCTCTGCGGGATGTTGTGCAGGCCATTCGTCTTGCAAAAGAGAACGACAAGATCAAAGGTATCTACCTGGATGTAAAAAGTCTGCATGGTGGGTTTGCTTCGTTCGGAACAATTCGCAGAGAATTGGAAAGTTTTAAGAAGAGCGGCAAGTTCATTGTGGCTTATGGTGATGACTATTCACAAGGAAATTATTACTTGGCCAGTGTGGCAGATTCGGTATTTGTCAATCCGATCGGAGGCATTTCATTGGTAGGCTTAGCTTCACGCGGCGTTTTCTATAAGAATTTGGCCGCCAAGTTGGGTGTCGAATTCAACATCTTCAAGGTGGGTACCTTCAAGAGTGCCGTCGAGCCGTACATGTTGGAGCAATTCAGCGATGCCAACCGCGAACAACTGACTTCGCTTTTGGGAAGCATTTGGAACAATATGTTGGATGACATCTCTCAGAGTCGTCAGATTCAGAAAGAGGAGCTGATAAAATTTATCGACAACGGCCTTTTTATAGATGACAGCAAGCACTTGCTCGAGTATAAATTAGCCGACAAACTCTACTACCGTAACGAAGCAGAGAATATTGTCAAGCAAATGGCAGGTCAAGACGTGAAGAAAAAAATGGTGACTGTAAGCTTGAAAAACATGTTGGCTGTAAAAAAGACAGAGAACAAGTCTGACAACAAAATCGCCGTATTGTATGCCGAGGGCCAAATTCAAGCGGAGAGCAGTTCGTTATGGAGTGCTTCTCAAAATTGTATCACTGAGTCAACAGCTGACGACCTTCGGAAATTGGCAGCCGACGATGACGTGAAGGCGGTTGTTTTCCGTGTCAATTCGCCGGGCGGTTCAGCTTATATCTCAGAGCAGATTTGGAAAGCGGTGGTTGAATTGAAAACGAAAAAGCCGATTGTCGTTTCAATGGGCGATTATGCTGCTTCGGGTGGTTATTATATTTCATGTGCCGCCAGCCAGATTGTGGCCGAACCTTCTACCTTGACAGGTTCCATCGGTGTATTTGGCATCGTTCCCAACTTGGCCGGAACATATAAGAAATTGGAGGTGACAACAGACGTGGTGAAGACCAATACATTTGCAGATTTGGGTGATAATAGCCGACCGATGAACGACGACGAGAAGGCTCTGATCCAACACAGTGTGGAACGTACATACGACTTGTTCACTACACGTTGCAGTGATGGCCGTAGCTTGCCGAAAGATTCAATCGATCATATCGGACAAGGTCGTGTATGGACAGGAGAACAGGCACTGGCCCGTGGATTGGTCGACAAGTTGGGTGGCTTGGACGAGGCCGTTGAGACAGCAGCTTCGTTAGCCAATCTGACAGATTACAAGGTGTATAAAGCCAACAAAGACAATGATTTTCTGTCCGACTATTTGGAGAAACTGATGGGAGAAGCAAAGGTTTCTCTGTTGAAGAGTTGCCTGGGTGAAGAGTATCAATTGTTCTCGACAATGCAAAGTATGCGGACACAGCAAGGTATTCAAGCAAGAATGCCTTACACCATCCAGGACTTTTGAAAAAACATAAGTGTTTACTAAATAAAATACGGATGTTTTGAGTTGAAAACATCCGTATTTTGCCACAAAAACACCCCTGTTTTTTTCAGGAAAAGCTCGACTTCTTTTTTAATGATTCCGAATAATTGAAAAAGCATTCGGCATGATATGAAAAAGATGAGCTTGGCAGCATGCAGAAAATTAGGGGGCACAACAAGAAGGCGCCTCATAAAAATAGATTAACTTTGCATTCTAAAAAAGAATTAATTAAAAAAGGTTATACCAACGATATGGAATACAATTTCAGAGAAATTGAAAAGAAATGGCGAGAATATTGGATCGCCAATAAAGTCTACAAGGTAGAGATGAATGAGAAACCGAAGTATTATGTACTGGATATGTTCCCCTATCCATCAGGAGCCGGTTTGCATGTTGGCCACCCATTAGGCTACATTGCTTCGGATATCTATTCCCGCTACAAGCGCTTGCAGGGTTTCAATGTGTTGCACCCGATGGGATACGATGCATATGGCCTTCCCGCTGAGCAATATGCCATTCAGACTGGACAGCATCCGGCCATCACAACGGTAAACAATATCAACCGTTACCGTGACCAGCTGGATAAGATCGGTTTCTCTTTCGATTGGAACCGCGAAGTGCGTACTTGCGATCCGAAATATTATCACTGGACACAGTGGGCCTTCCAAAAGATGTTCAACAGCTATTACAACAACGACAAAAAACAGGCTTGCCCAATCAGCGAGTTGATTACTGCCTTCGAACAGAATGGAACTGCAGGATTAAACGTGGCTGGTAGCGAAGAGTTGAGTTTTACGGCTGCTGAATGGAATGCAAAAAGTGAGAAAGAACAACAAGAAATATTGATGAACTACCGTATTGCCTATCTGGGTGAGACGATGGTGAATTGGTGTCCGCAGTTGGGTACTGTGTTGGCGAACGACGAGGTAGTCGACGGTGTTTCAGAACGAGGTGGTTATCCCGTTGTTCAGAAGAAGATGCGCCAGTGGTGCTTGCGCGTTTCGGCTTATGCACAACGCCTGTTGGACGGTTTGGATACTGTCGACTGGACAGATTCACTGAAGGAGACACAACGTAATTGGATTGGTCGCTCGGAAGGAACCGAGGTTCGCTTCAAGGTAAAAGACAGCGATCTCGAGTTCACCATCTTTACGACTCGCGCCGATACAATGTTTGGCGTTACCTTCATGGTGCTTGCTCCGGAAAGCGAATTGGTTTCAACCTTGACAACAGCCCAGCAAAAAGCAGAAGTAGAGGCTTATTTGGACCGCACCAAGAAACGTACAGAACGTGAGCGTATTGCCGACCGTCGCGTGACAGGTGTGTTCACTGGTTCGTATGCCGTCAATCCTTTTACGGGTGATGCTGTTCCTGTTTGGATTAGCGACTACGTATTGGCCGGCTATGGTACGGGAGCCATCATGGCCGTTCCGGCTCATGACAGTCGCGACTATGCTTTTGCAAAGCACTTCAACCTGCCAATCATTCCATTGGTTGAGGGTTGCGATGTCAGCGAAGAAAGCTTCGATGCCAAAGAGGGTATCGTTTGCAACTCGCCGAAAGCAGGAGTAACTCCTTATTGCGATCTTACTTTGAACGGATTGACCATCAAAGAGGCAATCGCTGAAACTAAAAAATATGTCAAAGCTCATCAGTTAGGGCGCGTGAAGGTTAACTTCCGTTTGCGCGATGCCATCTTCTCTCGCCAACGTTATTGGGGAGAACCGTTCCCGGTATACTACAAAGAGGGAATGCCTTATATGATTGACGAAAGCAAATTGCCGTTGGAATTGCCGGAAGTGGACAAGTTCTTACCGACCGAAACAGGAGAACCTCCATTGGGACATGCAACAAAATGGGCATGGGATGTAGAAAAAGGTGAAGTGGTAGAGAATAGCAAAATCGATCACGTTCATGTCTTTCCATTGGAGTTGAATACGATGCCGGGCTTTGCCGGTTCGAGCGCTTACTATTTGCGTTATATGGATCCGCATAACGACCATGAACTGGTTTCGAAAGAGGCCGATAACTATTGGCAGAATGTCGATCTGTATATAGGTGGTACAGAGCATGCTACTGGACATTTGATTTATTCTCGTTTTTGGAACAAATTCTTGCGCGACCTTGGTGTAAGCATCAAGGAAGAGCCTTTCCAGAAGCTGATCAACCAAGGTATGATCCAAGGCCGTTCGAACTTCGTATATCGTATCAAGGACACGAACACATTTGTCTCATTGGGCTTGAAAGATCAATATGATGTGACGCCATTGCACGTGGATGTCAACATTGTATCGAATGATATATTGGATGTAGAAGCTTTCAAAAATTGGCGTCCGGAGTACAATACGGCTGAATTTATCTTGGAAGATGGGAAATATGTCTGCGGATGGGCAGTCGAGAAGATGTCAAAATCTATGTTCAATGTGGTCAACCCTGACGTGATTGTTGAAAAATTCGGTGCAGATACGCTTCGTTTGTACGAGATGTTCCTCGGCCCGATTGAACAATCCAAGCCATGGGATACAAATGGTATTGATGGCGTTCACCGCTTCTTGAAAAAATTGTGGTTCTTGTTCTATGGCTCGAAAGAGAGCTTGCAGGTAACCGATGCAGAACCAACAGCAGAAGAATTGAAGTCTTTGCATAAGTTAATCAAGAAAGTGACCTTCGATATTGAACATTTCTCATACAACACCTCTATCAGTGCATTCATGATTTGTGTGAATGAATTGAGTGGAATGAAATGTTCGAAGAAAGCCATCTTGGAACCGTTGGTAGTATTACTTACGCCGTTTGCTCCACATATTTCCGAAGAATTATGGCATGAGTTGGGCCACAACACTACCGTCTGTGACGCTCAATGGCCAAAGTTTGAAGAGAAATATTTGGTAGAGAACACAGCTGTATATGCTATCTCTTTCAATGGTAAGGTTCGTTTCAACTTGGAGTTACCAGCCGACATGCCAAAAGAAGAAGTCGAAAAAACAGCATTGTCTCACGAGAACTCTGCTAAATGGATGGAAGGAAAATCCATTAAGAAAGTGATCGTTGTACCGAAGAAAATTGTAAATATAGTCATCGGATAAAAATTCAAGAACAATGAAGCAGTGGTTGAAGAGTGCCAACTCAAAATATGAACTGAAGGATTATATGATGATTCTGCTGGGAACCATATCGTATGGTTTCGGGTTCAATGCTTTTATCCTGTCGAACGAAATCGTTACCGGCGGAGTCAGCGGACTTTGCGCCCTAATCTATTTTGCTACGGGGCATGCAATCCCGGTTTCTGTTTCGTATTTTGTAATCAACGCAGCTCTCTTGGCGGTTGCCTTGAAGTTGCTGGGATTGAGGTTCTTGCTGAAGACGATCTTCGGTGTATTCTCGCTTTCTGCTTCATTGTCGTTGTTTGAGATACTCTTTAACGGAGTACCGTTGATTCACGACGAGCCTTTTATGTCGATCATATTGGGTGCTTGTTGTTGCGGTTTGGGATTGGGGCTGGTCTTTTCGGCCAATGGCAGTACGGGAGGAACCGATATTCTTGCTGCAATCATCAGCAAATTTAAGGATGTCCCCATCGGTCGAGCCTTGTTGTTTTGCGATTTCTTTATCATAGGCTCTTCTTATCTGTTGTTTCACGATGTTGAGAAGATTGTCTTTGGATTCATCGCAATGATAGTCAGCACCTATATTGTTGACCAAGTTGTCAACAGCAATCGACAATCGGTGCAGTTCTTGATCTTTTCACAAAAATATGAAGAGATCGCACAACGGATCATTCACGATTTGGATCGTGGCTGTACCATTTTGGATGGCCAAGGCGGCTATTCAAAACAACCCGTCAAAGTGGTAGTGTTGCTGGCTCGTCGAAATGAATCGGAAGCTGTTTTCCAATTGATAAAGAGTATTGATAGTCAAGCGTTCATCTCGCAAAGCATCGTCCGAGGCGTTTACGGAGAAGGATTTGAACAGATTAAAGCATAAAGAGAAGTTATTATTAAAGTAGGCCGGTTGTCGGAGTATTCATAATCGAATCTTCAACAACCGGCTTATTGTTTTTTGAAGAAAATGGAAGAATAAATTGAGAGAATAGGATCACTCTATTATATGTTATACAACATATTCAATAAAATAACTTAAATTATATTTGCAAGATGAAAAAACGCATCGTATATTGCGACCGAAAAAGTTGTAGCAGATTTGTATAAATATCATGATAGACAGAGAAATCACAAGTTTTTAGTCATTTATACATCTTTGTAACGTTCTTTCTTAATACCATTTATAAACCATTAAAAATTGTTTTTTATGAATGTGTTAACCATTAAAAACAAAACCGCAATGTGTGTAAGCAGTGCCACATTGTTTGCTTTATTGTTTTCGGCTCCTACATTATTCGCCGAGACCATGAAAGCATCCGAAGTTTCTATAGAGGAACTTCAGCAAACAAAAAGAATTACAGGTACAGTTGTTGACCAAGCAGGTGAACCAGTAATTGGTGCCAATGTAGTCATTAAAGGTACTACATTAGGATCTATTACCGACATGGATGGAAAGTTTCTCATCGAAGATGTTCCTTCTAATGGTGTTTTAGTGATTTCTTATATCGGTTATAAGAGCGAGGAGATACCGATTGGGAATCAGACCTCTTTCTCCATTAAACTCCATGAAGATTCGGAAAGGTTGGATGATGTTGTGGTGGTCGGCTATGGCGTTCAGAAGAAAGTGACAGTGACCGGTGCTGTAGCAAGTTTAAAAGGAGAGGAATTGAAAGCTTCACCGACAACAAACTTAACCAATGGTATGGTTGGTCGTATGCCGGGTGTAATCGGTTTTCAAAATTCTGATGAACCGGGAGGTGGAGGAACAACTATCCGTATCCGCGGTACCAACTCATTGGGTAGCAAAGATCCGCTTGTTGTAATCGATGGTGTGCCAGGTCGTGCCGGAGGTTTGGATCGTATTAACCCCAACGAGATCGAATCCATTTCCGTATTAAAAGATGCTTCGGCAGCTATCTACGGATCACGTGCAGCAAATGGAGTAATCTTGGTGACCACCAAACGAGGAAAAGAGGGTAAACCAACAGTTTCTTATAGTGGGAACATGGGTTTTTCAACGCCAACTCGTCTGCCGGAAATGTGTAACGCATACGAGTATGCCACTTTGTTGAATGAGATTAATACTAATGTAGGCGGCAAGGCTGTCTATAATCAAGAAGATTTGGATAAATTCCAAAATGGATCAGATCCTTGGGGACATCCCAATACAAATTGGTTTGATGAGACAATCAAGAGCGTCTCTCCTATCTATCGTCATGATGTAAGTGTGAGTGGCGGGTCTGATAAATTCAAGTTCTATGTGAATATGGCAGCAAACGGCGAGGATGGTATCTACAAGAATTCTGCCAATCGTTACGACCAATATAGTATTCGTGCCAATATTGACGCGAAGATCAACAAGTATATTGACATCTCTTATGGAACCATCGGACGTATGGAGTCCAGAAAATACCCGACAAAGAGTGCCAGCGATATCTTTACAGCATTGGTACGTAGTAAGCCAACTATGCCGGGTTATTGGCCAACGGGGGAACCTGGTCCGGACATTGAGTATGGAGACAACCCGGTGGTAACAGGTACAGATGCAACAGGTTACGACAACCAAAAAGATTATTATGTACAGAATACATTAAAGGTAAACATTAAGATTCCTGGGGTAGAAGGTTTGACTGTACAGGGAAGTGCTTCTTACGACAAGTATTTCAAGATGAGAAAGAAATTCAATACTCCTTGGACTCTTTATTCGTGGGATGGGAATGCTGAACATACGCTGACTCCGGGATTGAAAGGTCCGGCGACTCCTGAGTTAACCGAAGAACATACTGACCAGACTTTTTGGATGACTAATGCAGTGATCAGTTATGATCGCACGTTTGGAGAGCATACATTTGGAATTACAGCAGGTATTGAATCGGAATATCGTAAGCAGGCTTACTTATATGCTTTCCGTAAATATTTCATGTCTGACAAGATTGATGATATGGATGCCGGTGGAACAGCAGAAATGAACAATGGAGGTAACACATGGGAAGAGGCTCGTTTGAACTATTTCGGCCGCCTCTCTTACAACTTCAAAGAACGCTACATTGCTGAATTTGTTTGGAGAGCCGATGGATCTTTCCGTTTCCCTAAGAACAAACGTTATGGATTCTTCCCCGGTGTGTCTGTTGCATGGCGTGCCTCAGAAGAGTCTTGGTGGAAAGAGAATGTCCGTTTCATTGATTATTTCAAACTTCGCGGATCAATTTCACAAACAGGTAACGATGCTTTGCTGGATACAAGTGGGAACTTAGACCGCTCCATTCAGTATTTGAACACCTATAAGTTTGGTTCAGACTACATGTTCGGTACAACCTACAATAAGACATTAGAGCCAAGCCGCACTCCTAACCCTAACATTACATGGGAGGTTGGAACAACGTATAATGTCGGTTTGGATTTCAAGTTTTTGCAGAATCGCTTGAGTTGGGAAAGCGATGTGTTCTATCATAAGCGCACCAACATGTTGATTTATCGTAATGCTTCCTTGCCAGAGACTTCGGGTATTACATTGCCACGTGAGAATTTGGGTGAAATGTGTAACCGAGGTTTTGAGTCTTTACTCTCATGGGGTGACCGTGTAAACAAGCTGGATTATGGTGCTTCATTGAATGTAACCTATGCAAAGAACAAGATTCTATATTGGGATGAAACACCAGGCGTTCCTGAATACCAACAATCTACCGGTAAACCAGCCAACACCAGTCTATACTATGTCTATGATGGTGTATTCTACGATCAAGCAGAAGTAGATGCAACTACGGCAAAATGGCCGGGGGCTGTTCCGGGCGATATCAAATTCAAGGATATAAACGGGGACGGCAAAATCGATGCTGACGACCGCGTTCGCAGCACAAAGAATTCAGAACCTCGATTTGTAGCCGGTTTGACTTTGAATGCTGCATGGAACAACTTTGATATTATGGTATTGTTCCAAGGTGCTTTCGGAGGAGAGACCTATATTTGGCGTGAGCGTGCGGGAGAAGCCGGAAATTTCTATCGGACAACCTTCTTGAATCGTTGGACTCCGGAGAACCCCAGTCATGACCATCCACGCATCTACAACCGTGATAATGAATATTGGGTTTCCAACCAAAATACCTATTATCTCTACAATACAGACTATGTACGCTTAAAGAACGTGGAATTGGGTTATACATTCAATTTCCCGGCTATTCAGAAAGCGGGAATCTCTAACCTTCGTGTATATGTGAATGCCACGAACTTATTCACCTTTGATGGGGTGAAAGTTCAAGACCCTGAGGCAACCGATACGGGTAAGCAGTATCCACAAAGACGAGTTATGAACTTCGGTGCATCAATCACATTCTAAATTTAGACGTTATGAAAAAGATAAATAAATTGACCTTGGCCTTGTTTTTGGGCTCAGCTCTTTCAATGAGTTCTTGTTCAGATTTCATGGACATTACTCCGACGACTGAATATACGGAAGAAGCCGTATTCTCTGATCCGAGCTTGACACAGGCTTTTATAAATCAAATATATAGTTATGTTCAGCACGGTGCTAAAGAACATACCACAACCGGCTTGACAGATGACGGATATTTTACGCATAATTATGGTCAGATTCCGGTTAATGAAGCGACTGTTTCGCAAAGTGACTTACAGTGGTACGACAATTCGAATTGCCCTTTCCGTTGGGTAGACCGTTATAAAGGCATCCGATACGCCAACAGTGTTATTGCCAACGTGGACAAAGTGCCTGAAAAATCAGGATATGATTTGAATGCCATGAAAGGAGAAGCACACTTCTTACGTGCTTATCTCTATACGGAACTGGTACGTGGTTTCGGTGGTGTTCCTTTGATTGAGGAAGCCATGGCTATGGACGAGACGGAAAAGATGACAGTACCCCGTAATACGATGAAAGAGTGTTTGGATTTTATCGTGAAGGATTGTGAAATTGCTGAGCAATATTTGCCTGAAACTGTTTCTGAGGCAAATCTAGGAAGAGCCACAAGAGGTGCTGCCACCGCGTTAAAAGCTCGTATCTTATTGCATGTTGCCAGTCCATTGTATGCAGATCGCTCGGTGAACACATTGGCTTGCAATCAGTTTGACGGAGATCGTGCCGCAACATATCGTGCTGCTCGCGAAGCTGCAGTGAAAGTAATCAACAGTGGCGATTATGAATTGTTGGATTGTACCGGCGGCTCAAACACAGAGAGAGCAACCAAATGGAACAAAGTTATTGTAACAAACAACAAAGAACAGATTTGGGTTCATCCATTTGGTAGCCAAAGCGGCACGGAGCGAAATTGGATTCCTCTACAACATGGGCCGAATGGTTATCACAATTGGTCGGGTATTACCCCAACACAAGATCTGGTAATGGCTTTTGAATTTGAAGATGGAACAATGCCACAAGGCATGACGAAACCCGGTGATTCTCAAGTTGGCAATCCGTACAATGGTCGTGAACCTCGATTTTATGCGACAGTAGGAACGGATGGAAATGAGTGGGGCCGTGCCCGTCCGTCAGATGCTATTGGTTTGGATCCTACTCCATTGGGCCGTTTGCAATGTGGTTATTATGAAGTTCCTGACGGTGATTCTGACATCAAGTTAACATTACCGAACGGTGAAGTTGTACAATTCAAAGGATTAAATGGTATAGATACCCGCCAAGGGCCGATCGAAGATTGGAATGGCTCATGGACAGGCTATTACGAGCGAAAGTTGATTGACCCGACAGTCGACGGACAGTATTATCCACAATTGGTACCTTGGACCTACATTCGTTTGGCAGAAATGTATTTGGTGGCAGCCGAAGCCAGTGTTGAACTCAACGAACTGGATGAGGCCGTTAAATATCTGGATGCATTGCGTGGAAGAATTGGTATCAAGGATACAAAGAGTGCTCTGACGGCTCAAGGCAAATCTTTCAATCAAGCCGATATGCGTGATTTCGTTCGTCATGAACGCCGTGTAGAGTTGGCATATGAAGAATCTCGTTATTACGATGTTCGCCGTTGGATGATTGCACCGGAAACAAACAGCAAAGAGCTGACAGGTATTTTGGTAATTGCCCGTTTGAAGCCAGGCAAAACAGCTTCTAAACCTTATATTCACAACGAAGATACTTGGGACTATTATTATTATGTACAGAGCTTGAGTTTCCGCGAGAAACGTCGTTGGGAAAACAAGATGTATTTCGCCCCAATTTCACGTAATGAGATCAATCGAAATCCAAACCTGCAACAAAATCCGGGAATGGAATAAACCATGATTTGTAATTAGAATGAGAGGGATGAGCTTCGGCTTGTTCCTCTTTTTTTGTCGGGTATTTGTAGTTTTTCTCGGCATGAAATTATGCAAAGCTCCCGAACAATTTGAAAAAAGATGCGGAGCTTTTTTGCGAGAATGGGAAAAGGGTAGAAAGAAGGTGTAGACAATGCCCAAACGAGAAAAAGTCAACAAAACAGAAAACAATTGATGACAATGGATTGTTATAATAGAAGAAAAATAGACAATTAGTATCAATTTGTACAGAAACAAAGTATTATTAACAATTTAAAGTCTCTGTTTTTACTTTTTTTATGCTAATATTAGCGCAAAACATGCGTTATTTGCTGATACGTAAAATGGAGAATCTGTAAGATGAAGAAGTCGACAATTTGGTTGCTTGCAGTGGTTATGGCATTTGCTTTTGCTGGCTTGTTATATTTGCAAATAAGTTACGTCAGTATCATCATGAAAACACGTAGCGAGCAATTTAACGAAACTGTAAAACAGTGCTTGCATCAAGTGTCAAGAGCTCTGGAGTTGGAAGAGACACGGCAATACCTTGAAGATGACATTAATCGTGACCAGAACAGCTTTCTTTATCAGAATGTGATCATTACCGACTCGAAAGGCGGTGTTCAGCAGATAGAGATGAAGAGTTTCAGCAGTCCTAATTTTCAGCCTCGCTCAGCTTTGACCAGCCAAGGTTCGAAAACGATTGTGAACACTTCCAAGGATATACAAAAAACTTTGAAACAACGTTATCAATATCAAGGAGGATTGATTGACGAAGTGATCTATAACATTTTGTATACCGCCAACTTGAAACCGATTCAAGAGCGTATTGATTTCAAAAAGTTGAATGTATCGCTGAAAAATGAATTTATCAACAGCGGATTAAACCTTCCATTCGTCTTTTCTGTCATAAATAAAGATGGAAATGAAGTCTACCGTAGTGGAAAAATCGAGGGAAAGCCATTGGCATCAGACATTATCACACAGGTATTGTTTCCGGGTGATCCTCCTTCGAAGCAGAACTATCTGAAGGTTTATTTCCCAACAAAGAAAGATTACATCTCGACGTCTATCACATTTATCGTGCCGTCCGTAATTTTTTCTTTGATCTTGTTGGTGACATTTATCTTTACGATTTATATAGTATTCCGGCAGAAGCGTTTGTCGGAGATGAAGAATGACTTCATCAACAACATGACCCATGAGCTGAAAACGCCGGTTTCAACCATCTCGCTGGCAGCTCAGATGCTGAAAGATTCGGACATTACAAAGAGCCCGGACGTATTTAAACACATCTCCGGTGTAATAAATGATGAAACAAAACGTTTAGGATTCTTGGTAGAGAAGGTGTTGCAAATGTCATTGTTCGAACGACAAAAGGCGACCCTTAAGTTGAAAGAACTTGATGCAAACGATTTGGTTATTTCAGTGGCCAACACCTTTGCATTGAAAGTCGAAAAATATGGTGGAACGTTGGATGTTGACCTCGAAGCCATCGACTCATCTATTTATGTTGATGAGATGCATATCACAAATGTATTGTTCAATTTGATGGACAATGCAGTCAAGTACCGACGTCAGGAGGTGCCGCTTATGCTGATGGTTCAGACATGGAACGAAAACGGAAAATTGCTTATTTCCGTGAATGACAACGGAGTAGGTATCAAAAAAGAGTATTTGAAAAAGGTATTCGACCGCTTCTTCCGTGTACCGACAGGCAACAAGCACGACGTAAAAGGCTTTGGGTTAGGATTAGCGTATGTACGCAAAATTATAGAAGACCATAAGGGTTCTATTCGTGCGGAACAGAACACAAATGGTGTGGGAACGAAATTTATTATTACTTTACCTCTTATAAAAAGTTAGTTATGGAAGAAAAAATTAAAATCTTCTTTTGCGAAGACGACGAGAACTTGGGTATGCTCTTAAGAGAATACTTGCAAGCTAAAGGGTATATTACAGATTTGTTTGCGGATGGCGAAGCTGGATCCCGCGGGTTTACAAAAGGGAACTATGACCTTTGTGTGTTGGATGTGATGATGCCAAAGAAAGACGGATTTGCATTGGCTCAGGATATTCGTTCTGTCAATCCCGATATTCCTATCATCTTCCTTACTGCCAAAACTATGAAGGAGGATATTTTGGAGGGATTCAAGATAGGAGCTGACGATTATTTGACCAAACCTTTCAGTATGGAAGAATTGTTGCTTCGTATTGAAGCAATCTTGCGTCGCGTAAAAGGCAAGAAAATGAAAGATATTCCTTTCTATAAGTTAGGTAAATTTACGTTTGATACTCAAAAGCAAACCTTAGTGATTGACGATAAAGTCACTAAATTGACAACAAAAGAATGCGAATTATTGAGTTTGCTTTGCGCTCATGCCAATCAGATCTTGGAACGTAATTATGCTTTGAAAACGATTTGGGTAGACGACAACTACTTCAATGCTCGCAGTATGGATGTATATATCACCAAATTGCGCAAATTGTTGAAAGACGATCCAGGCATTGAGATTATCAACATTCACGGTAAAGGATATAAACTTATCACTCCTTCTGCCGAAACACAACCTAACGAAGGTGAGATCCGCGTTCTCTAAATGCGACATACCAAAGAGCTTCTTTGAAATATGTTGGAATGAAAAAACAATGAATTAGAGGAGACTTTTTTGGTGATTTCAAAGCGAAACAAGCATTTATAATGTAAAAAGCCGCATGATTAAATGGATAATCATGCGGCTTTTTCTTGACAAACTCCTGCTTTATTCCAATCTG
>CAVKMU010000039.1:0-27178 GCA_963657455.1 bacterium
ATACAAAGTTCATCCCCTCGATATTTAACAGATGCACCAGAATACTATGAAAGGCTTTTAATAGATTTTCTGGTTAGAACAATGTTGTCCTAAATAATTTTTGAGATGTAGAAAGACAGAGATTATCCCAATGTCCCCTCCTCTGCATTAATTTTATGGGACTATTATATCAACAAATCAATATCTGGCGGTGGCGTGAATGGCTCATTCAGCCACATTTCGAGGTCTATTTTAATAAACGTTTTCAATCAGAGAGAGACGTTGTGTCGAGATAGTTGACTATGCAAATCCAATGATGAAAAAGTGGATCATAAACCAAAATATCGCGTTAAAAAAAAAGAATAATCTCAATGTGAGAATAATTGAAAAATAAATCGCTAACTTTGTACTTTAAAAAGTTAATGTAAAGACAATATTTAAAATGACTGCAACAAAAAAGATTAAACGTGCACTTGTTTCGGTGTACCACAAAGATGGTTTAGATGAAATTTTGAGAAAACTCCAGGCAGAGGGAGTCTCTTTTGTATCAACCGGTGGAACGAAAACTTTTATAGAATCCTTGGGTATTCCTTGTGATGCAGTTGAAGATTTGACAGGCTATCCTTCTATTTTGGGAGGACGTGTTAAAACTTTACATCCTAAAGTCTTCGGAGGTATTTTGGCCCGCAGAGAAAACGAAGGCGACAATAAGCAATTGGCTCAATATGAGATTCCAGAGATTGACTTGGTTATCGTTGATTTGTATCCTTTTGAGGAGACTGTTGCTTCGGGTGCTGAAGAACAAGCTATCATTGAAAAGATTGATATAGGCGGCATTTCTTTGATTCGTGCTGCTGCCAAGAACTTTAAAGACGTTGTGATTGTTGCCTCAAAGCATCAATACACTCCGTTGCTCAACTTGTTGAATGAGAAGGGTGCTGAAACGACATTGGAAGATCGCAAATGGTTTGCTAAAGAAGCGTTTGCTGTTTCATCCGGTTACGATTCTGCCATCTTCAACTATTTTGATGGAGGTGAAGGTTCCTATTTCCGTGTTGCAACTGATGTTCCGATGCATTTGCGTTATGGCGAGAATCCTCATCAAGTGGGTCGTTTCTATGGAAAATTCAATGAAATGTTCGAGCAATTGCATGGTAAAGAAATTTCTTACAACAACTTGCTGGATATTGATGCTGCTGTCAATTTGATTGATGAGTTCGACGAATTGACATTTGCCGTTTTGAAACACAACAATGCTTGTGGTATTGCATCGCGTCCTACAGTCTTGGAGGCTTGGAAAGACGCCTTGGCGGGCGATCCTGTTTCTGCATTCGGTGGTATCTTGATCACCAACACTACTATCGATGGTCCGGTAGCAGAAGAAATCAATAAGATCTTCTTCGAAGTGGTTATTGCTCCGGCCTATACAGACGAGGCTTTGGCTGTTTTGGAACAAAAGAAAAACCGCATCATCTTGGTTCGCAAAGACGGCAAGACCAGTACCGTACAGTTTCGTTCGTTGCTTAATGGTGTCTTGATGCAAGAGAGAGATTTGAGCATTCAGACAGCAGCTGATCTGGCACCGATGAGCAATCGTCAGCCTTCAGCTTCAGAAGTGGAAGATTTATTGTTTGCAAACAAGATTGTAAAGAACAGCAAATCGAATGCAATTACATTGGTGAAGAACAAACAATTGTGTGCAAGTGGAATCGGACAGACTTCGCGTGTAGACTCATTGAAACAGGCTATTGCGAAAGCTCAATCATTCAATTTCGACTTGAAAGGTGCAGTGATGGCTTCCGATGCCTTCTTCCCATTTCCTGATTGTGTGGAAATAGCCGACCAAGCAGGTATTACAGCAGTCATCCAGCCGGGTGGTTCTATTAAGGATGAATTGTCAGTTGCTTATTGTAATGAGCATAACATTGCAATGGTTAAAACTGGTGTTCGTCATTTCAAACATTAATTCATATTGAATTACGAGGGTTGTTCTTCTCTGTTGCGAGAGGAACAACCTGATAACAGTCCTTAATTTTTAGTTTATAGAAAAATGGGTTTATTTTCATTTACTCAAGAAGTAGCAATGGATTTGGGAACTGCCAATACGATTGTGATGTGCAATGGTAAAATGGTGGTTGATGAGCCTTCTGTAATAGCCTTGGACAAGCGTACAGACAAGGTCTTGGCTATCGGAAGTGAAGCTCGGCAAATGACGGGTAAGGAGAATGATAATATTCGAACTATTCGTCCATTACGCGAAGGAGTGATTGCTGACTTTTACGCAGCAGAGCAAATGATGAGAGGGTTGATCAAAAAGGCAAACAACAGAAGCCGTTGGTTTACACCCTCTTTACGTATGGTGATTGGTATACCTTCGGGTAGTACAGAGGTGGAAATCCGTGCTGTGCGTGATTCAGCCGAACATGCCGGAGGGCGTGACGTCTATATGATATTCGAACCAATGGCGGCAGCCTTGGGTATTGGTGTAGATGTGCAAGCCCCGGAAGGGAATATGATTGTTGATATAGGTGGTGGTACAACTGAAATTGCTGTTATCTCTTTGGGCGGTATTGTTTCAAACAAGTCTATCCGTATTGCAGGAGATGATTTGACGGCTGATATCATTGATTATATGCGCCGTCAACATAATGTGAAAGTCGGAGAACGAACGGCCGAGCAGATTAAGATAAATGTAGGTTCAGCCTTGACAACCTTACAGGATCCTCCTGAGGATTACATCGTAAGGGGCCCTAACCAAATGACTTCTCTGCCGATGGAGGTGCCGGTCTCTTATCAAGAGATTGCCCACTGTTTGGATCGTACTATCTCAAAGATGGAAGCAGCTATTTTGGGAGCGTTGGAGAATACTCCTCCCGAATTGTATGCTGATATCGTAAATAATGGTATTTATCTGACAGGAGGCGGAGCAATGATGCGTGGTTTGGACAAACGATTGTCAGACAAGATGAAAATTACATTCCATGTATCGGAAGATCCTTTGCATGCTGTCGCTCGTGGAACCGGAGTCGCGCTGAAGAATATAGATAAGTTTAATTTCCTTATTCGATGATTTTCAGATAAGTTGGATGTCGAGTATTATATGAGAATACTTGATATCCAATACCATAGACGCCGAATATATGAGAAAATTGTTAGATTTCCTTCTGCGGAAAAAACATTGGTTCTTGTTTGTTCTTTTGGAAGTGATAGCTTTCGTGTTGATTTATCAAAACAATTTGTATCAGCGGAGCGTTTTGTTGAACTCAGCGAATTTCGTATCGGGTCAGGTGGTTTCCGTTGCGGGTAATATCCGTTCCTATTTCCATCTGCGTGAAGTGAACCGAAAATTGCAAGAACAAAACGGCCGGATGGAGCTCGAATTGTTGGATCTTCAGGAACAGATCGGGGCTTTATTGGCAGATACGGTATTGTTTAAGGGACAAGTGGTGGACTCTATACATACAGAATATCCCTTTCAATTTGTATTGGCAGATGTGGTAAATAACAGTTTTTCTCAATTAGCGAATTATATTACGATCAACAAAGGACATCTTGACGGCATTACTCCTGATATGGGCGTAGTATCAGAACAAGGTGTTGTGGGGATTGTTTCGCATGTTTCCGACCATTTTTCCGTTGTAATTTCCTTGTTGAACCCTAAATCGAAGCTGAGTTGCAAGATTTTGGGCAACAATTGTTTTGGATATTTGGCTTGGGACGGAAAAGATTCTCGCTATGCAACATTGGAGGAACTTCCGCGGCATGCTGAATTTCATAAAGGTGACATAGTGATTACGAGCGGTTATTCGGCTATCTTTCCTGCCGGTCTGATTGTCGGAACGGTCGAAGATTTTTCAAAAGAGCACGATGACAATTTCTATGCGCTTCGTGTTCGATTGGCGACTTCATTTGCTACATTGCAAAATGTAAGAGTCATCAAGAATAAATGGCAACAAGAACAACTTAACATAGAACAAGAAGCGAAGAAAAATGATTAATCATATACTGCGAACAATCGTTTATTTTGTGTTTTTTACTTTGCTGCAGGTCTTGGTTTTAAACAATATCCATTATTTGCGTTTGGCCACTCCGTTCTTGTATTTGTATTGCTTGATTAAACTACCGGTTGGTATATCGCGAAGCCAGATGCTTTTGCTCTCTTTTGCAATGGGAGGGGTAATCGACATGTTTTCCAATACTCCCGGGCTACATACGGCGGCTTGTACGTTGGTGGGTTTCATACGCGAACCGATGATTCGCTTCTTGAAAGGAGATGATGTGGCCGTTGGAAATTTCCCTTCCTATGAATCGTTTGGCTATAAGGAGTTTATTCGATACGTAGTTCTATTTGTCGTCATTCATCATTTGTTCCTGTTTCTTATAGAAGCCCTCTCTTTTTTTGATCCTTTATTCTTGGCTTTGCGAATAGGGATGAGTATTATAACGACAGTTGTATTGATATTTATTGTGGAATTGTTCAATTTTGAATCGCAGAAAATTGGAGAGTAAGTTAGATCACAAGTACGAAGATCGTCATTATGTTATTATGGTGGCGGTGATAATGTTGGTTTTACTTTTTATTGTCCGGTTATTTTACCTTCAAATATTGGACAGTGACTACAAAGCCAAAGCTGACAGCAATGCATTCTTGAAAAGAACCATCTATCCTTCGCGCGGAATTTTGTATGATCGCAACGACAATTTGTTGGTATATAACCAGCCTGCTTACGATATCATGCTTATCATGCGTGAAATTCAGCCGTTTGACACATTGGATTTTTGCAGCATTATCGGCATCAGCAAAGAGCAATTTCAAAAACGTATTGCCGACATCAAAGACAGGCGTTTAAATCCCGGCTACTCTTCCTACACTCCGCAACTGTTTATGACGCAGCTTTCTGCGCAAGAGTGCGGTATTTTACAAGAGAAACTTTATAAATTCCCGGGTTTCTATGTGCAGAATCGAACTATCAGGGAATATGCTTATCCCAATGCCGCCCTATTATTGGGAAATGTTGGAGAGGTAAACAAACAAGATATTGAACGAGATAGTTACTATACTGTTGGTGACAACTCGGGAAGGACCGGGGTGGAGAATTCCTATGAAAAGATACTTCGCGGCGAGAAAGGTGTGGAGGTTCTTTTGCGTGATGCACATGGCAGAATCAAAGGACATTACGAAAATGGGAAATATGACAAAAATCCGGTCTCAGGAAAGAATTTGAAGCTCTCCATTGATATTGACTTGCAGGCGTATGGTGAAAAATTGATGAAAAACAAATTGGGGGGTATCGTGATGATTGAACCGGAAACGGGCGAGGTGCTCTGCATGGTTTCATCGCCAACCTTCGACCCAAGTTTGTTAATTGGCCGTGTTCGAGGGAAAAATTACCAGCAATTAGAAAAGAATCCATATAAGCCATTGTTTAATCGTTCGCTTATGGCTCAATATCCTCCGGGCTCTACATTCAAGCCAACCCAAGGTTTGATTTTTTTGCAGGAAGGAGTGATCACAGCCGATACCCGTTTTACGTGTGCTCATGGTTATACCTATCGAGGAGGTAAGCCCGCTTGCCATGGTCATCCATCGCCATTGCCGGTTGTCGGTGCGATTGCCACATCGTGTAATTCATTCTTTCCTTGGGGATTACACTATTTGCTGGATGACCGTTCTCGTTATCCGTCTGTACAACAGGCATTTGATGCTTGGAAGGACTATATGGTTTCGATGGGGTATGGTTATAAATTGGGAATAGACTTGCCGGGCGAGAAACGAGGATACATTCCGAACAGCAAGATTTATGACAATATCTATCATGGGCGATGGAATTCCAGTTCAATCATCTCCATTGCTATCGGGCAGGGAGAAATCTTGGCAACACCTTTACAGATCTGTAATTTGGCTGCGACAGTGGCCAATCGTGGCTATTTCATTACGCCCCATGTGGTGAAAGAAATACAAGACACTCCACTGGATTCGCTTTATACTGAGAAGCGCTACACGAAGGTGGAATCAAAATATTATTCATTGATTGCCGAAGGTATGCGAGGAGCCGTTGTTGGCTCTCCATACGGAGCCACTTGTCGTGGAGCCAATTTGCCGGACATTGAAGTTTGTGGCAAGACGGGTACGGCCGAGAATCCACATGGTAAGGACCATTCCATTTTTATGGGCTTTGCTCCTTACAAGAATCCTAAAGTAGCCATAGCCGTTTTCGTTGAAAATGCCGGTTTTGGAGCTACCTATGCAGTTCCGATCGGACGATTGATGATTGAAAAATATTTGAGAGGTTCCATCTTGCCGGAAAGCCAAGCGATAGAAGACAACATTGTCAATGCTGTAATTTTGCCGAATAATGTCATATAATACAAAAGATAATTGGAAATTGGTCGACTGGTTCACGATCTTACTCTATATCATTATGATAGGAGCAGGGCTGATGAGTATCTGTGGGGCAAGTTATGAATTTGATAATCAGCAGATTTTGGCGGCAGGACGCCCGCTTAATCAATTGATTTGGATAGGAGTGTCATTGCTCTTTGCTTTTGCTATTCTGTTGATTGAAAGGGATTTCTTTGAAGTTTTCTCCTATATAATTTACGCCGGAGTTATCTTGGTGTTGATAGCCACTATCTTCTTGGCGCCTGACATCAAGGGGTCCAGATCGTGGTTGGTTCTCGGTCCTATTCGTTTGCAGCCGGCCGAGTTTGCCAAGTTTGCCACAGCTTTGGCAGTGGCTCGACTAATGGGTTCTTATGGTTTTGTTTTTACCCATTATAAGAACTTTCTGATGGTCTTAGGGCTTATCCTGTTACCCATGTTGTGCATCTTGTTGCAACAAGAGACGGGTTCTGCTTTGGTTTATTTGGCTTTCTTTCTGATGTTATACCGTGAAGGGATGTCCGGCTACTTCTTGTTGGCCGGCGTTTGTGCTGTTGTCTATTTTGTGATAGGGATGAAATTCTCAGAGAGCATGATGGGAGAGACACCTTTAGGTGTCTTTTTAGTCTCAATGATGACATTGTATACCTCCATTCTTTTGATGTTCAGAGAGATAAAAAACAAGAATATTGCCTGGTATTGTTTGGGTGTGGCGACAATGATTTTGAGCTTCTTCGGCTTGATTTCTTATTTTATCCCATTCAATATGAATTATATTGTATGGGCATTGTTGGGAGCTTTGATCTGCTATTTGATCA
The DNA here is from genome assembly GCA_963657455.1 of bacterium. Lineage (GTDB taxonomy): Bacteria > Bacteroidota > Bacteroidia > Bacteroidales > Tannerellaceae > Parabacteroides. Next base: position 7,180 of record CAVKMU010000039.1, read on the forward strand.
GTGAATCGCTTTCCAGGTGGGTGTGGCGCTATGCTATGATTGCTTTTTTCGCCATTTCCTCCATTGCCTTTCTCTTCTCGGTCGATTATGTTTTCAATGATATTCTTGAACCTCACCAACAGGTTCGTATAAAAGTCTCGTTAGGATTGGAAGACGACCCAAGCGGGGCCGGTTATAATGTGAACCAATCAAAGATCGCTATCGGCTCCGGAGGCTTGACCGGAAAAGGATTTTTGAATGGAACTCAGACAAAACTCAAATATGTACCCGAACAAGACACTGATTTTATCTTTTGTACGGTTGGCGAGGAGCAGGGCTTTGTCGGGACTTCGGCTGTATTGATTCTGTTTGCTGTCTTTATTTTGCGACTTATCGTCTTGGCTGAGCGTCAGGATACTGTTTTTGCGCGCGTATATGGCTATTCAGTGGCCTCTATCTTCTTCTTCCATTTGGCGATAAACATTGGGATGGTGACGGGTTTGACACCGGTTATTGGCATTCCATTGCCATTCTTCAGCTATGGAGGTTCCTCCTTGTTGGGCTTTACAATCCTGCTTTTTATTTTTCTTCGTTTGGACTCTTCGCGGAAGGAGCGTTAGGAATGACCCGGAGTCCGATCTCTTGAATTCCGATCAGTGTACTGTCGCGCATTCCTTGTCGGAAGCTGAATGTATATTGGCCCGGATGTTGAAAATGGTATTGTCGGCGGATGGGAAAGCTGGATTCGAACAATGAAACTCCATGACCTTTCCATTTGCCGAAATCATCGGCCAGCATACATTCAATGGTATCCTTCTTCAATGCTCCGATAGGTGGTTCTTCATTACAAAAGAGCCAAAGGTTTTGATAGCGATACTTGTTGTTGTTACGGATATCCAATACTATATCATAGCTGTCCGAAACGTCATCAAGCTCGAAGGTGAAATAGTACACCTTGTCTTTCGCCCACATCGTATTTTCAATCACTTGGTATTGATTGTACAACGCTGTTTGGTCGCAGGCGAAAAGCAAGGCGCACCCTACAACGACAAGCCAATTAATTATTCTGCTGCTTCGCATCTTTCTCTTTGGGCTTGTTGTTGGCTTCTTTGGGCCTATTGTCTGTTTCTTTAGGACGGTTGTCGGCCTCTCTTGGCTTGCTGTCCGTCTCCTTCGGCTTACGTTCTCCCTCTTTAGGACGATTGTCGGCATTTCTCTTGGCATTTGGCCTTTGACGATTGCTGCCATTCCCGTTGTTGGGTTGATTGTTATGCCCTGCTGAAGGTTGCTGGGCATTGGGCTGTTTCCCATTTGCCGGAGCTTGTTTTTCCTCACCTTGTTTAGGCTTAGGCTTTTGCTTGTTGTTGTTTTTATTGGGGCGCGGACCTTGATTCTTTGGAGGACGCTGTTGATTGCCGCCCTTCTCTTGCGGTTTTTCTGCATTGTTCTCTTTCTCTTTCACATTGTTGCCGCCAGGATTGGGAGAAGCTGCCTGTTCATTTGTCGGAACAGAGCTGCTCTGATTCTCATTGCTTGAGCCGTTCCCCTTTTTCTTTTTCTTCTTCTTCGACAAGTTATCGAATCGGGTCACGCTGTCTTGGCCCAAGATGTCATGCGCATCGCGTTTGGTTTGCTGCTTGACATCGGCTTCCAACGAGACAGGTTTCATCCCTTTCTTGTTCATGTTGATGACATCAAACGCACGTTGTACGGGAATCGTTACCAAGTTGGCCGCTATCGATTTGTCGGTCGAGTAAGTAATTTCACGCTTGAAGATATCCGTTTTGAAGTGATAGTACGAACCGTCTTTTGTCTCCAATACGATCTCTTTCGACGGCAACCGCTTTTGTGCCTCGACATACATGTCTACTTCGTAGTTGATGCAACACTTCAGTTTGGCGCATTGTCCGGCCAATTTCTGTGGGTTCATCGAGATGTCTTGGTAGCGGGCAGCACCTGTTGCCACGGAGACGAAGCTTGTCATCCAACTCGAACAGCACAATTCGCGGCCGCATGGACCAATACCACCAATACGGCCCGCCTCTTGCCGGGCACCGATCTGCTTCATCTCAATGCGGACATGGAAAGCCTCTGCCAAGACCTTGATCAACTGCCGGAAATCAACGCGCTCGTCGGCAATGTAATAGAAGATTGCCTTGTTGCCGTCTCCCTGATATTCCACATCGCCAATCTTCATGTTCAGCCCCAAGTTGGCCGCAATCTGCCGTGAGTGAATCATCGTTTCATGTTCTTTCGCCTTTGCCTCTTCATATTTGTCGAGATCCGCCTGTTTCGCTTTGCGATAGATCTTTTTCGGCTCCTGATCCATTCGCACATTGTTCTTCTTCATCTGAAGCAACACCAGCTTACCGGTCAGTGTCACCGTGCCGATGTCATGCCCCGGAGTAGACTCGACAGCCACCATATCCCCCTTTTCAAGTAGTATGTGGGTGTCGTTCAGATAATACCCCTTTCGTGTGTTTTTGAATTGAACCTCTACGAAATCGGTCGCATTTTCCGCATCAGGTACTCCACACAACCAGTCGTAAGTGTTCAATTTGTTGTTTTGTATTTTGCTGCATCCTTTGGCACACATGCCGCAGCAACCTTTATTATGTTTAAAATCCATAAAGTCAATTTATATATACATTCCTTGCAAATATGCAAAAATAAGAAGAATCATTGGCATATCCTTGCTCTATTATGAAAAAATAGCAGCTTTTATGATATCTGTCTCTCGACGAATGAACTCTTTCTTCCGAACTTTTGTGGACCAATCTCCGCAGTTCTGAAAAGTTTTCTCGGCACAGAACTGCAGTTTCATGCCGACCAAACTACAGTTTTATGCGGAGAAAACTGCAGTTCACTCCCGTATAAATTGGAGTTTTCTCGTAAGAGACTGCGAACATGCATCCGAATGAATTTTGCATAACAGCCGAAGATGTTTTTCTGTTATCATAGCCGTTTTTCAATCTTGCGAGGAATCCATTTCAGAACGATTTCTTTTTGCGAAATAATTGTGCCGTTTGTTTTTATTGTTTATTTTTGCGGTATAGGTTGCGCATGCGACCTGTGTTTTGGGAAATTACTTCCTTTATATATAGGATGGGTCAACACTATACGTATTACAGATGGAGACAACACTAAAACCATATAAAATAGGCTTGGCATTGAGCGGTGGCGGGGCAAAAGGATTCGCACATTTGGGCGTTTTCCAGTTCTTGAATGAATGTGCATTGAAGCCCGACATCATATCAGGTACGAGTGCCGGATCGGTGGCTGGTGCACTGTTTGCCGACGGCTATTCGCCCGAAGAGATTCGTGAATTCTTCACAGGACGTGAATTTTCAGAGTTTGCCGAGTTGCAAATTCCGAAAGCAGGGCTGTTTGACATGAGTCGTTTCAAGGCGTTCCTCAAAGCCCATCTTCGTACGAAGCGAATAGAAGACCTGCCTATTCCGATGGTGATTGTGGCGACAGACCTTGACAACGGGCGAAGCAAAGAGTTTCGAAGCGGCAATTTGGCTGAGGCAGTGGTGGCATCGTGCAGTATGCCGATCATTTTCAGCCCCGTGGTAATCAACGGTGTTCATTATGTCGACGGCGGATTGTTTCAAAACTTCCCTGTCATGAACATTCGCCAAGAGTGCGAATACGTGATCGGTGTCAATGTCAGTCCGTTGATGCCTCAAAAATATAAGCAAACCCTCTTTCATATAGCCGAGCGTTCGTATCATTATATGTTTCAGGCCAACACATTGGAAGACCGACAGGCGTGCGATGTGTTGATCGAAGCGAAAGAGGTAGGATTGTATAAAACGTTCGATTTGAACAATATTGATTCGATTGCTCAGATCGGATACGAAGCTTCCGTTCAAGCCTTCAGTAAGGTCTTGGCGGAAAATAAAAGTGTAGTGGTTGAAAAAGCGTTGGGTCAACGGGCTCTGGCGATGCAACCCAAGTGATAATTTTATAATTTGTTATTGATATGGAAACGAAAAGCTGTGAAAAAATGATCATTTATCAAGTATTCCCACGCTGGTTCGGCAACTTGAATACGTCGTTGGTTCCCAACGGTACTTTGGCGAAGAACGGTGTTGGAAAGTTCTCTGACTTTACGCCGTTGGCTTTGTCGGAGATCAAAAAATTGGGGGCTACCCATATATGGTATACGGGCATTATCGAACATGCTACACAAACCGACTATACGGCTTATCAGATTCCGAAAGACCATCCGGCAGTGGTGAAGGGAAAAGCCGGTTCACCTTATGCTATCAAAAATTATTACGATGTCGATCCCGACTTGGCCGACAATGTACCTTCGCGTATGGCCGAGTTCGAAGCCTTGGTGAAACGTACGCATGAGGCCGGCCTAAAGGTGATTATCGATTTTGTACCCAACCATGTGGCGCGTCAGTATCACTCGGATGTGAACGATGTGTTTGTCGATGGGTTGGGGCAACATGATGATACGAACAAAGCCTTCGATCCGAACAACAATTTCTATTATATCCCCGGCCGGCCGTTGCAGTTGCCGTTTACCTCTGATGATGAGGGTGTGCCCTATAGTGAATTTCCTGCCAAGGTGACGGGCAACGACCATTTTGATGCTTTCCCGAGTCGGAATGATTGGTATGAGACAATCAAACTGAACTATGGCGTGGATTACATGAATGGGCATAGTTGCCATTTTGATCCGATCCCCGACACGTGGCACAAGATGTTGCATATCTTGCTCTTTTGGGCCGGAAAGCATGTTGACGGATTCCGCTGTGACATGGCAGAGATGGTGCCGGTCGAGTTTTGGGAATGGGTCATTCCGCAGGTGAAAGCAGCGCATACAGTCGAGTTTATAGCCGAAGTATACAATCCCGCCCTGTATAGAGATTACCTTTTCAAAGGACGTTTCGATTATTTATACGATAAGGTAGGGCTTTACGATACACTTCGCGGGGTGATCTGCGGACAGCTTCCGGCGAGCCAAATCTCTACTTGTTGGCAATCGCTCGAAGGTATTCAGGACAAGATGTTGAATTTCTTGGAAAACCATGACGAACAACGTCTGGCATCTGACTTTTTTGCGCAAGATGGCCGTTGGGGAATCTCTGGTTTGATGACTTCTGCCCTGATGAACACCTGTCCGTTTATGATCTATGCCGGTCAGGAACTGGGCGAGCGTGGCATGGAAGCAGAGGGATTCAGCGGACGCGATGGTCGAACCACAATCTTCGACTATTGGAGCATCGACTCGTTGCGGCGGTGGAATAATGGCAAACGCTTCGATGGTGGGGCCTTGACCGATGAGCAGAAAGCATTGCGTGCGACTTATGCGAAGGTGCTGAACATTGCCCGTACGGAGCCGGCTATTACCAAAGGCGAATTCTTCGACTTGATGTACAAGAATGTGGACAATCACTTCTTCAACAACCGCCACCAATACGCTTTCTTGCGGAAATATGCGAACGAGGTGATTCTTGTGGTGGCTAACTTCAGCCGTTCGGATCAGGAGGTGTGGGTGAATATCCCCGACGATGCCTTCAAAACATTGGGCATTGTCGACAATAAAGCGGCCCGACAAATTGATCTGATGAGCGGACAGGAGACAATCACCACATTGACAACCAATTGGCCATTCAAGGTGAAGCTTCCGGCAGGAGCAGGGCGAGTCATCAAGTTTATTTACGATTTATAGTAGGCAATTTCGCAATAGTTTTGTAATTTTGCGGCAAAATAATTTTTATTGTTTAGATAAAATTCAAAATAATAATGAGTGCACAAACTCCTTTCTTGGTATTTTCGGGAACTAACTCCCGTTATCTTGCAGAGAAAATCTGCAAAAGTTTAGGTTGTCCGTTAGGACAAATGAATATTCAGCACTTCGCCGACGGTGAATTCTCTGTGTCATACGAAGAGTCAATCCGTGGCCGTGACGTGTTCTTGGTGCAGTCTACATTCCCGAATGCCGACAACCTGATGGAGTTGCTCCTGATGATTGATGCCGCAAAGCGCGCATCTGCTCATTCCATTATCGCTGTGATCCCTTACTTTGGTTGGGCGCGTCAAGACAGAAAGGATAAACCTCGTGTTGCTATCGGTGCAAAATTGATTGCTGACATGCTGAGAACGGCCGGTATCAATCGCTTGATTACAATGGACTTGCACGCTGATCAGATCCAAGGCTTCTTCAATGTGCCGGTTGACCACTTGTATGCTTCAAGTGTATTTTTGGATTATATCAAAAAAGAGTTGCCGTTGGACAACTTGTGTATCGCTACTCCTGACGTAGGAGGTACAAAACGTGCCAGCAGCTACTCTAAATATTTGGGTCTCCCGATGGTTATCTGCCACAAGTCTCGCCTCCGTGCAAATGAAGTTGCTGAGATGCGTATCATCGGAGATGTGAAGGGTCTTGATGTATTGCTGATCGACGATATGGTTGATACAGCCGGAACAATCACGAAGGCAGCCAACCTGATGATGGAGAACGGTGCGAAATCAGTACGTGCTATTGCCAGCCATGCTGTCATGTCCGATCCTGCTTCTACTCGTGTTGACCAGTCTGCTTTGGTAGAGATGATCTTTACAGACTCAATTCCTTACTCAAAGAAGTGCAACAAGGTGAAGATTTTGTCTATTGCAGATATGTTTGCTGAGGCCATCCGTCGTGTTTGCAGCGGTGAATCCATCAGCTCACTCTACGCTATCTGATCTGCGTTTCAGAAAAAACAATTCGATGAAAATAAGAAGGGGAACATAGTAGAAAAGCTATATTCCCCTTCTTTTTGTGAATAATTCTCGTTTTCTATCAGTCGTCTCTGCGTCCGCCCAAGAAAATCATGATGTAGTAAAGCAGTGTTGCCAATGAACTTAATGCAGCTACCACATAGGTATACGCTGCCGATTTCAAGGCATCTGCTGCTTTGTCGTGTGTGTAAGAGTTTGTGATTCCTGCACGGTTCAACCAAACCAATGCCCGTTGGCTGGCATTGATTTCGACAGGCAAAGTGATGAAGCTAAACAATGTTGTGGAGGCAAATAGGATGATTCCGAACAACATCAGTTGAGGAAACCTTTGGATCATCAGCATTCCTGCCAATAATACCCACATCATCCAGTTGGAAGCAAAGCTGACTACCGGTACCAATGCCGAACGCATCTTCAATGGTGCATAAGCTTGCGCATGCTGCACAGCATGACCACACTCGTGAGCGGCTACGGCTGCAGCGGCGATACTATTGCTGAGGTAAACGCTTTCGCTGAGGTTTACTGTCTTGTTGGCGGGATTGTAGTGGTCCGTCAGGTGCCCTGATGTTGAGGTGACGGTTACATCGTATATGCCATTGTCGTGCAACATCTTCTCAGCCACCTCGCGGCCGGTCATACCATTGGGCAATGGTATTTGGGAATACGCTTCGAACTTGCGTTGCAGTCGTGAAGAGACCAGCCAGCTTAATAAAGAAAATCCAATAAAAATAATCCAATAAATCATAGTTCTATTCCATTAATAAGTGATATTCAAAGGTAAAACAAAAACCTTACCAAACAAAAAATGGCAGAAAAAGAGGACAAACTTTGCCCATTTTCTGCCATTTTGTACGATTTATGGTTCTGTTATTACTCTTCAGTATAGCGAACGATGGTCTGTTCACGGTCAGGACCTACTGAAACGATCTTGATAGGAACTTGCAATTCCTCTTCCAAGAAGGAGATATAGGCGTTGAACTCTTCTGGAAATTCGTCTTCGCTCTTCATCTTTGTCAGGTCAGTTTGCCATCCGGGCAACTCAACATAGATCGGTTCCACTTCACCTTCGATCGAGTAGGGGAATTCAGTTATCTCTTCGCCGTTGATCTTGTAAGCTACACAGGCTTTGATCGTTTCGAATGTATCCAACACATCACTCTTCATCATGATCAACTTCGTTACACCGTTCAACATGATGGCATATTTCAAGGCTACCAAATCGATCCAACCGCAACGACGCTTACGACCTGTAACTGCGCCGAATTCGTGGCCTAACTGCCCGATCTTGTCTCCCGTCTCGTCAAACAACTCTGTAGGGAATGGGCCGCTTCCGACGCGCGTACAGTAGGCTTTGAAGATACCATATACGTCGCCGATGCTACGAGGAGCAACCCCCAAGCCTGTGCAGCATCCGGCACAGATGGTGCTTGAAGAGGTGACGAACGGATAAGAACCGAAGTCTACATCCAACATGGTTCCTTGTGCACCTTCTGCCAAGACGTTCTGCCCCTCTTTCAGCAGGTGGTTTACGAAATGTTCGCTGTCGATAAACTTGAACTGCTTCAAATAGTTCAATGCTTCAAACCATTGTGCTTCGAGCTCTGTAATGTCATATTCGTAGTTCAACGCTTTCAAGATAGCTTCGTGGCGAGCCTTGGCTGCTGCATAGATAGCGTCGAAGTCGTGCAACAGATCACCTACACGAACGCCATTTCGGCTGATCTTGTCTGTGTAGGTCGGGCCGATACCCTTGCCTGTTGTTCCGATCTTGCCTGATCCTTTGGCGGCTTCATAGGCTCTGTCGAGGATGCGGTGTGTCGGAAGGATCAAGTGTGCTTTCTTTGAAATGTATAACTGTTTGGTGATGTCGTGACCGCTGGCAGCCAATGCTTCTGCTTCTTCTTTGAAGAGCAGCGGGTCCAATACTACCCCATTACCGATGATATTTACTTTTCCCCCCTGAAAAATTCCGGAAGGGATAGAACGTAATACATATTTTTGACCTTCGAATTCCAATGTGTGTCCGGCATTTGGGCCACCTTGGAAACGAGCCACTACATTGTAGTTGGGAGTCAAGACGTCAACAACTTTACCTTTGCCTTCGTCGCCCCATTGTAATCCTAATAATACATCTACTTTCATTCTGTCTTTAGTATATAGGCTGTTAATATTCTTTGCTTAGTGGGCTCACGCACCCAATTGGCAAAATTAATCTATTTATTGTAATTAGCGAATAGTCTGTCTGATTTTATTCGTTGTAAAGCATCATTTTACTGATATACTTGCCCACGATGTCAAATTCGAGGTTAACAATAGTCCCTTTTTCGATTTGGCAGAAGTTGGTATGGTCGTGGGTGTAGGGGATGATGGCTACTTGGAAGCTGTTCTCTTTCGAGTTGCAGACGGTCAGACTGACACCATTGACACAGACTGAACCCTTCTCGACGGTCAGATAGCCCTTCTTGGCCATCTCTTTGTTGAATGTATATTGGAATGTGTAGTACCAACTGCCATCGGCCTCGCTGACGGCAGTGCAAACTGCTGTCTGATCGACATGGCCCTGTACGATGTGTCCATCCAAGCGCCCGTTCATCATCATGCTGCGCTCCAAGTTGACTAAGCTCCCCGGCTTCAAGTTTCCGAGGTTTGAACGTTCGAGTGTCTCTTTGATGGCGGTCACGGTATAGGTTTTGTCTGTTTTCTTGACTACAGTCAGACAAACACCATTGTGAGCGACGCTTTGGTCTATTTTAAGTTCAGGTACGAACGAGCATTCCATGGTGATGTGGATATTGCCTTTGTCTTGTTCTACCGTGATTACTTTAGCTGCTTCTTCTACGATTCCTGAAAACATAATGACTTTATTTGTGAATTATGAGCAAAGGTAAGGTTTTTATTTTGTATTTTTGTTCGCAATTAAAATATTAAGTGATGATGACACGCCTATTATTAACACAAATGCTCATAGCCATTATGGCTTTGGCTGTCCCTTTTGTCGAGACAAAGGCGCAGGAGGAGAAAGAGACGCTTGTCCAAATTGATACGGACATGGGTAAAATCAAAGTGAAATTGTATAACGATACCCCGCAGCATCGTGACAATTTCGTCAAAAACGTGAATGAACATCTTTATGATGGCTTGCTGTTTCACCGCGTAATCAGACAATTTATGATTCAAGCGGGCGATATCCATTCGAAGAATGCCGCTGCAGATGTGCATTTGGGTGATGGAGATCCAGACTATCGGATTCCGGCCGAAATCCTCTATCCTAAGCATTTTCATAAGGCTGGTGCCTTGTGCGCTGCTCGTACGGCCGACGAAGTCAATCCTGATCGTGAATCTTCCGCTTCGCAGTTTTATATTGTTACAGGGAAATTCTTTACAGAAATGGAACTGGACAAGATGGAGAAAGAAAAGGGTATTAAGTTCAGCGCCGAAGAACGCGATGCTTATATGTTCAAAGGCGGACGTCCCGATTTGGATAGGCTTTATACGGTCTTTGGCGAGGTGGTGGACGGCATGAAAGTGGTCGACAAAATCCAAATGGTGGAGACGAATTCAGACGATCGCCCACTGAAGAATGTGAAGATCAAGACAATGAAAATCGTTGAAAAATAAATATTTATGGAGAATCAGAAAGAAACAATTGTCGTCATGCACACATCGATGGGCGACATTCGGTTGAAATTATATAACGACACGCCCCGGCATCGGGACAATTTCCTCAAATTGGTGAACGACGGAACCTACAATGGCTTGTTGTTTCACCGCGTCATCAAAGAGTTTATGATACAAGGCGGTGACGTAACGTCGAAGGATGCTCCTTTGAAAAAGTCGCTGGGCGCAGGTGATTTGGGCTATACTGTCCCTGCCGAGTTCGTCTATCCGAAATATTTCCACAAGAAAGGAGCCTTGTGTGCTGCCCGCACTGGCGACGAGGTGAACCCTGAGCGCGCCTCTTCCGCTTCGCAATTCTATATCGTAACCGGCAAGAAATATACCGAAAACGAGCTGAATCAGATGGAAAAGCAGTTGGAAAACCGCTTGAAACAGACGATCTTCGCCCGGTTGCAATCGGAAAATAAAGCCAAGATCATGCAGCTCTATCGGAGTGGGGAGAAGGAAGAATTAGCTATTCTTCGAGATACCTTGATCGGAAAGACGGAGCTCGAAGCTGAAAAGCGTAAGGAGGAGGCCAAACTCCCGGCAGAATTGCGCCAGGCATATAAAGAGGTAGGCGGTGTGCCCTTCTTGGACAATCAATATACCGTCTATGGTGAAGTGATTGAAGGCATCGAAGTGGCTGATGCCATTCAGAAAGTGAAGACAAACAAAGAGGATCGTCCGTTGGAAAACATCGTGATCAATTCCATCACTGTTGAGGAATAATTATAAAAAAGATGGGGATGAAATGATAAAATCATCGCCATCTTTTCCTTACTTTTCCATATAATAATAAATATATGAGTCCAGTCGTTTTCCGTCGCGTGGCGGAGCAGGATGCGGCAGATGTGCTAGCTGTCTATGTACCTTATATTACGAATACGGTCATTACATTTGAGTATGAGGTGCCTTCGGTCGATGAATTTCGGAACCGAATCCGTACGATTTCGGCCGACTATCCTTATTTCGTATGCGAAGTGGAGGGGCAGATCGTCGGATATGCCTATGCACATCGCCACATGGAGCGGGCCGCTTACCAATGGAATGCTGAATTGTCCATTTATATCAACCAAGAGTTCACCCATAAAGGGCTGGGAAAAGTGATGTACGCCACCCTTATCCGTCTGTTGCAATTGCAAGGTGTACGCCATGCGTATGGATGTGTGACATTCCCCAACGAGAAGAGTCAGCAAATGCATGAGGCTTTGGACTTTGCGCTTCTCGGCGTTTTTCCCAAGGCGGGCTATAAGATGGGCGAGTGGCGGAGCATCGCCTGGTATGGCAAGGAGATCTTACCGTTGGACGCTTCTCCCGAACCGTTCCGATCCATTCATGAGGTGGACGAGTGGTCCATTCTTCAGATATTGAGAGAGGGGGCTGACGAGGCCACGGCTCGCTTCAATCGTGGGTAGTGTTCCGAGAAGGATGAAATGTCACTTTCTTGTTCATGCAGAAGTTGACTCCGCCATAGACAAACAGGCCGATGAACTGCGAGACGTATTCATTCCACCCCAAGCCTTCGACCATGCCCAGCAAGCAGACGAACTGCGCCCCATAGGCACAGACGAATGCCACGAAGAAGAGAACAGACTCTCGTAAATAGCCTCCTTTTCCTGACGAGAAGATCCAAAACTTGCTCCAAAAGAAGTTGTTGACCAAGGCTGCCACGTAGCCGCACACGTTTGACCATAGATAGTTGACATGGAAAATATCCATCATCACACCTACGACAATGGCCGTAATCAGCGCATTCAGCGTGCCGATTAGGATGAAACGTATGAGTTGTTGCGAGTTTTTCATCTTCTTCATTAGCCTCTTCGCTCGGTTGTAAAGAGGCAATATAACATGCAAATATACATTTTTTTCTTTGTCAGGAGGGTAGTGTCTTATTTTATTTTTCAACTATTTGACATCGAAACAGTTATGGCTATTGACTCTATGTGGGGGATTTTTACCTGTACGGCCTCGCTTTTCTCTTTAGTTGTATGTATCATTTCGATATGATTAATTGGCGGTTTTGATTAAATTATCAAGTAAATTTGGCATAAATGAGCAAAAATCTATTTTTGAACGAAAAATATTAGCAAAAAGTTTGAAAAAGTTTTGCAAATATGAATAGATGATATATATTTGCAGCGTGAACAACGTAGTTAGTTAGGAGAATGATCAACATATTCATTGGGTTAATTGATTGTTTTAGGTATTAATAATGTTAACAATGTGTTTAGGTTATCATGTGAAGTTTCAATTGTGTTTTGAAAATTATTAGGTAGTCTTTATTGAGTAGAAATTACCGAAACCTTGACTGAGAAGCCGCCCATAGGGCGGTTTCTTGAGTGAAGTCTGTAGGGTTCTCTTTCCGTTTTTCAGAAGAATCCAACAGGCTTCATTTTTAGTGTTGAGATGATTCTTTTGTTAAATATAATTGTTTGAAAATCAATTGTTTGGCTGGTGCTTGAAAAACACGGATGTTTTGCATCAAAAACACCCGTATTTTGGAGTGAAAATACCCGTATTTTTCGTAGAAAGTATCTGTGCTTTTCTCAGAAAAGCCAAGAGCTTTGTATGGCTGTCGTCTGAAAAGAATATTCATAGCTTTTTTTCAAAAACATCTTGACTGCAAAACTTATATTCTGTAAATTTGCCAAATGTAGCATGAAATATCAAAAAAATATGATAAAAATATTTGCAACCGATAAAATCAAAGAAATTGATCGGCATACGATTCAGCGAAAAGGCATTACGTCAATCGATTTGGTGGAAGAGGCGGTAACGAAGTTTACGAACGAGTTTCGGAACAACTACCCCAAAGTCAGACGGGTAGTCGTCTTTGCCGGACCAGGAAACAATGGTGCGGATGCTTTAGGTATTGCACGGCAATTGCTGGACGATTCGTATCAGGTGGTGATCTATTTGTTCAATCCGACAGGCTATCTGACACCCGAGTGTGCTGAAAACAAGAGGCGCTTGCTGAATATCGAGCAGGCAGAGTTTTGCGAAGTGCGCGACGACTTCATGCCGCCGGTGCTGACTGCCGACGATGTGATCATCGACGGACTGTTCGGCTCGGGCTTGAACCGTCCGCTTACGGGAGGTTTTGCCGGTTTGGTGAAGTATATCAACGCCTCTCCGTCGGAGATTGTCGCTGTTGATGTGCCGTCCGGCCTCTTTGGCGAAGACAACCGTCAGAACGATCCGCAGTCGATCGTGCGAGCGCATGTGACATATACCTTCAACTCGCCGAAGCTATCGTTCCTGTTGGCTGAAAACAAGGAGTATGTCGGAGACTGGAAAGTGTTGCCGCTCGATATGGATACGCGGGCGATAGAGGAGACGCCGTCATCCTATTATATTGTACGCGAGGAGGATGTTGCGTATGCCATTCCGTCACGCGACACGTTTGCCCACAAGGGAACGTTCGGACATGCTTTGCTGGTGGCCGGTAGCCGTGGAAAGATGGGTGCTGCACAGTTGGCGGCCAAAGCTTGTCTGCGCAGTGGTGTCGGCTTGCTGACGGTTCACCTTCCGAAGTGTGGCGAGCAGATCATGCAGGCGGCATGTCCGGAGGCTATGGTGGATATTGACTCGAATGAATCGTATTATACACAAGTGCCTGATCTGCAGCACTACACTGTGGTGGGTGCAGGTCCGGGCCTGGGGCAACAATTGGAGAGTGCCTTAGCGTTGGATGAACTACTTTCGTCCATATTCAAACCTGTTGTTTTGGATGCAGATGCGTTGAATTTGATAGCAAACAATCCTGATATTTTGCCGAAAGTTCCTGCTCGCAGTGTCTTGACGCCGCATCCTGTCGAGTTCGACCGCTTGGCGGGCAAGAGCAACACATCGTATGAGCGGCTTCAGAAGGCGCGCGCATTTGCCAAGGAACACAAGCTTTGCATCGTGTTGAAGGGGGCCTATACGGCCGTTTGCACTTGCGAAGGGAATGTCTACTTTACGGAAGCAGGCAACCCCGGTATGGCAACAGCCGGCAGCGGAGATGTGCTGACGGGCGTGATCCTCGGGTTGCTCGCGCAAGGACTTGAGCCGGAGACGGCAGCCGTGGCCGGTGTCTATCTGCATGCTACGGCAGGCGACTTGGCAGCCAACCAATGGGGCGAGCCTTCATTGATAGCAGGCGATATCATCGATTACTTGGGAAAGGCATTCAAAACAATCAGTTAAATAAGGAGGGGCTGCAGTTGGCCCTCTTTCAAGGAAAACAGAATGGTGACAATTATTTTACTCTTTTTTTTGCTCGGCTATTTGATGATAGCCTTGGAGCACCCGTTGAAGATCAATAAAGCAGCATCCGCTTTGCTGACGGGTACCGTGTTGTGGGTGCTTTATATGAGTGTGGCCCCGAGTTTGCCCTATGTCGTTTCGGGCGATGCCTTCCAACACTTCATCAAATCGCCGGATATGGTCGCTTTGCCATTGCCCGAACAGGTGAAGAACTTCATCCTTTCGCATCAGATTGTGGAGAGTTTGGGCGAGATTTGCAGTACGCTGATCTTTCTGGTGGGAGCCATGGTGACGGTCGAACTGATAGACGTACACGGAGGTTTTGTCTTCATTACGAACCGTATCAAGACGCGTCAGAAACGAAATCTGCTGATTTTGATCACGGTATTGACCTTCTTTATGTCTGCCGTTTTGGACAATTTGACAACGGCCATCGTCATGACGATGTTGATCCGCAAGATGATCAACGACCAACATACGCGCTGGATGTTTTGCAGTATGATCATCATTGCGGCCAACAGCGGAGGAGCCTGGTCGCCGATCGGCGATGTGACGACCATCATGCTGTGGGTGAAGGGCAACATTTCGGCGGGAAGCATCATCCCCGCCCTGATCCTGCCGAGTATGGTTTCGACAATGGTTCCCTTGCTCCTGATGCTGAGGAACATGAGCGGCGAAGTGGAGGCACCGGAATTGAAGGCTCGGATAGAAAAAGAAGGCCGGCTGGGGCAGTGCGAGCGCTTTACGATCTTCGTGTTGGGTATATTGGCCTTGCTGTTTGTGCCCGTCTTCAAGATGCAGACACACCTGCCTCCGTTTATGGGTATCCTGTTTGGCGTCAGCCTGTTGTGGATCTTTACCGATGTTCTCTACTATCGAAAAAGAACGATGGACGAGAACTTGAAATATCGTATGGAGCGGGTGGTGCACCGCATCGACGGCGGTACGCTGCTGTTTTTCCTCGGGATCTTGCTGGCCGTGGACGTATTGCGCTATACGGGCATCTTGAATGCCTTCTCCGAATGGCTGGATCTGAATGTAGGAAATGTTTATGCCGTCAACCTTATCATCGGAGCCTTGTCGTCGATCGTTGACAATGTTCCCCTCGTGGCCGGAGCCATCGGTATGTATCCGGTTGCTACAGAGATGATGGTGGCCAACAGTGCCAATGCCGCATACATGATGAACTTCATGCAAGACGGTACATTCTGGCAATTCCTGGCCTATTGCGCCGGCGTGGGTGGCAGTATGCTGATCATCGGATCGGCTGCAGGAGTAGTCGTGATGGGCTTGGAAAAGATCAATTTCATCTGGTATTTGAAGCGGATCTCGCCCTTGGCCTTGGCAGGATATCTGTCGGGAGCACTTGTCTATATCTTCCAAAATTGGTGACAGAAGCGGCGGTTGCTTTGTGGCAATCACTTTTATAGTTTATATTTGTAGTCGAAACAAGAAAAATATACAATGAGTTTTTTATCTAAATTATTCAAAAAGACAACGGACGAGGTTCCCGAAGAGGGGGTGAAAGGCTCGGTCGAAGAGTTCGTTTCCCTGATCCGTGTCTACTATCAGGCTGCGATGGCCGTCAACTTGGGTATCACCAACTTGAACATGTTGCCCGACATGGCCCTGTTCAAGCGTATGCTTAAGATCCCGACCCAGAACAATCGGTTGGGTGTGGCTGAGAAATCGCGCGTACGAAAGGTGTTGATGCAGGATTATAACCTTGGGGACTCTTTCTTTAAGGAGATGGATGCCTCGGTGAAGAAATGCTGTAAGACCCCGAATGACATAAAGTCCTATTTCTTCAAATTCCAGGGATTTTGCAACGACTTGTTCAACTTCCTCGGAAATCTGATGCAGTGGAAATTCCGCTTGGCATTACTGCTGAAGAAATTGCTCTACAAGCAGACGGTGAAGACCGTACATGAAATCATGACACGCTCGGAATGGAATGACGTGGCTTCGCAGAAAGCAGCTTGGAGCGTGCGGAAATATGCCGAATCATTAGGCTATTCAGAGCAGTGGATCACGGATCTCGTCTATAATGTCGTCTTGCTGGCTCGCGAAGACCAAAAGACACAAGCCAAGAAAAACAAGGATGAATGAACGTGACCCGGCGGTCGAACAACATCCGTTGGGCTTCTTCTTACCCGACCATACACGGCTGTTGATGCTGGGGAGTTTCCCTCCCCCGCGCCAACGCTGGTCGATGAACTTCTTTTACCCGAATATCCAAAACGATATGTGGCGGATATTAGGGCTTATCTTTTTCGGCAACAAAGATTATTTTCTGGCTACTCCGCGTGCATTCGACGAGATGCGCTGCAAAGCGTTTTGTGAACAGATCGGTCTGGGTCTGGGCGACACTGCAGAGGCTGTGATCCGGCAGAAGGGCAATGCGTCAGACAAATTCTTGGAGGTGGTGGATCCGATCGATCTGAACAGCGTATTGGCGAGGATTCCTGAATGCAAAGACATCGTGGTGACTGGGCAGAAGGCGATGGACACCTTGATGCATGTCCTATCGCAGACGACGACCGTAACCGAACCGAAAGTAGGGGAGAGCGTCTCCTTCCTGTTCGCAGGCAGAGAGATGAAGCTCTATCGGATGCCCTCCTCTTCGCGGGCCTATCCGAAGCCACTCGAAGAGAAAGCCGCTGTTTACCGGAGTCTTTTCACTGTATTGTCCATGCTTCCTCAGGCGAAAAAATGAAGTGAAATAGGTCTGTTGTTCTGTTGTTTTCAATCCCTCTTCTTTCACTTTGTCGATTTGATTCTTTTCTTTACTTTTGCAAGCTGAAATGAAAAACAATCGGAATATACGCATGAAAAATAAATCTATATTACTGGCAAGTTTCTCTTCGTTTGCCATAACTTGTTGGGCAGCAGACTACACCAACATCATTCTTATCAATTTAGACGACGTAGGGTATGGCGATTTTTCCTATAATGGAGCTTACGGCTATCAAACACCCAACATTGACAAGATGGCGGCCGAGGGTGTCCGATTCACCCATTTCTTGGCAGGACAACCCATCAGCGGCGCATCAAGAGCGGGGTTATTGACAGGTTGCTACCCGAATCGTATCGGATTCTCAGGTGCCCCCGGTCCGAACTCCAACTATGGTATCAATCCTGAGGAGATGACCATGGGGGAATTGCTCCAACAAAAAGGATATGCTACGGCCATCTTTGGAAAGTGGCACCTGGGAGACAAACCGCAGTTTCTTCCGTTGCAGAATGGATTTGACGAATATTATGGATTGCCTTACTCGAACGACATGTGGCCTTTCCATCCACAGCAAGGCATTTGGTTCAATTTTCCGGATCTTCCCACCTACGATGGGAATGAGATTGTAGGCTATAATACCGATCAGACACGGCTGACTACTGACTACACTGAGCGTTCCATAGCCTTTATCAAGAAGAACAAGAACAGACCTTTCTTCCTTTATTTGGCACATAATATGCCACATGTCCCATTAGCTGTCTCCGACAAGTTCAAAGGGAAAAGCGAGCAGGGACTGTTTGGTGATGTCATGATGGAAATTGATTGGAGTATTGGCGAAGTGTGGAAGACGGTTCGCGAATTGGGACTGGAAGAGAACACGCTGATCGTCTTGACATCCGACAATGGCCCTTGGGCGAATTACGGCAATCATGCAGGCTCGACTGGAGGATTGCGCGAAGCTAAAGCCACCACATTCGATGGCGGCAACCGCGTCCCTTGCATCGTTTATTGGAAAGGAAAGACCCGGCCCGGGACTACATGCAACAAACTGGCTTCAAATATTGATCTTTTCCCGACCTTTGCCGAGGTGGCACAAGCACCGTTACCCGATAAAAAGATCGATGGAGTAAGCATTTTGTCCTTGATAGAGGGGAAAGAGGGGGCTAATCCCCGTCAGTCATTCGCCTACTATTATCAGAAAAATGATTTGGAAGCGGTGACAGACGGCATGTTCAAACTCGTCTTTCCACATACTTATGTGACCTATGGCGCATACGAACCGGGTAACGATGGCCAACCGGGCAAGTTAGCTAATATGGATCTGTTGAAGCCCGAATTGTACGACCTCCGCCGTGACGCGGGCGAACGCTACAATGTGATAGGACAATACCCCGAGGAGGTGATCAAACTGATGAAATTTGCCGATCAAATGCGTGAAGAATTGGGTGATGACTTGACCCGAAAGAAAGGGACAGAGCGTCGGGAACCGGCTTTTGTAAACACTAAACAATAATGATATGAAGGATAAATTTTTAAAAATCGGACTGGCGGCATGCTGCTTGAATACGTTCTCTACAGGGAATGCCATGCCGGCAGAAGTACAACAGAAATGCCAGACAGACAGGCCCAATATCTTATTTATCTTGTCGGACGACCATACGTCGCAATCGTGGGGCATCTATGGAGGAATCTTAGAGCAATACGTCAAGAATGAAAACATCCGTCGTTTGGCCAATGAAGGTTGCGTTTTGGACAATTGTTTCTGCACCAATTCCATTTCTTCCCCCAGTCGCGCCTCGATATTGACGGGTGCATATAGCCACGTGAACGGCCTGTATACGTTGGAGGATACCTTCGACGGCACGCAAGACAACATTGCCAAAGAGATGAAGGAAGGCGGCTATCAGACTGCTCTCGTTGGGAAATGGCATTTGCGTTCACAACCTCAAGGCTTCGACTACTACTCTATTTTCTACGACCAGGGAGAGTATCGCGACCCTACCTTTATCAATAGTTCCGAGCCATGGCCGGGAGATCGGAATTTTGGCGAACGTGCTCATGGATTCTCGACCGACCTTGTTACAGAACGGGCCATTGCCTGGATGAAGGCGACGGACAAAGAGAAGCCATTTATGATGTGTTGCCACTTCAAGGCCACGCATGAGCCATGGGATTATCCTGAGCGAATGAAACATCTATACGATGACGTCACCTTCCCCGAGCCTGAAAACATGTATGATTGGTGGGGGGAAAACAGCGAACGCACCATTCCCGGCCAACCACTCGAAGAACTGGCTCGTCGCTGGGGCATTGCTTCGAAAGATCCGGACAAGTGGTGGTGTCGCTACCCTGAACTGCCATTTTCAGTTGAGGGCAAGCAACGTGCCGCGGCCCGATCGGCTATCTATCAGAAATTTGTGCGCGATTACCTTCGGTGTGGTGCTACGATCGACGACAATATCGGCAAGTTGATGGCAGCACTCGAAGAGATGGGCATCAGCGACAATACCATTGTAGTATACGTTTCCGATCAGGGTTATTTCTTGGGCGAGCATGGGTTTTTCGACAAGCGACTGATGTATGAACCTTCGCTGCGAATGCCGTTCGTTATCCGCTACCCGAAAGAAATCCCAC
>CAVKMU010000040.1:0-26968 GCA_963657455.1 bacterium
AAAAAACAAAAGATAACTTCCTTTTTTACCATCTATCTTCCTACCCGTTTTGCTTCATAATAGAGGCATCACGGATAGGATGGATTTTTTATTGCTATCGACAAAAGGAATTATAGATTGGCATCGATTTTTGAAACGAAGGTGTCTTTTTTGGTGGCCCCTACGACTTTATCCACTACTTCCCCGTTCTTAATAAAGAGGACTGTTGGGATATTGCGGACTCCGAAACGTCCTACCACCTCGTCGTTGTTGTCAACATCCATTTTACCGATGATTGCTTTTCCCTCATATTCGGTTGCCAACTCGTCGATGATGGGTGAAACCATTCGACAAGGGCCACACCATTCTGCCCAAAAGTCGAGAACCACTAACTTGCCGGAATTAGCCAGCTCGTCAAAGTTTGCGTCTGTAATTTGTAATGCCATGTTTTTATTTTCGTTTAGTTTAAATTCTTTGAGTCGACAAAAATAGTAATTTATTTCTCTCCGCTGTTAATCTTGAAGTCAAAACAATCGCTCTGCTCCAAATAATCAATCAGCATCTGCGTCACATCCAGCCGAATATCAGGTGTGGACATGTTGAGTGTTACATTATGTTCTCCGTCTACTACCTTGAAATAGAGCAATGCAGAGCCCGGGCAATCCTTGACCAACGTACACAAATCATTGATTGAAGGGCCGTCCAAATCATGAATGGAGACTGTAATGCAAATATCCTTTATCAGTTTGGCCTTCTCATCCTGCAGCTGTGTAATGGAAGTAATCGTGAAACGATAAGGCCGATCCGAAGGAGATTCCTTTTCTCCTCGGTAGATCGGTTGCTCCATCTTGGCCCGAATCAGCAAGTACATCCCCGGCCGACCGAATTTCGAATAGTTGATATAGTCATTTCCAAACAAAGGTATTTCACCACTACCCGAATAATCTTCCAATTTCAAGATGGCATATGGCCGACCGTTTTTGGACATTCCCTCACGCATTCCCGTGACAATGCCGCCCGCCATAATGACTTCGCGACCTTTCAATTGATCTTTGTCGCTCATCTCTACCATTTGCGTATTGCAAACATATTTCAAGAGAATCTTGTATTCGTCCAATGGATGGGCAGACAGATAGATCCCGACCAGATCCTTCTCCTTGTTGAGTCGCTCAAGGTCGCCCCAATGCTCGGCATGTGGAACCGGAGGTTTACTGATAGCCACAAAACAATCGTCACCAAACAATGAATTGCTGGCCGTCACCTTGTCCATTTGATATTTGTTTCCGTAGCGAACAAGGATGTCCATAAAATTCTCCCCTTTACCATTGTCCACAAAGAAGGATTCGCGCTGAACACCCAAGTTGTCGAATGCGCCGGCCAATGCCAACGATTCGATATTTTTCTTATTGCATGACGAAAGATTGACACGCTCCACGAAGTCGAAAATATCCTTGTAGCGTCCGTTCTTTTGCCGTTCTTCTATGATATTGGTCACAGCCGCTTCGCCGACACCTTTGATGGCTCCCAGTCCGAAGCGGATGTTTTTGTTCTTGTCTACACTGAATTTCAAGAGTGATTCGTTAACATCCGGCCCCAAGACCTGAATATTCATGGCTTTACACTCGTCCATAAACTTCGTGATATCCACGATATTGGACAAGCTTCGGCTCAAAATAGCGGACATATACTCCGACGGATAGTTGGCTTTCAGGTAGGCCGTCTGATAAGCCACCCATGAATAGCATGTAGCATGACTCTTATTGAAGGCATACGATGCGAATTTCTCCCAGTCTGACCAAATCTTGTTCAAGGTAGCTTCCTGATAACCATTCGCCTGACCACCGGCCATGAATTTCGATTTGAGATGGTTCATCTTCTCGATCAACTTCTTTCCCATCGCCTTACGCAGCGCATCACTCTCGCCACGGGTGAAGTTTGCCAACAAACGAGAAAGTAACATGACCTGCTCCTGGTATACTGTAATGCCATACGTATCCTTCAAATAGCGCTCCATGACCGGGATGTCGTACTTAATCTCCTCTCTACCCTGCTTACGGGCAATGAATGAGGGGATATAATCCATAGGTCCGGGACGATAAAGGGCATTCATGGCGATCAAATCTTCGAACTTCGACGGCTGCAACTCTTTCAAATATTTCTGCATGCCGGCCGATTCAAACTGGAACGTACCCGTTGTTCGTCCTTCGCAGTAGAGTTTGTACGTCGCAGGATCCTCCAAACTGATATGATCAATGTCCAATTCCTCGCCCGTTGTCAAGCGAATATTCTCAATAGCCTCCTTGATGATGGAAAGAGTCTTCAGTCCCAAGAAGTCCATCTTGATCAATCCAGTCTCTTCAATCACGGATCCCTCATATTGTGTCACGAGCATCTCCTCGCCCGTGTCCTTATCTTTGGCAGTGCTTACCGGAACAACATCCGAAATATCATACCGTCCGATGATGACACCGCAAGCATGGACACCCGTGTTTCGAACATTGCCCTCCAACATCTGGGCATATTTCAAGGTGTCGCGCTCCAATGGATCTGGCCCCGTCGCTGCGGCTTTCAATTCCGGTACAGCTTCGATGGCATCCTTCAAGTTGAATTTCTTCTTTCCTTCTATCTTGTCCGGCACCAGCTTCGCCAATCGATTGGCTTCTGCCAGCGGAAGTTTTTGCACACGGGCAACATCTTTGATCGCAGACTTGGTGGCCATCGTACCATAGGTGATGATATGCGCCACACGTTCTGCTCCATATTTTTCTGTTACCCAACGCAACACCTCGCCACGCCCGTCATCGTCAAAGTCTGTATCGATATCAGGCAATGAGATACGGTCCGGATTCAAGAAACGCTCGAACAGCAAATCATACTTGATCGGGTCTATCTTTGTAATACCTAAACAATAGGCAACCGCTGAACCTGCGGCTGATCCACGTCCGGGCCCTACCGAAACATTCAACTCTTCGCGAGCCGCCCGAATGAAGTCTTGCACAATCAAGAAATAGCCGGGGAAACCCATCGTCTTCATGATGTGCAACTCAAAACGTAATCGCTCGGCCACCTCATCCGATAGGGGATCTCCATATCGTTCTTTGGCACCGTCATAGGTAATTTTACCCAAATAATCGGCTTCGAGCTTGATACGATACAACTTGTCGTACCCGCCCAATTTCTTTATCTTGGCCTCGGCATCCTCTTGACTGAGGACCACATTGCCATTTTCATCGCGTGTAAATTCATCAAACAGGTCCTGTTCGGAAATTTTCTTCCGATACTCCTCCTCCGTTCCGAACTCCTCGGGAATAGTAAAGGTAGGCATGATCGGGCCGCTGTCGATACTGTAGCACTCAACTTTGTCGGCAATCTCCAGCGTATTGCTCAGTGCTTGCGGCACATCGGCAAAGATCTGATTCATCTCGGCCGTTGTTTTCATCCACTCCTGCTTGGTATATCGCATACGGGTCGGATCGTCCAGATCTTTTCCCGTACTCAAACAGATCAGTCGGTCGTGCGCATCGGCATCTTCTTCGTTTACAAAGTGCACGTCATTGGTAGCAATCAGCTTGATAGCATACTTCTCCGCCAATTTCATCAACACGTTATTCACCTCCACCTGTTTCTGATAGGTGGTTTGGTCGGCATCGTCACGGTGTGTTTCATGACGTTGCATTTCAAGGTAAAAATCCTCGCCAAACAAATTCTTGAACCACACGACGGCCTCTTCGGCTGCTTTGATGTTGCCCGCCATAATCTTTTGCGGGATCTCACCACCGATGCAAGCCGAGCAGACGATCAACCCTTCGTGATACTTCTCGAGCAGTTCCTTGTCAATACGTGGACGGCCATAAAAACCTTCTGTCCACGAGAGTGAAACGATCTTGATCAGGTTCTTGTATCCCTGCTTGTTCTTTGCCAAAACAATCAAGTGCCAACCGCTTCGGTCCTCTTTCGTCTCCTTCTTCAACCGATGGTTTCGGGCACAGTAGCATTCGCAACCGAAAATAGGTTTGAAGAATGCCTTCTCGGTTTCTGCCAGTTGTTTCTTCAGCTCCTCGACCTTCGCCTTCTCTTCATCCGAGAGTTCAGGGTTGGCTTCCAGCTCTTTCAACTGCTTTTGGATATCCTTGACAGCATCTTTTACCTTGCCATTTTTCTTATTCACCTTATTAAAGAACTCCTTGATACCGAACATATTACCATGATCGGTCACGGCGATTGCCCGCATACCATCCTTATAGGCTTTATCAATCAACGAATCGATTGACGCTTGCCCATCCAACAATGAGTACTGCGTGTGAACATGCAGGTGAATAAATGGTTCCATCGTTTGTTTCTTCTCTGATTTGTGGGTAAAGTTACGCTATTTTTTGTATCCTTGCAATAGGTTTTCACGCTTCACTCCCCCACATTTTTTCATCCCTTCTGCGAAAAACAGCATAACAACAAGCAAGTTGGCAACGTTTCATGCCTCTGTTTTTTACATCTTTTTCCTTTTAAAACGACTCATGCAAGGCATCAAAAAACAGTGCAGTATGCATGGCAAAGGGAGTTATAAAAAGTAGGTATCTTTGAGTCAACCATAATCGTTAAATGACACTCAGTTCTTTTCGAAAATTGTTCGGGTATTTTTTCAAAAAAGCTCCCGAGGTTTTTCCAAAAAGATGCCCATGATTTTTTCTTTTTCCATTGGACTAAGATACAAAGAAAAAAGGAGGTGGCAAGAGAGTTTTGCCACCTCCTTTTGATAAATTATTATTAAATGAAGAACAGAAGCTATGCGTCTGTCATCAAATGATTCAATGCTTCTTTTCTTCGATCCACTTGCGGGCATTGACGAAGGCTTCAATCCAAGGAGTCACCTCGTCGCTCTTACGATCTGCCGGATAATAGCCACACTGCCATGGGAACATTGCACGCTCCAAGTGAGGCATCATAGCCAAATGACGGCCATCATGCGAGCAAACACCGGCTACCGACCAAGGTGAACCATTTGGATTGGCAGGATAGCCATCGTAGTTATACTTGGCAATGATGTGGTAATCCTTCTCTTCGTATGGGAAGCCGAATTTTCCCTCTCCATGAGCAACCCACGCACCAATCTTGCATCCGCTCAGCGAGCCGAACATCACGGAGTGATTCTTCGGGATCTCCAATGTAACGAAGTTAGATTCGAATTTATGAGAGTCGTTGTGCAACATCTTGTGTTTCTTCTCATGCTCCGGATAGATAACACCCAATTCCGTCATTACCTGACAACCGTTGCAGACACCCAAGCTCAAGGTATCTTCGCGCGCATAGAAGTTATCGATCGCTTTCTTGGCTTTTTCATTAAACAAGATGCCGGCCGCCCAACCTTTGGCTGAGCCCAATACATCTGAATTCGAGAATCCGCCACAGAAGACAATCATGTTGACATCTTCCAATGTCTCGCGTCCTGAAGCCAAGTCTGTCATATGAACATCCTTCACATCGAAGCCTGCCAAGTAGAGAGCATAAGATGTTTCGCGCTCGCACTGGCATCCTTTCTCACGAATCACAGCAGCCTTGATGCCGCTCATGCCCTTACGGTCGAAAGTCAAGCCGTAATCGGCCAACTTACCACTGAAGCCCTTGTTGAATTTAAACTCAAGCGGTTGCATCTTGTAGTTCTCGAAACGATTGCCGGCACAAGTGTTTCCGCTCTGCTTGATATCGAGTTTATACGAAGATTCGTACCATACATCACGCATATAGTCGATTCCGAATTGGTATTGGATACCCTCTTTCGAAACCAAGATGTGACGTTCGTCTGTCGGTTTGGCGATTTCGGCGAAACCAATACCCGCCTCTGTCATCAATTTCTCGAAAGCTTTCTTCTCTTTTACCTGAACAATGATACCCGGATTTTCAGCAAACAAGATCTTTACGATATCAGGTTCTGCAATCTTATCAAGATTTACTTCCAAACCGCCTTCAACATTGGCGAAACACATCTCGAGCAAGGTTGTGATCATACCTCCGGCCGAAATATCATGACCGGCCAAGATCAAGCCTTGTTCGATAGCATCCTGAACGGCGGTGAATGCATCAGCAAAATATTCTGCATCCTTGACAGTCGGCACTTCGTTACCCACCTTGTTCAATGTCTGAGCCAAAGCAGATCCGCCCAACTTCAATGAGTCGAAAGAGAAGTCAATATAATATATGTGGGAACTCTTTTCATGCGCCAATACAGGAGAAACAATCTTGCGGATATCGCTCACTTCTGCACCGGCCGAGATGATAACCGTACCCGGAGATAGCACCTTCTTGTCGCCGTACTTCTGTGTCATAGACAAAGAGTCCTTTCCTGTCGGGATGTTGATGCCCAATGCACAGGCAAAATCGGAAGCAGCCTGAACCGCCGTATAGAGACGTGCATCTTCACCCTCGTTACGGCATGGCCACATCCAGTTGGCACTCAACGATACGCCCGGCAATTTATCTGTCAACGGAGCAAACACAATGTTGGTCAATGCCTCGGCAATTGCCATTACCGAACCGGCTGCCGGATCAACCAAAGCCACCTGCGGAGCGTGACCAATAGAAGTAGCGATACCTGACTTTCCACGATAGTCCAATGCAACGGCTCCCAAGTCGCTCAACGGCAACTGCAATTCACCTTGACACTGCTGACGAGCCACCTTACCACTGACCGAACGGTCCACCTTGTTTGTCAACCAATCCTTACAAGCAACGGCTTCCAACTGCAGAACATTCTCCAAGTAATGGTGCAATTCTGATTCTTTATAAACCACCGGCTGATAGCTTTCTACGACAGTATGGTCGCGCATGATCGTACGTGGCGGCTTACCGAACATATATTCCAACTTGATATCGATTGGTTTCACGCCATCTGCTTGTTCGAATACGAACTTCATATCGTCCGTTGTTTCGCCGACTACATACATAGGTGCACGTTCACGGTCGGCAATACGCTTGATGCGATCCACATCTTTCTCCTCCATCAACAAGCCCATACGCTCCTGGCTCTCGTTTCCGATGATCTCTTTTGCTGACAATGTCGGGTCGCCGATCGGCAACTTGCTCATATCAATGTGACCACCCGTTGCTTCAACCAACTCAGACAAGCAGTTCAAGTGACCGCCGGCTCCATGGTCGTGGATGGAAACGATTGGATTGTCATCAGATTCGGCTACGGCACGAATCACATTGGCTGCACGTTTCTGCATTTCAGGGTTGGCACGCTGTACTGCATTCAATTCGATACCACTGGTATACTGGCCTGTATTGACAGAAGAAACAGCTCCACCACCCATACCGATACGATAGTTGTCTCCACCGATGACTACGACCTTCTCGTTCGGTTTCGGATCACCTTTCAAAGCATCGCGCTTATTGGCAAAACCAACACCGCCGGCCAACATGATGACTTTATCGTAAGCATATTGTTTTTGGTTCTCTTCATGTTCGAATGTCAGCAACGAACCGCAGATCAGCGGTTGACCGAATTTGTTTCCGAAGTCGGAAGCACCATTGGAAGCCTTGATCAAGATCTGCTCCGGAGTCTGATACAACCATGGACGAGGATCCAACACTTTTTCCCATTCACGAGCTCCTTCCGTACGAGGGTATGAGGTCATGTAAACAGCTGTTCCCGCCAATGGCAAAGAGGCTTTACCACCACCCAGACGGTCGCGGATCTCACCTCCCGAGCCTGTTGCCGCACCATTGAACGGTTCAACGGTTGTCGGGAAGTTATGTGTTTCAGCTTTCAGCGAAATGACCGTCTGAATTTGCTTTGTCGTGTAATAGTCCGGACGATCGCCCGCAGTCGGTGCAAACTGTTCAATAACCGGTCCTTCATTGAAAGCCACATTATCTTTATAGGCAGAGACCAATTTATTAGGATTCTCTGCCGAGGTTTTCTTGATCAAATTGAACAGAGAACTCTCTTTTTCTTCTCCATCGATAATAAATACGCCACCGAAAATTTTATGACGGCAGTGCTCTGAGTTTACTTGAGAGAAACCAAACACTTCACTGTCCGTCAACTTACGGCCTAACTTTTCGCTTACACTGTTCAAGTAGCTGATCTCTTCATTGCTCAAGGCCAAACCTTCCTGGCGGTTGTAAGCCTCCAAGTCCTCAATATATACGATGGGATCCGGTTGCTTACTGATGGTGAAGATCTCTTGATCCAATCCATTATAGATGCGTTGAAGCATTGGATCGTGTTCAGCTTCGCCCGAAGCGACAGGGAAGTATTCCTCAATACGGCCAATTCCCTCTAATCCCATGTTTTGAGTAATCTCAACAGCGTTAGTACTCCAGGGGGTAATCATCTCACGGCGCGGACCAACAAACCATCCCTTCATGGTTGTTGCATCAACCGGTTGGGCCTCGCTAAAGAGCCATACCAGCTTTTGGGTATCTTCTGCAGAGAAAGCCTGTTTAGACTCTACCGCCAACACCGTTTTAGTTGGAGATTGAAAAAATAGAATCATATTTTGTTCAAGTTTTTAGATATTCTTGTACCAATTAATAATTTTCGCAAAGATACATAAAATCTAATTTGGAAAAGTGCCATTTCTTAATTAATTCCGTACATTTGACATAGAGAAAAATACGACAATATGAAATCAACACTATTTATCGCCTTAGGATCCTCTGTTCTGATTCCTACTTTGGCGCATGCTCAACAAAAACAGTCTGAACAAAATAAGAACCTACCCAATGTCATTTTCATCTATGCGGACGACTTGGGATACGGTGACTTGGAATGTTACGGAGCTACCCGCGTGCAAACACCAAACGTCAACAGACTGGCGAACGAGGGGATTCGCTTTACGCATGCGCATGCCACAGCCTCGACCAGTACGCCATCTCGCTATGGATTGCTGACAGGTGAATATGCCTGGCGCAGACCCGACACAGATATTGCCGCCGGTAATGCCAAAATGATTATACGGCCGGAGCAATACACCATGGCCGATCTTTTCAAATCTGCCGGATATGCAACAGCGGCCATCGGAAAATGGCATTTAGGTCTTGGCGACAAGACAGGAGAACAAGATTGGAACGCACCTCTGCCGGCAGCATTGGGCGATTTGGGCTTTGATTATCATTATATTATGGCGGCTACAGCCGACCGTGTTCCTTGCGTTTTCATCGAGAACGGACAGGTAGCCAACTACGATTCGTCAGCTCCTATCGAAGTGAGCTACAAAGAAAACTTTCCGGGCGAACCTACCGGAAAAGAGAATCCCGAATTGCTTTACAATCTGAAACCAAGTTTCGGACATGACAAGTCGATCGTTAACGGTATCAGTCGCATCGGCTATATGAAAGGCGGTGGCAAAGCGCTCTGGAAAGATGAAAACATTGCTGATTCTATCCTGGTTCATGCTCAAGAGTTCATCAAAATCCATAAAGACAAGCCCTTTTTCATCTATTTTGCAACAAACGATGTCCACGTACCTCGCTTTCCTCACGACCGTTTCCGCGGAAAGAATCCGATGGGACTTCGCGGCGATGCAATTGTTCAATTCGATTGGACAGTCGGCCAACTCCTAAAAACGTTGGATGATCTCGGCATTTCTGATAACACATTGATCATTCTTTCGAGTGACAATGGCCCGGTGGTGGATGATGGTTATGCCGATGAAGCAGTAGCCAAACTGGGAGATCACCGGCCGGCCGGTCCACTACGCGGCAACAAGTACAGTGCTTTCGAAGGTGGTACTCGTATTCCATTCATCGTTCGCTGGCCAAAAGAAATCCACGAAGCTAAAGTTTCTGATGCACTGATTTCACAAATTGATGGGTTTGCTTCGTTCGCCTCCTTGCTTCAAGCACGCCTTCCCAAAGGTGCAGCTATTGACAGTCGCAATCATTTGGATACATGGTTAGGAAAAGACAAGACCGATCGGCCTTGGGTCATCGAACAAGCACTGAACCATGCGCTGTCTGTTCGCACAAAAGATTGGAAATATATTGAACCAAGCCGTGGAGAAGCATTTATGAAAGAGGAAGCAGTAGAGACTGGCTACCTCATGGCTCCACAACTTTACAACGTTTCTTCCGACAACGAACAGAAAAATTTGGCAAATGAACGCCCCGAAATTGTTTACGAAATGCAAAACATTCTGAAAGATGTACGTGACAAAGTGAAATGAATTACTTTTTCACAAATTTTATCAGCAGAAGCCCGTATCTTTGCAGTCAAAAGTATAAAAGACAAGTTTATAAGACACAATGCTTGGATTAGCAAGTAAGGGCTTTTTAATTGGAATATTGGTTTCGGCTCCTATGGGACCTATCGGAATGCTTTGCATACAACGGACGCTAAGCAAAGGCAGATGGCATGGATTTGTCACCGGTTTGGGTGCAGCTCTTTCCGATATTTTTTACGCTTTGCTGACATGTCTCTGTATGGGAGTAGTTGTCAATTTCGTAGAAGCCAACCAACGTCCTCTCCAATTATTGGGAAGCCTTGTATTGGCCTTGTTTGGTGCCTATATTTATAGAAGCAATCCGGTGCGGAACTTACAGAAGCGAAAAGAGAAGAAATTGTCGTTTACTCAAGATTTCATCACGGCCTTTCTTTTGACAATAAGTAACATGCTGATTGTTTTGCTCTATATCGGACTCTTCGCCCGCTTTGGCTTTGTTCTTCCGGAACACTCCATTTGGATGACGTTGACAGGCATAGGCGGACTCGGACTTGGGGCTGTTTTATGGTGGTTTCTGATTACTACCTTGGTCTCAAAGCTTAGCAGATGGTTCAATGTCCGAGGAATTGGGATTATGAACAAACTGGTTGGAGCCGTTATCATGGTGGTTTCCATCTTCGGTTTGGCAATGGTATTCATGAACAGATAATATAATATACAAAAACACAAAAGGTAAATATGAAAAGTTTAAAGGTTCCATTCGTACCGGGTCTTGACGATCTGGATTTGTCATCCGTAAGTTGGCTGATGGAGACAAAAGCAAGACGGGAATACATTGACACCATAAATTGGCAAGATTATCCGTACAAGCCTATTACAGTATTCGACATTGTTCGCTCCGACAAAACACTCTACATCAAATATTTCGTAAAAGGTTTTTCATTAAAGGCAGTTTTCGACACGGACGATTCAGATGTACATTTGGACAGTTGCGTTGAATTTTTCATGCAAATTCCCGGAGACGATCAATATATAAACCTGGAATTCAATTGCATCGGCACATGCGATGCTGCAAAACGCCACTCGCGCAACGAAAAAGCGTCTCTTACTGACGAGGAATACAAGTCCATTCGCCGCTACTCTTCACTGGAAGAAAACACATTTGAAGAAAAGAAAGGAATCTATGAATGGGAATTGTTAGTCGCTATTCCTCTGACTTTGCTCGGATTGGATCCGAAGAACCTGCCGGAAAAGATCAAAGGAAATTTCTACAAGTGTGCGGACGACACCGAATACCCTCACTTCGTCAGCTGGAATCCGATCGATCTTCCACACCCCGATTTCCACTGTCCGATTTTTTTTGGTGACATCTATTTATAAAGAAATCATAAACTGACAGAAAACAGCCGAGTGGGATTTTGTTTATTTTCCCTACTTGGCTGTTTTAGTTTATCTCAATACAACGGGCTCTTACCGATCTATTCTTTGGGTTTTGTTCCCCTCAAAATATGCCGTTTGCCGGGAGGGCCGGGAAGCTTTTCCATAATGAAACCGGCCGATTGCATACTTCTTCTGACAATCCCCTTGGCACAATAAGTCAAAATTAACGCTCCGGGGTTAGCAACAGCAAATAGTTTGTCAAATATAGTTTGGTTCCACATCTCGGGCTGCTTGTCGGGAGCAAAAGCATCAAAGTAGATTAGATCAATACCATTAGGCAATTCACAACAATTACTGTCTCCTTTGATCTTATGAAGTGTAAAATCTGAAGTAATCTGCACCTCCTCTCCCCATGCAGCACGATGAAGTCGGATGAAAAGATCTTGCTCCTCTTCGCCTAAAAGCCTCCCATAATTAAGTTTTTCCACAATATTTATATCCAAAGGATAACGTTCGACCGAATGATATACAAGGTGTTGAGAAAGATCATTACGCATCAATTCTGCTAATGTCAATAAAGCATTCAAACCCGTTCCAAAGCCAATTTCCAACAATTGAATATCCTTCTTTTCTATTTGATTCAACCCCGCATGGATAAATATGTGCCGTGATTCTTGAATAGCTCCATTTACAGAATGATAATGCTCATTCAATTGGGGCAAAAACAATGTATGGCTACCGTCTGCCGTCACCTGCAACACTCGCTCAATACGATCATTTTCTTCCATATAAAATATTATTGTTTATGCAAAGATAAAATCAAACAAAAAAAGAATCAACGACTGACAAAAAAAATGATGGGGATGAAGAAAAAGAATCATGCCGAACATTTTCAAAAAAGCACGGCATGATTTTGAAAAATATTCGGCATGATTCTTTGAAACAAACTCGAACAAAAAAATAAAAGGTGTACCCTGTTAGAATACACCTTTCATATATACAAAGGAAAATATTATTCAGCTGTTTTCTCTTCTGCAGCCGGAGCAGCAGTTTCCTCAGTCGCAACAGTAGATTTCTTGCGAGAACGACGTGTTTTAGATGTCTTCTTGGCAGCCGAATCTTTCATCATGTTTTCGTTGTAGTCAACGAATTCAATGAAACACATAGCAGCATTGTCACCTAAACGATTGCCTGTCTTGATGATACGCAAGTATCCGCCTGGACGATCAGCAATCTTCTGAGAGATTTCCTTGAACAATTCAGTTACAGCATACTTATCCTGCAAAGTGCTGAACACAACACGTCTTGAGTGTGTTGTATCTTCTTTTGACTTTGTGATTAATGGTTCTACAAACTTACGGAGTGCTTTTGCTTTAGCTGTCGTAGTAAAGATTCTCTTATGTTTGATCAGAGAACAAGCCATATTCGAAAGCATCGCGTTACGGTGAGTGTTTGTACGACCTAAATGATTGATTTTTTTATTATGTCTCATCGCTTACTTACTCTTTATCTAATTTATATTTTGAGATATCCATACCGAATGAAAGGTTCAGATTGTCCAACAACTCATCCAATTCTGTAAGAGACTTCTTACCAAAGTTTCTGAATTTAAGCAAGTCATTTTTGTTGAACTTAACCAATTCACCCAAAGTTTCAACATCAGCAGCCTTCAAGCAATTCAAAGCTCGAACTGACAGATCCATATCAGCCAGTTTGGTTTTCAACAACTGACGCATATGCAGAACTTCTTCATCAAACTCTTCGTTACCGTCATTGTCGACAGTTTCGATTGCAATCTTCTCATCGGAAAAGAGCATGAAGTGATGAATAAGAATCTTGGCTGCTTCTTTCAAAGCCTCCTTAGGATGAATAGATCCATCTGTGGCTATTTCAAGAACCAACTTCTCGTAGTCAGTCTTTTGCTCAACACGGAAGTTTTCAATTGTGTACTTAACATTGCGAATCGGTGTGTAAATAGAGTCGATTGCAATCACATGGATGTCATCATCAGGCTTTCTATTTTCGTCTGCTGGCACATATCCACGTCCTTTGTTAATAGTCAATTCAATCTGAAAACTAGCGTTCGGATCTAAATGACAAATAGTCAAATCAGGATTCAAAATTTCAAATCCTGACAACTGTTTACCTATATCACCGGCTTTGAACACTTCCGAACCCGAAACATTAATACTTACTTTTTCATTCTCAACATCTTCAACAATATGTTTAAAACGAACTTGTTTCAAATTGAGGATAATGTTTGTTACGTCTTCAATAACACCCGGAATAGTATCAAATTCATGATCTACACCATCGATTTTGATAGACGTAATAGCAAACCCTTCGAGTGAAGACAAGAGAATACGGCGTAGGGCATTACCAATTGTAATACCATAACCAGGTTCCAACGGACGAAACTCGAACTTTCCAAAAAAGTCGTCCGCTTCCAACATTAATACTTTATCGGGTTTTTGAAATGCTAATATCGCCATGGAATCAATTATTATTTAGAATACAATTCTACGATCAACTGCTCTTTAATATTTTCTGGAATATCAGCTCGTTCTGGCAAATGCAGCAATTTACCACCCATAGAAGCTTGATCCCATTCAATCCAAGGATATTTGCTGTGGTTGAAACCAGCCAATGCGTCAGCAATAACCTCCAAAGATTTAGATTTCTCACGAACACTGACGATCTGACCAGCCTTAACAGAGTAAGATGGAATGTTAACCACTTGTCCATCAACTGTGATATGGCGGTGAGATACCAACTGACGTGCAGCAGCTCTAGTAGGAGCAATTCCTAAACGATATACAACATTATCCAAGCGACTTTCCAAAAGCTGAAGCAAAACCACACCGGTAATACCTTTAGAACGTGAAGCCTTTGCAAACAAATTGCTGAACTGCTTTTCTAATACACCATAAGTATATTTAGCTTTCTGCTTTTCGCGGAGCTGAATACCATATTCTGAAGTTTTTCTTTTACGAGAATTTCCATGCTGTCCCGGAGGATAATTCTTCTTAGAAAGAACTTTATCAGCACCGAAGATAGCTTCGCCGAATTTACGAGCAATTCTTGTTTTAGGTCCAGTATATCTAGCCATTTTATTATTATTTTAAATGTTCTAAAAGAATCAGAAACCGTGCAGCCGCGATCACAGAGAGGATAAGGTCTTTATGCAATCTATTCACAATTTCGGATTCTAAATTCAAGAAACTAAAGTTATTATACTCTTCTCTTTTTAGGAGGACGGCAACCATTGTGTGGCAATGGAGTAACATCAATGATTTCAGTTACTTCGATACCTGCCCCGTGAATAGTACGGATAGCAGATTCACGACCGTTACCCGGGCCCTTTACATAAACTTTAACTTTACGTAAACCAAGATCATAAGCTACTTTAGCGCAATCTTGTGCTGCCATCTGTGCTGCATAAGGAGTGTTCTTTTTAGAGCTTCTGAATCCCATCTTACCTGCTGAAGACCAGCTAATAACTTGACCTTCGCTATTGGCAAGAGATACGATAATGTTATTGAAAGAAGAATGAATGTGTGCTTGACCGTATGCGTCAACTTTAACGTTTCTCTTCTTAGCTGCGACTGTTTTTTTTGCCATATCTCAACCTTATTATTTAGTAGCTTTTTTCTTGTTAGCAACAGTTTTCTTCTTACCCTTACGAGTACGAGAATTGTTCTTCGTCTTCTGACCTCTCAAAGGCAAACCAAGACGATGACGAATGCCGCGATAGCAACCGATATCCATCAGACGCTTAATGTTAAGCTGAACTTCAGAACGAAGGTCACCTTCTACTTTGTACTCAGCACCGATAATTTCACGAACTTTTGCAGCTTGATCATCAGTCCAATCTTGTACTTTAATATCGCGATCAATTCCAGCTTTTGCTAAAATGGTGTTAGCTGCACTACGACCAATACCATAAATATAGGTCAAAGCAACTTCGCCTCTTTTATTTTGTGGCAAGTCAACGCCAACTATTCTTATAGCCATATTCTTACTTTAATTATTTTGCAAAAATAATAAAATTATCCCTGACGTACTTTATACTTCGGGTTTTTCTTGTTAATTACATATAAACGACCCTTTCTTCTAACGATTTTGCATTCAGGGGTACGTTTTTTCAAAGATGCTCTTACTTTCATATCGTATTTTTTTATTTATATCTAAAAGCAATTCTACCTTTTGATAGATCATAAGGAGACATTTCGACTCTTACTTTGTCACCAGGGAGGATTTTAATATAATGCATCCTCATTTTCCCTGAAATATGAGCAGTAATCTCATGTCCATTCTCCAATTCTACGCGAAACATCGCATTGGATAATGCTTCTACAATTACACCGTCTTGTTCAATTGCTGACTGCTTAGCCATATAAAAATTCTTTAGTTATTACCTATAACTGATTCTAAAAAATCAAATGAAGAGAGGATTTGAGGACCTTCCTTGCGAATTGCTATGCAATGCTCAAAATGAGCAGAACACTTTCTATCACGAGTACGCACAGTCCAACCATCACTCTCGAAAGCAACATTTTTACTTCCCATATTGATCATCGGCTCAATGCAAATACACATGCCAGATTTTAACAATGGCCCACAACCACGTCTTCCATAATTTGGAACTTCTGGTTCTTCATGCATGTTACGACCAATTCCATGACCTACTAATTCTCGAACAACTGAATAGTTGTGAGCTTCACAATAAGTCTGAACGGCATTACTGATATCACCTAAACGTCTCCCTTCAATAGCGGCTTGTATACCCAAATAGAGAGATTCCTTAGTCGTATCAAGCAATTTTTTTACTGCTGGATCTACCTCTCCAACACAAAAAGTATATGCCGAATCTCCGACAAAGCCATCTAAAACTGTACCGCAGTCAACGGATATGATATCACCTTCTTTCAAAATCATCTTTGAAGAAGGGATACCATGAACAACTTGTTCGTTTACTGAAGTACATATGGAATTAGGAAAACCTCCATATCCTAAAAAAGCAGGTACAGCACCATTATCTCTAATGAACTCTTCCGCTATCTGATCAAGTTTTAACGTAGAAACACCCGGAGCAATATATTTAGCAACTTCTGCCAGTGTTTTGCCCACAAGTTGATTTGCGTTACGCATCAACTCAATCTCTTCATCTGTTTTTAAGTAAATCATCAATTAATAAGCACCAACCGCGCCCGAACGGCCTTTAATTCTTCCTGACTTCAACAAACCGTCATAATGACGCATCAACAAATGACTCTCAACTTGCTGGAGTGTGTCAAGCACAACACCAACCAAAATCAGAAGAGATGTACCACCAAAGAACTGGGAGAAAGACATACTTACACCAACCATTCTTGCAAAAGCAGGCATGATAGCTACTACTGCCAAGAAAATAGCTCCAGGCAAAGTTATACGATCCATAATGGTATCCAAATATTCTTTGGTTTGATGACCCGGCTTTACTCCCGGAATGAAACCATTGTTTCTTTTTAAATCATCTGACATCTGAGTCGGATTGATTGTAATGGCTGTATAAAAATAGGTAAACAGTATAATTAAAACGGCAAATACAAAATTATACCAAAAACCTGTATTATCCATAAATGCAGCCCAGAAACTGGAGTTATCACCGGTATTAGAAAAACCAACAATGGAAATAGGAATAAACATAATAGCTTGAGCAAAGATAATAGGCATTACATTCGCAGCATTAACCTTCAAAGGGATATACTGACGAGCACCACCATATTGTTTATTACCTATAATCCGTTTAGCGTACTGAACAGGCACCTTACGTGTTCCTTGAACCAACAAAATTGCCCCAGCAGTCACTAACAACAAAAATAGCATTTCAAACAAGAACATTACCAAGCCACCTGTCTTTTCACTCATACGAGAGATAAACTCTTGGAACAAAGAGTGTGGCAAGCGGGCAATAATACCCACCAGGATAATGAATGAAATACCATTACCAACTCCTTTGTCGGTAATACGTTCACCTAACCAAAGAATGAACATACTTCCGGCAGCTAAGATGATAGTTGAAGAAATAGTAAACCAAAAACCAGCAGGCAACGCTGCTCCAACTGCTTTCAATTGCACACTGAGGTTTACTAAGTATGTAGGACCTTGGAACAACAGAATTGCTACCGTTAAATAACGTGTCCATTGATTAATCTTGCGGTGTCCGCTTTCGCCTTCTCTCTGTAATTTTTGGAAAGAGGGAACAGCGATAGCCAACAACTGCATCACAATGGAGGCAGAGATGTAAGGCATGATACCCAAAGCAAAGATGGAAGCATTCGAAAATGCACCACCCGAGAACATATCCAGCAAGGCCATCAAGCCACCAGAAGTTTGCTCCTGCAAAGCAGTCAACGCTTTAGGATCAATACCTGGAAGAACGACAAACGTTCCAAAACGATATATCACCACCAATAAAAGGGTGGTGAGGATTCGATTTCTCAAATCCTCAATCTTCCAGATATTCTTTATTGTTTCAACAGCTCTCATAGATTAGAGTTTAACCACAGTTCCACCCACTGCTTGGATTGCAGCTTCTGCAGATTTAGAAAATGCATGAGCTGAAACATCCAATTTAATAGTCAAACTGCCATTTCCAAGAATTTTAACCAATTGAGAAGTAGAAATAAAACCGGCATTTACCAATTCTTCAATGCCAATTTTAGTTATATTTTGAGCCTCTGCTATTTGCTGCAAAGTTTCAATATTGATTGCTTTATACTCAACACGGTTGATATTCTTGAAACCGAACTTAGGCAAACGTCTCTGAATAGGCATCTGACCTCCTTCGAAGCCGATCTTTCTCTTATATCCAGATCTAGATTTTGCACCTTTATGACCTCTTGTAGAAGTTCCTCCTAAACCAGAACCCGGGCCACGACCGATTCTTTTTCTTGTCTTAACAGAACCTTCTGCCGGTTTTAAATTTGACAAATCCATATCGTATACTTTTTTATATCGATTATTACTCAACAACTGAAACGAGGTGTTTGACTTTTTTAACCATACCCAAGATAGCAGGGTTAGCCTCATGTTCAACTACCTGATTCAATTTTCTCAAACCCAATGCATCCAAAGTTCTCTTTTGGTCTTTAGGGCATTTGATTCTACTTTTAACCTGCTTGATTTTAATTGTTGCCATAAAAATAACCTCCCTAAAATTAACCTCTAAATACTTTTTCAACAGAAACGCCTCTATTTTGTGCTACCTGCAACGGGCTTCTCAAATCACTCAATGCAGCAATGGTAGCTTTTACCAAGTTATGAGGATTTGATGAACCTTTTGATTTTGCCAAAACATCAGTGATTCCAACACTTTCCAAAACAGCACGCATTGCACCACCGGCTTTAACACCTGTACCATGAGAAGCCGGCTTAATCAAAACACGTGCACCACCAAATTTAGCATACTGTTCATGAGGAATAGTACCTTTATATACCGGAACACGGATCAAGTTTTTCTTTGCAGCTTCAACACCTTTTGCAATAGCTGTTGTCACTTCACCGGCCTTACCAAGACCCCAACCAATGATGCCTTCTTCGTTACCTACTACTACAATAGCAGCAAAAGTAAACGTACGACCTCCTTTTGTAACCTTGGTAACACGATTGATAGCGACCAATCTGTCCTTCAATTCTAAATCGTTGGTCGATTTAACTCTATTATTAATTCCT
Source organism: bacterium (assembly GCA_963657455.1). GTDB lineage: Bacteria > Bacteroidota > Bacteroidia > Bacteroidales > Tannerellaceae > Parabacteroides. The sequence continues at coordinate 19,236 of CAVKMU010000040.1, forward strand.
GCCATGTTCATTAAAATTTAAGGCCGCCGTTACGTGCAGCATCAGCTAATTCTTTAATTCTCCCATGATACAAGTAACCATTACGGTCGAAAACAACAGTTTCGATACCAGCTTCTTTTGCACGTTGCGCTATCAATTCGCCGACCTTAGCTGCCATTTCCTTTTTCGGAGCCTTTTCTTCAAACTTCAAAGATGAAGCAGAAGCTAAAGTTTTCCGAGTCGTATCATCTATAACCTGTGCATAGATTTGCTTATTACTTCTAAACACAGTCAAGCGAGGACGCTCAGTTGTACCTGAGATCTTTCCTCTTACGCCTGCTTTTATTTTTAAACGTCTTAATTCCTTAGTTGTCATGATAATTTCAGTTTACGTAGATTACTTACCTGCTGATTTTCCAGACTTTCTGCGAAGTTCCTCACCCACAAACTTAATACCTTTACCTTTATAAGGTTCTGGCATACGGAATGAACGAATCTTAGCACAAACTTGACCTAACAATTGCTTATCAGCAGACTCAAGGATAATCAAAGGATTCTTGTTTCTCTCTGCCTTAGTTTCGATTTTAATTTCCTTAGGCAACTGCAAATAAATATTGTGAGTATAACCTAAAGATAAATCTAATACCTGACCAGCATTAGTTGCACGATAACCAACACCTACAAGCTCCAATTCTTTCTTATAACCTTCAGAAACACCAACTACCATGTTGTGAATCAATGCACGATACAAACCATGCAATGCACGAACATTCTTTTCGTCAGTTGGACGAGACAATTGAATTGTTCCGTCTTCGATTGAAACGTTGATATCAGGATTAATTGGCTGAACTAATTCTCCTTTAGGGCCTTTTACTGTAACAACACTATCCTTGACTGTAACAGTAACACCAGCTGGCACATGGATTGGTAATTTACCTATTCTTGACATTCTTCTTCCTCCTAATTAATATACGTAACACAATACTTCACCACCGATCTTCAGCTCACGAGCTTCTTTATCAGTCATAACACCTTTAGAAGTAGAAAGAACTGCAATTCCTAATCCATTCAACACGCGAGGCATGTCTTTGTAGCCAGTGTACTTACGCAAACCTGGCGTAGAAACTCTTTGAAGTTTCTTGATTGCATTTACTTTGTTTACTAAGTCATACTTCAAGGCAATTTTAATTGTACCTTGAGGACCATCTTCTACAAACTTAAAATTAAGAATGTAGCCCTTGTCGAAAAGGATCTTAGTGATCTCTTTCTTTAAATTTGACGCTGGCACTTCTACTACTCTGTGCTTAGCCTTGATTGCATTACGCAATCTTGTCAAATAATCTGCAATAGGATCTGTCATATAATAAAAAATTAAATTGATCCGGACATCCGGACAATATTTAAAAATAAAATACTCTTACCAACTTGCTTTCTTTACTCCTGGAATTAAACCATGAGATGCCATTTCACGCAATTGGATACGAGAAATACCGAACTGACGAACGTATCCCTTCGGACGACCTGTAATTTTACAACGATTGTGTAAACGTACAGGAGAAGCATTCTTTGGTAAAGACTGCAAAGCCTCATAATTACCTTCAGCTTTCAGTTGAGCTCTTTTTGCAGCATATTTTGCTACCAACTTTGCTCTTTTTACCTCGCGGGCTTTCATTGATTCCTTAGCCATAACTACTTAGTCTTTTTTTGCATTTTTAAAAGGCAAACCAAATTCTCTCAACAGCGCATAACCTTCCTCGTCAGTTTTCGCTGAGGTTACAAAGGTAATATTCATTCCCAATATTTTTGTAATATTGTCGATATTTATTTCAGGGAAAATGATTTGTTCCTGAATACCGAGTGTATAATTACCTCTACCATCCAATTTACTTTCGATACCTTTGAAGTCACGAATACGAGGAAGAGCGATACGAACTAATCTTTCGAGGAATTCGTACATTTGCTCACGACGCAAAGTAACCATAACTCCAATAGGCATTTTTTTACGAAGCTTGAAGTTTGAAATATCCTTGCGGGATACCGTAGCAACAGCTTTCTGACCTGTGATAGCAGTTAATTCAGCAATGGCAACATCGATGATTTTCTTGTCAGCCGTAGCTAAACCTAAACCTTGGTTGATTACAATTTTTTTCAAAACAGGCACCTGCATGATTGTCTTGTAACCAAACTCTTTTGTTAAAGCAGGAACAATTCTGTCCTGATATTCCTTCTTAAGACTGGCAGTATTGCTCATTACTTAATTTCCTCCCCTGATTTTTTTGAATAACGCACTAAAGCACCTGCTTCATTAACTTTGCGACCAATTCTTGTCGGTTTTCCTGTTTTAGGATCAACGACATTCAAGTTAGAAATATGAATAGGAGCTTCCTTTTTCTCGATACCTCCCTGAGGGTTCTTAGCACTTGGCTTCATGTGCTTTGATACCACATTAATACCTTCAACAACGGCACGGTTTTCTTTTACCAAAACCTTCAAGACTCTTCCTGTTTTACCTTTGTCCTCGCCGGTATTAACAAAAACTGTATCACCTTTTTTGATATGTAATTTGCTCATTACGCTAATTTTTTGAACTATTAAAGTACTTCTGGTGCGAGTGAAACAATTTTCATGTTAGTTGCACGAAGCTCTCTGGCAACCGGTCCGAAAATACGACTACCACGGATATCACCAGCACCGTTCAACAAAACGCAAGCATTGTCATCGAAACGGATATAAGAACCGTCAGCACGACGAATCTCTTTCTTTGTACGAACGATGATAGCTTTAGAAACTGCACCTTTTTTAATATCGCTAGATGGGATAACGCTTTTTATCGCTACCACAATCACATCACCAACAGTGGCATAGCGTTTCTTTGTACCGCCCAGAACGCGAATACAAAGCGCCTCTTTAGCACCACTGTTATCAGCTACTACTAATCTTGATTCTTGTTGTATCATGTTACTTAGCCCTTTCGATTATTTGAACTAATCTCCATCTTTTTGTTTTGCTCAAAGGACGAGTTTCCATAATTCTAACGGTATCGCCAATGTTGCATTCATTCTTTTCATCGTGAGCATGATATTTCTTCGTCTTATTCACGAATTTACCATAAATGGGATGTTTTTCTTTCCATTTAACAGCAACCGTGATGCTTTTATCCATCTTGTTGCTGGTAACCACGCCCGTTTTTTCTTTTCTTAAATTTCTAGTTTCCATCAGGCTCAATTATTTGTTGTTAAGTTCTCTGTGGCGCAATTCAGTTTTCATGCGCGCGATCGTCCTGCGCTGTTGTTTGATCTGTGCAGGATTTTCACTCGGAGTTATACTGTGGTTGATAACTTTCTGCTCGTAAGCGGCTACTTCAGCCCCAATTCTTTCTGACAACTCCGCTGTGCTTAATTCTCTAATTTCTGCAATCTTCATAACAAATTACGCATTTTGATTTTGCATATCATAATCACGTCTCACAACAAATTTTGTTGTTACCGGAAGTTTTTGTGCTCCTAAGCGCAAAGCCTCTTTGGCAACATCAAAAGGAACGCCTTCGATTTCGAAAATCATACGGCCTGGAGTAACAGGCGCAACAAATCCCTCTGGATTACCTTTACCTTTACCCATACGTACATCTGCAGGCTTTTTAGTGATCGGCTTATCAGGGAAGATTCTAACCCAAACCTGACCTTGACGCTGCATATAACGGGTTACTGCAACACGGGCTGCTTCGATCTGACGACCGGTAATCCATTTAGTCTCTAATGATTTTATACCAAATGATCCGAAGGTCAATTGGTTACCGCGCTGAGCATTACCTTTAGCACGTCCTTTTTGAACTCTTCTGAATTTGGTTTTCTTTGGTTGTAACATTTCTTCTTAAATTCTAATGTTTAACGATTAGCTTTTTTTCTCTTGAAGTTCTTATCTCTGTTGCCACCGACATTGTCATTGCGACGACCAGATTCTTTAGAAGTTGTAAATGAAGGAGCCAAATCTTTCTTTCCATAGACTTCACCACGGCAAATCCAAACTTTGACACCAATCAAACCAACTTTTGTCAATGCTTCAGCCAAAGCATAATCAATGTCTGCTCTAAATGTATGTAATGGAGTTCTTCCTTCTTTGTACATCTCAGAACGAGCCATTTCAGCACCATTCAAACGACCAGAAACCTGGATTTTGATACCTTCAGCACCCATTCTCATAGTAGATGCGATAGCCATTTTAATAGCACGACGATAAGCAATCTTTCCCTCCAATTGGCGAGCGATGTTATTTGCAACAATCACAGCATCCAATTCAGGTCTCTTAACTTCAAAGATATTAATTTGGACTTCTTTATCAGTGATCTTTTTCAACTCTTCTTTAAGTTTGTCTACTTCCTGACCACCTTTACCAATAATAATACCAGGGCGTGATGTACATACAGTGATGGTAATCAACTTCAACGTACGTTCAATCACGATACGAGATACACTAGCCTTTGCAAGACGGGCATTCAAATATTTACGGATTTTGCTATCTTCTAACAAAGTGTCTCCGTAATTTCTGCCGCCATACCAATTGGAATCCCAACCTCTGATGATTCCTAAACGATTACTAACCGGATTAACTTTTTGTCCCATCTACAAATTAATTTTGACTATCGTTTTTACTTAGTGTATCAACAAACAGAGTTACATGGTTCGAACGTTTACGAATTCTGTAGCCTCTACCTTGAGGAGCAGGACGCATTCTCTTCAATGTTGTAGCGCAATCTACGCTGATAGAAGAAATGCACAATTCACCTGCCTCTGCTTTACGTTCATTTTTCTGTTCCCAGTTTGCAATTGCTGAACGAAGCAATTTTTCTACTCTTGCTGCAGCCTCTTTGTTAGAGAATTTCAAGACTCCAAGAGCACGGAATACTTCCATACCACGAACCATGTCAACAACCAAACGCATTTTGCGAGGAGATGTTGGAACATTTCGCAATTTAGCGAAATACATAGTCTTCTGGGCTTCTTTTCTTGACTCAGCTGATATTCTTTTTCTAGCACCCATTTTCGATTCTTTTTTTCAATTTTAGGATCCTGTGTCCGGATTATTTCTTCTTATTACCGGCATGTCCACGGAAAGTACGAGTTGGAGAAAATTCTCCCAACTTATGTCCTACCATGTTTTCGGTTACGAATACAGGAATGAATTTATTTCCATTGTGAACTGCAATAGTATGGCCTACAAAATCAGGCGAAATCATTGAAGCTCTTGCCCATGTTTTAACGACAGCTTTCTTGCCAGATTCATTCATGGCTAAAACTTTCTTTTCGAGCTTTACGTTAATATATGGACCTTTTTTTAATGAACGACTCATAGTTTACTCAATTAATCAGATTATTTCTTTCTTCTTTCAATAATATATTTTGAAGAATGCTTCTTAGGAGCTCTTGTCTTCAAGCCCTTAGCATATAAGCCATTACGTGATCTAGGATGACCTCCTGACGCACGTCCTTCACCACCACCCATTGGGTGATCAACTGGGTTCATTACGACACCACGGTTGTGCGGACGACGACCTAACCATCTAGAACGTCCAGCCTTACCTGATTTTTCAAGACCATGGTCTGAATTGCCTACTGCACCGATTGTTGCTTTACAAGCGGCAAGAATCTTTCTGGTTTCTCCCGAAGGCATCTTAATGATTGCATAAGCGCCTTCTTTTGAAGTCAACTGAGCAAATGCTCCAGCAGAACGAACCAATTTGGCTCCCTGACCTGGACGAAGCTCAATGTTGTGAATAATAGTACCGACAGGAATATTTGCCATAGGTAAAGTATTACCTACTTCAGGAGCTGCATCGCTACCTGAAACCACTGTCTGGCCAACTTCCAAACCGTTGGGAGCAATGATATAGCTCTTTGCTCCATCAGCATAATACAACAATGCGATACGAGATGTTCTGTTAGGATCGTACTCGATTGCTTTTACTGTTGCAGGAATGCCATCTTTGCTTCTCTTGAAATCGATAAATCTGTACTTTTGTTTGTGACCACCACCGATATAACGCATTGTCATTTTACCGGTGTTGTTACGCCCGCCTGTACTCTTCTTACCTACTACAAGAGACTTCTCTGGTGTACTTGCAGTGATTTTATCAAATGCACCAATAACTTTGTGTCTCTGCCCCGGTGTTGTGGGCTTTAATTTACGTATTCCCATTTCTTTTTTTAGATATTACTAAAGAAATCAATAATTTCTCCTTCTTTCAATGTTACAATAGCTTTCTTGTAGGCTGTTTGCTTACCTGAAATCATACCAGACTTTGTATAACGAGTCTTCAATTTACCAGGATAGTTGATTGTATTTACACTGACTACTGTCACGTTATACATCTCTTCAACAGCCTTTTTGATCTCCAACTTATTTGCGGCCGGAGAAACACGGAAGCCATAACGATTTGCAAACTTATCAGTAATAGCTGTTTGCTTCTCTGTTACAATCGGTTTAATGATAATTCCCATTTTATTCCTCCTTAAGCATTAAATTGTTGATCCAAAGCCGCAACTGCTCCTTCTGTAAACACGACATTAGCCGCATCCATAACATTGTATGTATTAATGTCGGATACAGTTATAATGTTTACCTTCTGCAAATTGCGAGCAGACAAATATACAAAATTATTAGTCTCCGGTAAAACCACAAGCAGCTTTTTATCAGCCACTTTGAGGTTTTTAGCAATTGTTATAAATTCTTTGGTTTTAGGAGCTTCAAATGAAAAATCTTCTACAACCACAATAGCATTGCCTGCAGCCTTATACGTCAAAGCAGATTTACGAGCCAAAGATTTTACCTTTTTGTTCAACTTAAAGCTATAATCACGAGGTGTCGGACCAAATACACGACCACCACCTACCAATACAGGAGAGTTGATATCACCGCGACGAGCACCGCCACCACCTTTTTGACGGATCAATTTGCGAGTACTACCCGACACTTCGCTTCTTTCTTTTGACTTATGAGTTCCTTGACGCTTGTTTGCCAAATACTGTTTAACATCCAAGTAAATAGCATGGTCGTTCGGTTCAATGCCAAAGATAGCATCGTTTAAAGTCACTTTCTTTCCGGTATCTTCACCTTTAATATTTAATACGCTCAGTTCCATTACTTTTCAATTAAAACGATTGAACCTTTTGCGCCTGGAACAGATCCTTTAACCAATAAAAGATTATGCTCCGGCAATACTTTGATAACCTGCAAATTCTGAACAGTTACACGTTCATTTCCCAACTGGCCTGCCATACGCATACCTTTGAATACTTTTGCTGGGTAAGAACAAGCACCGATAGAACCCGGTTTACGAGCACGGTTGTGCTGACCGTGAGTGGACTGACCTACACCACCGAAACCATGACGCTTAACAACGCCCTGGAATCCTTTACCTTTAGAAGTACCGATCACATCAACGAAACCGGCATCCTCCAAATAATCAACAGTGATAACGTCACCCAATTTGTATTCGCTCTCAAAATTTTTGAACTCGGCCAAGTATCTCTTGGGAGTTACACCTACTTTCTTGAAATGACCCATTTCTGGCTGAGTTGTGTGCTTCTCTTTCTTGTCTTCAAAGCCCAACTGAACAGCTTCATAGCCATCATTTTCCAAAGTTTTGATTTGCGTAACTACACAAGGACCAACTTCGATAACAGTGCATGGAAGATTTTTTCCCTCGGCACTGAAAACGGATGTCATTCCGATTTTCTTTCCTAATAATCCTGGCATTT
>CAVKMU010000041.1:0-26742 GCA_963657455.1 bacterium
AGCCATTTTTCAGCAGCTCGGGTTTTGAGAATGGAATAAAAGATTGCCCCCTTGCGGGTGTAGACAACCTTTTATCAAATTCTTCCGAAGAACTCCATCGAAGAATTATCCGATCAAAGAAACTTGTATTTCGCCTTCGATTTCTTCAAAAGCCAATTTACCTTCACGTGCCAACCAGCCAAGCGCAGCATACATATCTTTTTCTGCTTTGATCTTGGTAGCTTTTTTCAAAGATTTGAGGTTCATTTTCCCCCCTTCTTTCAACGCAGTCCAAACAAGACCTGCGTTAGTTCCAATTAATTCGATCATCTTTTTTTAAGAACTTATAGTTTACGCCACAAAGATAGTGCTTTCTTGCTGAATATGGAAGCAATCGGTGTGAATATTCTGTGTCATAACAGATTATTTTTGCAACCGTCTTTCGTGATCAGCATCGTTTCTATTGATTTTGCAGCCGTATATTTCTTCAACAAATCGATGGCATATTGTCCCGCTTCCGGCAATCCCACCAAGCCTGAATAGCCATTGATGAGCACCAACAGACGATGCGTTTCCAATCCTACTTTCGTACGTTCCTCGTCGCTTGTCGGCGTACCGATGCCACCTACTGCATCACGATAGACAGGAAGTCCGGCAATATTCAAAAGCCCCCGACCAATACCGTGATAAAGTTCTCCTTCTTGTCCGACGCCCAATACCAAACGTTCACCTTGGATCTTGTCTTGATCAAAGGCGCCTATCGAATAGCCGCTTTGCAACGATACCAAATTGATCAGGTCAACGATCGTGTCTATTTGATAGAGCGACATCTCCTTTACGATGCGACGACGAAGCGATTCAGCCGATGGACGATAGCGATTGGGATCTTTCCCTAACTTCTTGTACGCCTGACGAGTAGCTTGTATCGAAAGCAACTTGTTGACCTCTTCCATCTTTACCGTTTGGCGAACCTTTACCTCTTCTTCATGAATTTCTTCCCACAACTGCGGATTTGACTCACTGTTTTCCACATCACAAGCTATCGCCAGGACATGCAAATCCGGAACTGCCTCTTTGATTTCTTCTGAAAGCTCGATTTGTTTCATCTCTTATACATCAAAATTCCCGATAAAATACGACCGCTCTCCACTCCCATACGGCGAGCAGAAAACAAATCCTTTGTTGCAAAGGTACAAATATTTGCTTGATTAATATTGTTCGGCCGGACACCTTCGTAAAGCAATTGCAAGCGGTTGGCTTTCCATAAATCGATATGATATTTTTCCCGCTGCCGTTCCCACCACAACAACGATTCCATATCATCGGCCATCCATACATGCGAATTACGGAAAGCATCGACTACCTCCATCCCCACCTCGAAGGCTTCGAGACTGATTGAAGGCCCAATAGCCGCCTGAATCTGATCGGCAGCACAACCATAATCGCGCTTCATCCGCTGCACTGTCTTTTGCAAAATGGCTGCCACTGTACCTCGCCACCCTGCATGAACGGCCGCAATCACCCGACAATCGGGCGAATACAAAAGAATCGGTACACAATCGGCTGTTGAAACCGTCAAGCAAACCTCTGGTTGATCCGTAATCAAGGCATCCACTCCCTGTAAAGTTGCCGTTTGTTCCTCGACTGAACATTGCAACCATTCAGCGTCAATCGATAGGATACGATCGGAATGTGTCTGCCGGGGGGTAATCAATTGCTTCGGTTTAATCTGCAACCCTTCGCATAAAATCTGACGATTACGAGTAATACATTCGATATTGTCCGACGTGTACAAGCCCGGATTCATGCTGGAATAATTTCCTTTGCTGATACCTCCCGAACGCAATGTCACAAAATGAGAAATGTTGCAATCGTCCTTCCAGCGAGGAAATTGCAACACTTCCAAATTATTTTTCAAAAGGCTCCTCTGCATCATCTTCAGAACCCTCTTCATACTCTTCATCGTCCCAGTCTTCGTACTCTACGAATTCTTCGTCATCCTCCTCTTCGTCAGGCAACATTTCAAATTCTTCATCGTCGTCAAATTCGAGTTTGGATACATCAATATTCCTATGCACGATCTGTTCCACCTCATGGAATGACTCCTTGTTCAGCTCTTTCCACAACAAATCTTTCAACTCCTGCAAGCCCATGTGCGCCACAGCCGAGATGAACACGTGCGGAATACCTTCGGGAAGTTCTGCTTCCATCTGCTCTATCAGCTCTTGATCGAGCATATCCGACTTCGTAATAGCCAATACCCTTGGTTTACCTTCCAAATCCGGATTGTACTTCACCAGCTCATTGGCTAAGATTTCATATTCCTTTTTTATATCATCACTGTCAGCAGGAATCATGAACAACAAGAGCGAATTGCGTTCGATATGGCGCAAGAATCGCAAACCGAGACCTTTTCCTTCACTTGCTCCTTCGATGATACCGGGAATATCTGCCATAACAAACGAGCGACTATCACGATAACTTACTATTCCCAAGTTAGGTTCGAGCGTCGTAAACGGATAGTTGGCAATCTTTGGCTTAGCAGCAGAAAGCACAGATAGCAACGTTGATTTTCCTGCGTTCGGAAAGCCAACGAGACCAACGTCGGCAAGCAACTTCAACTGCATGATGATCAACCGTTCCTGAGCAGGCTCACCCGGTTGCGCATAACGCGGTGCTTGATTGGTAGCCGTACGAAAATTCCAATTTCCCAAGCCACCTTTTCCGCCTTTCAACAGACGCACCACCTGTCCGTCTTCGGTAACATCGCAGATAAATTCGCCCGTTTCGGCATCGTAAACCACCGTACCGCAAGGTACTTCGATCGTACGATCCTCGCCATCTTTACCGAAACTGCGCTTTGCACCTCCGCTTTCGCCGTTGGTAGCCAGAATATGACGGTCATATTTCAGATGGAGCAAGGTCCAATAATTGCGGTTACCCCGCAGATATACATGGCCTCCTCTTCCCCCGTTACCTCCATCGGGACCACCTTTCGGAATGTATTTCGCACGGCGAAAGTGAGAAGACCCTCTACCTCCCTTTCCGGAACGGCAATAGATCTTTACATAATCTACAAAGTTGGATTCAGCCATTTTTTATATTTTTAATGATCCATGGACGCCCCATCAAGGGCATCCTATTTATTAAAACAAAAGAATGGAAAAGAGAAACAGCACAGTCTGTTCCTCTTTTCCATTCTACAATAATCTTTATTACTTAACTGCGTTGATAGCGTCCTTGATACGGCCGAAGATTTCTTCGATAGTACCCACTCCTTTGATTGCTACATGTTTGCCTTCATTTACATAGAAGTCAGCCAACGGAGCAGTTTGTTTGTGGTAAACTTCCAAACGAGATTTGATAGTTTCCAAATTGTCGTCTGAACGACCTGAAACCTTACCACGCTCCAACAAGCGTTTGATCAATTCCTCTTCGTCGACCTGCAAATTCAACATAACGGAAACATCTGTTCCACGTTCGTTCAACATTTTCTTCAAAGCCTCAGCTTGAGGGATAGTACGTGGGAAACCATCGAAGATAACACCTTTCGAGTTTTCTTTGCTATCCAACACCTTAGCCAGCATGTTTACAATCAGTTCGTCCGGAACCAACTGGCCTTTTTCTATAAAGTCTTTCGCAATTTTACCCAGCTCCGTATCGTTTTTCATTTCTGAGCGCAATACATCACCTGTAGAAATGTGATCCAACCCATATTCTTTGATAATCAATTCGCTCTGAGTTCCTTTTCCTGAACCCGGAGCACCAAAAATAACTACGTTCAACATAATGATTGTCAATTAAATATTTAATTTTTTATTCTTCGTCAATCACGTAAATGTCACGATAGGTGCGACCTTCACCATCGTAATCCAAGCCGTGCCCCACAATAAATGCCGGACTGATCTCAATACCTACATAGTCCGGCCTCAAATCGCACTTCAAAGATTCGGGCTTGAACAGCATCGTTGCCAATTTCACCTCGGCCGCTCCTCTGTGTTTCAATTGGTGAATCAAGTTATGCATCGTAAAGCCTGTATCCACAATATCTTCAATGAGAATCAAAGTCTTGCCGACAAGGTCACCTTCGATTGGCATAATTTCCTTCAACATTCCTGTACTTGAAGTGCCGGAATAAGAAGAATAACGTGCAAAAGAAATTTTGTACGGGCCATCCAATTCGGCCATCAACTCGGCAGTAAACATGAATGAACCATTCAAAATGCAAACAAACTGCACATCTTTCTTACCTTCAATATCAGTTTTGATCTCTTTCGCCATGCGCGAAACAGCCTGCTCAATCTTCTCTTCCGGAATATATAATTTAAAATTTTTATCCCTTATGCGAATCTTATCCATACTATTTTCAACTTGTATTAGACACAAGTTCGTGCAAAGGTACAATTTTTTCTCTCTTTCAAAGCCCTAAGTCACAAATAAAGAAAAAAATATCTGCAAAACTTCTCTCTCTTCTTTTTCATAGAGGATTCCGAACCATGAAAAACTCATTGCCGTGCTACATGTTGGTTTCTCTCGAATAAACCGCAGTTCATTCGGCATGAAACTGCAGTTTGCTCCCGAACAAACTCGTGATTACTCCCGAGTGATTTTTTCATCATTCGGAAGTAATCGGCGAGTTGTTCGGCAATAGCTGTTGTTTTCTTCTTATTGTTCCGTATAAGCCTCCAGCTTCTTCAGATAATAAGCCCGCAAATCCTTCCATTTATAGTAGGGTGCACAATCGGTAGGGATCGGCAGGGTTGTCTCTTTTTCGTTCAGCAAAGCTTTCACCAAGATGTCGCCCTTACCCTTCTTGGGGCGGTAGAATACGAGCTGGATATTCGAAGCCATCGGGTAGATGCGGTAGTTGACCCATTGCTGATCGAGGTGTTCCAAATCGGAAACCTGGCGACCGCAACTGTCCAACTCCATCAAACATGCCAATGGCATCACACAAACCTCATGGCCAAAGCGCATGGTGGCTCCGTTATAACCTGACTTGTTGACGATCGTGTCGGCTGTTTCAATCACGTTGCGCAGCAGATTGCGTTGGGTGTATGGCATGATGCCGTCCGTCAGTGGGGCAGGACCGAAGCTGAGGTACCAGTCGATATTGCGGATTTTCCATTGGTCGTAACATTCCTCTTCGGTATATAAATTGTAAAGATCGATATCGGTATCGTGGCTTTGCATGTTACTTACCACATCAAACAGGCGATACATGAAAGAGTTCATGTCGACGTATGTTTCAACGTACGACTGATCGGAGAACAACGTCTTGCTCAACCGCTCCGGATGGGTGAACTTCGTGCGGTAATATTGGCTCATTTTTCTTCCTTTCTTTGCCGTTGCCGAGAGATTTTTGTCCCAAGGTTGGTTCAGATAATATTGGAAAGACTCGCTGACATCGTTGCGAAATGTTATTTTCGGATTGAAAGCAGCCAGCTCTTCACACTCGGCCTCCATACTCAAAATACAGCGGATCACCACCGTACTGCGGGCATCTACTTGCGCATTACCCGAGAAGATCTCAGGAAAATGTTGGGTCAAGCGCTTGCCGATGCCATGGTGTTGTCGCTCGCCGACTGTCGTCAGCTCGCCAAGGCGATTGATGGAAGTTGGGTAGAAGCGCTCCAACTTGGCCAGTACGTCACGCCCCAAGTCGGTCAGAGCTCCTGCCTTATCGGCATCCTTCAGTATACCGATCACCGAAGTATAGTCCGTTTTGTCGATCAGCCAACGGGAGCCATGCCGTCCGTAATGGCTCAAATAGAATGGTTCATAACCGGCCGGTGCTTTCGTCAAGGTAGTTGTCGGTTCAATATACGCCAGGTAGTTGCTTGCCGTTCGGCGAATATTCTCATGGATTTCCTCGCGCGCTGTCTGCGCAAACGTCATTCCTACGCCAAAAGCCAAGAACAACGTCAGTATTTGTTTTCTCATTGTCGAACAAGTTTTTTATATTTTGTGAACAAAAGTAGTCACAGAATCAAAAAAATGTTCTTTATTTTTCTGCTAACGAAGGTTAAATTATGCGCGGTGTATCTTTTTGATTTGTTTGTAGACATACCAAAAAGCGGGCACTAAGAAGAGATCCGCGAAGAGCCATGCCGTCGAGTCGCCAAAGCAAACTGCCACATATCCCCAAATGGGCACTGCTATGAGACTGACCAAGATGCGCGCGATCATCTCAGCCACACCTGAAAACATGGCCAAATTCGTAAACCCTGCCCCTTGAATCGAGTAGCGCAAGATGCACAACACGCCCACCAGTGGGAAGAAGGTAGCCGCTACATGCAAGAAAAGTGTCGCATCTTTCAAGATTTCTGTTTCGGAGGGGTCGACAAACATATAGAGGATTTGTCGGGAGAAGAGCATTAAGACGACAAATGTAAAGACAGCATAAATGGCCATCATAAGCGAGCTGGATTTGATCCCTTGCCATACGCGTTCAGGCTTGCCGGCACCATAGTTCTGCCCGACGTAAGTGGCCATCGCAATACCTAATGTCTCGAACGGGCAGAGGAAGAACATCTTGATTCGCATCGCCGCCGTGAAGGCTGCCACACAAGCCGTACCCAATGCATTGTTTGAGCTCTGCAACATGATACTGCCGATAGCCGTAATCGAAAATTGCAAGCCCATCGGTACGCCGATGCCGAGCATATTCTTCGCCAGTGTGGAATCGAATTGCTCTTCTCCCTTTTCCATTTTCATGATGGGGAAATGTCTATACATATAAAAATAGCATAACAGGGCAGAAATCCCCTGTGCTACAACTGTAGCAATGGCAGCTCCGGCTACTCCCCATCCCAACACCAAGATACAGAATAGGTCCAATACGATATTTAATAGTGTCGAAAAAAGCAAAAAGTAGAAGGGCGTCTTGCTGTCGCCTAAGGCTCGAATGATACTCGAAAGCAGATTGTAGAAAAAAGTAAAGGGAACTCCTATGAATGTCACCAGCAGATAGAGGTAGGCATCGCGGAAGATGAGCTCAGGAGTCTGCATCATTCGTAAGATTCCGGCACACAAGAGGCTGGTTATGACGGCAATCGATACGGACATTCCAACGGCCAACCGCAAAGCAATGTGGATGTATCGCCGCATGGTTGCATAGTCGCGAGCACCAAATTTTTGAGCTACAGGGATGCCGAAGCCACAACAGCAGCCATTGCAAAAGCCCAATATCAGGAAAATAACGGAACTGCTTGCACCAACTGAAGCCAAAGCGTTAATACCCAAGAACTTTCCCACAATAGCAGCATCGATCAACGAGTAGGTTTGCTGCAATAAATTACCCAATAATAGCGGCAAAGTAAAGTTGAAAATCAAGGGCAAGGATGCGCCTTGAGTCATTTCTTTTGACGAATTCATTCAGTTTTTACTATTTTTACGTCCAAATTAGTTCAATCTCTACACGACTGCTACCAAAGAAGCCACGCAGAGGCTATATCTGCTTTCGGATTTCAGGGTGCAAAGTTAGAGATAAAAACAAAAAATACGAATCGTCATGAAGAAAAAAACTTCTCGAATTGAGGAAGAAAAACAGATTGTAAAGCTGATGATAGAACTATATTGCCGTAAGAAAGAAAAGCATGATCAACTCTGCGATGAGTGCAGAATGCTACTCGATTATGCGTGGAAACGTCTGGATCATTGTAAGTTTGGTGAGCAAAAAAGTTCATGCAAACGTTGCCCTATCCATTGCTACAAACCCGATATGCGCGAGAAAATGCGGCAAGTGATGCGTTTCAGCGGCCCGCGAATGCTATGGTATCACCCGATTGCTGCCATCAAACATCTGTTTAGATAAAAGCAAGTCGGAGAAATAGCTCATCTTTTGATGCGCATCCCTCCGACTTCTTATATATAAGCTATGAAAGAAATCTGCTTATTTCATTTTGCAGTTTGTGCAATGTGACTGGATCTGCAAAAAGAAGTCGTTGCCCTTATCATCAACCAAAATGAATGCAGGGAAGTTTTCTACGCGGATCTTCCAGATGGCCTCCATACCCAACTCCGGATATTCTACACATTCGATGCTCTTAATGCTGCTTTGTGAAAGAACGGCTGCTACTCCTCCGATCGTACCCAAGTAGAAACCGCCGTGCTTCTTGCAGGCATCCGTTACAACTTGTGTGCGGTTACCTTTTGCAATCATCACCAAGCTTGCGCCATGATCTTGGAACTCATCTACATATGGATCCATACGATTGGCTGTGGTCGGTCCCATGCTACCGCAAGGATAGCCCTCCGGAGTCTTGGCCGGTCCGGCGTAAAGGATCGGATGGTTCTTGAAGTAGTCCGGCATCTCTTCGCCTGCATCCAAGCGAGCTTTCAGCTTCGCATGAGCGATATCGCGAGCAACGATGATGGTTCCGTTCAGGCTGATACGTGTGCTGACCGGATATTTTGACAATTCTGAACGAACAGCGTCGATGCCTTTGTCCAAGTCGATGACGATACCTGTTGTACCCTCACCCGGATTGCGCAATTCTTCAGGAATCAATTCGGTAGGATTCTCGTCCATCTGCTCCAACCATACACCCTCTTTGTTGATCTTTGCCTTGATGTTACGGTCGGCAGAGCAGCTGACGCCCATACCGATCGGACAGCTGGCGCCATGGCGTGGCAAACGAATTACGCGGATATCGTGAGCCAGGTATTTACCGCCAAACTGAGCGCCGAGACCAATCTTGTAAGCCTCTTCGAGCAACTTGTTTTCCAAGTCGATGTCGCGGAAAGCACGGCCCGTCTCATCGCCGGTTGTCGGCAGATTGTCGTAATATTTGATGGAAGCCAATTTTACCGTCAGCAAGTTCTTCTCTGCACTTGTACCGCCAATGACGAATGCAATGTGGTAAGGAGGACAAGCGGCAGTGCCGAGGCTCTTCATCTTTTCAACCAAGAACGGCAGCAAAGTTCCCTCGTTTTGGATCGTCGCTTTCGTCATTGGGTAGAAGTAAGTCTTGTTGGCTGAACCGCCACCTTTGGCAACCATGATGAAACGATACTCATCGCCTTCGACAGCTTCGATATCGATCTGAGCCGGCAAGTTGCAACGAGTGTTCACTTCGTCGTACATGTTCAGTGGGGCGTTCTGCGAGTAGCGCAGATTGTCTTGTGTGAATGTATTGTATACACCACGGCTCAAAGCCTCTTCGTCTTCGAAGTCCGTCCAAACGCGCTGACCTTTCTCGCCATGGATGATAGCTGTACCCGTATCTTGGCAGAAAGGTAAAATGCCTTTGACGGCAGTTTCAGCGTTGCGCAAGAATTGCAAAGCTACGTACTTGTCGTTCTCTGACGCTTCCGGATCGGTCAAAATTTTAGCCACCTGCAGGTTGTGTTCGCGGCGGAGCTTGAATTCTACATCGTGGAAAGCCTGCTCGGCAAGCAATGTAAGCGCCTCTTTTGAAACTTTGAGGATGGTTTTACCTTCAAACTCGCCGGTGCTTACACCTTCTTTCGTAAGCAAGCGATATTCAGTGTCGTCCTTTCCCATCTGGAACATAGGAGCATACTTGAATTCTGGAGTTGTTGCCATAATATGATTCGTTTAAAATATATATTTAATTATTGGTTGTGTTTCAGTCAATAATGAACTGCTCTTTGGGTGTCGATTCTCATCATCGGACGGTCTTCGTTCAAAGAACGTACAAACTTACTCAAAAAACATGATATATAACTACCTCGTCCATGAATTTTGTTCAAACTGAATTGTCGCACAATTGCAATGTATTCAAAAACAACGCGTTAGAAAAGATGAAAAAATACGGATGTTTGCTCTTCAAAACACAGATGTTTTTCATTGAAAATAGGGGTGTTTTGCTTCAAAAACATCCATATTTTTAGAGCATAGGTACAGTGATAAAGAATGGCGTTCGTAAGCCGTTCAAAGATAGAAGAAAAAGGGTTGGGAGGGCCATTGCGGACACTCGAGAAAATTATAACAACTTTTAAATTTAAGTAACTAAGAAATATTCATTAAAAAAATAGGTTTTCAAAAAATATTTGGCTTATTTTGTGTTTAAATAAAAAGGAATACTCTTTTCCTTTCTTAAACATATTGAAGTATGAAGGACACTCTGGAAACGAATTTGACGGAAGAAAACGTTAAATCAACTGAAACTGACAGCCTGGCAGCCGTAGAAACCTCTGCCACCGCTGAGAATGCCGATGCGAGCGCAGTATATACAACAGGAAAACCGACGAAAGAAGAGATCATTGATCGCTTGAGATCGTTGGTGGAAGCACCGGTGGAAACCATTCGTGGAGAAGTAGAGTCTTTGAAACAAGCTTACTATAAAATTCGCCGGTCGGAAATAGACGAGCAAAAGAAAGCATTCATCGAGCAAGGTGGTTCGGCAAAGGATTTCGTAGCCCAAGAAGACATTCAGGAAGCCCTCTTGAAGGATCTGATGAATGCCTACAAGGAAAAGCGTGCGTCGTTCCTGGCCGAAGAAGAAAAACTCAAGGCCAGCAACTATGAAGCCAAGCTCCAACTGATCGAACAATTGAAGCAATTGAGCGAACGGCAAGATGATTTCAATAAACTCTACAACGAATTTAAAGAAATCCAGCAGAAATGGAAAGATATTAAACTCGTTCCAGAAGAGCATGTCAACGATTTGTGGAAAGAATACCAAACCTGCTCTGAAAAATTCTACGATCTGATCAAGATCAATAATCAACTGCGCGACTACGACTTCAAGAAGAACTTGGAGATGAAGACGGCCTTGTGCGAGACAGTTGAGAAACTGCAGAATGAAAAGGATGCCGTTTCGGCCTTCCATCAGCTGCAGAAACTGCACCAGCAATGGCGAGAAATCGGTCCGGTTGCCAAAGAGTTGCGCGAAGAGATATGGAGCCGCTTCAAAACGGCTTCGACTGTCATCAACAAACGTCACCAGCAGCATTTCGAAGAGATAAAGGTGAAAGAACAAGAAAACCTGCAAGCCAAGACAGCTCTCTGCGAAGCGGTGGAAGCCATCGACTACAGTACGCTGAAGACGTTCAAGGATTGGGACAAGAAAAACGAGGAGGTGATGGAATGGCAAAAGAAATGGCGCACCATCGGCTACACTCCTAAAAAATATAATGCGAAGATTTTCGAACGCTTCCGCGAGGCTTGTACAGTATTCTTTACCAAGAAACTGGAATTCTACAAGAGCATCAAGGCTGAGATGGAAGCCAATTTGGCCAAGAAGAAAGCACTCTGCGAGAAAGCTGAAGCCCTCAAAGACAGCACAGATTGGCGCGAGACAACCGACAAGATGATCGCCTTGCAGAAGGAATGGAAGACCATCGGCCAAGTGAACCGCCGCCAAGCCGACCTGCTTTGGAAGCGTTTCATCGCAGCGTGCGACTATTTCTTCGAAAACAAGAACAAAAATGTCTCCTCTCAGAAGAATGAAGAGCAGGCTAACCTTGAAGCAAAGAAAGAGTTAATCGAGAAAGTGAAAGCACTGGACGTGACTGCCGACAAGGATGCTCTCGCAACATTGAAAGATTATGTGGCGCAATGGAACAGTATTGGGCACGTTCCGTTCCGCGACAAGGACAAAATATACAAAGCATTCCGCGAAGCTACCGATGCACAATTCGACCGTTTGAAAGTGGATCAGCAAGACCGTAAGATGAAGTCCTTCCGTAGCAACGTCAATGAAATGGCGGGCAAAGGAAAAGGTAAGCTCTATTCGGAAAGAGAAAAGCTGATGCGCAGCTACGACCGGATGAAATCAGAACTGCAAACATACGAAAACAACATCGGATTCTTGAGTATTTCATCCAAAGGCGGGGGGAGCCTTATTAAGGAGATGGAACGCAAAATCGAAAAGCTGAAAGAGGAAATGCAAATCGCCATTAAGAAAATTGAGACGATCGACGAAAATTTGGAATAAGAAGAACAATATAAACTAACACTTTAAACCAATTAAAAATGGGGAGTCTGAACGTGTTCAGACTCCCAACTAAAGACATATGTCAAAATTACATTTTTTCAACCCAGGAAGCGAAGAGGCCGTTTGGTCTGGGAACATTAACATAACCCCGACAGCCAATGTCCAACACATGTTTTCAGATCTCTCCTGTTTACCACTTTGGTATGCAGATTCAGACGACTATGTCTGGTCTGAAAGCGAAGAAGCCGAATCTTATTTAAAGGAAATGCAAGTCGTATTTCCGACGTTGCCTCAATTATTTTCTACAAAAACAATGAAGAATCCGGAAGAGTATCCGCTCATGCAAGCTGCTCCGTGGGGCATCTCTCCGCATAGCCTCTACCAATTCAAGATTCTTTCCAAGAGAACCCACTTGCCTCTCTCTATTCTTTCGTGGAAAGAGCGTTACCGTACTTTGACAGGGCGGCGAATGGCTCGTTGCGTCTTCAACCGCATAAAGGAATTATTACCGGGTGTATATATGCCTCAGACCCCTGAGTTTTATTGCTTTACAGCGGATATTGAAAAAGCGATCCGCGCGGTTCGCTACCCCGTTATCTTAAAGAAACCGTTCTCTTCGTCAGGACGTGGATTGCATTGGATTCGTTCACAAAAATTGAACGACAAAGACCATCGATGGATAACAGGAGCCCTCAATAAACAAGGAGAGGTGAGCCTCGAGCGAGCCTTGAATAAATTGGTAGACTTCGCCATGGAATTTGAATCAGACGGCCAAGGAAACATTAGCTACAAAGGTCTCTCGGTGTTCGGTACGCAAGAGAGAGGAGCTTATGTCGGCAATATCATCGGATCTGATGGCTTCCGCGAGTCGTTGTTGCTGCAATATGTCAACAAAGAAGAGCTGGATATGTTCCGCGAAGCTCTGATGAAAGCGTTGGCTGAATACTACGGTTCAAGTTATGCCGGCCCATTGGGTGTGGATATGATGGTCTACTTAGGACCGAAACAGCAGCCGATGATCCATCCTTGCGTGGAGATCAACATGCGTCGGACGATGGGAATGTTGGCCATCTCCCTCTCTAATCGCTATGTCAGTGAGAACTCGACAGGAAACTTCCGCTTGGAATTTGGCAAAGAGCCCGGCAAGATCTATCAAAATCATCAGGATATGGAAACACGCTATCCGATTGTTATCCGCAATGGCTTGATCACTTCCGGTTATCTGGCACTGAGTCCGATCACGGAGAACTCGCTCTATTGGCCCTATTTGTTGGTGTCTGAATAATTATTAAACACACACTATATCATGAAAAAGATTATTTTGTCATGCGCTTTAGCGTTCATGACGACTGTTGCTTTAGCCCAACAATCGTTGTGGGGTGGGCAACAAATCACATCGCCGGAGGTACATCCCGACAATACGGTTACATTCCGTTATTATGCTCCGAAAGCAGTAAAAGTACAAGTTACGGGCGACTTCCTTCCGAAACAACAGATCGATTCGCCGTTTGGCCAGATAGAAGAACCGGGAGTGGCCGACTTGAAAGAGGGCGAGCATGGCGTTTGGGAATATACAACACCGGCACCATTGGCATCGGAGTTGTATAACTATACTTTTATTGTCGATGGTAATAGCAACATCATTGACCCGAACAATGTATATGTCAACCGTGATGTTGCATCGTTGTTCAACATTTTCATCATCAAAGGCGGATGCGGTGATCTTTATAGTGTCAACAAAGTGCCTCATGGAAGCGTTACACAACGGTGGTATAACAGTCCGTCGTTGGGTTACGACCGCAGAATTACGATCTATACTCCGGCCGGCTACGAGACAAGTGGCAAGCGTTATCCGGTTCTTTATTTGCTGCATGGCATGGGTGGCGACGAAGAAGCGTGGATTACCTTGGGAAGAACGATTCAG
Source organism: bacterium (assembly GCA_963657455.1). Classification (GTDB taxonomy): domain Bacteria; phylum Bacteroidota; class Bacteroidia; order Bacteroidales; family Tannerellaceae; genus Parabacteroides. The sequence goes on from CAVKMU010000041.1 coordinate 13,810, forward strand.
ATCATGGATAACTTAATCGCACAAGGCAAGGCCAAGCCGATGATTGTCGTGATGCCCAACGGAAATGTCGACCAAGAAGCTGCCCCGGGCGAGTCAAGTCTTGATCTTGCTAAGCCACGAACCGACAACCTTCCGCGCACTATGGAGGGAACCATGGAAGCTACTTTCCCCGATATCCAAAAATTCGTTGAAAGCAACTACCGGGTTGAGAAGAAGAAATCGTCGAGAGCTATCGCCGGCTTATCGATGGGAGGTTTCCACTCTTTGCATATCTCGAAAGAGTATCCGGATCAGTTCGATTATGTGGGCCTCTTCTCTTCTGCAATCTTACCGGGCGACAAAGTGGAATCACCCATATACAAAGACATGGAAGGTAAGTTGGCAAAACAGTTTGCTCATGCACCGAAACTCTATTGGATAGCAATTGGCAAGTCTGACTTCCTCTATAAACCCAACGTTAACTTCCGCGCTTTGTTGGACAAGCACAATTATAAATATGTATACAGGGAGAGCGATGAAGGACATATTTGGCGTAACTGGCGCATTTACCTGTCTGAATTCGTTCCTCAACTCTTCAAATAAGTAGAGAACTACTCTTTTCTTTAACCCAATGCTCCCCTCCCTGTAATCAAAGGATGGAGATCATTGGGTTAAAGACTGCCTACTATTTACGTTATTTCTCAGTAGTTACGAAAAAGTTTCTCGTCATAGAACTGTAGTTTGTTCGGGAGCAAACTGCAGTTTCATGCCGAATGAACTGCGGTTTTCTGCCGAGAAACTTTTCACAAAGCCTCGAATCTCTTCTTTTTATTTCTTGAACACCAAATAGACGGCCGCCACCAAGAAGAGAAAAGCCAAGGCATGATTCCATTTGAATGTTTCGCCTTTGAAAGCCACCGTGCTGAAGATCACAAAAATGACCAGTGTAATCACCTCTTGAATAACCTTGAGCTGAATCAAACTGAAGGGGCCTCCATTCTCTCTGAAGCCGATGCGGTTGGCCGGCACTTGAAAGCAATATTCAAAAAAAGCCAACATCCAACTAAAAAGGATAACACCTATCAGCGGCAAATGTTCGAACCAACTGAATTGTTCTTTCAATTTCAAATGACCATACCAGGCGCATGTCATGAAAATGTTCGAGATGATTAACATCAAAATTGTATATATGCCATTCATACTATTGTTATTTGTTCGTTTTTTTCGGAAGATAATCAGACTGGATGTTCGTCATGCTGCCCCACAAACTGTAGCGGGCATCGGGATTAATGGCCTCCAAGCGAGCCAAGACCTCCTTCATATCGCGGCGACTGGAGCCTGATTCATAAGGACAGTTCTTGATCTGTTTCTTGAAATTCAGCAGACGGCCGACTTCTATCAGCTCCTTCTCGCTGACCAGGCAAAGCGGGCGGATGATCTCCATCGCGAACTTATTCATTGTGAGTTTGGGCGGCATTGTGCCGAAAGCTCCTTGATGCGTCAGGTTCATAAGCAATGTTTCCAAGATATCGTCTTGATGATGCCCCAAGGCTATCTTGTTGCAATGCTCCGCTTTAGCAATCTCGAACAGAGCCTTACGGCGCGTCCACGAGCAGAGGAAGCAAGGCGACTTGCGGGTATCTGTCGAGGCATCAAACTCCGTTTCGTGCAAGATAAACGGAATGTCGTAGCGAGCAGCGCAATTGCGAAGGTATTCTTGGTCGGAACTATAGGGGACATTACGCATGACGATGTGCGCCACCACCAAATTGAAATGCGGCTTGTAAATACGAGAGCGCTTGCCCAGAAACTCCACCAAGGCCAAGGAGTCTTTTCCTCCTGACAATCCGATGAGGATTTTATCGCCGTCTGCTATCAGTTCATAATCACGAATCGCCTTTCTGATCTTCTCTTCTACTTTGCGAATCAGCCGTTCTTCAGTCGTTAGTTTCACCATATTATCAATATAATGGCGCAAAGTTACGATAAAACAAATTTTATTTCTATCTTTGAAGTTGGATTATCAATAAAAAAACACATGAAACGTTTTGTAAAAAAAATGCTTTATGCGGTAGGTCTGGCGTTGGCTTGCAATCAGTTGTCGGCTCAAAGCTTGGATCAAGCCAAGAAATTATACAATGAAGGTGAATATGCGGAGGCAAAACCGGCTTTTGAAAAGTTGGTGAAGCAGTCGCCCAGCAACTCATCTTACTGCTTGTGGTATGGCGTTTGCTGTTATGAAACCGGCGATTTGAGCAATGCCGAAAAATACTTGTCGGCAGCCGTCAAACGTCGCGTGATCGATGCCTACCGTTATTTGGGAGAAGTCTATTTCCAAACATACCGCTTTTCGGAAGCTCTCGACATGTATGACGATTATATTGATCTGCAATCAAAGAAAAAGCGGGACACAACCGAAGCGGAAGAACGCCAAGAGATATTGGAAGATGCGCAACGTATGCTTGAAAAGGTAGAAGCTGTAGAGGTGATCGACAGTATCGTTGTCGACAAAGACAACTTCCTTGCCGCCTATACCTTGAGCGAAGAGATGGGTACCCTCACATCCTATGAAGAATTCTTCCACTCGGATGGAGTTCAATCTTCTGTCTATAAAAACCAGAAAGGCGACAAAATCTATTATGCACAACCAACGGCAGACAATGGATATTGCCTCTTTACGCAATCGCGATTGATGGACAAATGGGGAGATGAAAAGCAGTTGCCGATGAATATCAACTCTGCTTCAGACGACAACTATCCTTTTGTCCTTCCTGATGGCGTGACGATCTATTTTGCATCGAAAGGGAATCACACCTTAGGTGGATATGACCTGTTCGTAACGCGCTATAATATGAACTCAGACAGCTATCTGAATCCGGAACAGTTGGGCATGCCGTTCAACTCGCCGTTCAACGACTACATGATTGTCTACGACGAAGTGAAAGACTTGGGCTGGTTTGTCTCTGACCGCTTCCAACCGGAAGGAAAAGCATGTGTTTATCTGTTCATTCCGAACGACCATAAGCGAGTGGACAGTGACGACATGGAGAAAAAGCGCCGTTGTGCGGCCCTTTTCTCGATCCAAGACACATGGGGCGACACCTCCGACTATGCCGAACGGATTCAGCTCTCTCACCGTGAAATTCCTTTTGGAAAACAAGAAGTGAAGAAAGATTTTGAATTCGTTATCCGCGACAACTTGGTTTATTACACTTGGAATGAAATAAAATCGTCGGAAGCAAAAAACTTATACACAAAAGTTGTATCTTTAAAGCGTGAGATAGCTGCTTTGGAAAAGAAACTGGATGCGTTGCGGTTGGACTATTCCAAATCGCCGGCCAAGCGCAGTCAGCTGGCAACAAAGATCCAAGACGCAGAAGCACAGTTGGAACAATTGATTGAGCAGCCGGCCGCTTTGGAAAAAGAAGCGCGCAATGCGGAGATAAACTATTTGTTAACAAAAAAATAGAGACTATGATTATAGGTTTGATCGTATTGATACTCATCATGCTTATCGCCATCCTTCTCGGCTTGGCAGAGATATTCTTGTTCCCGGGCATTACAATAGCCGGGATCGGAGGAGTGTTGTTTGCCGGAGGAGGTCTTTACTATGCCTATAGTCTGAGCCCCATGATAGGGCATATCACACTGATTGCTTCGGCTATACTGTTTGTCATCGGTATGGTTTGGTTCATGCGTTCCCGCTCTTTGAACAAACTGGCATTGCATACGAATGTGGATTCTCGTTTGGAATCCAGCCAAGATTTGGGTATTCAAGTGGGCGATGAAGGCCAAAGCATATCCCGCTTGGCTCCGATCGGCAAGGCACAGTTTGGCGACAAAACAGTAGAAGCGCAATCGGAGGTCGGATTCATTGACGAAAACACCCCGGTGAAAGTAGTCCGGGTGACGGGCTACAATGTAGTAGTACGCCCTTACAATAAATAATAATAGTAACAATAATCTCAACAACTATGATTGACAACACAACATTTCCTGTTTTTGTGGTAGGTGCTTTCATCTTGCTCCTGGCCATATTCTTCTATTATGTGCCTTTCCTTCTGTGGATTTCGGCCAAGGTATCAGGTGTGAATATATCGTTATTGCAACTCTTTTTGATGCGAATCCGAAAGGTGCCCCCCTATGTCATCACACAAGCGATGATCGAGGCTCACAAGGCCGGATTGAAATCACTGACGCGCGACGAGTTGGAAGCCCACTATTTGGCAGGAGGCCATGTGGAAAAAGTAGTGCATGCGCTGGTTTCAGCTTCAAAAGCCAATATCGAACTGACATTTCAGATGGCAACAGCCATCGATTTGGCCGGCCGCGATGTGTTTGAAGCCGTACAGATGTCTGTCAATCCGAAAGTGATCAATACTCCACCCGTCACAGCAGTGGCAAAAGATGGCATCCAGCTGATTGCCAAAGCACGCGTAACGGTTCGTGCCAATATCAAGCAGTTGGTGGGTGGTGCCGGCGAAGAAACCGTCTTGGCTCGCGTCGGAGAAGGAATTGTCTCATCTATCGGCTCGTCCGAATCGCATAAGTCCGTATTGGAGAATCCGGACTCCATTTCTAAATTAGTGCTCCGCAAAGGACTTGATGCCGGAACAGCTTTCGAAATTCTCTCTATCGATATTGCAGATATTGATATAGGAAAAAATATCGGAGCCTATCTGTTGATGGACCAAGCGCAAGCCGACAAGAATATTGCTCAAGCCAAAGCGGAGGAACGCCGCGCCATGGCCGTAGCCCTGGAACAAGAGATGAAAGCCAAAGCGCAAGAAGCACGTGCAAAAGTGATCGAGGCCGAAGCCAACGTTCCCAAAGCCATGGCGGATGCTTTCCGCAGTGGCAACTTGGGGGTGATGGATTATTATCGGATGAAGAATATCGAAGCTGACACCACCATGCGCGAAGCTATTGCCAAACCGGTTTCAACAAGTTCGTCCAATAAACCATTGAAAGGAGAATAACCATGCGAATCATACCAGCCTCAGAATTGATTATCAATGCAGACGGAAGTATATTCCATCTGCATCTAAAGCCGGAACAATTGGCAGATAAAGTGATTTTGGTGGGTGATCCTGCCCGCGTGACAATAGTTGCCTCCCATTTTGACACGAAAGAGTGCGAAGTATCCAACCGCGAATACCACACTGTGACGGGTACCTATAAGGGGAAACGGCTGACGGTTGTGTCACATGGCATCGGATCGGACAACATCGACATCGTGTTGAATGAATTGGATGCCTTGGCTAATATTGATTTTCAGACGCGAATGGTGAAAACCGAGAAACGACAGCTTACCTTGGTCCGTGTCGGAACCAGTGGAGGGTTGCAATCATTCACTCCGATCGGCACCTATGTTGCCGGAGAAAAAGCCATCGGATTCGACGGTGTTCTCTATTTCTATAAAGACAGCGAACGGGTACGAGACTCGGAGTTTGAAGCTCAATTATTGCAGCAACTGGATTGGAAGATTCCAAATCTTCGCCCCTATGTAGTATCGTCCGATGCTTCATTACTTGACCAAATCTGTCAAGACGATATAGTTCGTGGTGTAACCATCGCAGCCAATGGCTTCTATGGCCCCCAAGGGCGAGAGCTTCGCCTTCCTGTTACAGATGCTGAGCTGAACAAAAAAATTGAAGCTTTCGAATGGAATGGCTTCCATATCACAAACTTTGAGATGGAAAACTCGGCATTAGCCGGCCTGGCTGCCCTATTGGGGCATAAAGCAATGACCGTCTGCTGTATTATTGCCGGGCGTGTTTCAAAACAAATGAACACAGACTATAAAAGTATTGTCAATGGTCTGATCGAGAAAGTATTGAACAGAATCTAACGACATAACGATTTGTAACAGAAACGAGTAGAAGGTACATCTTGCGTATTTATACAATAATGCGTATCTTTGAGCAGTAAAAAATAATTGAATGATATGATAAAAGAGAATTTTATTAAATTGTATGAAGACAGTTTCAAGGAAAACTGGGTCCTGCCCGCTTTGTCCGATTATGGAGAGTCGCATACATTATCGTTTGGTGACTTAGCAAAAGAGATTGCCCGCATTCATATTATTTTTGACATGTTCAAGATTCAGCCGGGAGACAAGGTAGCTCTTATCGGAAAAGATTGCGTGAACTGGTGCGTTGTCTATATGGCTACTGTGACATACGGTGCGGTAATCGTTCCTATCCTACAGGATTTCAATCCGAATGATGTGCATCATATCATCAATCATTCAGAATCAATCCTACTGTTTTCCTCCGACAAAATTTGGGATAGTCTCGATGCAGAAAATATGGAAGAGATACGTGCGGCCTTTACCTTGAATGATTTTTCATGTATCTACCAACAATCCGAAAAAGAAGTTCCTTGCAATACTTCCACAGTAGATAGATTATTTGCCCAAAAGTATCCCAACGGTTTCAGTAAAGCGGACATTAAATACGTGGATCAAGACAATGATAAGGTCGTATTACTCAACTATACTTCCGGAACTACGGGATTCAGCAAAGGTGTCATGCTGACAGGAAACAACCTGGCCGGCAACGTTACCTATGCCCGAACCTTAGATGTATTGTTCAAAGGCGAGCGCGAATTATGTTTTTTACCGCTTGCCCATGCCTATAGCTGCGCATTCAATTTCCTGGTTCCCATGGCATTTGGAGCACATGTCTTTTTATTAGGAAAACTTCCTTCCCCAAAGATCATCTTAAAAGCCTTCGAAGATGTCAAACCCAATCTGATATTGACGGTACCATTGATCTTGGAAAAGATATACAAGAAGATGATTGTTCCGCAATTAAGCAAGCGTCCTATCAAGTTTGCCTTGAATATTCCGATCGTTCGTGACCAGATTTACGCACAAATCCGGAGAAAATTGGAAGAAGCCATGGGCGGTAGTTTCCGCGAAGTGATTGTCGGCGGGGCTGCAATGAACCAAGAGGTAGCCGACTTCTTGTATAAAATCAAATTTCCGTTCACCATCGGATACGGAATGACCGAGTGCGGCCCGCTGATCAGCTACGACAATCATGCCGAATATATACCAACCTCGTGCGGACAGATACTGAAAGGAATCATGAAAGTACGTATTGATTCGGACGATCCCTACAACAATGTAGGAGAAATCCAAGTCTGTGGCGAGAATGTCATGAAAGGATACTACAAAAATGAAGAGGCAACGCGAAATACTTTCACCGAAGATGGTTGGCTGAAAACCGGCGACTTGGGAACAATCGACAGGAACAATCGCATCTATATCCGTGGACGAAACAAAACAATGATCCTAAGTTCAAACGGACAAAATATCTATCCGGAAGAGATCGAATCGAAATTAAACAACTTACCGTTCGTCATGGAAAGTGTGGTCATTGAAAAGAACGGGAAACTGATAGGCTTGGTTTATCCGGATTACGATGCGGTAGACAATGCAGGAATTGACCATAATAATTTGAATGAGGTGATGGAACACAACCGAAAAGACCTCAACAAATTGCTGGCTCCCTACGAACATGTAACCGCTTTGCAACTCTATCCGACAGCTTTTGAGAAGACTCCGAAAAAAAGTATCAAACGCTATTTGTATACAAACTACTGATATTTAAACAGGTTTTAGTCCTAAATAGAAGAATAAAGTTTCTTGACAAGGCGAATTTTAACGCTTTTGTCAAGAAACTTTTTTATAAAACAGGCTCTAACTACAAAAATTATTGTAATTTTGCCGCCGTTTGGTGATAGCGACTTCGTTCGAGGTTGCTATAAAAGGGAATTCGGTTTGAATCCGAAACAGTGCCCGCTACTGTGAACCCCTCCTAAAGAAAAGCAAAAACTCTTGCCACTGTCATGCTGACGGGAAGGCTGCTTTTTGGGGAAGTCAGGAAACCTGCCAACAATAACAAACATAAGATGTCCTTTCGGGGTCAAGGGGACGGATGATTGATGCTATTTTCTTTGTACACGACTTAGACGCAAGTGTGGATAACTCGTTTAGAGGTGAAAGGAGAATATTGTCTCCTTTCGGCTCGACTGTTGGCGCATGTGTACAATCAAAGGGAATGATAGTCAGAACTATATTAATAGATAAATGATGATGAACAAGAATCTAACCGCTTTATTGTTAGCGGCCCTTGGCTTGAATTCAGTGCAAGCGCAAGAGCAAAATCATGAAAGTAAGATCGATACGACTTACAGCATTCAAGAATTGACGGTTTCTGCAGCGCGCAAACCTCGCCCACATGTAACAAAACTGGATGTACCCATCCGCTACCTTCCGCTTTCTGTCAACAACATTTCAGCCAGCAGCTTGGAGTTGCGCGGTATTCGTAATGTACAAGATGCCGTTCGTTTTATGCCGGGTGTCCGCATTCAGACGACTTACGGAGCATTCCAACAGTTGTCAATCCGTGGTTTCGACCATTCCATTATGATGATCGACGGTATTCGTGATGAGCGTTCTGCCCTCGACAATTCCTATCCAATGCCCGATTTGTCTTCCATCGAATCCATCGAATTGCTGAAAGGCCCGGCCTCAGTGCTCTATGGTCACTCTGCTGTCGGTGGTGTATTGAACATTGTCCGTAAATCCCCGACTGAAAAACAGACGTTGAATGCTCGCGTAGCGTACGGAAGTTATGAAAACAAAGAGGCAACATTCGGTGTTGGCGGCAAATTGCTCGGTCCCGTCAACTACTATGCCAACTTGAACTATGCCAATCAAGAGGGCTGGCGCGATAATGGAAACAGTCGATTTTCCGGCTACTTGGCCTTGTCTGCTGATTTATCCAAGAACGACAAATTGGATGTTCGCGGAGCTTTCAACCGTGACTTCTACGGTACTGAAATCGGTCTTCCTGATTTGATGTCGAATGATGTTTATGATGCCAACACAGGTTCACTCTATTTGCACAAGAATGATATGTTGCCGGGCTTGAATCGTGAGGCACGTTACAACAATGAATCCGACTTCATGTATAGCCGCGCTTGGAACATCTCTGCCGAGTATGCTCACACTTTCAATAATGGAACGAAACTGACCGACCGTGTTTTCTATACAAATGATGACATCGATTACTTCGGCACCGAGTCATTGGATTACTTGGAAAGCGACGATCCTATCTACAATCATTATTATATGAAGAATGACAAGAAACGTTATATATGCTTGGATACCGTCTATTTGTCATTCCCGCTTCGCTTCGAGCACGTGGCCAAGACCGTTACCAATACGCTCGAATATACGGGCAAAGCCTACACGGGTAACGTCCGCCACAACTTCTTGGCCGGATATTCGTTGGTAGCAATGGATCGTACAAGCTTCTCCGGCTACAACTTGGGCGTCGATGTTCAAGGCCCCGGACTCTATTCCCACGTATCTGTCTACGATCCGCACAGCATGGGTTATATGGTGACGAAATTCTCAAAGGCAACCATTACCCACCACTATTCCAACAGCTTGAATGTGCAGGATATGATCGAGATCAACGACAAGTGGAAAGCATTGGTTGCTTTGCGCTATGACTTCTTCCGTTATCTGCGTGCTACGGCCACCACTCCGAACGGCGACCATGAATATGAGAACCGCACCGCCTACAGTCGTATCAAGAACAGAGCATTGACCTACCGTGTGGGTGCCGTCTATTTGCCTCATCCTAACACCTCTTTGTATGCATCCGTAGCATCATTCTTCAAACCGATCCGTACATTCTACCAAGACAATGTCATCTATGTCAATGCCAATGGTGAACGTTTCGAACCAACCAAGAACGAAGAGGTCTTCAAACCGCAGAAAGGTTACCAAGCTGAAGTCGGTGCTAAATATCAGTGGCGCAACATCTTGACTGCAAACGCAAGTTTGTTCTACATCAAGAAGCTGAACAGCACGGCAACATTGAAGAACAACTATCAAGTTGAAAAGGATGGACAAACGACCACTATGAGCATCATCGGTCAGGTTGGTGTACAGGATTCCAAAGGTTTTGACTTCGATGTAACTATAACACCTGTCAGTACGCTGGCAATGACCATTGGTTATGGCTTGAACGACTCCAAGATCCGCAAGATGAAGGAGGTGAAAGACGCAGAATTGGCGCAAGCCATCTACGGAACTGACCCATCAAGCTCGAAAGCAAGCTTGAACAGCCAAGAGGGCAACTGGCAAAGCAATGTACCTAATCAAACATTCTATGCGTACGGCAGCTATACCATTCCGCGCGGCGTGCTGAAGAATTTGGAATTTCACCTCAGCAGCAGCTACACGGGTAAGGTTTACCGCAATACCGCCAACAGTACTTGGTTCGATCCGTATTGGATCACCGACTTCGGTATGTCTTATTTGTTGAACCAACATGTTCATCTTACTTTCAACTTGAACAATCTCTTCGACAAAGAATACTTCAACCAGGCACTCGGCCAGCAGATGGTTCCGAGCATGCCTCGTAACTTCCAGGTGGCTATTTCCTATACTTTATAATAGAATAACAATTTTACGGAAGCCGGACGGCACGAACTTGTGGGTTTGTGCCGTCTTTTTTTGTCGACATGACATTGCACTCCGGCCGTCTACTTCTTGAAGAAATTAAAGAAGAAATAGGAGGCAGCCCACTCTTTCTTTACGCCCTTCGCCGAGCCGATCTGCACATTCGAACCATTGCGGACAGAGCCGTCTGACGCTATTTTCCCGATCTGAACGTTCGACGCATTGCGCACTACCCCATCAGATGAGACACGCCCTATCATCGCATTCGAGGCGTTTCGGATAGTACCATCGGAAGAAATCTTTCCAATCTGTACGTTCGACGCATTGCGAATCGTACCGCCGGAGTCGATCTTTCCGATCTGTACGTTCGACGCATTGCGAACTACTCCGTCTGATGTGATTTGACCCACCTTGACATTTGAGGCATTCCGCAAATCTTGTGCATTGGAAACAATTGGCAAACTAATCGCCAACAACAAAGATGTGATAATTGAAACATACTTTTTCATAATGGTTTAAATTAAAAATTACAAGAATAAACAACAAACCCTGCACATGGTTTTGTGATGCGCATGACTTGTCGGTTGCAAGATAATGATAATATTTGAAATAAGCAACAGTCTGCTTTCTTTACTACAGTCAACTAATACCCCCAAAAGATATTGGAAGAATCTCTACAAAGCCCCGGCAACTTAAAAAGATTCTCGACAATGCCAAAATAGTTTCTCAGGTGAAAACTGCAGTTTTATGCGGAGAAAACTCTAGTTTACTCCCGAATGAACTGCAGTTTCATGCCGAGAAACTATTTCAAAACACCCGAGAAAAGGATATTATTGTGAGCCATAATGCTCATATTACTGCACACGTTTCCACCAAGCATAAGCGGCGGCAATTTCTTCGCAGTACGTCTGTTGCGTCAAACGCGAAAGGTTTCGGCTGGCATATGAGGGATGATAGACTTCAAGATAGAGACGTTTGCTGCTATGGTGAATGATACATGAACCTTCTCTTTGCTCCGTAGCGTTCTCCATCATCTCGCCCAAGATAGATAATCTACCCGCAAAATTATTCTTTACAGCCTTTATTGTACCACCTAATATTACCACATCGGGCTGATATAAATCGACTTGTGCTTTCAAGATGGAAGCATTTTCTTTGCCTTTCAACTCAATATATTTGTCATCTGTCAAAGAGGAGTCACGGTTCAACAGCTTGCTGACATTGATATAAGCAGTATGTTTTTTAAACAGATCATACACTTCAGGTGTATCGATCCGCAGTTTCACCTCATCGAATGAGCAACCGCGGGCCAACATATTGGCGATAATGACCATCGGCTCGAAGGTGGGGCGCCCCTCTTTCGCCTGCTCTTTTAAGCTCATCTTCTCGTTTAAGGAATCCGTTACGCTCCATCCGCCCCTGTCGTCGACCTTGCTGTATGGTTCTTTCAACACAAACAATATGCGTGGACGGGCATTGACATAGCGATCGGCATCGAGCGGACCGTCCAAAATCGGAAGCTTGTTCGGATCTTTTCCCAATAATGTCAGAATCTCATCGTTCAGCTTTCTTACTTCTATCGAAAATTTATTCATATTTCCCTACAATTAAAGGTTAATAAAAAAGAGGTGGCAGGAGAATGGGTTCCTCTCCTGCCACCCGCACATTGTCACCCGATCCGCTGCACATCGCAATAGACCGTGGAGAGTATTCCCGCTCGTTTGACATCGATTCCATACTTTCGCATAAATGCTTCGGCCACCAAGTGACCGCCGTTTGTCGTCAATGGATTCGACGATGTAGAAGAGGTCACGACCTCTACACTCATTCCTTTCTCGACCCTGATCCCACCCGAGACCTTGGTCTGCTTCACTGTAATTCTGTATAGTGGCATACTGTTATGATTTGGTTTTACGATATTTTTCTAATTCACCATTGACGGATTGGACAATGAAAAGAAACACCGCCGCATCGTCCACCATTCCGGCTATAGGCAGGAAGTCGGGTATAATATCGATGGGGGAAACCACATAAATAATACCTGCAAGAATCGAGAGAAGTGCCGCAACACTGTAATCTTTATACTTTCCCGAAATGATGTCTCTCACGTAGTTGATGCATTCGAGCATATTGTCCTTTATCTCTGCCAAGCGACCATCCTGCAGAAACTCCTGGAACTTCTGCAACAAGCCGCTTGTCTTCTCTTTGTCGTTAAGATACTCCTTGGCCTTGTTCGACCAAGAACTGTCTCCTAAAAACTTCCTTATAATTTCCGCTGTGTCCATGATATGATGGTTTTTGTTTATAATCTTGAAATGCCAATAGCCTTTCAATCCATTTTCATCTCACCACAAATATAAAAACGAAACCTCACAATTGCTACTCTTTTCCCGGAGATTTAAAGTTAAAAAACATAATGGAGCAGCAAAAAACCAAATGGCTTGTATCCTTCGTTTAAATGTTAA
>CAVKMU010000042.1:0-26682 GCA_963657455.1 bacterium
AACTTTTGGACATAGCAAAGCCCTGGCTTGGGAAAGTCAGGGCTTTGTGATTTTTTATTTATAAGGGCATTTTGACACACCCTCACAAACCATACTTTCAATTCTTACTTCCATATTATTCGGTATTATTGGTTGATATTATGCTGCGTTCATCCGTTGCCGTATCAGTCCGGCATTGTTCTCTACAAGTCGGATAATGCGGTCGTGATACTCGGTGTTGCTGTTGCACACCCCACGGCTTTGTACTACTTTCAGCGTGGTCAAGGACACTTCTACGGTTTCAATCCGCTTGCCGTTAATGGTGGCGGAAAGGATTAGAGAGTCTGCCTTGTTGTGGTAACCACCCACACAATGGTGCATCAGCCTTCCCTCTGTTTCCATTTCTTCCACACTTTCAATGACTTTGATGCAGATAAGGCTGTCGGAGAAGACAAGTCCGAAGAAGATGCCTTTGGCTTTCAGATACTTCTTCTCGTCCTCAATCGCCCTTTGCCGTTGTTGTTCCATCCGTTCACGCTCCCTTTGTCGGTTGCGCTTTGCCACCAACTTGTCGTGTTCGGCTTTGAGGTCGTTGGGACAAACATATTTCGGGCTGTTCGTGTCCTTACCGAAATGCCGTAAAAGGTCTATGGTGTCGCACCACATTGAACCGTCCGAAATGGTGTAGCCGTTGCGGATACAAATCTTAATTGAGTTCCAATACCGCTTCAAGTCCATAGACCGAAGAATGGAGTGGCGCAACATTTCCGTTTGCCCCGATTTCAGCAAGGTTTCTTTCTTGCTGTCGGCAAGAATGGCAGTAAAGAAGTCGTATGGCAGGATATTGTGGAAACTGCCCTTATATCCGTTGCGTTTGACTTCGGGGATTTCCCTTATTGTCGGATAGATACAAATAGGGTCAATGTCGTATGCCTTGAATTTCTTGTTGCTACGAAGTTCCATATCGCTCCATTCATTCCATAAGTCGCAATAGAATAGGTGCATACAACGCAAACGTGCTACGGTTTCCGTCTTGCCGTTGGGGGCGATCCACCGCTGTACGACTTCACTGATGGAATACGTGGCAGGCTGGCACACCTTTCTGTTAAGATGCACTACAAAGAAACGGATGACTTGGAAACGCTTGCAGGTCGTAATGATAGAGAAGTATTCCGTATCCTTGAACACTCGTTTTCGGCTGTCAAGCACTTCAAGTTCCTTTCCGCAATGGGGGCAGGTGCAACCGCAAAGGCTTTCCGCAAGTCGGTGTTCGCTTTTCCAACGATGTCCGCACTCGGTACAAGTGAGGAAACCGCCCTTCGTCCTGTGAGCATAGTGCTTGAAACAATGCTCAAATGCGTATGCCGTCTGTTTCTCGGTCAATTCGGGTAACGTGTTGAATAACTTGGCTACCTCTTTCTGTATGCGTGTTCTCGGTTTCATAATCCAAAATCAAAAAGTGATAATTCGGGTTGTTTGCTCTCTTGTGGCTTGACCGCCTTCGGTCTGCTGTTACGGTTCTGCAACTTGCGGACTTCCTCGTCTTGGTATTGTCGGATAGCCTTTTGCCGTGCTTCCGCTTTTTCCTCTGCCGTGAGTTCCACAATGTGGTTCACCGCCACTTGGCAGTTCAACGGCTTGCCCACTTCTATCTCGTTCTCGTCATAGTAGTGTATGGCTTGTCCGTAAATCTCCCCGTCCGTGAAGCCATTACAACCGCTGTTCTTCACATAGTTCAGAACGTAGGTCACGCAGTCGTCTATGTTCTTGGCTGGGTTGCGGTAGTTCTTCGCAAAGAGCGCATCTTCCGCTGCACGTTGTTCCAAATACATCTGTATCGTTCTTTTAAAATGGTCTGTTCCTTTCATATCGCTGTCGTTTTAGATTGTCTGTTTCAGTATCTCTCTCCAATAGGTCGGCTCTACCTCGCTGAGTAAAAAGTCTATAAAATCCCTTCGGGTGTCCTTGTTCAGTTCGTGGTAGAGTTCACGGAACACAGATATATTGCCGTTGATGTACGTTTCCACCATATACTCGAAGATGTTGTCCACCTCATAGTATCTGCACTGCTGTTCTGCCGTCTTGCTGTTTCTTTTTGCCATATCGGTAGTTGTTAAAGGGTGAATAACCAAAGAATGAAACCGAAGAAAGCAATGGTGGAAAGGATAGCCACGATTACACCTATCGCCACTCGGAACACTCCGTTTATTATCTCTCTGACGATGCCCCAAAGGATGCCAAACACCCCGAAGGCGGTGCGCAACATCAAGCCGCATATAGTAAGCCCTATGCACTGCGCCATTTGTCTGAAATCTGCCGTTGTTGTCATATCTTCGCTGTTTTTGTTTTTTATTTTTTAATGCGGATTCAAGAGCTGAGGGAGTTGAGTTTCAAACTTCTTTATCTGCCTCTCGTTTATCCGACATTTTTTTTAATGCGTCTTTCTGTCGCATCGGTCGTTTTCGTTTCGGGTGCTTAAAAAGGTAGGGATTAGGGGATGCAAGGTTTTTCGGAAAAATACTACCCGAAGGGCTGGAGATTTTTCCAGAAAACAGGAGGCTTGACCTTGCATTCCCGTCAAATCCCGGAATTACCTTTGCGCCCAGAACGAAAATGACTACCTGATGCGGCTACTGAAAGGCGCGAAAATGGAGGTAAACGGAAGTAGAGGCAGATTAGGGAAAAGACTTCAAAGAGCAATCCGTAAGAAAGAAGAAAACCAAAATAAAATGGGAGATTGCCGGAAGCGTGAAACCGAACAAACCACCTTCAAGGAAGTATGCTTTATCTGTTTGGCCAAACCTGTTTGGTCGGGTAGATAAAACATTCTTCCCGGTTTGCCTGCCGAGGGTGACGGCTTGTGCCATTCATAGGCAAGCGGTCGCATACGGCTTTCCGCTTCCGGCTCAAGAGAACAGTAAAAAGAAAAATCTTCTGAAAATCCGTAAAAGCACCTCTGCGGCATAAGCACAAAAGAAATGGGCCTTGCTTCATCAGTCTAAACATCGTTTAGGCGTGAGGCAAAGCCCTTTTCTTCGCTTATGCAGATAGTCGGTACACGTTTATTCAAACTTGTTTGGGCGATGGTGTACCGACGAATTTCAAACCGCTTTTACGGGAAATCCCGTTAAATCAAGGTGAAAAAATAGGGAGATTTTGTCTTAATCTCCCGTTTTATTTGTACTTTTGTACTTGAAGAGTTCTTTGAAGGTTACGCAACGCACAGAAGTATATTGAAGGAGATAATTCTCTTATTCGTAACCTATTACCATAATGAGCGAATAACCTATGCTCATTTTCAATATCTTAGACCTTTTTCATAACATCAAAGTACCATAAATTGAAATCCCTATAAAACAATGAGAAAAAGCTTTTATTACTTATCGACCCTTGCACTCTTTGGCTTGTTGACAACCGGTTGCCAACCAAAGCAGGAGGTGACAACCCTTGAGAATCAAGTGCAGTATGTCGATCCTTTTATCGGAACGGGCTTCCATGGACATACATTTCCCGGCCCGACCCGTCCACATGCATTGGTTCAGTTGAGCCCTGACACTCACATGATAGGATGGGATGCCAGCAGCGGATACCATAACGACGACCCGATCATCTATGGATTCAGTCATACACATCTCTCCGGTACGGGTGTAGGAGACTTGGGGGATATCTTGTTGCTCCCTTATAGTGGGGAGGATTCCATCAAACCTATTGCCACCTTCTCGAAAGAAAACGAAGAAGCCACCCCGGGCTACTACCGCGTTCGTCTCGACAATTTCAAGGTGAATGTCGAACTCACCTCAACCGACCATGTAGGTCTGCACCGATACACCTTCGACGATCCGAAAGAACGCCGGGTGATGTTGGATCTGGGCCACGTACTGCAACCCAACTGGGGGCATAAGTTGGTGGGCAATGAATATGTATTCGTGAACGATTCGACTGTCGAAGGAGTGTTCAAAACACAAGGTTGGGCACACTTCCACCATATCGCTTACCGCATTGCCTTCTCAGAACCTATCGAAAAGGTTTATCAATATATTGATGGGCAGTTGCGTTCGGATTCGTTGTTCGTCAAATTGGTATCAGACAAAGATGTCAAATTCCACTATAAGTTCAAGGAATCAGACAAACCGCTGTTAGTCAAAGTGGCACTCTCGCCCGTGGATACAGACGGAGCACAGAAGAATATGGATGCTGAGACCCCGGCTTGGGACTTCGACAAGGTGCGTGCCGAATCGGAAGAGGTATGGAACAAGGAGCTGAATCGCATCCAAATCAAGACGGACGACCCAACGATCCGCCGCATCTTCTACACGGCTCTGTATCATACACAGATCGCCCCGTTTGCTTATCAAGATGTGGACGGCCGTTATATCGGTATGGACAAGAAGATGCACACGGCTTCGACAGGAGCAGTAAACTATACGGCCTTCTCTTTGTGGGATACCTTCCGCGCACTGCATCCGCTGATAACCATCATCAACCCGGAAATGGCAGCTCAGATGGGCGAAGCATTAGTGCAAGGCTACGTCGAAGGATCGATTCTTCCGAAATGGCCACTGGCATCGAACTATACAGGTTGCATGGTAGCTTACCCGGCCGTCTCTATCTTGGCCGATTTGGTGGCGAAGGACATGGCAAAGGGCGACTTGAACCTATGGACGGAAGCTGGCGTTCGCTCGTCAGTCTATCGCGATGACCTCGCAGAAAAATTCAAAGGAACACGCGAATTGGACCTCATCACCCGGCATATTTACTATAAAGACACCTTTGGATTTGTGCCGGCTGACTCGATTCCGGAGTCAGTGTCTTGGGGCCAGGAAATGGCTTACGACGATTGGTGTATCTCACAGATTGCAGCAAAAGCCGGAAACGACTCGATCGCTAAAGCTTATGCCGAGAAAGCGACCTACTATAAACGATATTTGGATCCCGAAACAAAGCTGATGCGTCCGGTTATGGCCGACGGAAGCTTCCGTACGCCGTTCAATCCTCGCTATTCAGCTCATATGCGCAGTGATTATACGGAAGGAAATGCTTTCCAATGGAGTTTCTTTGCACCTCACGACATGGACAACTTCATTGCCGAGATCGGAGGGAAACAGGAGTTGGAAGCTCGCTTGGATACCTTGTTCACCACCTCATCGCAAGTGGATGGTGCAGAGGCTTCTGGCGATATCACCGGCTTGATCGGGCAATATGCACACGGCAACGAGCCAAGTCACCATATGGCCTATCTCTATAACTGGACAGACTCCCCATGGAAGGGCCAAGAACGGTTGGATTTCATCCTTCGGAATTTCTACACGGATCAGCCGGATGGCATCATCGGTAACGAAGATTGCGGACAGATGTCGGCATGGTATGTGATGAGCGCCCTCGGTTTCTACCAAGTTTGTCCCGGCAAACCGATCTATACCATCGGCCGACCGATTGTTGATGAGGCCACCATCCCTGTAAAAGGCGGCGTCTTCCACATCATTGTCAAAGACAATTCGCCCCAAAACAGGTATGTGAAAGAGGTATTGCTCAATGGGAAGAAGTTGGAATCGCTCTTCTTCTCGCACGAAGATATTGTCAAAGGCGGCACGTTGGAGATCGTTATGAGTCCGACTCACTAATGTTTTCACACCACAAAAGGGAGAATGCTCCGATTCGGATCATTCTCCTTTTTCCTTTTCCCGGATCATTTCGCCCGTTTATAGGTGATAGTGCGAATTCTATAAACCATAGCTTCATAAACGTCCTCCTCCATCTTCTCCGGTTCTCCTTCTCTAACATATCTGACCAGCGTCGAGTAATTGTCCTCAAAAGCAAATCGATTGGTTATTGAAGAAACAGGTCCTATAAGGGTAATGTGTGTCGATGACTCCAATGTATACGACCAATCGCTGAAGAAGACAACACAATCTTTTATTTTTCTGTCTTTTGTCAAAGTCATATCAAACATATCGTGCAACCCACCTGCTTCTCTTTTTGTGTTATCAACTTTATAACACTCCCAGCGTCCCTCCAATTTTTTATATATTGCTTCAAGGTTTGAACTATTTTCCTCATCTTGGAAGATATCAACATTACTACAAGAAATTCCGGCCATTGCCATCAGCAAAAGCGCAAGCCGCCATTTATTTTGTTTCTTCGGTTTCATTGTTCTTTGGTTTTTATGATTTATATTTTCGATTTGTGGCAAGTAGTTATAAGCCCGACACGACCTCTTTCCTGTCAATCATCAATCAAAAAAATCAATGATTAATATTATAAAACATCCATAACTTTTCCAATATCAATGGATGGTAGCCAGCATCATCGTCAGGCTTTTCTTTTACGATTCCGGACATTGTATATCTACAAGCCGCATAAAAATGCTTCAGAAAATCGTCCGGCATCTTTATCGGATAGAAAACAGAATCATTATGCAACAAAAAGAGAGAATCGTTTCGGAGTGTTATCCCAAGGGTGTCATTAAAAGACCGTGCATTCGCCCAAATGGATGCTTCGAAATAATCATCCATATCTTTTGGATATCCTATATCATACAATCGGCCAATCGTTTTCAAATCCTCGAAACGGTGATCCTCCACATTCAGTTGCATAATCAATTGGCCACGCTTCGGAATGTATGTATGATTGCCTCGAGCATAAGTACTTGGTTCCGGATTAGGAGAAGGGGGATTCTCGCTGTTTTCATTATTGTCTGTGCCTTCCTTCTCTTCTTCTTTTTCCACAGGATGTTCCTCTTGCTTTTCTTCGATAGTTGTTGCCTCATCATCGCACGCCCAGCCAATAACAACAATTGTTATTAGTATAAACAGGAGTCGCCATTTATTTTGTTTCTTAGTTTTCATTATTCTTCGATTTTTATGATTTATCCAAATGAGCAAATTGCGAAAAAAACAACTAAATTCCGCCTCATCTATCATTTATCAAATTCTATAAGATAATGCAAAATTAGCTTTTCCAATATCAACGGATAGTAGTCAGCACCCTCTACCGGTTTCTTTTTTATAATACCGGATATGTAACACCCAGAACGACCATAAAGATATTTCAGGAAATCATTGGGCAACCTTGCCGGATAAAAGAGCGTATCATTATACAATAAAAAGATAGAATCGTTTCGGAAAAACAATTCTTCAGGATAATCAGAATATTTTCTCAAATAGACATTTTCTATTTGACCTATCGTTTTTAAATCCTCGAAACGATGATCTCCTTTATTCAGTCTCATCACCAATTCGCTACGTTGTCCCCCTTCTAAATAGCATATATGATCGCCAAGAATTATGTATTCTCTTTCTTGCACATCATCATCGCACGCCCAGCCAATAACAACAATTGTTATTAGTATAAACAGGTGTCGCCATTTATTTTGTTTCTTCGGTTTCATTGTTCTTTGGTTTTTATGATTTATATTTTCGATTTGTGGCAAGTAGTTACAGCTACTTACCACAAAGCATTTCATTAAACACTAATGCGATACGACCACTTTATGCACGTCCGGATAAGACACTCCCGGTTTGTAAACATGCAAAAAATAGATGCCATTAGATAAACTTGAGACATTGAGGGCTGTTTGTGGCCCCATCACATGCAGATTACGAACAAGCGACCCTTGCGAATCAAACAAACGTAATTCATACGAATTTGATACTCCGACTTGTTGTGTAGAACCAACCGGGGCAATTCCCGTTTCCGCCAAAACCGGGAGGTTAATATACAATGTATGACTCACGGGATTCGGAGAGATAGAAGAACGAGTTGCACTTATGGTAATAGAGGCTATTATATGAGAACATGCAGTAACTGCACGACACTCTACCGTATAACTACCCCGCGGGATAGACCAATAATCACCGTTGGGCCCAGTAGTCGCATTGTATGATCCACTTGATCCTGAGGCACTCCATATATACTGTTGGATTCCATAAATATTAGGCGTATGAACCACAAGATTTATATTATCTCCACTATAACTATATGTAATATATGAGGTTCCTGTTGTAGAAGAGACCTCAATGTTTTTATAAATAGTAGCACCTCCACTCAATTGAGCAGAAATAGATGCCAATCCTGAAGTGGTTGCATATACGGAGCATGACGTGCCATTTGGAGTAATACTAATTCCCCCACTACAAGACCACGTTACAACAGTACCAGAAGGTATCCCGGAGATAGAATAACTATGCGGATTACTATGTGGACAAATAATATTGGCACCTGAAATTGTAGGAGATAGCGATGTGTTCATTATTTGTATACCACTATTGTTCGGATCCAACCAGTTACTCAGACGAGTTGAATTTGTTCCTCCCCCTATCCAAGATTTATGAAAAGCCCCAGAATATGTATTCTTGTCATATAAACAGGAAGCTTTACCTCCATGGAGTTGCCCGATGACTCTTTTGTTCTGATCCAAGAGGGGAGATCCGGATGAGCCTCTTTGAACCACCCCATTATCCAGCACTGTTTTCCAATGGGTATTAGAAATTGAATTTCCTTCACAGTTCCATTTCACAACCGATGATTCTAAAGTCAATGGCTGGTAATCGAAAGAGATTTTCATAGGAGTTTCCGAAGGATGATGAATATAAGTACCGGAAGAAGGGGTGTTTCCCGTTCGATCCCATCCCAACCAGGAAGGAGTGCTTGACACGTTAGCCAAGTTGGAGTACAATTCAAGCAAAGCAAAGTCCGTATTGCGGTATGCCGCCCGCAATACTGCGCCATTATAAGAAATGCCTGTATTTGCCATACCTCCACCACATCCGTTTTTGAACTTGAATTTGAACGCCCATTGGTTTACCGCACTTTGCTCTGCAGGAGACAAGGATTCAGAGCAATCAGAATCCAAGCAATGAAAAGCCGTTAAAAAATAGGGTTTGAAACTATAATCGGTAGTCATAATCAGTGCCCCGCTACAGCTCGTTTGGCCATCCGACAACACGATCTGGGCTACTGCATCAGACTCCGTACTCCAATTCGGAAAACAAGCCACATCGTTGTGGCATGAAGCCAGAGCATCAGAACTGTTCGTTTCGTTATCTATATTATATGAAAATCCACGATAGGCATGGACAACCTTTGTAATCTTCAATTGCGATTGTCCCATACAGGCATTTGGTTCAAACAACAGAACCGAAACATTGTCTCCGGGAACCAAGTCTGTCAAGAAGAAGCCGTTTTCCGGTATGCAAGGGGCGGTTACCGGCCCGTACAAAGCCGTCCGATCCGAATTGACGATATACAATTCTGCACTGTCCGGCAAATGAAAATCTTCAAATATAAAATTCAAAGATCTTGCTCCCGGCGAGTAAAAATGCATAGTCCACACCCGTCCCTCATTCGTATTCTGCCATAAACCGCTTTTAGAAATGGAAAGATCCGTATCAAATCCTTTTCCAAAGCGGTAGGGAAGGCTAACATTTTCAACAGAATTTATACTATCTTCCAAAAGCAGTTGTTGCACATCAAATGAAGGCAACACCATTCGATTAACTTCCACATTGCTCTTTTTGGCTTTGACAACACTATTAACCGCAACATTAACTTTAGCCAACTGCTCTATTGTCGGCTGGTAATGTATCGGAACTTGTCCATTCATCCAAAAAGTAACGGAAAGAAATAGAACTAAGAATAATCTCTTTTTCATAACGTCATTGGTTTCAGATATAACAAACTAATTTCGCAGCAGTGGAAAAAGTACACTCTCATAGAATTTGACTTCACCTCTAAAAAAGTAAAGCCCTCCACTCATTACCAAGGTTTTTGTTAATAACAATACAATTCTTCCATCTTCCTCCTTTCTTTATTGATTTTTTCAAAAATAGAAACAAAATTCTTGATTTGCAACACTTTGCGTAATTATAATTCGTTAATATTCTATAAAATACACCGTTGATCTCCTACTTGATTCGAACTTTAAACGAATACTCTTTTCCTTGATAGCGAACAATGGCACAATAGAGACCCGATGAACAAGAAGAACAAGACACAGATGAGGAGTGCTGTCTAATTTCTGCTTGCTTGACCACTCTTCCGGAAGAATCGAACAAAGACAAAGAGGCATTCTCTTTCTCACCCGAAAGAATCACATGAAGGCACTTTTGATTCGCATCTGCAAATAATCGAAGAGGAGATTCAATGGAAATCGACTCATTTGCCGTAGATTCTTTCGTGTATCTCAATACAGGGTCAATAAACAGGGAGGTATTATAAGAAGCCTTTTTCCAACCATCCGAAGCATGCATCCAGGCCGTGTTATTGGTTTGTTCTCCATTCTTGACACTATACACACAAAATTTCGTATCATTCTCACCCAAAATCCGATATCCGACAAACAGATTGTCTTTTACTTGGATCGAGTCGCCAAAAGATATAAAATGCTCCTGTGCACGATACAATGACTTTTTGTCGCTTACCAACTCCCCATTTTTGAAGTAAGCTACTTGCGGATTGAACGTTTTTTTTGCCAAAAGCGTCTGTGGCTTCTCATTTCCGCTATACAAACAGATCTCAACCGAAGGGGTCGTTCGACCATTAATAGAAGGAGTAACAAGGTAACATCCGTAGATTATGGCGGATTGGGGCAAAGTATATCCCTCGGCAAACTCCGTAATACCAGAAGCATTCAATCCAAAAAGATAACTATTGTCATCATATAGAGCCGTTTCTGTTGCATCCTGTTTCTTGTTTTCAAAAACATGACTCAGTCGTAAAGCGGATGCATCCTCATACGGGTCAAGTCCAACACATGTTATGGGCTCTGTTGCCTCAGGTGCCAGCCAACATTTCAGTTGGTGATCTGTCTGTTCATCCGGCAACCACGCAGAAGCCAATGCATAGAAATAATCGTTCTTTGGACTATTACAATAGGAGTTTCCACCCGTCAGAGCCCCTACCACTCTACATTCGTTATCAAACAAAGCAGAGCCGGACGAACCATCAGCCGTACAGCCCACACTCCACTCTTCGACTTGCCAAAAAGCATTGTCGATGAAAGTATGTTCTTTGATTACAAGGTTAGCGCGTTTCACGTTATCGGCTAAACTAAATCGCTTGGTGCCACCGCCGGGATGCTGAATACAAGCATATTGCCCATCATGATCTGTTGTAGCATTCCATCCTGCATAATAAGGACGATATTGAACCGGAGGCATCTCCATAAATTCGAGCAAGGCCAAGTCAACATCTTCATAAACTGCACGACTATATAACGAGGCCATTGTCATCTCTTCCGTTCCACGAATAGGCGATGTGCACATCGGACTGTTATAATTGAAAAAAGCGACAATCTTTCCGGCTACCTCTTCGTAATCAGGATCTTTCACTTTGAACTGTTGGTTCAAACAATGGGAAGCAGTCAACAGATAAGGGGTTCCATCCGAATGCTGATTGTTAAGTAAAGTTCCTGTACAATAATACATTCCATCGACAATCAGTTCCACTACGCTTTGTCCCACTTGAACAAGAGAATCATTCTCCCCCAATGAACAAATGAGAGGTTGAATACACGACAAAGAAGAAAGATCCGAAGCCGGTTCAGAAATGGAGCGAAAGCCTCGATAATCATGGTTGACCTCCCCCACACAAAGCTTACCATGAAACGAAGCATGAGCAGGTTCGTGGTATTCGACGACAACCTCCTCCCCTGCAATCGGAGCAATTGGCAACAATCCCTTTTCTGAATTGTTCTGATGCGTGAAGGCTCCCAACACTTGCGTCTGAGATGGATTGTAAAGAAAAAGTTGTGCTCCCTCAGGAAGTTCGTAGGCCGTAAACAGGAGATTGATGGAATAAGCCCCTACGGATCGAATACCCAACCTCCATATTTTCGTACCATCTGCCAATGTAAACTGTTCACCGGAATTAGAAGGAGTGAAGTTGGTAATAAATTTATAAGCGAATCGATTGGATGCACGCAACGAAGAGTATTCCAACGAGTCCAAACGCAATTGCTCAGCCACATCGAAACCGGGCATCGTCTGATAGAACTCACCGGACTTGCTTCGCAGTTCTGTGAAAGGAAGCGGCGAACCTCCATGACTGATTTGGGCAATCATAGTAGTATTCAATAGAGCTTTCAAGGCTATAAGTAAGACAATTGGTCGTATTCGCATACTATTTATTTCTTTGATAATGGTGCAAATGTAGAAAGAAAATGGGCTACTGCAAAATCACAATAGCCCCTAATCTTTATCATTACCACAATCGAGCATCCAACTCGCAGCAAGAATATAAATTTATTATACAAAAAATATATTTTACAACATATCATACAAGAAAAAGGGCCATTGCCGTTTCATTGACAATAGCCCTCTCATATATGCTTAACAACTATGATTAATCCTGATGGTTCTGATGACCGTTATTATTGCGTGGACCGTGGTTGTTTGCACGAGGACCTCTGTCGCCTCTCTCTGGACGAGGACCACGTTCTGCTCTTGGCGGACGTTCTTCATATCCTTCCGGTTTCGGCAACAACACTTTGTGAGAAAGTTTGAACTTGCCTGTCTTCGGATCGATATCAACCAACTTCACATTGATCGTATCACCTTCTTTCAAGCCAGCCTGTTCTACTGTTTCCAAACGTTTCCAGTCGATTTCCGAGATGTGTAACAAACCATCCTTACCCGGCATAAATTCAACGAATGCACCATAAGGCATGATGGATGAAATCTTTCCTTCGTATACTTCTCCTACTTCCGGAACTGCAACAATAGCCTTGATCGCTTTGATAGCAGCATCAATTGTGCTCTTATTGCTACCTGAGATTTCAATCTTACCTACACCGTCTATTTCTTCAATCGATACAGTTGCACCTGTTTTTTCTTGAATACCCTGAATAATCTTACCGCCCGGGCCAATGATTGCGCCAATGAACTCCTTCGCTACAGTCATTGTCTCGATACGAGGAGCATGAGGTTTCAAATCAGGACGAGCTTCTGGTTGAGCTTCCATGATCTTGCCCAAAATATACATACGGCCATCTCGAGCTTGAGCCAAAGCTCTTTCCAAGATTTCGTATGACAAACCGTCTACCTTGATATCCATCTGAGTGGCTGTAATACCGTCTTTTGTACCTGTCACCTTGAAGTCCATATCACCCAAGTGATCTTCATCACCCAAAATATCAGACAAGATAGCATAGTTCGTACCATGATTCTCTGAAATCAAACCCATGGCAATACCTGAAACCGGTTTCTTCATCGGGACACCTGCATCACGCAATGCCAAAGTGCCGGCACAAACTGTAGCCATTGAAGAAGAGCCATTTGACTCCAAAATATCAGACATCACACGTACAACATACGGATAGTTTTCTGGGATCATACGCTTCAATGCACGCCAAGCCAAATGTCCGTGACCAATTTCTCGGCGACCGACACCACGTTGAGCCTTAGCCTCACCGGTTGAGAATGGAGGGAAGTTATAATGCAACAAGAAACGTTCTTTTCCATGAACCAATACATCGTCAATCAACTTCTCATCATCTTTTGTCCCTAAAGTGGCTGTTGACAAAGACTGGGTTTCACCACGAGTGAAGATGGCTGAACCATGAGGCCCTGGGAGACAATCTGTTTCGATCCAAATCGGACGAATTTCTGTTGTCTTACGGCCATCCAGACGTTTGCCTTCATCCAAGATAGCACGACGCATAGCCTCTTTCTCTACGTCATGGTAGTAACGGTCGATCATGCCGACCTTTTCTTCTGTCAATTCCTCTTCTGTGAATTGAGCCTTATATTCTTCAACGATAGCATCGAAGGCATCTGCGCGTTGGTGCTTATCTGTTCCAGAAGTAGCTACAGCATAAGCCTTTGCATAACACTTGTCATGGACATCCTTGCGCAAATCATCATCGTTTACTTCGTGGCAATATTCTCGTTTAACGGTAGTGCCGCAAGCCTCCATCAATTCCAACTGAGCTTGGCATTGTGCTTTGATGGCTTCGTGAGCTGCTTTGATAGCATCAAGCATTTCAGACTCCTGTACTTCATTCATCTCTCCTTCCACCATCATGATATTGTCCAAGGTAGCACCTACCATAATATCAATGTCAGCTTTTTCCAATTGAGAGAACGTCGGGTTGATGACAAACTGACCATCTACTCGCGCTACACGTACTTCAGAAATCGGGCCATTAAATGGAATGTCAGAAACAGCCAAAGCGGCAGAAGCTGCCAAACCGGCCAAAGCATCCGGCATATCTTCACCATCGGCAGAGAACAAAATAATGTTTACATACACCTCAGCGTGATAGTTGTCGGGGAAAAGTGGACGCAATGCACGGTCCACCAAACGAGCCGTCAAAATTTCATAATCTGAAGCTTTACCCTCACGTTTGGTAAAGCCACCAGGAAAGCGCCCAAAGGCTGAAAATTTTTCTTTGTACTCAACTTGCAGCGGCATAAAGTCAACACCGGGATTGGCATCTTTAGCAGCACAAACAGTAGCCAACAAAACCGTGTTGCCCATACGGACTGTCACAGCTCCATCTGCTTGTTTTGCCAATTTCCCGGTCTCAATAGTGATGGTTCTTCCATCACTTAATTCGATCGTCTTGTTAATTGGATTAAGCATAATCTTAATTTCTTTTTCTCTTCAAATAAATCGGCGCAAAGGTAAATAAACTTTGACGGATAACCTATTAAAATATGATTAAAATATTTCACAACCACATATTTACAAAGGTCAAAAATAATATTTTCCTTTTCATTGCCGATAAAAAAGTAAAAATAATGTACATTTGCAATTTGAACAAACTAATATTTTTAAGAATGAAATCTATTCAAGGTTATATAGGATTGGTATTGGCTTTGGTATTAGCTGTGTCTTGCCAAGACAACAAACACTTCAAAGTGGACGGCATCGTATCGGGTGCTGATGGCCAAACGATGTATTTGGAAAATGTCGGCATCTCATCTGTCGAAGTATTGGACTCTGCCAAACTGAATGCTGCGGGGAAGTTCGAATTCAAGCAACCACGTCCACAATTTCCAGAGTTCTACCGCCTTCGTCTGAAGAACCAACTCATCAACTTTGCTGTCGACTCGACCGAATCGCTCCATATCCAAGCCGATGCCGGAACGTTTGCTACATCCTATACTATTGAAGGGTCAGAAAACAGCAAAGCCATCAAAGCCATCACTTTAGCCCAATTGGATGCCAATCAGGCCATTCACAAATTGCGCAAAGACTACGAGCACCAAATGCTGAACGACACGACTTATGCCCGAAAGCTTTTGGACGCTTCCAATGCATACAAAGAGGAGGCTCTCAAGTATATATATGGTGCACCGATGTCGACCGCTGCCTACTATGCACTTTTCCAACAAGTAGACGGGCTATTGTTCTTCGATTTGTATGACAAGAAAGATTCACGTGCCTATGGTGCCGTTGCTACCAGCTACGACCATTTCTATCCGGAAAGCCCTCGTACGAAGCAATTGTACAACTTGGCTCTGCAATCCATCAAGATCATCCGAGGTCAACGCAAATTGGATTTAGACAACATCGCCACGAAAGAGATCAATTTCTTGGAAGTCGAGTTGCCGGATGTCCGTGGCAATATGATCAAACTCTCCGAAATCGCCAAAGGCTCTCCCGTTTTGATCAACTTCACTGCTTACCAAGCCGAATGGTCGCCTGCGCTCAATATGGAGCTGAACAAAGTCTACTCGCAATATGCTGCACAAGGATTGAAGATCTATCAAATCTCGTTGGATTCAGACGAACATTTTTGGAAGAATGCAGCGATCAATCTTCCTTGGATCTGCGTACGTGATCCAGAGACGGCCTATTCCCAAGTGGCAGCCCTCTACAACGTAAAACAACTGCCCGCCATCTTCCTTCTTGACAAGAATGGCAGTATTGTCAAGCGTGAAGATGACCCTCAACAGTTGGAAAAGAGCATAAAATCCATCTTATAATGAACATTTTGCAGCGAATATATGTTATAAAGCAGAGAAGTTGATGGTACAAAAACCAAAAACTTCCATTATATTTGCAAAGTCTTTACATAATCATAAAAAGGAGTTCCGGTCATAGCGATTGGCCGGGCTTCTTTTTTTATTGTGTCATTTGTATTGAAAATAACTATTAATATCAAATAAAAAAACAGGAGGATTTATTATGGCTGTTAGTTATATGACAGAAGAAGGTTACAACAAGATCTTAGCTGAGATCAACTATCTTGAAACCGTAAAGCGTCCTGAAATCTCTGCTCAGATTGCAGAAGCAAGAGATAAAGGTGACTTGTCTGAAAATGCAGAATACGACGCAGCAAAGGAAGCCCAAGGTATTATGGAGGCTAAATTGGCCCAGTTGAAAGGTCTGATTGCCAATGCCCGTTTAATCGACCAGTCGCGTGTACAGACAAATGAAGTTCAGATTTTGAACAAGGTCAAGATCAAGAACGTAAAAAATAACGCAGTGATGACTTATACGCTGGTCTCAGACTCTGAAGCCAACTTAAAAGAGGGCAAGATTGCCATCAGCACACCGATTGCACAAGGCTTGCTCGGCAAAAAAGTCGGCGATATTGTTGAGATCAAAGTACCATCAGGACTGATGCAGTTCGAAGTCATGGAAATATCCATTTAATACGACGCAATATGGCAACAATTTTCAGTAAAATCGTGGCCGGTGAAATCCCCAGCCACAAGGTTGCGGAGAACGATGAATTCTTCGCATTTTTGGATATCAATCCGGTAGCCGTCGGCCATACATTGGTCATCCCTAAAAAGGAGATCAACTACATTTTTGACATTGACGATGCTGAATTGGGACGAATGATGGCATTTGCAAAACGCGTAGCGAAAGCACAAGAGAAAGCCATCACATGCAAACGCGTAGGTATTGCTGTCATGGGATTGGAAGTACCCCATGCACACATTCACTTGATTCCCATCACCAAAGAATCTGATATGTACTTTGGCGGGAAAAAGTTGGAAATGTCACAAGAGGAATTAGCCGAAGTGGCAGCAAAAATTCGCGAAAATTTCAAATAACGCATTCGATCTTTTAGAAAGAAAAATAGCGATTATTTGCATCATTGTTGAGAATTAAATTTTCATTAGTGGTTTTTACTCATAACTTTGATAGCCTTAAATCAAAGAAAAGGTCGATTTGCGAAGATCGGCCTTTTCTCATTATAAATCTTGACGCTATAGCTTTCTGATAGTTTTAAGCCAAGGTACTTTTTCAAAATATAGGATTTTTCACGCTCAACTTGCCCAATATGGCCCCACTACATTATGAAAGAATCCTTCGATTCCCATATGAAGGGTATAATAACCGACGAGAACCATCGAGATCAACCACAATATTGCCAACGTCCACTTGACAGAACTCGTCAACGGCTTCGTCTTGAAAAAGGTACTTGTCAATGCATATCCGATATAAAACACAGGAATCCCCAAAAACAGGAAGAAGCCTATAAAACCCCACACCACGAGAAAAGTCGGAAGATTATTCACGAAATCAAGTCCAAACGGCAATATCTCATACAAGAAACTTGTTCCTCCTATGATAATTGCCAGTAAAGCTATAGCAACAACCAATAAAACAATAGCCAAAATAGGAAAGAGAACAATACCAGCCAATACCAAAGCTACTTTCACGAGAACACCCACTATCTGCACAATCAAGTCGGCCGCTTTCTGCCAAACAGAGCGATCTCCTTCTAATTTTGTCAGTTCATTGATGCTATTTCCTATATTGTCAAAACTATCCGTCACGGTCTTTCCAATTGTCTCAACCGTCACAGACTCGCCACGCATCTCTAATTTTTCTGTTGCTGTCTTTGCCTCCGGCAAAATGATCCACAACAATAAATAAATAAGCGACACGATACCAAAGAAGAAGAGCATAAGAAACAAAGCGATACGTACCAGAGTCGCATCCCATCCCATATAGGCCGCCAATCCGCCGGCCACACCTCCGATAATTTTATTGTCCGGATCGCGCATCAGTCGCTTACGCCCCCCTTTTACTTCAGTCACTATCTCCGTTGGTTTTTCCTGCTCCGTTCCAGAATCTTCTCCAAACAATTCTTCAGGTTTTCCCATACGAGTGATAACCATCTCGACCTCTTTTAGGGTGATCACTTGATACCCTAACCGCATACGCTCACTGAACAGTTCCGAAATGCGGTTCTCGAAATCTTCCATGATCTCGTCCGAACCCTCTTCTTTGCGGAAATGAATCCGCAAATTATTCAAATATTTGTCCAACAATTGGTAAGCATCTTCATCTATATTGAAGACTGTTCCGCCCAAGTTGATACTGAAAGTTTTTTTCATCGTCTTGTTGTTTGTTTTAGTTGTTCTTAATATGATTGATGGTTTCGGTCAGTTGTTGCCATGACTGTTCCAATTCCTGAAGGAACTCCTCGCCCGACTCAGTCAGTGCATAATACTTGCGGGGAGGTCCTTGCGTCGACTCTATCCAGTTATAGCTGAGGAATCCGCAATTCTTCAGGCGCATCAGCAGCGGGTACAACGTACCTTCCACGACTATCAAGCGAGCCTCCTGTAATTTCTGAATAATATCAGAAGAGTAAGCCGGCTCTTTCTTTAACAAGAGAAGGATACAATACTCCAATGTTCCTTTCCTCATCTGCGATTTTACGTTTTCTGCATTCATTTTATTCCTTCTATTTACGCCAACAAATGTATGTAAAATATATGTACTATGTAATACATAATACTGTTGTTTTAGTATTATTTAACGCATGATAGAATGGAAACCGGCACAATATTGCACAAATTTCGCGAATCTGTGTAATAATTCATGCTTCATATCCTTGATTTATCAGAAATAAAGTAAATTTGCAGAAGCAATTAAAACAAACATCTATGGCTTACTATCATTTTGCCGAGTTGATACCTCGGCAAGCAGAAAAATACGGAAACCGTACAGCTCTTAAATATAGAGACGAAGCAACCGGAAAATGGTTGAAAGTCTCATGGAATGAATTTGCAGAATTTGTTTCACTGACAGCCCAAGCAATGGCTGACAGCGGCATACAAGTACAAGAGAATATCGGTGTCTATTCGCAGAATATGCCCCAATGTCTCTACACATGCTTCGGAGCCTACACCAACCGTGTGGTCGATGTTCCGATGTATGCGACCAGTTCTCCGGCACAAATCGCATTCATTGTTGAAGACGCCCATATCCATACCCTTTTTGTCGGCGAGCAGTTGCAATACAACAATGCGTATATCGTACAGAAACAACTCCCCAACATCTTGAAGCGATTGGTCATCTACGACAGCTCGGTTCGCTTGAATCCGGAAGACAAAACGTCTGTTTATTTCGATGACTTCATCCGTTTAGGGAACAATGCCCACGCTGAAAATACGGTCAAGGTGCGTAGTTCACAAGCCCTGCCGGCAGATACCGCCACGATCATCTATACCTCAGGTACAACCGGCCGTTCAAAAGGTGTTGTCTTGACGCATGCCAATTATTTGGAAGCCATCCGCGCACACAATATCCGTATTCCACAAGTGACGGACAAGGACCTCTCCATGTGTTTCCTTCCGCTGACCCATATCTTTGAAAAGGGATGGACGGTTGTCTGCTTGAGCAAAGGTTGTCCGGTAGCTATCAATCAGAATCCGAAAGAGATCCAAAAGGTGCTGCCGGAGGTCTCTCCTACGGTCATGTGTTGTGTTCCCCGCTTTTGGGAGAAAGTCTACATCGGTATTCAAGAGAAGATCAACTCCTCCTCACCCACCATGCAGAAAATTTTCAAGAACGCCATTGCCGTCGGACACGAATATATCATCAACTACAAGCGTCTTGGCAAGCCCGCCCCCTATTGGTTGCGCATCAAGTTCGAGTTCTATGACAAGACCGTATTCAATCTTCTGAAGAGTGTATTGGGTATTAAACGAGGTAAATTCTTCCCTGTCGCAGGTGCTCCGCTCTCCGACAAAGTATTGGAATTCCTGCTCTCGCTCAATATTCCATTGCGTTACGGATATGGACTGAGTGAGACCACCGCCACCGTTTGCTTCTTCCCCGAAGAGAACTATACAATCGGATCGATAGGAATCCTCCAACCGGATCTGCAGGTAAAGATTGATCCTTCCAACAATGAGATTTTGGTGAAAGGCAAAACCGTCATGGCCGGGTACTATAAGAATCCCGAAGAAAATGCTCATGCCTTTACTGAAGACGGCTATTTCCGTACCGGAGATGCCGGTCGCCTCGAAGGCAATACGCTCTACTTCTCTGAGCGTATCAAAGACTTGTACAAGACTTCCAACGGCAAGTATATTGCTCCCCAAGCCATTGAGCTGAGCATTACAAGCGATCCCTATATTGAACAGATTGCCGTCATAGGAGACCAACGCAAGTTTGTCAGCGCCTTGGTTGTGCCCAACTACCATCTGCTGGAGAGTTATGCCAAGAACAATAACATTCCCTTCAAGGACCGTTCTGAATTAGCCAATAACGTATACATTCATAAGTTCATCGAGTCACATATCGAATCGCACCAGAAAGAGCTGGCTGCTTTCGAAAAGATCAAGCGCTTCACCCTCTTGACCGAGCCCTTCTCCATGGAAAGCGGAGAACTGACCGACACGTTGAAGTTGCGTCGTCGTGTCGTCGCTGAACATTACGCAGCTCAGATTGATGCGATGTACGCAGAATAATTGTATCTTTGCACGCAAATCAATAAATAAACAAACTATTCTTATGATTACATCAGACCAACTACAGGATGTGTTGGAGCGCGAGAAAGCGCTGAGGGGGTATCTTTGACATTGATGGTAAGACCATTCAATTAGAAGAAGAAGAATTACGTACCCAAGACCCGGGCTTTTGGGAAGACGCCAAACGTGCCGAAATCCAAATGAAAAAGGTCAAAGACTTGAAAAAGTGGATTGAACTCTATAGCGAAGTCAAAGCCGCCGCCGATGAAGTCCAATTGGCATATGAATATGTCAAGGAAGAGATCGTCTCGGAAGAAGAGGTCGACACCGCCTATAACAAGGCATTGCAACTGATTGAGAGCCTTGAATTCCGCAATATGTTGCGTGACGAGGCCGATCAGATGAGTTGCGTATTGAAGATCAACTCCGGTGCCGGTGGAACAGAGAGTCAAGATTGGGCATCGATGCTCTATCGTATGTACACACGATGGGCGGAAGCCAATGGGTATAAAATCTCCATTGCCAACTATCAAGATGGTGATGAAGCGGGCATCAAGACGGCCACGCTGAACATCGAAGGAGATTATGCTTATGGCTATTTGAAGAGTGAAAACGGAGTACACCGTTTGGTGCGCGTCTCGCCTTATAATGCACAAGGCAAACGAATGACCTCCTTTGCTTCTGTGTTTGTCACTCCTTTGGTAGACGACACCATTGAAGTGAAGATTGACCAGGCCGCTATCTCGTGGGACACCTTCCGTTCCGGTGGTGCAGGTGGCCAGAACGTCAACAAAGTAGAATCCGGCGTTCGCTTACGTTACCAGTTCAAGGATCCTTACACCGGCGAAGAGGAAGAGATCCTGATCGAAAACACCGAGACACGCGACCAACCCAAGAACCGCGAGAATGCCATGCGCCAATTGCGATCTATCTTGTACGACAAAGAGCTGAAGCACCGTATGGCCGAACAAGAGAAGGTCGAGGCTGGCAAAAAGAAGATCGAATGGGGGTCGCAGATCCGTAGCTATGTCTTCGACGACAGACGTGTCAAAGACCACCGTACCAACTATCAGACATCGGATGTTACCGGTGTAATGGATGGCAAGATCGACGGTTTCATCAAAGCCTATTTGATGGAATTTGCAGGTTCGGAATCAGCAGAAAAATAAACATTCACTGCACGACTTATAAACTCCTCCGTTGGTTTATGAACAACCAACGGAGGAGTTTTTTGGTTATATACCCCCTTTTCCACCGATTTTTTCACCAACATGCATAGTTATAAACCGTGTTGTCAACCGATTGTGCATAACAATGGTGCAAAATGTGAGGACAAAACTTGCATATCTCGCAAATTAGTCGTAATATTGCAGCCGATTTCAAGAAACAACTATCGGAAATCCGGTCCTATAGCTCAGTTGGTTAGAGCACCTGACTCATAATCAGGGAGTCCTTGGTTCAAGCCCAAGTGGGACCACTGCCAAAAGCTTCAGGGAATATCCTTGAAGCTTTTTTGTTTTTCTTTCTGAAGCCACCCTGTTACCGGCCCCCCCTACCTCCTTTATTTTTCAATATGTCAAAGAGCTTCTTACCGACTGTTTTATGTCAACGCAAAGATAAAGGAACGCCCAAGGAAGGTGTTGGGCTGTGTAAGGATAGGCTGTTACAAGACGGAATCAGACAAAAAAGAGGGCTGCCCTACGGAATAGAGCAGCCCTTTTTTATCCTTTTTTGATGAAAAGTGCTGTATTGCCGCGAATTACTTCACAACAACCTTGACAGCCTCTTCACCTTCAACGGCTACTACGGCGATACCTGCCGGTACGACGATCGTAGCGTTGTCTGAAGAGATGACGGCTGATGTCAATGTCTGACCCAAGACATTCGTGATAACGACTGACTTACCGGCAGCACCCTTGATAACAACGGCGCCGGTTGCAGCAGCAACGGTTACGTCAGAGGCAGAGATGGCTTCGTTGGCTGTAGCGCCGGCATTCTTCGTCTCAAACGTAGCGTTGAAGCGGGCTGCCTGGTTGATCACCTCACCAAATGAGCCGACTGTCGTATAGTCTGCATACTGTTTCCATGAGTCGGTCGTGTCGCCTGTGTTGTGGTTGCCATTCTCGTTCGTGAACTGCGTCAAAACAGGAACGTTGTTGTGAATCTTGATCCAAGCACCGGTAAACATGCCGATACCTGCTTTGTTGCCCAAATCATTCGATTCGATCAAGAAGCTTTCATCTTCGTCTCCCGTGTTGCGGAATGAGAAGGCCACATTATTGTGTTTGCCATCCAATGCAACCTTATGATAAACGACACCTTCGTTGGCTGCATCGTAAAAGGCCGGAACGATGTAGTTGCCCGAGTTGTCTGCAGCGCCCTCTTTCCAGTCAGCTAACTTGTGACCATCTTTCATTACATACAACGTATCACCCTGGTGCAATGCCTCTACAAAGCCCAAGCGGACATAGTTGCTTGACTTGAAGGCGTCGGCACGGCTTGACAACTTGTCGATAACTGCCTTCTTGATGGAGTCGTTGTAGTTCACCAGATAGCGACCTGTTACATAACCCGGGAGTTCTGCGATGTGACCGCAATCCGGGTTGATGCCGTGGAGACCATCTACACAATAGGTATAAGCCGGAACCGAATCAACGCCGACAGCCAGCAAGTATTGCGGCATGACAGCTGAAGATTTAGCGACCTTGTCCACATAGAAGCCTTCGTTCTTCGTCGTGTTGGTCTTGTTCTCGACG
The DNA here is from genome assembly GCA_963657455.1 of bacterium. Taxonomy (GTDB): domain Bacteria; phylum Bacteroidota; class Bacteroidia; order Bacteroidales; family Tannerellaceae; genus Parabacteroides. The sequence continues at coordinate 23,405 of CAVKMU010000042.1, forward strand.
GCCAAGTAGTTCAGGTTATTCTGCTTAGCGAGCTTAGAACTTGAATCTTCATACAAGTAAGCGTCGCCGTCTTGCGTATACAAAGCCAATACTTTTTGGTCGTTGTTTACATACTCAGCGTCGACCGTGTAATACAACGGACGGTTCGTCTGCACCAATACAAAGGCGTCTGTCGTTGTTTCGCAACGATCAGCGATCTTCGCATAGAGGGACGTATTCTCAATTTCCAGCTTGCCGTCTACATGATCTTCCGTTGAGTAGACGAAGTAAACGATCTCCTTACCGTCTATCGTCTTGTAAAATTCGAGATTATTACCATCTTCGGACGATTTCATTGACAAACCTTTCAAGTCGTCAAATGCGCCGTTTACCTTCACAAATTCTGTTTGATTAAGCAAACCATAAGCATGAAGGCCCTCCAATTCGTTGTTCTCTTTCAGGTATACGATAGCAAAAGTCAATTCATCAGAACCTTCGATTTCGCTCTCCTTGGCAATCACATACTTGTGTTGGTTCGTAATAGCGAGGAACTTATGATCATTATCGATCAAGTTCTCGTCTTTTACCTTCAATTTATAGGAAGTCTTGTACAACGGCTTAACCAAGTCGTTGCTATAACCATAGGCTACAGAATCCGTATAAATGAAGTCCGCTGTTGGTTCTTCATCATCTCCATTATGGAATGTCGGAGTCCAGCATTGAGCGCGATAAAGTTCAAACTCCGTGCCTTCGTCTGTCAATTTCACGTAGCCGTTCTCCTCGCCCAAGAACTTGTCGGCCTTCATATCCTGAAGATGTTGTAACTTATATGTCGAGTTGCGCAATACGGCTTCGCTCTCATTGAAGTAACCGTAAGTAGTCTGCTTGGCCGTGATGTTTTCGAATGCGTACTGATCCTCGCATGGCAAGTAGGTGTTCTTGCTGTGATGGTCTACTGTCTGACCATTGGTCGATGCAAACGTATGGTTCAACGTAACGAGGTTGCCCGTATGCTTGTGTCTGAACAACTGACCGTAGAACAAAGGAGTTTCATTCTCTTCATCATTGTCGTTGAACTCACGGTTGTAGATAACCACCTCCGGAGTCTTGTTCGTGTTAAATTTGTCACTCTCCCGGCAGTTCAACTGCTCGACAACCCACTGAGTGGCCGGCATGTGGAGAAACTCCTGCGCATCGTCTTGCGTATCATATACCAAATGACCCTTCATGTCTTCTACCAAGTAAGCACCCTCGACGCGGTTCTCGGTCTGCGTCTTGTCTGCCTTCACATTCTTGATGTTGATGAAGTACAAGCCGGGATCCACGGTTGCCAACTCATAGTCGTTTTCGTAATTATGGTTGAAGCGGATCGCCAGGTTCATCTTGGCTTGGTAAGTCGTCGTAATATAAGAAGGATTAGCTTCATTAGCAGGATTTCTTGTAGCTCCGGCTGATTCAGCTTCTGCCGGATTGATCGGATGACTCGCATCGCTGTCGGCATAACCGACTGTCAAGAATGCCGCCTTATCGCCTGACTCCGGACCGAAGTTCATCGCATACAATGCGACAGGAACGGTAGGAGCTTTGGCTGAACCGGCATTACCGCCCTCCGTATTAGAATCGGATGCTTTTTTCACCGTGTTCACCCATTGGCTTTCCGTAAGGTCTTTGATAGAGGGAGCCGTCCAAGCCTTTTCTCCGTTTTGCTGATCGATGGAAGACATACGGGAAGCATTCAGTGGTTCGAATACCACACTATCCTGTGTTGCATAGTAAGTAACTTTCCACTGGTAACGTGCCCCCAAGGCATCCAAACTATAATCACCGGTCATTGTTTTTGGCAGTTGGACATCATCATAGTTGACATATTCCCCTACGGTGCCATCATCTTTTACCATACGGTACGGTTCAACGGTCACTTGCAAACCATTGTAGATATGCTGGAAGGCCGAACCTTCGTAGGGATAAGGAGAGACATACAAGAAACCGGTTTTATCCGTTGCTTGCATCAAGATATTATAACCGGCGTACGCTTCTGAACGATCCCGTTTATATTGGGTGCATTTCGATTCTACCGCCTTAAACTCTTTCTCGAACGGATTCGAAGCAAATGTCATCGGCTCGTTCGTTCCCGGCTTGCAGACAGTGAACTTGGCGGTTCCGTCATAGGCATTCTCAGAGGTTGTATAGGTATCATTGAACTTCAGAGAGGAACCGTTGGCATCGATCATGGAGTTGATCTCGGCGGCATTCAATACTTTGGCGCCGGCTACTACCGGACGGATTGCAAGGAAACCGTTGTTCGTTGCCGCATCCCAGTCGGTACCCACAGCCTCTTTCGGGTACTTTACCGGAAATACCATCCTGTCAGCTTTCAAGATCTCCTTCAACTCCTCCGGCGTGTCATCAATGCACATTGCCATGATCGAGTCCGCCTCGTTATGGAAATAAGCATAAACCGGCTTATAATTCAGATTCTGCGTACTTTCATTGGTCGTATACCATGCCCAATGGCTGATACAACCCGAAAGTTCTACCGGATTCAAATCTTCGAAGTCGCCATCCGAACCTCGATCGGTGCAATCTTCTGTCTTGGCATGGTCGAACGCCAACTCGAAACCGGTCTCTTTATTGATATAGGTGTAAACACGACCGTTCGCCGGCGTGTCTGTCACCTTGATTTTCCACAAGGTATGCGACAACACGGCATCGCTTGGTTTTCTGGCTGTCAGATAAACCTTGCCGGTGGCATAATCGCGGTCGGCCGACAACACGCTGCCTTGCTCGTTCGTTTCCAACTGGTAGTAATAATTCGGATTGATAGAAGTAACAGAAGCCAAATCGTAGACGGTAGTTCCTATTTTTCCCACATCCGGCGCTGTGCTCTTCGTTATGTTGGAGCGATAGGTCAGTACACCATTCGCATCTGTCTGTGCCACCGCTGTCAGTGATCCTGCCAACAATAATGCAGCAGATAAAGTAAGTACTTTCTTGTTCATATTGTGATTATTAGTAAACGCTATTCGTTCTTTCTTTAATCTACAAAGATACGGCCATCCGATTGATATTCCAATAGTTTTTTTTGATTTTAAATCAATATTTTTAATAATCATAGGAGTACTCTTCTTCTTGTCATTTATTATACTGTCTCTCTTTTTTTCTCTTTCCATTCTGTGTGAGCTGCATAAATGCAGCTGTTTCCACTTCTTTTTGCTTGACCAAAAAGAAGCAAAAAGTCAAGGGCTGAACCTGCTTGGCTACTCCAGAGTTTCCGTTCGCTGTACGCGTTACAGCCGTTC
>CAVKMU010000043.1:0-26541 GCA_963657455.1 bacterium
AGGTAGGGGAGCTGTCTGAAAAATCATGGGCATGATTTTTGAAAAAATACCCGAGCATTTTTGAAAAAGCTCGGGAGCTTTTTTCGTGCTGTTCCCGCCCCTTTTCCGATGATGCTTTTGTCCTTTTAACGTAAGATTTTGTCCTTAAAAGTGAAAAGCTTGTACAATAAGCATCATATTATGGATAATTTTTATAATTTTGCACGGTGTATACAAAATAGAAACGCAATGAATCTATTAGAACTAAGTGAACAAGAAATAATAAGACGTAACAGCATGATGCAGTTGCGCGAGATGGGGATCGAGCCGTATCCTGCAGCCGAGTATGTAACCAATGCATTCTCAAAAGAGATAAAGGAGAACTTCAAAGACGATGCCGAACCGCGCAAAGTACGTATTGCAGGCCGTATCATGAGCCGCCGTATTATGGGTAAAGCTTCCTTTATGGAGTTGCAAGATTCGGAAGGCCGCATTCAGGTATATATCTCCCGCGATGACATTTGCCCGGAAGAGAATAAGGATCTTTACACTGTCGTATTCAAGAAATTGTTGGACATTGGCGACTTTGTCGGTATCGAAGGCTTCGTGTTCCGTACGCAGATGGGCGAGATTTCTGTTCATGCCCAAAGCTTGACCGTCTTGGCCAAGTCATTGCGCCCGCTTCCTATTGTAAAATACAAAGACGGGGTGGCATATGATGGATTCAACGATCCCGAACTCAGATACCGCCAACGTTATGTCGACTTGGTCGTCAACGACGGTGTGAAAGATATCTTCAAGAAACGCGCAAAGGTGTTGCAGACGCTGCGCAGTGAGCTGGATGGTGCCGGTTATACGGAAGTGGAGACTCCGACGCTGCAGTCTATCCCCGGTGGAGCCAGCGCTCGCCCGTTCATTACTCACTTCAATGCGCTGAACATTGAGATGTACATGCGTATTGCCACGGAGCTTTATCTGAAACGCTTGATCGTAGGTGGTTTCGAAGGTGTCTATGAGATTGGCAAAAACTTCCGTAACGAAGGAATGGACCGTACGCACAACCCCGAGTTTACCTGTATGGAGCTATACGTTCAATATAAGGATTACAATTGGATGATGTCATTCACCGAGAAATTGCTCGAGACCATCTGCATAGCCGTGAACGGCTCGTGCGAGACTGTGGTGGATGGCAAGACCATCAGCTTCAAGGCTCCTTACCGCCGTCTGCCGATCTTGGAAGCCATTCAAGAGAAGACCGGCTACGATTTGACAGGTATGGACGAGGAGCAGATCCGCGAAGTGTGCAAGAAACTCAATATGGAGATTGACGAAACGATGGGCAAAGGCAAGCTGATCGACGAGATCTTCGGCGAGTTCTGCGAAGGAACCTTCATCCAACCGACGTTCATCACTGACTATCCTGTGGAGATGTCGCCGTTGACGAAGATGCACCGCAGCAAGCCGGGCTTGACAGAACGCTTCGAGTTGATGGTGAACGGCAAGGAGTTGGCCAATGCCTATTCAGAGTTGAACGACCCGATCGACCAAGAAGCTCGCTTCAAGGAACAGATGCGTTTGGCGGCAAAGGGCGACGACGAAGCGATGATCATCGACCAGGACTTCATGCGTGCATTGGAATATGGCATGCCTCCTACGAGCGGTATCGGTATCGGAATCGACCGTTTGGTAATGTTGATGACAGGCCAAACCACAATTCAAGAGGTGCTTCTCTTCCCGCAGATGCGTCCGGAGAAGAGCGTGAAGAAAGACAGTGTAGAGAAATACGAAGCAATCGGCGTCGACAAAGATTGGGTACCCGCCTTGCAGAAGGCCGGCTATGTGACGGTCGACACGCTCAAGGAAGCGAACGCCAACAAAATCCGCCAGGAGCTTTGCGAACTCAATAAGAAATATAAGTTAGGCTTGGAGAATCCTGCTGTCAGCCAGATCGAAGGCTGGATAGCGAATGCTGCCAAATAAATATCAGTACAGCAATGAAGTTGCCAGGTAAAATTGCAATAATGGGTGGCGGTAGTTGGGCTACCGCCTTGGCCAAAATTGTACTCTCTACGCAAGAGAGCATCAATTGGTACATGCGCCGCACGGATCAGATTGATGCTTTCAAGCAGACGGGGCATAATCCGAGTTATTTGTCGGCTGTCGAGTTTGATGTCGAACGGATCCAATTCTATGCCGATATCAACCGGGCCATAGAAGAGTCGGATACCTTGATCTTTGCAACCCCTTCACCCTTTCTGAAGCAGCATTTGCAGAAGGTCACCACATCGTTGAGCGACAAATTCATCATCTCTGCCATCAAAGGAATTGTCCCCGACGAGAACATGCTGGTGGCTGATTATTTTGCAGAATACTACAATGTCCCGTTGGATAACATTGCCGTGATAGGAGGACCGTGCCATGCCGAGGAGATCGCTCTCGAGCGTCTCTCGTACATCACGCTGGCCTGTCCCGATATCGAAAAAGTCAAGACACTTTCGCCCGTCTTCCGCAACCAGTACTTGAAGAACTACTGCTGCAAGGATGTGACCGGCATCGAATATGCCTCGGTGTTGAAGAACGTATATGCCATCGTGGCCGGCATCTGTCATGGAATGAAGTACGGCGACAATTTCTTAGCCGTCTTCATCTGCAATGCGATCGAGGAGATGCGTCGCTTCCTGCATGCCGTACATGGGCTGGAACGCGACATTACCGACTCCGTCTATCTCGGCGATTTGCTGGTGACAGCCTACTCCCGTTTTAGCCGTAACCGTACGTTTGGTACCATGATCGGCAAGGGCTATTCTGTCAAGACTGCCCAACTCGAGATGGAGATGATTGCCGAAGGCTACTACGGAACGAAATGTATCCACGAAATCAACGAACGATATAAAGTCGACATGCCGATATTGAACACATTGTATGCGATCTTGTACAACCGCAAGTCGCCGATCACCGAAATCCGGCAGTTGACAAAGACATTCAAATAAACGATAAACTCACAATAATAGGCGTATGAAGAACATCAGCTTAAACATTGAAAAGGTATTCAGCTTCGTGCCGAAAGAGACAATCTATGCACAGGAAGCAAAAGCAAACGAGTGTATGGCCACATTGCACAACGGCAATGGCGCAGGCAACGACTTTTTGGGATGGTTGCATTTGCCATCGTCCATCACCGAAGAACAATTGGCCGATATCGAACAGACAGCAGAAGTGTTGCGTTCGAAATGCGAAGTCGTAGTCGCTATCGGTATCGGTGGCAGTTATCTGGGTACACGTGCCGTGGTGGAAGCCATGAGCAACAGCTTCGATGCCCTTCATACGGCCGACCGCAAGAATCCGATCCTCTTGTATGCAGGTCACAACATCGGCGAAGACTACCTCTATGAATTGAGCGAAGTGTTGAAAGGCCGCCAGTTCGGTATCATCAACATCTCCAAGTCGGGTACGACTACCGAACCGGCCCTTGCTTTCCGTATTCTGAAGAAACAGCTCGAGGAGGCTGTCGGAAAAGAGGAGGCCAGACAACGTATCGTAGCCATCACCGATGCCAAGAAAGGTGCATTGCGCACATTGGCTACCCAAGAGGGCTACAAGACATTCGTCATCCCTGACAATGTGGGCGGACGATTCTCCGTACTGACTCCCGTCGGCTTGTTGCCTATCGCCGTTGCCGGAGTAAGCATCCGCGAATTGGTGGCCGGTGCCCTGTCGATGGAGAAAGCAACAGACCAGAGCGTTCCGTTTGCCGAGAACATCTCTGCCCTCTACGCTGCTGCCCGCAACGAACTCTACAAGGGCGGAAAGAAGATCGAGATCCTCTGCAATTTCCACCCGAAGTTGCACTATATCGCTGAATGGTGGAAGCAGCTCTACGGTGAAAGCGAAGGAAAAGAGAACAAAGGTATCTTCCCGGCTGCTGTCGACTTGACTACCGATCTCCACTCAATGGGTCAATGGATTCAGGAGGGTGAACGTACGATCTTCGAAACGGTTATCTCTGTAGAGGAACCGAACCACAAGGTAGTTGTCCCGACCGACGAAGCCAACCTTGACGGCTTGAACTTCCTGGCCGGCAAACGAGTGGACGAAGTGAACAAGATGGCTGAACTGGGTACGCAGTTGGCGCACGTCGATGGTGGCGTTCCCAACATCAAGGTGACCATGCCGGCTGTCACTCCCTATTACATCGGTCAGTTGTTCTACTTCTTCGAGAAGGCTTGCGGTGTAAGCGGTTATATCCTGAACGTCAATCCGTTCAATCAGCCGGGTGTCGAGGCTTACAAGAAGAATATGTTCGCCTTGCTGAACAAACCCGGTTACGAAAAAGAGAGCGAAGCCATCAAGAGCCGTTTGTAATAGACGCTAATCGATAAACCAGAGCACGGATTGCATTTCCCGCAAGGGGGTGTAATCCGTGCTTTATAGTTTCTTTATCTATGGACAGATCAACCATCAACAACGCTATAAGGGTCTATCTGGCTGCCAGCCATGCACCTTGGTTGCGCCCGAAAGCTGTCTTGTTCGATATGGACGGTGTCTTGTTCGACTCGATGCGCTTCCATGCGCGGGCTTGGAAAACGGTGGCCGACCGCCATCATCTCCTCTCCGCCGAGAGCGATTTCTATCTCTATGAGGGGCGGACAGGCACCAGTACGATCGACATCCTATATCAGAACACCTACCACCGTCCGGCCACCGACGAGGAACGGAAGCAGATCTACGAAGAGAAGTCGGCCCTGTTCCGGCAGCTCAACGACGGTGAACCGATGCCCGGTGCGGCCGACGTGTTGCGGAAAGTGGGGGAGAGCGGTCTGCAGCGACTCGTGGTGACGGGCTCCGGCCAACGGAGTCTTATCGACAAGCTCAACCATGCCTATCCGCATTGCTTTACGCCCGACAAGAATGTGACGGCCTTCGACGTGAAGCGCGGGAAACCCGATCCGGAGCCTTACCTGATAGGACTGAAGAAAGCCGGCGTAGCACCCCACGAAGCCATCGTCATTGAGAATGCCCCTTTGGGCGTGCGGGCGGGTGTTACTGCAGGCATCTTTACGATAGCGGTCAATACGGGTCCTTTGGACGATGCGGTGCTTCTCTGCGAAGGAGCCCATCTGCTGCTCCCCTCCATGAATGCCCTGGCCGAAGCCTGGGAGGAGATTGTCAAAGGCGTGGAACACTATTGTGACATTGCGTCAAAGAATGGAGGAAGAAATGGTGCCGGTATGAAAGTATAATGGGTAGAGTCTTGCTCTGTAGATGATCCCCTTCGCGTTAACAGCACCATGTACTTTCCTTTCAAAAACGTTAAAGGCCGCAAGAGACAAGCTTGCAGCCTTTCGATTTGTGGTAGTCTAAATGTCAGATTGGGGGTTAAATGTTATGTAATTATGAATGAAGAATGTTTCAAGAGAGTTTTTTCTTGAGTGTGAAGAAGAAGCTGATCCCTTTGCCGGGAGTACTCTTGGCCGAGATCTGTCCTTTGTGGAAGATGACGGCATTCTTCACGATGGAAAGCCCCAGTCCGGTACCGCCTAATTTCCGGCTTCGTCCTTTGTCTACGCGGTAGAAGCGTTCGAAGATGCGGTTAATGTGTGTCTCTTCCACCCCCACGCCGTTGTCTGAGAAGCTGAAATAGTAGAACTTTTCGTCTTCCTTGTAGCAGTTTACGGTGATCTGCGTTCCGTCTCCGGCATAGGCAATGGAGTTGTCTGTCAGGTTGCGGAAGATCGAGTAGAGTAATGAGTGGTTTCCCTCCACCTCGGCCTCATGCGGGATGTTGACGATGCAGGTCATCTGTCGCTCTTCCATCTTCTGTGCACACTCTTTTTGGATGTTTTCCATCAGCCGGTAGAGGTTGATCCGGCTCAGGTCATAGAGCGAACCGGCCTCGTCCAGGCGGTTCAGCACGGAGATGTCCTGCAGCAATCCGGCCAGCCGTGTGCTCTGCGAGTAACAGCGCTCGATAAAGAACTGTTTCTTGTCGGCCGGCAGATCGGGATTGGCAATGATCGTCTCCAGATACCCTTGTATACTGCTGACGGGTGTCTTCAGCTCATGTGCCACGTTCTGCGTGAGCTGTCGCTTCATGCGGCTCTCTTCCTCCTGGCGCGAGATGTCGTTGATGGATATTTCGTAGCTGTTGTTGAGAAAGAGGATACATTCGCAGAGGAAGATTTTCCCACCCTTGTCGATGGTCACCGTTTGGCGCAACACCCGTTTGCGGTCGGTCGTGCGGTTGCTTTCCAAGAAGTCGAGAATCGGCTTCAGCTCAGGCAGCTCCAGCACCTCTTCGGCCGTATGGATCTCCGTATCGGCGATGAGGTTGGAAAACTGGATATAGAGAATGTTCGAGAGGATCTCTTTCCCCTCGTCGGTAAACATGGCAAACCCTTCGCGCGAGTATTGGAAATGCTTGATGATCTTTTCCCGTTCGATGGCCAGGTCGTCTTTCGCCTTCTGCTGTTTGTTGTAGAGCGTGATGATCTGCCGAGATATATCGCCCAATTCATCGTTCGGAAACAGATATTCGTCGGCATCTTTGTTGACATGACGGATGTTGCGGGCGAAATCGCGCAGCTTGGCAATCGTCTGTCCGATGCTCAACGTAAAGCGAGAGAGGACAAAGATGAAGATCAGCATCATCACGCACATGAAATAGATGAAGTCTTTGTTGATGGACAACTCTTCCTTGGCGTAGGGTTCGTACGGAACGGCGGCGCGGAAGATGTATTCGTTGATGTTCAGGGCCGAATAGAAATAGCGGATACCCGTCGTTTCGGACGAGCGGATCGTGAAGCTCTTGGTCTGATGGCGTGCTTTCTGCACCTCACTTCGGTTGTTGTGGTTCGTGTGGATGTCGGAATGGCTGTTGTCGTAAAGTACCTGCCCTTCGGGGTCGATGATGGTAAAGCGGATATCGCGGATGGGGAGCCCTTCGATGAAACTCTCCACGATACTGTCCGTCTGTTGGCGTTCGGCATCCCGGTGCCGGATCTTATAGTGCAGCTCATAGCAATAGCTGCGCAAGACAGCATCGAGCTTTTCTTGCGTAAACTCCGATTCGCGCTGGTATTGGAAGATCAGAAGGCATCCTACAAAGCCGAGGAAGATAAAAAAGATCGACCAAAAGAGGCGCTGGCTGAACGGTATGTTTCGCTGTGACTGCTTCGTTTCCATCATCGTTTGCTTTAGTCGTTATTCCTCAAAACAGTAGCCGAACCCGAGTCGTGTGACGATATTCTTGCCGTATGGCCCTATCTTCTTGCGCAGACGGGTGATGTTGACGTCGATCGTGCGGTCGAGGACATAGACCTCCTCTTTCCATACTTTCGACAGCAACTCCTCGCGAGTGAAGACATGGTTGATATTCTCTAAGAAGAGGCGCAGGATCTCGAACTCTTTCTTGGTCAGGGCAACCTCCTGGTCGTCGTAACTGGCCTTGATCCGTTCGGTATCGAGTTGCAGGGTATGGTAGGTCAGCAGGTGACCGCCGGTGGTACTTTTCGTTTCGTAACTGCGGCGTAACACGGCTTTGACGCGTGCCTGCACCTGGCGGATAGAGAAAGGTTTGGAGATATAGTCGTCTGCTCCCAGGTTGAAGCCCGTCAGCATATCGTTTTCCGTATCCTTTGCCGTGAGGAAGATGATAGGCAGTTGGCTGGTCTTCTCCTCTTTGCGCAGCATGCTGGCCATCTTGAAGCCCGATATTTCACCCATCATGACATCCAGCAAGAGAAGGTCGTATTGCGTCAGGTCGAGCGTCAATGCTTCTTCGGCGCTGTTGGCTGTGTCCACGGCATAGCCTTCCGTCTCCAGGTTGAATTGGAGAATCTCGCACAAGTCTTCTTCGTCGTCTACCACCAGTATGTGGGGTTGCTTCGTTGTTGATTCCATAGCGTTCGTTGTTTGTCGTTTTCGGTTACGAGAGTCGTTCCGCTTGCGGCGGCTCTTCCCGTTTGATTTGTGTGCAAAGGAAGCCCGATCATGTTGCTGCATGATGAAACAGATATTACATTTCTGTTTCAATCGCTCATTTGCCTCACAAATATATATTTCATTTCCGTTTTTTGCAAGCGGTGGAGGGGCGGTGGGCATGAATGTGATCAAAGGGCATGTTCCCCCAATCCTTCTGCCTTCTGTCTTCTGCCTTCTGCATGGCTGTCGGCATGTTCCTCTTCGACTTCTTCTTGTCGTTTGTTCGGCTCTAAATATATGTTTTTTTGTTGTCATTGCAAAATAAAAAAGCCGGACTCTTTTTTTGAATCCGGCCTTATTGTGGATAGGATAACCCTATCCTTGCTTATTGTCTATTGAATCAATGGCACAACATGTCAGGAGTGATCGGGTGGAACTTGTTCTCTTCTGCTTTTCTGATCAGGATGTTGCCATCGGTCCAGTTGGATGGCCAGCCGCCGATGATGTGACCCAAGAAGACTGCCTTGAACTCATGCAATCCCTTTGCCAAAGCCAATGAGGTGTCATGACGGGAGAAGCGTTTCACTTCGCCGCCATTGTCGATCATCAGGTTGCCGTCGATCCAAACCTCTTCCAAGTTGGACGAGATATAGTAAACGCCGTCTTCAGGGATGTTGACATAGCCTGTAGCTACGGCTGCATACTGCTCGACACCACGCATTGACTCGGATGTCTTCACCTGTTGCGGCAATTTGGCCAAGTCTGTCAAGATCGATTTCTTCGTCTCTTTGCCGGCAGCTCCCAGCTCTTTCACGTTCAGGTACATGCCGTCGGTGATCTCCATGTTCAAACCGGCCGTGGTGCTTTCCACTTCCTTCGCAGGAGCCAATTCCTGTTTGATGACGCTGATCGTGCGGATCGGGCTCATCTTGCCGGAAGGAAGGACAGAAGCGATCTTAAGAGTTGTCGTTTCGCTCACTTCGATCGGCTCGGTGTAAGCCGTTGATGCGGCAGTAGGCTCCGTACCGTCCAAGGTGTAGACCATCTTGATCGGGCGGTTCGTCTGGAACGTGAGCGTAGTTTTATCGGTAAAGGCTACGGTGTTGCATGAACCGTTCGGCTGTTCCGGCTGAGGAATGTAGTAGTTGATGGCATGACAATCCAAACGGACGGAAGCATTGTCGATGCGGCGCTCGAAATCTTTGTAGTCCTTGCGGTCAGCATTCGTCCATCCGATCTCGGCAACGGCAAGTGCACGCGGGAAGATGCGGTAGTCGCGGATCTCTTCCGTATACATATATTCCGACCAAGTGTTGCCTTGAACACCCATGATGTAGTCGCCCTTGCCCATAGCCTTCAAGGTGTCGGGCACCGGCTCGTAGTTGTATGTCTTCACCAACGGGGTGAATCCGCCGATACCTACCGGCTCGATCTTCTGGTCGCCTTGGTAGTAGTCGAGGTAAAGACCGTTACCGCCCGGGGTCATGATGACCGTATGGTTCATCAAGGCAGCTGCAATACCGCCCTCTTCGCCACGCCATGACATGACGCTTGCCGTAGGAGCGAGACCACCTTCGAGGATTTCATCCCAACCAATGATCTTTTTGCCTTTCGTAGCCAGGTATTTTTCCATGCGCTGTACGACGTAGCTCTGCAGTTTCTCTTCGGCCGAGTGTTTGCTGTCGCCTTGCAATCCCTCTTCGCGGATGCGTTTTTGGCAGAGAGGGCACTCTTTCCAGCTGCTCTTCGGGCATTCATCGCCGCCGATATGGAAGTATTCTCCGGGGAAGAGTTCGACCATTTCGTCGATGACATCTTCGAGAAATTTGAACATATCTTCCTTACCCGGACACATAACGATGTCTTCTACACCCCAAATGATACGTGGAGTGATTGCTTCACCCTTGCAGGAAAGTTCAGGATAAGCAGCGATGGCTGCCAGTTCGTGGCCGGGGATCTCCAACTCCGGAACGATGGTGATGAAATGGTCGGCAGCATACTTCACTACCTCTTTCACCTCTTCCTGTGTATAGAATCCGCCATATTCCGTTCCTTCGCCGTCGATGCGCTTCGATCCGATCTCGGTCAGTTTCGGATATTTCTTGATCTCAATGCGCCAGCCTTGGTCTTCTGTCAAGTGCCAATGCAGGCGGTTCATCTTGAACATGGACAATACATCAATGTAGCGCTTGATGTTTTCAACCGGCATGAAGTGGCGGCATGGGTCGATCATGATGCCACGATAGCCAAAGCGAGGTGCATCCTTGATGCTGACCGTCGGTGCTTGCCAGGCGATGCCCTTCACGGCTGTCGTGCTTTCGATCTCGGCCGGCAACAATTGCAGGAATGTCTGCATACCATAGAAGAGACCTTGCGCTGTTTGGGCGGTTACGGTCACCTCTTTTTCCGTTACCTCGAGCAGATAGCCTTCGCTGTTTTCCACATCGGCTGCCGGATCGAGTTTCAGCGTAATGTTGCCATTGTCGGCTACCGGTACATTGTATCCCGTAGCGGTTTGGATTTTCGCAGCAAAGAAGGCCGCCACTGTTTTGGCTTCCGGCTCGGCTGCTGCAATGGCTGCTCCCTTGCCCAAGTGGAAGAATCCATCGTGCTGGACAAGACTTTGCGGGGCGGGGATCACGTTGATGCCCTGGTTGTACGACTTCACTTCGCCTTGTGGCTCGCTGCAGGCAGCCAGGAGGCAGAGCGATACGCCCGCACAGATTGTAGCTAATAACTTTTTCATTTTTGTGTTTAAGTATTTAGGTGAATAATAAATTGGGCCTTTGACTCCGTCCATTCAGCAGAAGTTAAAGGCCCAACGGGTTGTTTTTACCAAGCAAAGATCGGATACTGCGTCATGATCTGGTTGACTTTCTCACGAACAGTAGCAATCGTCTTGTCGCATTCAGGTGCTGCCAATACGGTGTCGATCATTTCAACGATCTCACCCATCAGCTCTTCTTTCGCACCGCGAGTGGTGATGGCAGGTGTTCCGACGCGGATACCTGATGTCTGGAAAGCAGAACGGCTGTCGAACGGAACCATGTTCTTGTTGACGGTGATGTCTGCCGCAACCAATGCTTTCTCCGCTACCTTACCGGTCAGTTCAGGGAACTTCGTGCGGAGGTCGATCAGCATACTGTGGTTGTCTGTACCGTTCGAGATGATCTTGTATCCCTTGTCCATGAAGGCTTGTGCCATAACGGCTGCATTCTTCTTTACCTGTGTCTGATATACTTTGTATTCAGGTTCCAATGCTTCGCCGAAAGCAACAGCCTTGGCAGCGATCACATGCTCCAGCGGACCGCCTTGGATACCGGGGAATACAGCAGAGTCGAGCAATTGCGACATCTTCTTGATCACACCCTTCGGAGTGGTCTTGCCCCAAGGATTGTCGAAGTCTTTACCCAACAGGATCACGCCACCGCGCGGGCCGCGCAATGTCTTGTGTGTCGTAGAGGTTACAATGTGGGCATATTCCAAGGGGTTGTTCAGCAACCCGGCAGCAATCAGTCCGGCAGGGTGAGCCATGTCAATCATCAACAGGGCGCCTACCTTGTCGGCGATCTCACGCATCCGTTTGTAGTCCCAGTCACGAGAATAAGCAGAGCCACCACCGATGATCAATTTCGGCTTCTCGCGCAAAGCGACTTCTTCCATTTGATCGTAGTCGACGCGGCCTGTCTCTTCGTTGACGTTGTAGGCCGTGGCGCGGTAAAGCAGACCGGAACTGTTGACCGCCGATCCGTGAGACAAGTGACCGCCATGCGCCAAGTTCAAGCCCAGGAAGGTATCGCCCGGATTCAAGACAGCCAGCAGAACGGCCGCATTGGCTTGTGCTCCTGAGTGCGGTTGTACATTGACCCATTCGGCGTTGAAGATCTTCTTCAGACGGTCGATGGCGATATTCTCGCTTTGGTCTACCACTTCGCAACCGCCATAGTAACGTTTGCCGGGATAGCCTTCTGCATATTTGTTGGTCAAACAGCTGCCCATAGCCTGCATGACTTGGTCGCTTACAAAGTTTTCCGATGCGATCAACTCGATTCCTTTCAACTGACGTTGATGTTCTTTCTCGATGATGTCAAAAATGATATTGTCTCTTTTCATTCTCATGAAATTTGGTTAATGAATAGTAGTTGTTTGATTCAAAAAAGAATCCTCTTCGCAAAAATACGCAATTATTTTTGATTTGAACCTTTTTTCTTGATGAAAAACAATTATATAGCGATTCCCTTCTGATTCATGCGGCAGTAAATGAGGGAAAATATCTCTCTTCTCCGGCAGTTTCTCGGGAGAAAACTCGAGTTTCTTCGGCATGAAACTGCAGTTCATTCGGGAGAAACTATTCCAAAACCCTACATATATATAATGTAGGGCTTACGGCTTTGGGGAAGAAAGCACCGAGGGCGGATGGCAGAATAGGATAGGGCTGCTAACCACTTTATCATGAACGGAATAAAAAAGCAAACAGAAGCTGATTTTATATTGGTTATTTAAGAAAAGATATTACCTTTGTGTCTCGAATTAAACTAAATGAACAGAGTTATGATAAAGATTACATTTCCGGATAATTCCGTAAGAGAATATGCCGCTGGTACGACCTCGATGCAGATCGCCGAAAGCATCAGCTCGCGTTTGGCACAAGAGGTGCTGGCTGCTAAAGTGAACGGTGAGATCTGGGATTTGACCCGTCCTATCAACGAGGATGCAAGTGTAGAACTGTTCAAGTGGGAGAGTGAAGAAGGCAAGCATGCCTTCTGGCATTCAAGTGCCCACCTGATGGCTGAAGCTTTGCAGGAGTTGTACCCTGGAATTAAATTCGGTATCGGTCCGGCTATTGAAAATGGATTCTACTATGATGTAGATCCGGGTGAGACTGTTATTAAAGACAGCGACTTTGCAACCATCGAGAAGAAAATGCTCGAGCTGGTGGCTAAAAAAGAAGCAATCGTCCGTCATGACATCTCGAAGGCTGATGCCTTGAAGATGTTCGGCGACAGAGGCGAAACCTATAAGGTCGAGCTCATCAGCGAACTGGAAGATGGCACGATCTCAACCTACACACAAGGTGCTTTCACCGACTTGTGTCGTGGTCCGCATATCCCCAATACCTCCTATATCAAGGCTGTCAAGATCTTGAGTGCGGCAGGAGCTTATTGGCGCGGTGATGAAAAACGGAAACAATTGGTGCGCTTGTATGCTATCACGTTCCCGAAAAAGAAAATGCTCGACGAGTATCTGACAATGCTCGAAGAGGCCAAGAAACGCGACCACCGCAAGATCGGCAAAGAGTTGGACTTGTTCATGTTTACGGATATGGTCGGCAAAGGTCTGCCGATGTGGCTGCCGAAAGGAACAGCTTTGCGCTTGCGCTTGCAGGATTTCCTTCGCCGTATCCAGTCGCGCTACGACTATCAGGAGGTAATGTGTCCGCCGATCGGCAACAAGCTGCTCTATATCACGTCCGGACACTATGCCAAATATGGCAAGGATTCCTTCCAACCGATCCATACACCGGAAGAGGGCGAAGAGTACTTCCTCAAACCGATGAACTGCCCTCACCACTGTATGATCTACAAGAACTCGCCGCGTTCGTACAAAGATCTGCCTTTGCGTATTGCCGAGTTCGGTACCGTCTGCCGATATGAGCAGAGCGGTGAGCTGCATGGCTTGACTCGCGTGCGTAGTTTCACGCAGGATGATGCGCACCTCTTCTGTCGTCCGGACCAAGTAAAGGATGAATTCTTGCGCGTGATGGATATTATCTCGATCGTGTTCCGCTCGATGAACTTCGAAAATTTCGAAGCGCAGATCTCTTTGCGCGACAAAGTGAACCGCGACAAGTATATTGGCAGCGACGAGAACTGGGAGAAGGCTGAACGTGCCATCATCGAAGCTTGCGAAGAGAAAGGCCTTCCTGCCAAGGTCGAGTATGGCGAGGCTGCATTCTACGGTCCGAAACTCGATTTCATGGTGAAGGATGCTATCGGTCGCCGTTGGCAGTTGGGTACTATCCAGGTAGATTACAACCTGCCTGAGCGTTTCGAATTGGAATATACGGGTGAAGACAACCAGAAACATCGCCCGGTGATGATCCACCGCGCACCGTTCGGATCAATGGAACGTTTCGTGGCTGTTTTGATTGAGCATACAGCCGGCAAGTTCCCGTTGTGGTTGACACCGGATCAGGTTTGCGTCCTCCCGATCAGCGAACGCTTCAACGAGTACGCTCAGACCGTAGCCAAAGAGTTGAAGAAGCATGACATCCGCGTATTGGTTGACGACCGAAACGAGAAGATCGGACGTAAAATTCGCGATAATGAGATGAAACGTATCCCATATATGCTGATTGTTGGTGAAAAAGAAGCAGAAAATGGTGAAGTTTCTGTAAGAAAACAGGGCGAAGGTGATAAAGGTTCGATGAAAATTACTACCTTTGCAGCGCAAATTCAAGCCGAAGTTGAGGAAATGATCAACCGTTGGTAAGAAAAAACAGGAATTATTAATTGTAAAAGAGGAGAAATAAATCGTTTCTGAATGAAGATTGACAATACAAAAGAGCAGTACAGAATCAACGAACGGATTCGCGTTCGTGAAGTCCGCTTAGTCGGTGAGAACGTTGAACAAGGCGTATATCCTACTTCGCAGGCGCTTAAAATCGCTGAAGAGCAAGGTATGGACTTGGTTGAGATTTCACCCAATGCTGCGCCCCCTGTATGCAGAGTGATAGACTATCAGAAGTTCCTCTATCAGCTCAAGAAACGTCAGAAAGAGCAGAAAGCCAAATCTGTGAAAGTCGTGGTCAAGGAGATTCGTTTCGGACCGCAGACAGACGACCACGATTATGCTTTCAAGCTGAAGCATGCGAAGGGATTTCTCGAAGAGGGTGCCAAAGTAAAGGCATACGTCTTCTTCAAGGGTCGTTCGATCTTGTTTAAAGAGCAAGGAGAAGTGTTGTTGCTTCGTTTTGCAAATGATTTGGAAGATTACGGTAAGGTGGAACAGATGCCGGTACTCGAAGGAAAACGCATGATCATCATGCTTATCCCGAAGAAAGGCGCAGGCGTGAAGTCGGTCAAGAAACCGGCCGAAGAAGCTGCTCCCGCTGCATCGGCCTCTGACAAGAAATGACAACAAAAAATAACTATCTCCGCAAGGAGGTAGCATGGTTTAATTAATTAAATATATTTGGAAAATGCCTAAGATGAAGACTAATTCCGGTGCTAAAAAAAGATTCGCTCTTACCGGAACAGGTAAAATCAAGAGAAAACACGCTTTTAAAAGTCACATTCTGACAAAGAAGACTAAAAAGCAGAAGAGAAATCTTACTCATACCGGAATTATCGCCGGTGTAGATGTAAAGAATGTGAAGACGTTGCTTTGCATGAAGTAATTTTTATTAAGTGATTTTTTTCAAGATTTTTATTAACCGAATTTTTAGCTAAAAAGATCATCCGAAGGGGTGACGCTAACATTCAAAACAGATTAGAATTATGCCGAGATCAGTAAATCATGTTGCTTCAAGAGCAAAAAGAAAACGGATTTTGAAACTTACCCGTGGTTATTATGGTGCACGCAAGAACGTTTGGACCGTAGCTAAAAACACATGGGAAAAAGGTTTGACCTATGCATTCCGTGACCGTCGTAACAAGAAACGTAACTTCCGCGCATTGTGGATCCAGCGTATCAACGCTGCCGCTCGCTTGGAAGGTTTGTCTTACTCTCGTTTGATGGGCGCATTGCATGCTGCAGGTATCGAAATCAACCGCAAAGTGTTGGCTGATTTAGCCGTTAACCATCCTGAAGCTTTCAAAGCTATCGTAGCAAAAGTAAAGTAAGAACACAATTCTTAGGATAAGAGAGGCCGTCCCGCTATAGGCAGGATGGCCTTTTTTATGTGGAGTCGCCAAGCTTAGTCTATTCGATATAAGCAATCGATAAAACTTACGCTGCGACGAAAAGTTTTTGGTCATTCTACTTGTATTTTCGAAAAAAGTATGTATATTTGCAATGAGGAAGAGTTTAAAGAGTTAAGCCGCACTTGTTCGATTGGGAAACTCATCAAATTTAAATAATTCCGAGACATAGCTTTTGTCGCCAATGGCGGGCCGCGCCCTTCGGGGTATGCTTCGCACGGCGGATTACAAAGGTGGCAAGGCACTCAAATCCTGTCATACGGAGTTTATTCATATCTACAGTGCGGCTTTCCAATATATGAAAAGGTCATTCAACTTTGGATGGCCTTTTTATGTATGGATCCCACTCGCTCGTCCTGCAAATCAAAAAGAGGAGAGGAATACTCTCTGCCGATGGTTGTTCTTAAAACAAAAATAAAATGGACTTCGCAAATTATTTGTATCTCGCTATACGTGCCGCACTCGATGCCGGGAAATCAATCATGTCAATCTATACCGATCCGAATGCTGACTTCGAGATCGAACGTAAAGCGGACAATTCGCCTTTGACGTTGGCTGATCGCGCTTCCAACAAACTGATTGTGTCCGCTCTCTCGGTGACCCCATTCTCTATCCTTAGTGAAGAGGAAAAGCAGGCACCTTATGCCAATAGAAAAGGGTGGAAGACGCTTTGGGTGGTGGATCCGCTTGATGGCACGAAAGAATTCATCAAACGTAATGGAGAGTTTACGGTCAATATCGCCCTCGTGCACAATCATGTGCCAGTATTGGGCGTGATCTATGTTCCTGTCCGGAAAGAACTCTACTTCGCTTGCGATACGATCGGTGCTTATAAACTGAGCGATATCGACAGTTCCAATCAGCCCTCTATTGAAGAGATGAAGGCAAAGGCCACCCGCTTGCCTTCGGCCGGTATGCATCAGGGCATTGTCGTGGTTGCCTCCCGCTCGCATCAGTCGGAAGAGACAACACTTTATATCGACAACCTACGCAAAAAAGGACAGCCCGTTACCTTGATCAGCAGCGGCAGCAGCTTGAAAATTTGCCTGGTGGCTGAAGGTTCGGCAGATATCTATCCGCGTTTTGCTCCGACAATGGAATGGGATACGGCCGCCGGACACGCCATAGCCAAAGCCGCCGGATGTGAAATCTACCATATTGACGAGAAAACTCCAATCGTTTACAACAAGGAAGACCTGCTTAATCCGTGGTTTATTGTCAAGCCGGTTTCTTCCCGTTTATGAAACAATTGGTCCTTTTTACAAGGATAACACTTTTTGCGGTGAATTTTTGCTGATTCTCTTTAAAGATCTTATTATATTTGCACTGTAGTCTAAAGAGATAAATATAGAGAACATTTGCATGAATTTTCAGATACTGTTTGTATTGTTGGCGCTTATCGGGATGATTGCAGCGTTAATAGCCGATAAAATGCGGCCGGGCATCATTTTGTTGAGCGTGGTTGTCCTCTTTTTGTGCGTAGGAATCCTGTCGCCCAATGAGATGGTGGAGGGTTTCAGCAATAAAGGAATGATTACCGTTGCCATGCTCTTTCTGGTGAGTGAGGGAGTGCGACAAAGTGGAGCATTAGGACAATTGATCAAGAAGTTGTTGCCACAGAAGCAAACAACGTTGTTCAAGGCTCAACTGCGATTGTTGCCGCCTATCGCATTCATATCTGCTTTCTTGAACAATACCCCCGTGGTGGTTATCTTTGCCCCGATCATCAAGCGCTGGGCCGAGTCGGTTCGTATGCCGGCCACCAAGTTCTTGATACCACTGTCGTATGTAACTATTCTGGGTGGTATCTGTACGTTGATCGGAACATCGACAAACTTGGTAGTGCACGGCATGATTCTCAATGCCGGCTATGAAGGATTCTCGATGTTCGAACTGGGTAAGGTGGGTGTCTTTATTGCTTTGGCTGGAACCATTTATCTGCTCATCTTTTCGAAACGGTTGCTTCCTGACGACCGTTCTGATTCATTGCTGGACGAAGAAGAGGAACAATTAGGTAATTTACATAAGATAGAGGCCGTTCTTGGTGCTCGTTTCCCGGGCATCAACAAAACATTAGGCGAGTTTAACTTTACCCGCCACTATGGTGCGATTGTCAAGGAGGTGATCAGTGGTGACCATCGTTTTACCCATGATCTTGACCGTGTCCGTCTCAATGAAGGAGATACGCTTATCCTATGGGCGGACGATACATTCCTTTCGACATGGGGTGAGTCGAGAGTCTTTTTGATGTTGGCCAATGGCAAAGAAGGAGAAGAATCGTTCTCGGCGAAAAAAAGGTGGCTGACTTTGGGATTGCTGATAGCGATGATTGTCGGTGCAACGATTGGCGAGTTGCCGGCACTGAAGGATGCTATACCCGGCATTAAACTGGATATGTTCTTCTTCGTTTGTATCACGACCGTCATTATGGCATGGACGAAGATTTTCCCTGCCAAAAAATATACGAAATACATCTCGTGGGATATCTTGATCACGATAGCTTGCGCCTTTGCCATCAGCAAAGCCATGGAAAACTCCGGGTTTGCTGCGTTGATAGCGGAGTATATTATCGCATTGGCCGACAAGTGGGGCCCCCATGCTTTGCTGGCAATCATTTTCTTGATAACGAATATCTTTACAGAACTGATCACGAACAATGCAGCAGCAGCTCTCAGCTTTCCGATTGCCCTCTCCGTGGCTACCCAATTGGGTGTCGATCCGCGTCCTTTCTTTGTGGTGATTTGTATGGCAGCTTCGGCAAGTTTCAGTACACCGATCGGTTATCAGACGAACTTGATCGTGCAGGGCGTCGGCGGATATAAGTTCGTAGATTTTGTCAAGATCGGATTGCCGCTGAATTTGATAACGTTCCTCATCTCGGTATTTGTCGTACCGTTGATTTGGGAGTTCTAATAGAAAAGAAAAAGAAATGAATACAATAGCGAATAATCCCAATCATGTATACCCCATCTTCGACAAGATGCTGGGCCGTTCCGACAAAGAGCAATTGCTGAAACAACGTGGACTCATGGTGTGGTTTACAGGATTGAGCGGGTCAGGAAAGAGTACCATTGCCATTGCTCTTGAGCGTGAATTGCAAAAGCGTGGCCTTCTTTGCCGTATATTGGACGGCGACAATATCCGTACTGGAATCAACAATAACTTGGGTTTCTCCGAGACCGATCGTGTGGAGAACATCCGTCGTATTGCCGAAGTAGGAAAGCTTTTCGTCGATACGGGCATCATTACGTTGGCTGCATTCATCAGTCCGAGCAATGCCATTCGAAAGATGGCGGCCGATATCATTGGACCGGACGACTTTTTCGAAGTCTATGTCAGTACTCCGATTGCCGAATGCGAACGCCGCGATGTCAAGGGACTCTATGCAAAAGCTCGTCGTGGAGAGATTGCCAATTTCACGGGCATCTCGGCTCCGTTCGAGGCTCCCGAGCACCCGGATGTGGCACTTGATACTTCCGTTATGACATTGGAGACCTCCGTCGAGACGTTGTTGAACCAAATACTACCGAAAATAAGAATATAAAAATACAGAATATGTCTGATTATAAACTAAGTCATTTGCAGGAGCTTGAAGCCGAATCCATCTACATCATCCGCGAGGTGGCATCCGAATTCGAGAATCCTGTCATGCTTTATTCCATCGGAAAAGACTCGTCCGTGATGGTGCGGTTGGCAGAAAAAGCTTTCGCTCCGGGCAAGGTTCCTTTTCCGTTGATGCATATCGACTCGAAGTGGAAGTTTAAAGAGATGATTGATTTCCGCGATGCTTATGCCAAAAAATATGGATGGAACTTGATTGTAGAGTCGAACATGGAAGCATTTCATGCCGGAGTAGGACCATTTACGCACGGAAGCAAAGTACATACCGATCTGATGAAGACCCAAGCTTTGCTGCATGCATTGAACAAATACAAATTTGATGCCGCTTTTGGTGGCGCTCGCCGCGACGAGGAGAAGAGCCGTGCCAAGGAACGTATTTTCTCTTTCCGAGACAAATTCCAGCAATGGGACCCTAAAAACCAACGCCCTGAGCTATGGGATATTTACAATACCCGTGTACATAAAGGCGAAAGCATCCGAGTCTTTCCGTTGTCGAACTGGACAGAGTTGGATATTTGGCAATACATTCGGTTGGAGAATATACCAATCGTTCCTCTTTATTATGCCAAAGAACGCCCCGTGGTGGAGATTGATGGCAATCTGATCATGGCAGACGATGACCGTCTGCCGGCGCAATACCGCGACAAGATTCAGATGCTGAAGGTGCGTTTCCGTACTCTTGGCTGTTGGCCATTGACCGGTGCCATTGAGAGCAATGCCGAGACTATCGAGGAAATCGTCGAAGAGATGATGACTACCACCAAGAGCGAGCGTACAACCCGCGTCATCGACTTCGACCAGGACGCCAGCATGGAGCAAAAAAAGCGGGAAGGTTATTTCTAACTCCTGCGGAAAAACTCCACCAATGATTAATGAATAAAAAGAAAAGTTATGGGCATAGATAATTCTTCCTTGTCAGACAACAAGTTGTCAATCAAGGAATTTTTGGATAAAGACGAGCAAAAAGACTTGCTGCGATTCTTAACAGCCGGCTCGGTCGACGACGGAAAGTCGACACTGATCGGGCGCTTGCTCTTCGACAGCAAGAAACTGTATGAGGACCAGTTGGTGGCACTCGAACGAGACAGTAAGCGTGTGGGCAATGCCGGTGAGCATATTGACTACGCTCTGTTGCTGGACGGGTTGAAAGCAGAACGCGAACAAGGCATCACTATCGATGTCGCTTACCGCTATTTCAGTACCAACAATCGCAAGTTTATCATTGCGGATACTCCGGGGCATGAACAATATACCCGCAATATGATTACCGGAGGGTCGACTGCCAACTTGGCCATTATCTTGGTTGATGCACGATCCGGTGTCATTACCCAAACTCGTCGCCACACCTATTTGGTATCCCTGTTGGGTATCAAGCACGTTGTTTTGGCAGTCAATAAAATGGATTTGGTCAACTTCGACCGGACTGTGTTCGATAAGATCGTGACCGATTACAAATCTTTTGTGCAGCCATTGGGATTGGAGGATGTTACTTGCATCCCTTTGTCAGCTCTAGATGGTGACAATGTGGTAGAGAAGAGTGACCGCACTCCATGGTATAAAGGTCAGTCGTTGCTGGACTTTCTTGAGACAGTACCTATTGATCGCGATCGCAACTATGAAGATTTCCGTTATCCGGTGCAGTATGTGTTGCGTCCGAACTTGAATTTCCGAGGTTTTTGCGGCAAGGTGGCCAGTGGTGTTGTCCGTAAGGGGGACGAAGTGATGGCTCTTCCATCACGTAAGAGGTCGAAGGTGAGGAGCATTGTCACCTACGAAGGCGAGATAGATGAAGCGTTTCCTCCGATGAGTGTTACATTGACCCTTGAAGATGAGATAGATGTATCCCGTGGCGAGATGTTGGTTCACCCTGACAATCTTCCGTTTGAAAAGCGAGCTTTCGAAGCAATGCTGGTGTGGATGGACGAAGAAGCGATGGATCGCGACAAACAATTTTACTTGAAGCAGACCACCAACACGACCCGTGCCCGTATCGAAACGATCCGTTATAAGGTGAATGTGAATACCTTGGAACACTCTACAGTAGAAGCTTTGCAACTCAATGAGATCGGCAAAGTGGTGATTGCTACCAACAAGGAACTTTTCTTCGACCCATACGCAGCCAACAAACAGACCGGTGCCTTCATCTTGATCGATCCGATCACCAACAACACGTCAGCTGTGGGTATGATTCTGAACCCTGTCGATGATTTGCAGATGGCAGCTGAGGAGAGTGGTGTCATTACGTTGAACCTTCCTGAACTGGGAATTGCACCTGAAGCTTATGAAGCTGTTGAGAAAGTTTGTAAAGAGATCGCCAACCATGGCGTTGAACTACGTATAATCAAGTGATACATGGGATTATTAGAATTTGACAAATTGCCCATCAATACTTTGGTGGGAGCCGATTGGGATACATTCAAGAAGATTACGGAAGGGCGTACGATTGGCGATGCTTATCGGCAGAAATTCCGCTTGACGAAAGCAGTATGCCGTCTGTTGAGCCTTCTTAAGCCATTGGAAGATGGCCGTTATGCGAAGATTGCGGACCGACCGATGCCGACAGACCCATTGTTTATCTTGGGACATTGGCGAAGTGGTACGACCTTTGTGCACAACGTCTTTGCTTGCGACAAACATTTTGGCTACACGACTACTTACCAGACTGTGTTTCCGAACTTGATGTTGTGGGGGCAGGGATTTTTCAAAAAGAACATGTCGTTTCTGATGCCTGACCATCGTCCGACCGACAACATGGAACTGAAGGTGGATCTCCCGCAGGAAGAGGAGTTTGCCTTGTCCAACATGATGCCATACACCTACTACAATTTTTGGTTTTATCCGCAGCAAATGATGGCGTATTGCGACAAATATTTGTTGTTTGACGGGATTACAGAAGAGGAGCGTGCCTGCTTTAAAGAGGCTTTCTTGAAGCTGATCCGCATCTCATTGCTGAACACAGGAGGTACACAATACCTGAGTAAGAACCCGCCTCATACGGGCCGTGTCAAGACGTTGGTGGAGATGTTTCCCAATGCCAAGTTTATCTATTTGAGGCGTAACCCGTATACTGTGTTCGAGAGTACCCGCAGTTTCTTTACCAATACCATCCGTCCGTTGCAGTTGCAGCCTATTTCGGCAGAGGAATTGCAGAAGAATTTCGTGGAAGTCTACCGTCGTCTCTTCTATAAGTTTGAAGAAGAGAAGCATCTTATCCCTGAAGGCAACCTTGTTGAACTCAAATTTGAGGATTTTGAGAAAGATGCTTATGGCATGACAGAAGAACTCTACCGACAATTGAATCTCGAGGGATTTGAAGCATCTAAAGAAAATATTCAAGCCTATTTAGGCAAGAAAAAAGGATATAAAAAGAACCAGTACAAGTATGAAGACTCGACAGTGAAGACTGTCGAGGAACATTGGGGGATGGCTTTGCAGCAGTGGGGCTATTCCTTGTAAGAACAGATGATTATGAATATAAAGAACTATTCCTATTGGTTGGCATGGCTTTTCGTATGGTCTCTTACTCCGCAATTGTCGGCACAGACCAAGAGCGATGGCAAATCATTCCTTTATGGGAATATGGATCAGTGGGTGGTACGTGAAATCCACGAGTCGTCCATCATTGGTGGCCAAACCAAACTGTTGTATGAGGTAGGTCCGACGGATACGATCGTTGGCAATACCGCCTATACGAACCGAGGCAATTCGCCTTGGGCCAACTCGAATGTGATGGCAAAGGTGGCAGGTATCGTCAAGACCAACGTATCCGTTTTCCCTGAGAAACGAGGCAATGGTTGGTGTGCCCGCATGGAAACCCGTATGGAGAAGGTGAAGGTTTTGGGATTGGTCGATATCGAAGTGGTGGCGGCCGGTTCCATCTTTTTGGGAAAGGTCCACGAACCCATCAAAGGAACCAAGAACCCGCAGAGTATGTTGCTGAGCGGTGTCCCTTTTACCAAGAAACCTAAAGCCTTGCAGTTTGATTATAAGCTGAAGGTTATGCCGCAGCATTCGCGTGTTCGCAGTACCGGTTTCAGTCGGAAGGGCACAGTAGAAGGGCAAGACTCGATCGCTGTTATTTTCTTACTGCAGAAGCGGTGGGAAGACAGCCAAGGAAATGTCTATTCGAAACGTGTCGGAACAATGGTACAACGTTTCAGCCAATCGACCGACGGATGGATGAATGCACAAACATTTCCTATCTTGTACGGAGATATTACCAAGCGGGCCGAGTACAAACCCTATATGCGAATTCAGGTGGAGGAACGCTATACGATGAACAGCAAAGGCGTGAGTGTTCCCATTCAAGAAGTGGGTTGGGCGGACAGCAATGACACTCCGACTCATCTTGTGCTGCAGTTTGTCTCCAGTCATGGAGGTGCTTATATTGGTTCGCCGGGCAATACCTTCTGGTTGGATAACGTGAAATTGGTTTATTGATATCCTGTACCGCCTTTGTTTCAGACGGAAAATAGATTGATTGTAAAACATAAAAGTTGACATCCGCATGACGATAGAAGAACAGATAGAAGCATTACGGACAGAGTTGGACCGACACAATTACAATTATTATGTATTGTCTGCCCCGACTATTTCCGACCGTGAGTTCGACGAGAAGATGAAAACGCTGCAAGATCTTGAAGCAGCTCATCCGGAGTATGACGATCCTAATTCGCCCACTCACCGCGTTGGCAGTGACTTGTCGAAAGAGTTTGAGCAGGTGGTACACAAATATCCGATGCTCTCGCTGGGCAATACCTATTCTGAAGCCGACGTGCGTGATTTTTATGAACGTACGGCTCGCGCCTTGAACGAACCCTTCGAAATTGTAGCCGAGTTGAAATTTGACGGAACCTCTATATCCGTGACCTATGAGGAAGGGCGGATGGTACGTGCTGTGACCCGTGGCGATGGTACAAAGGGCGATGATGTGACGGCCAATGTCCGAACAATCCGTTCGGTGCCTCTCCGTCTGTATGGCAACTATCCGGCAGCGTTGGAGGTACGCGGTGAGATCCTTTTGCCATGGGCCGAGTTCGATCGTCTGAATGCCGAGCGAGAAGCGCAGGAAGAACCCCTGTTTGCCAACCCGCGCAATGCGGCATCGGGTACCCTCAAACAGCAGAACTCTGCGGTAGTGGCTGCCCGCAAGCTGGATGCTTACTTCTATTATGTATTGGGCGAAGAGCTCCCGGCCGATACCCATTATGGTAATCTGCAGTATGCCCGTAGCCTTGGCTTTAAAATATCTGACGCCATCCGTCTCTGCCGTAGCATTGACGATGTGTTCGATTATATCAATCATTGGGATACGGAGCGCAAGAATCTTCCTGTGGCAACTGACGGCATTGTGTTGAAGGTCAACTCGCTTCGTCAGCAGCGTTTGCTGGGTTTTACAGCCAAGAATCCGCGCTGGGCCATCGCCTATAAGTTTCAAGCAGAGCAAGCCGAGACCCGTCTCAACTCCGTTTCTTTCCAGGTGGGGCGCACCGGAGCCGTTACTCCGGTGGCAAACCTCGAGCCGGTATTGCTGGCCGGTACAGTCGTGAAGCGTGCTTCGCTACACAATGCTGACATCATCAAGAGCCTCGACCTTCATATCGGTGATCAAGTCTATGTGGAAAAGGGGGGAGAGATTATCCCGAAGATTGTAGGCGTCAACAAAGAGGCTCGTGGCATGATGATGGGTGACAATGTCCGTTTCATCCGACGTTGCCCCGTGTGCGGTACGCCATTAGTGAGAATAGAAGGTGAAGCTGCCCATTATTGTCCCAACGATGTAGCTTGTCCGCCACAGATAAAGGGCCGTATCGAGCATTTTGTGACACGCAAAGCCATGAATATCAACATGGGACCTGAGACGGTCGAGGATCTTTACGAAGCGGGGTTGGTGCATAATGTGGCCGATCTCTATGCGTTGAAGATCACCGATCTGATGCATCTTGATCGGTGGGCCGAGAAGAGTGCCCGCAACCTGCTGGAGAGCCTTCGCGCTTCTCGTCAGGTACCGTTCGAACGTGTACTCTATGCCTTGGGAATCCGTTATGTTGGAGAGACGGTAGCCAAGCGGTTGGCGCTCGCTTTCCGCTCGATGGAGAACCTTGAGAAGGCAACTTTCGAAGCATTGTTGGCCGTCGATGATATCGGTGAACGCATTGCGCAAAGCGTGCGTGATTACTTTGCCGACGAGCGTAACCGTGCCATTGTCGAGCGACTGAAGACGTATGGCCTGCAAATGGAGCTGTCGGAAGCGGCTCAACAGGCAACCGGCGACAAACTGAAAGGCTTGACGATTGTCATCAGTGGAACCTTTTCGAAACATTCGCGCGATGAATACAAGGCACTGATCGAGCAGAACGGCGGAAAGAACGGCAGCTCGGTATCAGGAAAGACGGACTATATCCTTGCCGGTGAGAATATGGGGCCGGCCAAGCTGCAGAAAGCCGAGAAACTTGGCGTGAAGATAATAGATGAAGATGACTTCTTAAAAATGATCGAAGAATGATGTGGACAGACTTTTTCTTGAACAGAAAGATAAAAAACTTATTGCAGAATTCCGGCGCACGGCAATCGAAGTTGTTGCCATGGGAGGCTGTCAAACGTGTCATCGTGCTCTCGTCGTGGAAAGATCGGGAGACAGTTGCCCCTTGCTTGGAGCAGTTGTCGGCCATGGGCAAGAGCGTTGTGCAGTTGGTGTATGTCGAGGATCCTAAACTTCAGCCGGAGAAAACGCCACAGACTTGCTTTCTGACGAAAGACAAATTGTCGTTTTGGGGCTTTCCGCAAGAAGCTTTGACGAAAGCAATACTCTCCACCCAGGCAGATTTGCTGATCGATCTGAGCATTGAATGCCACCTGCCGTTGCTCTATTTGGCACTGCTCTCGTCTGCTACTTGCAAAGTTGGACCCAAACGTGCGGATAGCAACGGTTACGACTTCGTGGTCGATCTTGGCGACAAGCCGGAGATTCCTTACTTGTTCGGGCAACTGCTTGATTATATGAAAATCTTTCAGCTGAAATAAGGGCTGTCGCCTATGGTGTCATGCCGATCCTTTCTGCAAGGTTGCCGAGAGGATACGAAAGAATCCTTTTACAAAA
>CAVKMU010000044.1:0-26276 GCA_963657455.1 bacterium
TCCACGAGTTCGAACGCCAAGGCTGGCAGGTGCAGGACGTGTACCTCGGCAACCCGATGCGCCACGATGAAAAGTACCTCCTCATCAACCAAGGCTTTTCCGGCAAGCAGCGCCTCATGCCGTACTTCAACCGCCAAAACAACGACGACCTTATCCTCGCCATCCAGTCGGCCGGCGTGGAGCGAGGCCGCAACGGCTTCCGAAAGAACAAATCGATGGAGAAGCAACCCGAATCGGAAGAAGATCTCCTCGAACACCGCACCGACAGCACAGATGCCTTCGACACCCTCTACATCGGTTGCGAGAAGTTTCCACAGCATAATTTTTACCCAATAAGTGTGGGAGGGGTTCGCTAAAATGCAGGTTTTTAGTTACTTTTGCAGAAAAACAATAATGGGCTATAGTAGAGAACCTTCCGGATGTGAAACAATAGGTTGTTTAGTTAATTTGATAATTGGTTTGATTTTACCATTAACTATGTTCTTTTTTGAACATAGTTTGTATAAGAATGTGAATTTCCTATATTCAATTATTGCTCTGCTTGTTATAATATCAATTTATGTCAATTTTAAAAATAACAAGC
Source organism: bacterium (assembly GCA_963657455.1). Taxonomy (GTDB): domain Bacteria; phylum Bacteroidota; class Bacteroidia; order Bacteroidales; family Tannerellaceae; genus Parabacteroides. The sequence goes on from CAVKMU010000044.1 coordinate 584, forward strand.
TTCATAAAAAATGCACGGATTTACAATCAGACATGAGGCAATTGGAGATTCAGACTGAACGCAAGATTTCTCAAACAACAAAAGAATTTAAAGAAAAAGAAGCTGTCCTCTTACGTCAAATTAATGCTTGTCATGAGTTTGCCGAGTGCTCTTTTCCTTTTACGTTATCCGCTTCATTGCAAGCAGATATGAAAACGGTAATATTTGAAGAAGCTCGGAAAGAATTAACTTACAAGAAACGACCTGCAAGAAAGGCTGCCGAAGTTGTAAAAGAGTTAAAAGAAAGAGCATATAAGGCTATTGACGAATATAAATCAATGACTTACAAGGTGGAATTTTTGTTGCAAACTTTCCCGGAAATAAAACGATATTTTGATGAAGATGAAGCTTTGATTTCCTTATCAACAGTTAATTCTTATGATTCTTTTGTTGAAGAACGAGACAGGACACGCGATTACCTATCTGACGAAGAATGGAAACGCCTTACTATAGATCAGAGAAATCAGCTTGCTCTTGATAGATGGAAGCAATCACCGAAATCGAATTGGATGATAGGTATGCTTTATGAAATGTATATCGGTCATTTACTTCGCCCACAAAATTTTAATGTAATTCAATTTGGCATCATAAATGGACTAAACGATTTAGGACGTGATATTATCGCAAAAAGACATGATCCAGATGGTATAGAACGGATTTATATAATCCAATGCAAAAACTGGTCGCAAAAGAAAGAAATACACGAAAATGTAGTCTGTCAACTTTTCGGTACTGCTATGGAATATCAGATTAATCATAAATGTACGGAAAAGCAAAAGGTTATTCCTGTACTATATGTTACAACCAAACTTTCGCCTACAGCTCAAGAATTTGCAAAACGACTTGGAGTTGTTGTTAAGGTAGAACCCTTAGGAGATTTCCCAATGATAAAATGCAATATAAATAATGATTCCAAAATATATCATCTACCGTTTGATCAACAATATTGGAATACTAAAATCGAAAATCCAGGCGAATTCTATGCTATGACTGTCGCTGAAGCAGTCAAACGGGGATTCAGACGTGCTTTTAAGCATAAACTGAATTCATAATAGACCAATGCCCCTCTTTGTAAACTTGTAGATAAATTGGATGAATACAAGCCTATGTAGGCTTCTCACCCAATCCCCTAATTTAGCCTTCGTCTTGCGACCTTCCTCGCAGGATGAGGGCTTTTCTTTTTGTGGGCTTCCGACTGACCGATGGGGGCTTTGTTCCTTGGCGCATGCCCTCTCGTTCCTCGTTCCTCCTTGCTCGTCCCTAAGAGAAGTCGTACTGCCCGATGTTTTCAAGGGTTGCGAGCAACACAGTACAGACATAAAAAAAGAAATCGCAAAAGCTATCAAAACTTCTGCGATTTCTTTTGGTGATCCGCTTGGGGTTCGAACCCAAGACCCCAACATTAAAAGTGTTGTGCTCTACCAGCTGAGCTAGCGAATCATCGTGTTGTATCGTTTCCGATTACGGGTGCAAAGATAGGGACTATTTTTTAATCTGCAATACTTTTAGGAGATTTTTTTTCGAAGAAAACAAACTTTTTTGGATGCCTTTCCCGATAAATAGGTCAAAACCCCTCTGTTTCAATCCATTCCGTACAAATTCTATTCGAATCAAAAACTGCATTTTTTCTGCATATATTATACAAGACACTCTTTGATCCGACCTTTTTACATGAGAGACTGTACAAAATATCAAAATTAGAAGATTTATAATCAAAAAAGAAACTTTTTTTCTCTTGGATGGTTGTATTTTTGACCCAAATCAAGAAAACCACAAAAACCTTATTAACGGAAAAACGTTATATTATATTATCTGTGTTTTTAATCATATAGTAATAAGGAAGTAATGCAAGCCGTCCCTTTTTCTCTCGGGGGCGGCTTTTTACTTTTTTATGATTCAGAAACGAACAAGGTAGGATTGCGCCATTTGCCATTTATAAGTATCTTTGCAAGTTATCAAATTGAAAAGGAATATGTCCGATACGAAATCGATAGTAATAAAGGGAGCAAGGGCGAACAATCTAAAGAACATCGACCTTGAGATTCCGCGCAACAAGTTGATCGTCATCACGGGTTTATCAGGTAGCGGCAAGTCTTCTTTGGCTTTCGACACACTCTATGCTGAAGGCCAACGGCGGTATGTGGAGAGCCTTTCCGCCTATGCTCGCCAGTTTATGGGTAGAATGAGCAAACCCGAATGCGACTATATCAAAGGAATCCCACCTGCTATCGCCATCGAGCAACGGGTCAACACCCGCAATCCACGCTCGACCGTAGGAACCTCTACGGAGATATACGATTATCTCCGCCTGCTTTTTGCCCGTGTCGGCCATACCATTTCCCCTACAACCGGCATGGAAGTCAAGAAACATCAACTTTCGGACGTCGAAAAGTATGTACAATCGCTTCCGGTGTCGGAGAAAATCATTGTTACAACCCCCATTTCACCCGAAGGGGAGAAGAACAGCTACACCACAGCGCAGATTGAAACCCTGCAAAAGAAAGGGTATGCCCGCTTCTTGACCGCAGATTCGGCTACGATCTACCGGACCCAGGAGCTGCTGTCGATGATGAATGAACGCAAGAGTGCTTCAAAACCTATGATATCTTCCATTGAAATCGTCATCGACCGACTCACTGTGGCGGCCGGAGATGCATTCCTGAACCGATTGGACAACTCGGCAGAGATTGCTTTCTCTGAGAACGGTATCTGCATTATTCGTCAGGCAGACGAAAACGGAGCTTTCAACAAGAGAAGAAGTTTCTCCACAAAATTCGAAGAGAATGGGGTAAAGTTTGAAGAGCCTAACGAGATGATGTTCAACTTCAACAATCCGATCGGAGCATGTCCGCATTGCGAAGGATTCGGCAAGGTGTTGGGCATTGACGAGCATTTGGTCATTCCGGACCAAAGCCTCTCTATATACGATGGGGCGATCGTATGCTGGAAAGGGGAAGTGATGCGCGAATGGCTCACGGACTTCATTCACAGCTGTGCAAAATACGACTTTCCCATCCATCGTCCTTACTACAAATTGACGGAAAAAGAAAAGGATCTATTGTGGCATGGCAAACGGGATGTGCAAGGATTGGATGCTTTCTTCCGCTTTTTGGAGAGCAATCAATATAAGATTCAATACCGTGTCATGATGGCTCGCTATCGCGGGAAAACGACGTGCCCTGTCTGTAAAGGATCACGCCTGAAGGCGGAAGCATTGTATGTCAAAGTAGGCGGAAAAGATATCAGTGAAGTGGTTCGAATGCCCATTACAGAGGCTAAGAAATTCTTCGATTCACTGCAGATGACGGAAACCGAAAAGCAAATTTCCAAGCGGCTGATGACGGAAATCTGCAATCGCTTGCAGTTTTTGTTGGATGTCGGACTGGGTTATTTGACGCTCGACCGACTCTCCTCCACCCTCTCCGGCGGAGAGAGCCAACGTATTAACCTGGCCACTTCGCTGGGGAGCAGTCTGGTTGGTTCACTCTATATATTAGACGAGCCAAGCATCGGTCTGCATTCACGCGACACTTCGCTGCTGATCCATGTCTTGAGGGAATTGCAACGATTGGGGAACACTGTCATTGTGGTGGAACATGACGAAGAGATCATACGAGCTGCCGACTATATCATAGACATCGGGCCGAAAGCGGGCCGTTTGGGCGGCGAAGTTGTCTTCCAAGGAGATATAGATCACTTGCCACAACAGAGTGAAAGCTATACGGTACGCTACTTGACCGGCGAAGAGAAAATCGAACTGCCTCCTTACCGACGCCCATGGAATAGCTATATCAACGTGAAAGGAGCCCGCAAAAACAATCTGAAAGATATCGATGTAAAGTTTCCGTTGCATGTCTTCACGGTTGTTAGCGGCGTCAGCGGATCAGGAAAAAGCTCATTGGTGCGCGACATTTTCTACGAAGGTGTGAAGCGAATACTCGATGATGCCGATCGGCTGAATGTTGAATGCACAGCTATCGAGGGGGATATCAGCCAAATCAAAGGAATTGATTTTATCGACCAGAACAATATCGGAAAGAGTTCACGCTCTAATCCCGTCACCTATGTGGGAGCCTACGACGAGATCCGCAAACTGTTTGGAGCTCAACAACTGGCTCAGCAACTGGGTTTCACACCGGCCTATTTCTCCTTCAACAAGGAAGGCGGACGCTGCGAAGAGTGCAAAGGCGAAGGAAAGATTACAGTAGAAATGCAGTTCATGGCCGACATTACACTGGAATGTGAGGCTTGCCACGGCAAACGATTCAAGCCGGAAGTGTTGGATGTCGAATACAATGGGGTCAACATCTACGATGTTTTGGAGATGACTGTCAATCAAGCCATCGAGTTCTTCAGCCAAACACAAGGCCCCCAAGAGACAAAAATTATCAAGAAGTTGAAGCCGTTGCAAGATGTCGGGCTGGGATATATCAAATTGGGACAAACATCCTCAACCCTTTCCGGAGGAGAAAACCAACGTGTCAAGTTGGCTTACTACTTAGGTCAAGAGAAGCAGGAACCGACCCTCTTCATTTTCGACGAACCGACCACCGGCTTGCATTTTCACGACATCAAGACTTTGCTGAAAGCTTTCAATGCACTGATCGATAAAGGTCATAGTTTAGTGGTCATCGAGCACAATATGGATGTCATCAAATGCGCTGATTATGTCATCGATCTCGGTGCTGAAGGAGGAGCGGCAGGTGGAAATTTAGTATGCGCAGGCACCCCCGAGGAAATTGCCCAATGCAATGAATCCTATACCGGCCGATTCTTGAAAGAGAAGTTAGTATAACCTTACAAAAAAGGTCCCGAGCTTTTAGAAAAAACATCGGGACCTTTTTTGTTTTTCATACCCATGATTTTTTTCATTCATGCCCATGTTTTTTCTCCTTGTCAAAACCTTACGAAGTTGAGGATTTCACGTTCCGTTTGATTGCATAAAAAAAGGCTACCCAAATCGGATAGCCTTTTCCATTATAGGAGTAAACTATTAGAAGTTTCCTTTACCTGCTTGATCCCACCATACGCGAGTACCACCTATATCGCCGGTGAACTTAGAGCTTGTATTCTCCTGGTTCAACAAAACGATACCGTTCTGCAATTCTGCATTGTTGGTGTTGATTTCATTATTAGAATAGATCAAACGACGGATCTGCTCGTCAGTATCGATTGTACCGTTACTGTTGTTGATCATATTCGGGAACAACTTCGGATAACCTGTACGACGATATTCAGCCCAAGCTTCTGTAGACAATGGGAAGTTTGCGACCCACTTCTGCAAGATGATCTGCTGCAATTTTTCTTCATTCGAAGCACTTTCGTTCCATTTTGTACCAACAGTGTTCAAAGCCTTGTAGTTGTAGCTGCTATTAACCGGGTCAACCAAATCTTCCTGAGTAGCAGTGCTGTTGATATAAGCTTCGATATCAGCGTCAGAAATAGAAGTGATACCTGCGAATGAGCCCTTATAAGACAACTGATGTTTGATAGATGTGCGGATACCTTCTTCGTACAAGTCCTTAGCAGATCCACCCATGCTCCAACCACGCAAAGCACCTTCAGCACGCAAGAAGTAAGATTCAGCAGCGAACATTACAGGCAGCGGAGTGGTATAATCAGCAACAATATATGAGTAGTTTGTATATTGGTTCGGTTTAGACACGAGGTCGTGACCCGGACGGATACCCAAATAGCGAGTATCTGCAGGGATTACTGAACCATCTTCGCAAGTGATATCACCCTGATTCTTTGTCATGTAAAGCGGAAGACGCGGGTCATTCATACCTTCCATGATAGTGATCAAGTTAGCGTTTGTACCGCAATCCTGCCAAGAGTAGTACATACGATACATTTCGTTGGTCAAACCTTGGTTGATCAAAACGTCTTTGTCAGAAGATGTCAAGACTCCACCTGCAACAGCCTCCTCTGCTTTCTGTTTTGCCAAAGTCGGGTCAGCCTTTACAATACGCATAGCGAAACGCAATTTGAATTGGTTGGCAACCTTGATCCACATGTCCATGTCACCACCACACCAGTAGTCGAATGATGCCATTGCAGACTTGTCAGAAGTACTGCTCTTGAAACCGGCAATTGCTTCGTCCAACAAAGTGAACAATGAGTTGTAGATCTTCTCCTGTGTATCATATGCATAAGAAACACCGCCTGTCGGATCCTCGATAACTGAAGAGTAAGCAACCGGTCCGTAAGCATCTGTCAACATTGAAATGGCGTAAGCCTGAACAACACGCATCATACCTGCGTAATCCTTGTAACCTTTTTCGTCGCAAGATTCGATCAACGTACGAGTGTTGTTGAAGATGTGAGAATAAACGTTTTCGTACATACCACCGCAGAAGTTACGGTTCAAGTTGTACTGAACATTACCAGAACCACCGAAGTTGTGAGGAGTCATGAAATAACCGCTGAACAAGTCAATGCTCAAGTTAGTCCAGAACTGGAACATGTTCTGCTGCGGAGCATATACATAAGAGAACGGCTCCTTGAACTGAGATGAGAACGGCAAAGTTGTCGGGTCCACCTCATATGGGTTGGTGTTCAATTCTTCAAAATTACCCGTACAGCTATTGACACTCATCATACCGGTCAATGCCAACGCTGAAACGGCTGTATATTTCAAAAATTTATTTAGTTTCATACGAAAGATTATATTATTTTTTAGAAGTTAAGCTTTAAGTTCAAACCAAAACTACGAGATGACGGCAATGCGAACATGTCAACACCTTGCCAGCCATTGCCTGTACTTGCAGATACTTCAGGATCCATTGGAGCATCCTTGTAGAAGAAGAACAAGTTACGGCCGATCAAAGAAGCGCTCAAGTTCTTGCCTGCGCCGAACAAGTTGCGGAAAGTATAACCGAAAGACAACTCACGCAAACGAACGTTTGTTGCATCGTATACATACAATGCTGTTGCCATATCTGAGTTATAGTTTGTACCACCTACTGTTGTATAGAAAGCTTTCGGATCGAAAGAAACGCCGTCGTAAACTACTTCGCCGGCATCACGAGCATCGCCTGAACGTTTTGAAACGCCCCAGCCATCCAATGTTGCTTCAGTCATTGACATTACCTTACCACCGATCTTAGCATCGATCAAGAAAGACAATGTGAAATCTTTGTAGTGGAATGTGTTTGTCCAACCCATGTTCACCTTAGCGTTCATATCACCAACATAGATCAAATCTTTCACATCTGAACCTGCCAAAACAGGAGCTCCGTTTTCATTCTTGATAGGCTTACCATTTTCATCGCGAGCCAAGTCACGAACATACAAGTCGCCGAAGTGACCGCCCTCTTTCAAGATGACAGAAGCACCAGTACAATAGCTCTGAAGCGTCAAACCGTCAGACAAACCATCAACCAACTCGATTACTTTATTGTTGTTGTAAGAGAAGTTGTAGTTTGTGCTCCAGCTGAAGTTATCAGTAAATTGTTGATGCCATCCCAAACTGAACTCAAAACCTTGGTTTTCGATGTTACCTGCGTTTACATAACGCTGTTTCAAACCTGATTCATACGGAGCAGTTACGACAAAATATTGGTTCTTTGTGTTTGTCTTATAGTAAGTCACATTTACATCCAAACGGTTCTGCAAGAATGTACCATCGAAACCAACTTCCAAAGAGTTAGTCTTTTCAGGTTGCAATGTACGGAACGGAGCTTCATCAGGAGGAGTCAATGCACCTTGGTCACCGATAGTGTAGCGAACATTTGAAGCATAGATAGGAACGTCGTTACCTACAATAGAGTAAGATGCACGGAGTTTGAACAAGTCAACGTTCTTGCCGAAGTCGATGAATTTGTCCAACAATGCACTAACACCGACTGACGGATAGAAGAAAGATACACCATCAGTATAAGCCAAAGCTGAAGACCAGTCGTTACGAGCACTAACATCAACGAACAAACCTTCTTTGTAACCGAACTGAGCAGTTGCAAAAACAGAGTTCAAACGTTTTTCTTTCAATGACTGAGTAATATCCAAACGATAGTAGTTGCTTGCGATAAAGATGTTAGGATAGTAAGCACCTGAAGTGATTACACCATCGTTAACGGCAAACTGAGTAGAACCATCACCTTCCAAACCGATGTTTGAAGCTTTGGTCTTCGTGTAGCTACCACCGGCAGTTACTGACAAAGAGTAAAGATCTTCCCAATTCTTGTTGTATTGCAACATAGCATCAGCATAAGTCTGTTCGCTGAAAATACGGTCGCTCTTCATTGTACCCAATTTGTTACGGCCGGCAGTACTTGAAGCATAGTCATTTTCTGTCCAGTTCTCGTCACCACGTTCGTAGCGCAAACGACCGGTTGCAGACAAACCTTCCATGATATCATATTTTACAGTACCACCAAATTCGTAACGGTTACGATCTGATTCAGGTTTCATGCGGTTCAAGATCCAATACGGGTTTTCGTATTGTTCCTGAGTGGTGTTAGTCCAATTATGAACATTGATGTTCTGAGCAGCGTCATATACTTCATAATTGTTTTTGTAATCATTCCAGTTCTCGCCTCTCGGGAACAAATAAGCACCGGTCAACGGGTTGTGCAAGTAACCTGCAGCCGGTTGATTCTCAATGTGCTGAGTGTTATAACGAGCGCTTACGTCAACATGCAGTTTAGTCCACAAGTTGAAACCCACTTTAGCCATGAAGTTATGGCTCATATATGTATTCTCCGGAACAACACCGTTTGAAGAAACATTGGCATAAGAGAAGTATGACGAGATGTGCTCGTTACCACCTGCCAAAGAGATAGAGTTGTTGGTTGTATAACCTGTCTGGAAGAAATCTTTTGCATAGTTAGGTGATGCAGAAGACAACTTGTCGCCCCAGCTGTAAGTACCGGCGTCGCTCATACCATAGCTATTCTGGAAAGAAGGCAATGACATGGCATTTTCAACTGTCGTGTTGCTTGATACGTTGATGGCAACTTTACCGGACTGAGCAGATTTCGTTGTGATCATGATAGCACCATTGGCTGCAACTGCACCATAAAGAGCGGCAGCTGATGCACCTTTCAACAATGTAATCTGTGCAATATCGTCAGGGTTGATGGTTGACATAGCATCACCGCCATCACGTTGACCACCATAGTTCATAGAAACCTGAGAGTCTGATACGTTCATCATCATAGGAACACCATCGACAACGATCAACGGTTGGTTGCTACCACTGATTGATTTGTTACCACGGAACAAGATCTTAGAAGCACCACCGGCACCTGTTGAGTTCGGAGTGATCTGCAAACCGGCGCTCTTTCCTTGCAAAGAGTTGATCATGTTGACGTTCTTGATTTCGTTCAAGTCCTTACCGCCAACTGTTTGTGCTGAATAGGTCAATGTTTTTGATTCACGTTTGATACCCATAGCGGTTACAACTACTTCTTCCAAAGCCTCAGAATCAGAAGTCATTGCAACATTGATAGTAGTACGGCCATTGATAGGCTCGTCAACACTCTGCATACTTACATAAGAGAACTGCAGAGTTCCTTTGCTGTTATCCACTTCCAACGTATAGTTACCGTCATAGTCAGTAACAGTACCGATGGTCGTACCTTTCAACAGCACATTCACACCAATCAGCGGTTCTTTCGTCTCCTTATCGGTAACGGTACCGCGAATTGTCAAATTTTGTGCATAGGCTGCTACGCACAAAAAGAATGTCAAAAATAAAAAGATTGACTTTCTCATGAAAAATGTTTTTTGGGTTTAACTATTAAAATTGTTTTTCGCATTAATAATCTCATTTAATTTTAAAAAAAGCAACCACCCCAATACCTTTCACCAAAGGATATTTTTTTAATTGCTTTTTATGAATTTTTTATTTTTGCTTAGATATGGGCACTATACCCCCCTGATAACCTATACAAAACGGATGCAAAGTTATAAAATTTATGTTACAAAATTCACTTTTAACACAAATCTTTTCGATTATAACTATTTATAAGTTTTCAGTAAATTTCCGATTCCCCACCCTCTATTCAGCTTCGTTTTTAATAATTAGTCCACTACTTTAGGTAATTATTAAACACAATATCATTTTTATCCACTTTCTCCTATCAATTAGCTCCACACATATCGATAATATATGTGCAAAAAGTATTGTCGTTATCAAGCATATTCACTCAATAGATGGCAAGTCGGCCCTCTTTCAACCCGACTCTTTCTTATTGTGCTTCCCAATACAAAAGAAAAAATATCGGTACATTGAAAAAGGTTCTCCCGAGTTAACTATAGTTTGTTCGGCATAAAACTGCAGTTTCATGCCGAACAAACTGCAGTTTTATGCGGAGAAATTTTTTCTGACCTCGGGAGCTTTGGGGCTTTCTCTATCGAATTAGTCTCCGATTCTCCACTCCGATTTCCAAGGAATGATGAAGCGGTCGCCCTCGAAGTGGATAGGAAGCCAAATATATCGTCCGTCGATTGCATTTTTCGGTGTCCATCGGTCACCTATATATATATATGTATCCTCTTTTCCTTCGACCGGCAAGATATAAGTGCTCTGAGAATGGTAGCTCAAATCAGCATCGGCATCGACACAAGGATTACCAAGCTCTGTCCACGGGCCCATGATCGAATCGGCCACTGCCGAGCGCGCCGCATTCGGAGCCCAGCCCGTACAGCCGGACATCATCAGATAATATTTGCCGTGATGCTTGAACATAGCCGGAGCTTCCATGAAGCGGCCTTCGAAACATCGCACATAGACCCCGTCGTGCTCCGTATAATCATCCGTCAGCTGGGCAATCTGCAACGTACTGTTCTCCTCTGAGGCATAAATATGGTAAGCCTTGCCGTCATCATCGACGAAGAGTGTCATGTCGCGAGCCATCTGTCCACCGTTAAAGTCCCGTTTGTGAATATTGAGCGAATCAAGTGAAGCCGGCAGTTCACCGCCTGTATAAGCATCTTCTGCGAGCATAACCGGTGCATTCTTCAACGAATCAGCAGCATTCACTGCCCATTGTCCGGCATTGACGCGGCCCGCATGAATAAACTGATAAGGACCAGTAATATGATCGCTGACAGCTACGCCGCTTTGCGCGCCACGATAGCCCTGGCCCTTCGGCTCGAGATGGAACCACATGACGTATTTTCCTGTCTTTGCATTGTGGATTACTTTCGGACGCTCTAAGATACAACCTGTTTCGATCGGACTTCCGGAGCCTTCAGGCTCAACACGCAGGACAATCCCCTCGTCTTTCCAATTATACAAATCGTCCGACGAGTAGCAATGAACGCCCACATTGGCCCGATTGCCGCCATCTCCTTCCGTTTTGTGCTCACCAAACCAATAATAGCGGTTATTTTCATATAAAAAACCTCCGCCATGTGCATTAATATGCACATCTTTATCGTCCAGCCAAACCTCGCCCGGAGTAAAAGAATGGTAGCGTTTCGGAGATTGACAGGCAGTCAATCCGACCACCGAAGCTAAAATCAAAAATGTTTTCCACATAATATTTATTTTAAATAATTAGACTTTGTAAAATAGCGTACAAACTTAAACAAAAAAGCTATATTTGCATATTCGTAAAACCGACAATTGCTCATTTGTTATGTTAAAACAACAATTACGACAACAGTTACAGCAGAAACTCTCTCCGCAACAGATTCAGATGATCCGTCTGCTCGAACTTCCGGCTATTGAACTGGAAGAGAAAGTAAAGCACGAACTGGAGGAGAATCCGGCTCTCGAAGAAGGGAAACAAAACCAGGATGATTTTGAGCCCGAGAACGAGAGCGATGGGGAAGATATGTCGGAATCCGTCGATGGTGAAAGTGAAGAGGGGGATCTCTCGCTGGGGGATTATTCCACGGAAGACGATATCCCCGACTACAAACTGCAGGAGATACGCGACCGAGCCGACAAGCGGGAAGAGATTCCCTTCTCGGTGGGCGAATCACTGAATGAATACCTGCTGGAGCAATTGGGGTTGAGAGAATTACCGAAAGAACAGAGCAAAATAGCAGAATATATTGTCGGCAACATCGACGATGACGGCTATTTGCGCCGTGACCTGGCATCGATTGCCGATGACTTGGTGTTTCAAGCCGGTTTGGATATCACAGAAAAAGATATAGAACCGATATTGGCTATCGTGCAAGACTTGGAACCGTCCGGTGTAGGAGCGCGCGACTTGCAAGAATGCTTGCTCCTTCAACTGCAAAAGAAAAAACAATCGGCAGATACACATATAGCTTATTCTGTCATCCACGACTATTTCAACGACTTTACACGAAAACATTACGACAAGATTCTGCGGGGATTGGAAATTTCCGAAGAAACATTGAAAAAGGCCATTCACGAAATCACGACATTGAACCCGAAGCCGGGCAATGCATGGGGCGGATCAATAGAAACGGCCATGAGCCAAATCATCCCCGACTTTGTGGTGGATTCCAACAACGGAGAGATAACGCTTTCGATGAACAACCGGGGCATTCCCGACTTGCGCGTCAATCAAGAATATGTAAATATGTTTCAAGATTATGCGAGCAACAAGGCCAACCAAACAGCCGAACGACGGAATGCAGTGCAGTTTGTCAAGCAAAAGCTGGACTCGGCACAGTGGTTTATCGATGCCATCAAGCAACGGCAAGACACCTTACAGTGTACGATGGAAGCCATCATCCAGCTGCAACGCTCATTCTTCTTGACTGGCGACGAGGCGACCTTGCGGCCAATGATCCTAAAAGACGTAGCAGAGCGGACGGGTTATGACATATCAACCATCTCCCGCGTCAGCAACAGCAAATATGTCCAGACGAATTTCGGAATCTACCCGCTGAAGTATTTCTTCTCCGAATCCATGCAAACAGACAGTGGCGAGGAAATTTCAACGCGCGAAGTGAAGAAAATCATGAAAGAGCATGTCGAAGCCGAAGACAAACGGAAACCGCTGACAGACGAAGAACTGGCAAGCATCTTGAAAGAGAAAGGCTACATCATTGCCCGGCGCACAGTCGCAAAATATAGAGAGCAATTGGGAATACCTGTTGCCAGACTCAGAAAAGAAATATAAATTTGCAAGACATGAGATTTGTAGCAAACATATTATCCATTTTGTTTCACCCATTACTGATGGTGACCTATGGTATTGCCATGGCGTTCTTCATCTCCTATATGGCCATCTACCCAACCCAGATGAAGCTTTACCTGCAGTTGAGCATCTTTCTGACAACGGCCGTATTTCCGGGAGCAATCATCTTTTTGATGGTTCGCCACAAGAAAGGAGTCGATTGGGAACTGAGTGACAGACGAACCCGTACACTGCCGTATCTGATATACATCGTGGCAGTGTTGGTAACAGACTTCTTCTTGTTTAAAATGATGATGCCTTTTTGGCTTGTGGCCCAACTGTTTGGTACTGCTGTTGCAATGTTGCTGGCATTATGCATCAATTTCTTTTGGAAAATCAGCGCACATATGATCGGGCTCGGTGGCTTGTTAGGGGGGATAATGGGAGTATCACGAATCTATTTGATCAATCCCTACGGTGTATTTATCGCACTCCTGCTGATAGCCGGTATCATAGGAACATGCCGTTTGTATTTGAAAAAACATACTGTTTTTCAGGTATTAGATGGTTTTTTATTAGGATTTATAGTAATCTATATATCTTCATTATTAAGTTATTTCTATTTTCTCATTTAAAACACAAAGTTATGAATTTTCCTACAGATGTAAAGTACACAAACGATCATGAATGGATCCGTGTAGAAGGCGACGTTGCTTATGTTGGTATCACTGATTATGCTCAAAGTGAATTAGGCGAAATCGTATATGTTGACATCACTACTGAAGGCGAAACAGTGGCAAAAGAAGAGGTGTTCGGTACTATCGAAGCCGTAAAAACCGTTTCTGATCTGTTCATGCCGGCTAGCGGAGAAGTTTTGGAAGTCAATGCAGAATTGGAAGATGCTCCACAGTTGGTAAACGAAGATGCATACGGAAAAGGATGGATCATCAAGGTAGCCCTCTCTGATCCAACCGAACTGGAAGCTCTTCTGTCTGCTACAGAATATGAACAATTAATTGCAAAATAAATAGAATGACACCTGTTGTTAGTATTATTATGGGTAGCACTTCGGATCTGCCCGTAATGGAAAAAGCGGCTAAGTTCTTGGATGAGATGGAAATTCCATTCGAAATGCATGCACTTTCCGCTCATCGTACTCCCGAAGAAGTTGAAAAATTTGCCAAAGGTGCTAAAGATCGTGGCATTAAAGTCATCATCGGTGCTGCCGGTATGGCTGCCCATTTGTGTGGCGTCATTGCTTCAATGACGACCGTTCCGGTCATTGGTGTTCCTATCAATTCGACATTGGACGGAATGGATGCCCTATTGGCCATCGTTCAGATGCCTCCGGGAATTCCAGTGGCAACCGTCGGCATCAACGGAGCACTGAATGCCGGCATCCTGGCCGTTCAAATGCTGGCTGTCGGCGACGAGGCTTTGCAGCAAAAGCTGGCTCAATACAAAGAAGATCTGAAAAAGAAAATTGTAAAAGCCAACGAAGACTTGGCCAAAGTTTCTTATAAATACAAAACAAATTAAACACAGTACATTAGCCCGGCCGGATTTTATGAAGAAGTTTTTCTATAGAATCCGGCTATGGGAATTGATCTATTCCGGCAATTATGGATTATTTTAATTACCAACGTCGTAAATCATCCGAAGTTCACATAGGGAACATTCCTATGGGAGGAAACAATCCTATCCGTATTCAATCCATGGCAAATGTCTCGACCATGGAAACCGATGCGGCCGTTCAACAAGCCATCCGTATGATTCAGGCCGGAGCAGAATATGTACGTTTTACGACACAAGGCGAACGAGAAGCGCACAATCTTGGGTGTATCAACCGTATATTGAAAGAAAAGGGATATACGACACCGTTGGTAGCCGATGTCCATTTCAATCCGAAAGCGGCTGATGCTGCTGCTACAGAGGTAGAAAAAGTCCGAATCAATCCGGGCAATTATGTCGACCGCATCAAGACCTTCAGCTTGCGAGAATACACGGATGAAGAATATGCCCAAGAACTTCAGAAAATTCGTGAACGATTCGTTCCTTTCCTCAACATTTGCAAAGCCAACCATACAGCCATCCGAATCGGAGTAAACCATGGATCACTTTCCGACCGCATCATGAGCCGATACGGAGATACTCCCCACGGAATGGTAGAATCGTGCATGGAGTTCTTACGGATTTGCGTAGAAGAGAATTTCATGGACGTAGTGATATCCATCAAAGCCTCGAACCCGGTCGTCATGGTAAAGACCGTTCGCCTTCTTGTTCAGACAATGGAACAAGAGAATATGCAATTCCCTTTGCATTTGGGTGTAACCGAAGCCGGTGACGGTGAAGACGGACGTATCAAAAGTGCTGTAGGAATCGGAGCTTTATTAGCCGATGGAATTGGTGATACCATCCGAGTTTCATTAAGTGAAGAGCCGGAGGCGGAGATTCCCGTTGCTCAAAAATTGGTAAATTATATCCTGAAACGCAAGCATCATCCACCTATTCAAGCAGAGATTGCCCCTGCCTATGACCCTGTTTCCTGCCATAAGAGAGAGACACGACGGGTGGAAAATATTGGTTCAATGGTGGTTCCTATCGTTATTTCTGACCGCTCAAATGGAGAAAATTTCGAGTTCAACCCCAATTACATGCCCGATTATATTTACATCGGACAAGAAAATCCCGAGAATTTACCCGACCATTTGACGTTGATTGTGGATGCTCATTCATGGAAACCTCGCACCAACGCCTACCCTTACTTTATTGCTTCTGAAGCAAAAGAAATGGAAACAATCGATGCTCCCATTAAATTTATCTGCCTAACATACAATGATTTGACAGATGAAGTAATGGACATCTTGCAAAAAGATAAGACCGTAGTTGTCATATTAAGCTCACAACATCTCAACAGTGTGGGCGAACAACGAGCCGCTTTACATAAACTTTGGAAAGCAGGGATCACCGTTCCGGTAGTTCTCCGGCGCGAATATGCAGACAAAGAGAAAGAGTCTATGCAACTTAAATCTGCCGCAGATTTAGGAGCGCTCTTCTTGGATGGCTTCGGGGAAGGGATCATGATCCATGACAAGTTTATAGAATCTCCTCTTTTGGACGAGACTTCTTTCGGAATCTTACAAGCAGCCAAGAGACGAATCAGCAAGACAGAGTACATCTCTTGCCCAAGTTGCGGACGTACGTTGTACGACCTGCAGACAACCATTGCCCGGATCAAAGCCGCCACCTCTCACCTCAAAGGATTGAAGATCGGCATCATGGGCTGCATTGTAAACGGCCCCGGAGAAATGGCTGATGCAGATTACGGTTACGTAGGAGCAGGTCGAAACCAAATCAGTCTCTACAAAGGCAAAACTTGTGTATTGAAAAATATTCCGGAAGAAGAAGCTGTTGAGAAATTGATTCAACTTATCAAAGAAAACGGCGACTGGAAAGACTAACATTAACATATCACGCAATGAAAGTACAAATCATTAATAAGTCTCATCATCCACTACCTGCTTATCAAACAAGCCAGTCGGCAGGAATGGATATCCGTGCCAATCTTACAGAGCCAATAGAACTAAAACCCTTGGAACGCAAACTGATTCCCACAGGATTATACATTGCGCTCCCAGAAGGATATGAGGCTCAAATTCGTCCGCGAAGCGGATTAGCTATCAAGCACGGCATCTCGTTAGTGAATACTCCCGGCACAATTGATGCCGATTACCGTGGCGAGATTGGAGTTATTTTAGTAAATTTGTCCAATGAGCCGTTCATTGTGCAAGACGGTGAGCGTATTTGCCAAATGGTTATTGCCCGTTATCAGCAAATATCTTGGGAACAAGTAGAAACATTGGATGAAACAGAGCGCGGAGCGGGCGGTTTCGGGCACACGGGAAAAGAATAAAATGACGAAGTAAATGGAAAGACGCAGAATATTTCATTATCTTTTGCTGGCAACAGCTCTCTATACGGCTTTTCCGTCGTCAGCTTCCTCCACTAACGAAGTACGAATAAGAGAAGCCAAAGAGAATCTTACCCCTGAACAACAGCGGAAATTTGATTACTTTTACTATGAAGGAGCCAAACTGAAGAGCATGGGTAAATATGATGCTGCTTTCGATGCATTTTCCTATTGCCTCGAATTGGACACAACCTCTTCAGCGGCACTGTTTGAACTCTCGATGTTCTATGTTCAGTATAACCGTCCAGAGAAAGCCATTGACCTGTTAAAAAAAGCCGTAGCCTATACCCCCGATAACTTCACATACCGTATTTCGTTGGCCGGATTGGAGCGGAATATGGGCATGTTCGGCGAGGCGGCTGACTCATATCAAGAGTTGGTCAAAACTCATCCCGACAAGATAGAACTGAACTACTATCTGGCTGATGCCCTGACCCAAAAAGGAGACATCGAAGAAGCCATCAAAGCATACGATGCATTGGAATCAAGCATGGGAATGAACGAGTCCATCTCCATGCAAAAGTTCCGTCTTTATCAATCGATTGACCAGCCGGATAACGCATTTAAGGAGATTCAAAAGTTGGCAAACAAGTACCCAATGAATGCCCGTTACCAACTTTTGATGGGTGATCTATATTTGGAAGACAAAGAACATGAAAAAGCTTTGGAATGTTATCAGAAAGCCCATGAGATAGAGCCGAACGATCCGCGTTATATTGTCTCCATGGCCAACTACTACGATGCCACGGGCAATAAAGAAGCAGCCGAGGATGAAATCAGAAAAGCGTTAGTCAGTGAAGGATTGGATGTCAACACGAAAGTTGCCATTCTGTCGCGCTATATTCAACGGTTGCAACAAACAAAACAAGGATTGGACAAAGCCGACTCTTTATTTCAAACACTTTTGGAACAACATCCGGAAGACTCCGAGCTGAAGATGATTTACGGCAGCTTGCTGGTGGCCGAAAACAAGATAACAGAAGCGAAAGATCAATTCAAATTGGTAACCGAGATAGCCCCCGACAATGAATCAGCTTGGCAACAATTGCTGAATCTTGCACTGAAAGAGGAGGACATCCCTGAAATCATACGTATCTGCAACAGAGGCATTCAGCTTTTTCCAAATGCCCCCGAATACTATTTCTATTTAGGCATTGGATACTATCAACAGAAGGAGTATCAAAAAGCATTGGACACCTATCATGAAGGTATTAAAATGATCCCTAACGAGAACAACATCATGAAGTCCAATTTCTATGGACAGATCGGCGACCTTTACTATCAGTTGGGCAACATGGAAGAGACCTATAGAGCTTATGACGAGGCTCTTAAGTATAATGAAAACAATGCCTTTGTCCTCAATAACTATAGCTATTTCTTGACTCTTGACAATAAAGATCTGAAGAAAGCCGAACGAATGGCGGCATTATGTATCAAGCTTGAGCCCGACAATGCCACTTACATTGACACCTACGCATGGGTGTTCTTCATGGAAGGAAACTATTCATTGGCAAAAATCTATATCGAGAATGCTTTGTCGAAAGACAAAACCAACAGTGCTGAACTCGTTGACCACTACGGTGATATTCTTTTTATGAACGGCGACAAGGAGAAAGCCGTCGAGCAATGGAAGAAAGCCAAGGAAATGGGCAAAGATTCGAAGGTGTTGGATGAGAAAATTGAAAAAGGTGAATACATTGAAGAGGTAAAAACAAAATGAGAAAAACAATCGTCTTCTGTCTCCCCTTCTTGATAGGGTTGCTCCTGTTGAGCGGATGTAAAAGTAGCAAGACTCCTATAGGCACCTACGAAGCCAACACCAAAGAGCTGAACGAGTTTGTCACTTCCATGCAACAACAAGAGCTGAAGTTTCACTCCTTCTCTGCCCGGTTGGGCGTCGACTTGAACATTCCCGGCAAAGAGATGAGCTCTCGTGTCGAGATGAAGTTAGTAAAAGACAGTGTTTTGCAGCTTTCCGTTCAACCCATGTTGGGCATAGAAGTGTTTCGTATTGAGTTGAGTCGCGACAGCGTCAAAGCGTTAGACCGACTGAATAAACAATATGTAGCAGAAGGATATGATGCTTTGAAAGAACAGTTCCCTTTCGATTTCAATTTCTATAATCTGCAAGCCCTGTTCATCAACCAGTTGTTTGTCCCCGGCTATCAGGAAGTGGACAGTTATCTCTACAACCATTTCAATTTAGATCGGCAAGGTTTGACCACATGGCTCAAAACCCAAGACCGTCAAAAGCTGAATTATGTATTCAAGGCCAGCAATGAGGAAAAATTGCTCTCCACACAAATCACAGAACCCACCGGAGTATATGAGTTAGCATGGGATTATTCTGACTTTCAGCAGGTTCTTTCTCCTTATATTTTTCCGTGCAATATGAAGATTTCCTTGTTGAAAGAGGAGACTTCTCAAGGCAACATTGCCATTGCCTTCTCAAGAATTCAGCTAAATCGAGCGTTAAATATGAGTTTTTCAATTCCTGCTAAGTATAAACGTATTACCTTTGCACAGATTCTAAAAGCAATTACCCATAAATAAAGATGAAATACGTTTGGTTCGTTTTGTTCCTTTGTTTGTTCAGTGTTCTCTCCGCACAGAACTCAGCTCGTGTGCGCGAGCTGGAAAAGCAACGAAAAGAGGCATTGGCCGAGATCAAAAAGACAAACGAACAGCTGAGCCAAACCCAAGCAACGACAAAAGACCGTATGAAAAGGCTCGATCTCTTGTCAAAACAAATCCTCTCCCGAAAAAAAGTAATCAGCCTTTTGGAGCAAGAAATGCAGGCCATTGATCGACAGATCAGCGATATGGGCAAACAAATACGTCAACTGGAGAACGATCTGAAAGAAAAACAACAGAACTACAGCAAATCTATCCGAAGCATGTACAAACGTATTAACTCGCAAGACAAGCTGTTGTTCATCCTTTCTGCCGACAATTTTTCACAATCCTTGCGCCGTGTCCGCTATTTGCACGAGTATGCAGGATGGCAGAAACGACAAGGAGCTGAAATCATCGAGAAGCAATCTCAAATCGAGGCTAAACGGCAAGAATTGGCTGCTACCCGCAAAGAAAAACAGTCTCTTTTAGGAATGCGCGAAGTGGAACAAAAGAATCTCGAAGTAGAAGAAGACAAACACAAGAGTGAGATCGCTGAGCTGAACAAAAAGCAAAAAGATTTGCAAGCTATCTTGAAAAAGAAGAGAGAGCAAGCCAATCGCTTGAACCAAATGATCGAACAGCAGATTGCCAAAGAGATCGCCGAAGCGGAAGCCAAAGCCAAAGCTGAACGCGAACGGTTGGCAAAAGCCAATAAATCGAAGAAAGGCAGCAATAAAAAAGATGCTACCGCCGCTACAGAAGAGCGAAAGGCGGAAGTAAAAGGCGGCTATGCCATGACCCGCGAAGAGAAGCAGTTGTCAGACAATTTCGCCGGCAATCGCGGACGTCTCCCCTATCCTGTGACAGGCACCCATATGATTGTGGTTCCATTTGGCGAACAACAGCACCAAGACTTGAAATATGTCCGCACAAACAGTAACGGTATCGACATTCAGACATCGACAGGAGCTGATGCTCGTGCCGTATTCAAGGGCGAAGTGACGCGCATCTTTACCATTCCGGGCTACAACAACTCGGTGATAATCCGTCATGGAAACTATCTGACCGTCTATAGCAACTTGAGTCAAGTATATGTCAAAGTCGGCACACAAGTCTCTACTTGTCAGGCAATCGGCAAGATCTTTACCGACCCGGACAATGACAATGCAACGATTCTCCACTTCCAATTGTGGAAAGAACGTACAAAGTTAAACCCCACTCCATGGCTATATTAAGACAATGAATAGTATCAAAACCGCTTGCATATATTGTGCATCGAGCACACAAATCCATCCCATTTATTTCCAAATGGCGGAAGAATTGGGCAAACAGTTGGCCCATGAAGGAATCCGAATCGTCTGCGGAGCAGGTAGCAACGGATTGATGGGTGTCTTGTCTGACGCTGCTTTGGCTGCCGGTGGCGAGGTCATCGGCGTAATTCCCCAATTCATGATTAATGAGGGCTGGTGTCACAATGGGTTGACTCAAGTGATTGCCGTCAATGATATGCATGAACGCAAACAAACCATGGCCCAACTCTCTGATGCAGCCATTGCATTGCCCGGTGGTTGTGGCACGTTGGAGGAGTTGCTCGAAGTGATCACCTGGAAGCAATTAGGACTCTATTTCAACCCTATCGTCATATTGAATGTCAACCATTACTACGATCCGTTGCTGGAGATGTTCGACAAAGCCATAGCCGAGAACTTTATGGGGGCGCAACATGGAAAGCTTTGGGCCGTAACAGACAATGCCTCCGAAGCCATTCACCTGATTCAAACGCTTCCTTCATCGGATACATCTCTCGCAACACGGCCAAAATCTGATTTGTATTGACTACCGTTTCTGCCGTTTCTGCCGATGGTTTTATTCTCATATACCGACCTTATCAGAAACAAATGCCGATATCTGAAACAGTTTCTCTGTAATGAACCGGAGTTTTATGCGGAGAAAACTGCAGTTCATTCGGGGGAAAACCGGAGTTTTCTGCCGAGAAACTTTTTCAATATACCCAATCTTTTTTCTTGTTGCCACTCATCATCTCAAAGAACATTGCCGATATCAGAGAAAAAATATCCGGCTTATATATATTATACATGTATAAAAAAAGGGCCACTCACAAAGAGCAGCCCCTTTATTATATAGGAGATATATCTATAATTCTTACTTGATATTACCTACTTTCACCAAATATTCAGCAATCTGAACGGCATTCAATGCTGCGCCTTTACGGATCTGATCACTGACACTCCAGAATGACAATCCGTTTGTATTGGTCAAGTCTTTGCGGATACGTCCTACATAAACTTCATCATGATCGGCAATGAACAAAGGCATCGGGTATACTTTATTGGCCGGATCGTCCTGCAAAATGACACCTTCTGCATGAGCAAACGCTTCACGAACCTCCTCAATAGACAATGGGCGTTCAGTCTCTACCCAAGTTGCCTCGCTATGAGCACGCATAACGGGGACACGAACGCAAGTCGCACTCACCTGGATATCTGAATGCATGATCTTACGTGTTTCGTTATACATCTTCATCTCTTCTTTTGTATATCCGTTGTCAGTGAAAACATCTACGTGAGGGATTACATTGTAAGCCAACTGGTATGCGAATTTTTCAACCGTCGGTTTTTCGCCTTTCATCAATTGTTCATACTGTTTGATCAATTCCGCCATAGCTGTTGCACCTGCACCGCTGGCTGCTTGATAGGTAGAAACATGTACGCGCTTGATATGAGAAAGTTTCTCGATAGCCTTCAATGCTACAACCATCTGGATCGTCGTGCAGTTCGGATTGGCGATAATGCCGCGCGGACGAACCAAAGCATCTTCCGGATTGACTTCAGGAACAACCAGTGGAACATCATTTTCCATACGGAATGCGCTGGAGTTGTCGATCATCACTGCACCATGCTTTGTAATGGTCTCGGCAAACTCGACAGAAGTACCACCTCCGGCAGAAACAAACGCCACGTCAATGCCTTTAAAATCATCATTGTGCTTTAATTCTTTGACTGTATATTGTTTACCACGGAATGTATATTCACGGCCCGCACTACGAGATGATCCGAACAAAACCAAATTGTCTATCGGAAAGTTTCTTTGATCAAGTACCCGCAAGAATTCCTGTCCTACGGCACCACTTGCTCCAACAATTGCTACGTTCATTTTAGCACAAATTTTAGTTGTATTAAACAATAATATTATATACCTTTGTAAAGGTCCATATTCATAATGGGCTTCTTTTAGTGATTGCAAAGGTAAGAATAAAAAACCAATCCGATTAACTATGAAACATTTTTTACTATTTCTGCTTATTAATCTGCCATTTGCTGCATTTTCGCAGTTTTCAGAGTCATTTAGTTCGGACCAATTGGACGCTTCATGGATAGGTGACCGTGAATCATTCCAAATAAAAAGTGGAATGCTCATTTTGAACAGCACCTTTCAATCGGGCGAAAAAACGAAAACGCTCACATTGGCGCATCCTTATGAGCTAAAAACAGAACATAAAGAATGGAGTTTTTATGTTTATGTGAACATGAAACCAAGCAATTTAAACTACATTCAGCTATATCCACAATCCTCTGCCCCCAAAACTCTTGATGGTTTCTATATTCGTGTCGGACATAACAAACAGGGAGATGAAGCCAAACGGATCAGTTATGGGTTTGACAATAAAATGATGAATTATCTGAATACGAAATTAGGCGATAATTCTTACAATATGCTGCACATAAAGATAGAATTGTTTGGCAACAAAGAATGGATTATATGGGGGCGGGATGCTTATTCTGAAACAAGTTTGACAGAATTGGCACGCTTTGAATCACCCATCGCCACTAATGATTCAGCCTATTTTGGAATCAAATGGGTACATACCACGTCAGGTAACAAAAAGTTTGGAGTGGATGATATTCTCATTCAAGAGGCTTCTCAACAGAAAACAGAAACAGATCCGGCACCCGATAAAGGAGATGAAAAAGAAGAAACAGAATGGAGTAGTTGCGTTTTTGATGGAGTCGAGCCATTAGGTACCTACGAATTCAAATACTACTTTACAGAAGCTGTCGATATATCAGAGGCTGCTTTCTTTATCGAAGGCTATGGCTATAACGGAAAAGCTCAAGCAATACGAATGAAAATAGTTGAAGGGGCTCCCAATGAGGTGGTTGTTCGCTTTCCAAACGAGGCAACCCTGAATGAAACCTATACATTTTATTGGGAAAATGTCAAAGATCAGTCAGGAAAACCTATAAAAGATGGTAACATCACCGGAGCTTTCAAAGAAAGCACAGAAGAGGATCCTACAGAAACAGACAAACCTCAAACGGAACCGACCCAAGAACCGGTGGCTATATCGCTCTCTGTTGGGGATATTCGTATCAATGAAATCATGGCCGATCCGAATGGATTCACCCCCAAGACCGAGTATATTGAACTTTATAGTCGGTTGGATAGCAGCGTCCGACTCACGGGTTGTAAACTTGTATACGGAACAAAAACATTCATAGATTTGAGCGAGGTGTCTATCCCCTCTCATGGCTATGTCGTTTTATACCGAACAGGGAAAGAAATGGTCAGCAATATCGCTGCATTCGCATTGGATAAATTCCCTGCCAACTTGGCCAATGCGGGTAAAGAACTGGCCTTGTATGATGGCGCAGGAAATCTCATTGACCAATATACCTATAGTAAAGCGACCGCTGGAAAATCGTGGGAATATGATGCTGCAGGGTGGCATCTATCCACCGATTCAAGTGGTGGAACTCCAGGGAAAGTTAACTCCCCCATAAAAGAAAAGAAAGAAGACCCCCAGCCTGAGAAAGAGAAGGAAACAGAGAAAGCAGATAAAGAAGAACAGCCTTCAGAACAAACGAAACCTCGTGGGGTATCACCCGGCCCGAAAGATATTATCATCAATGAAATTTTGCCGGAGCCTTTCACGGGCGGCAGCGAATATATCGAACTATATAATCGCTCGTCGAAAACTTTTTCATTGGAGGATGTAGCTATTTCAACACGAAAAAGCGATGGAACACTCAATACCGTATATTCATTGGGCGAATATCCACGAGAATTTAAAGCCGAAGAATACCTTCTTCTCTCAAAATCAATTGAGGGAGTAGCCCAATTCTATCAGCTACCCTATGGAGCGCTCACTCACGAATGCAAATTACCTGTATTGTCGAATGTAGGGGCCACCATTGTACTGTACCGGAAAAGTGATCTTGTTATTATTGACGAAGTCTCCTATTCTCCCAAATGGCATGCCTCCTCTATAAAAGACAAAAAAGGAGTAGCCCTTGAGCGTATTCAGAGCGATGGAGATTCACAAGATGCAACCAATTGGACATCGGCAGCCTCCATAACAGGATATGGAACTCCGGGCAAAGAGAATTCGCAGCACGATATAAACACTTCCGAACAAACGGAAACGGGCTCTGAGGAAATATCGATTCTACGTTTACAACCATCAGGCAATTATCAGCTGGAATATCGCCTTCCAAATCCAGGATTCTACGCAAGAGGTTGGATTTTTGATATTAGAGGAAGGAGAGTTGCCACACTAATCGAAAACGAATCATTGGGAACATCTGGCACTTTGGAATGGAACGGTATCGGAAACAATGGTAATCGCCTACCTTCAGGAATCTATATTCAATATATAGAACTGTGGAATGACAATGGAAAAACGATTCGGAGTAAATCTGCTTTCCTGGTTCATTGATTCTTCTTTTATGAAGGGAAAAGAAAAAGTGGAATAGATTTTTGGCAAATAAATATTCCACTTTTTCCCTTTTTATGGCTCTTTTAGAATTCGATGATATATTTCTTTTCTCTGCTTCATTGAAACAGAAAGATCAAACTTATCAACACTATAGTCAGGCATTATCACTTAAGTAAAGAGGAAAAATGAACAGGTACAAAAACAGAAATAGCCGATTTAGGTTATCCTAAACCGGCTACTGTCTGACAGACGTTCCTCACGTCTTTCCAATACGGCGGC
>CAVKMU010000045.1:0-24042 GCA_963657455.1 bacterium
TACCATAACTTCGCAAGAAGAACAAAATTGATCAGATACTCCGATAGTATTGTTCCGCATGATTGAACAATACTATCGGAGTATCTGTTTTTCATCCTTGGAAGTTGTTTCATATTATTATTGTTTGTTTTCCATCATGCAAGGCATATTCTTTACCTTTCCAGCAGAATACCCCGTTGATACCTCTTGGAAGTTCGATATGGGCCGTCAAGGATCCGTTCTTATCAACTATGTAAGATACGGAAATGAATCCTTTAGGGTGAGGCATTTTGCCGGATACCTCTTTCAAGTCTCCCAAAGCGGGGGCAATACGAACCTTCTCAAAACCTGCGGCATCAGAACGGATACCCAATAAGATTCGGTACAGTTCGATGTTGGGACTAGCTCCCCAAGCGTGACAATCCGAGCGAGATGGTTCCGGTTTCTCTGCCCATGTTGTCAATCCGAGAGCCATCTGATCCTTCCATATTTTCAGATTATCCAAGAGTTCGTTCCCCAATCCGGCTACGGCAAGTGCTTGATGAACATAATAGCGGAAGTAGATAGTTGCTTGTATCAAGTCTTTTTCTGTGAGCGTTTTACGCATGACCTCAGTTGCTTCATCACCTTCTACCATACCCGTGAGTATAGCCAAAGCGTTGACATGTTGCGAATAACTGTGATGATCGAACGTATCGGCAAAGAGTCCTCTCGTTTCGTCCCAGTATTTTTGTTTGAAACCTTTTCGGATGGCTGTGGCCACTTGCTGATAGTGGTCGGCGATGGATGGCAATCCAAAAGCCTTTTCCATTTCTGCACCTTTGTCCAACATCATGAGAAACATAAGATCTTGTAGGGCAGAGTTGCCCTTTCTTTCTCGAATAGGTTCGCCATTATCGAGCCCCTCCGACCAGTCGACAAAGAACCAGTACGGAATATAGTCGAGCGAATAATCGGGTTTCAGCCACTGTTCGTACCAATTCAATATGCTCCGGTGGGCGGGCAATAGTGTTTTCATGTATTCCTCGTCGCCGCGATACATCCAATAATCGTGTCCCATACCGATCCACCACAGAGAGAATGACGAAATGAGTTGATTGACATACGACGGATAGCGGCTCATGGTGATGCCGTCTGCTATCATTGACTGTCGACCTTGCTCCAAAGCGTTCTTTACCATATATTGATCGTGTGTGTTGTAGAGCGTGATCATGGCTTGGATTCTTGTATCACCGAAGTATTGCAATTGCTCGTAGTAGGGGCAATCCATGTAGGTCTCGTTTGCACAAAGCCTAGCCGTTTGCCATCCGATGTCAAGCATTCTATTCAATTCTTCGTGCCCTTTCGCATGAAATTCACTCTCACGGACGAAGGGATAGCCCGAAAAGGTGCCGTAGATGTCGTTCAAAACCAGTGGCTCGTCTTGTGTTTCAATGTTCAATTGTACATATCGCCAGGTGCGCCACCACAATGGAGTATAGACACAATCCTGTTGCCCCGAGGCGATGATTTTGTCGCCATAGCCGATGAACTCCTTCCCGTCCACCTTGTTGCGGTCGCCTTTCGCCCGGTCGCCCTCTTTGTTGTAAAGCCCTTCGGCATAGCGGATTTCGATTTCGGCCTTTGCCCCTTGGCTGTAGGAGAGCGAGAGATAACCCGTTGTGAGATGTTGATGGTCTAAAAGAAGTTGTGCTTTCGTATGAGCCGGTACAGTGATGGCCTTTTTCCCTTGCAGAAAAGCTTCGGGACAGGTGACACCCGTTGATTGGCGTACGGCTTGCAGGCGTTCGGTCTTGTATTCCATCGGTGGGATAGGTGTCGGAACCAGCAAACGGCCGGGATAGTCGCGAGCCAATTTCCCTCCGCCATTTATTCCATTTTCGGCTTTCGTCCAATGAGAATCGTCAAACGAAGCCTTTTCCCATCCCCATGGATAGCCGGCACTGTCGAACAGCTCGCCTGCACCGGCAGCATAATAGCCCTTTACGGGGTATTCGATAGGACTATATGCCCTGTTTTGGTAGCATAGCCAAGAGTCGTTGGTGTTGACGGCCTTCTCTTGTTCCGTGGCCCCTTGCATGAGGAATGACAAGTCGCCCATACTGATCTGCGCAACGGGTTTCTTGTCGGCAAAGTTCCATACCACTGCCGCCAGTACATTTTTCCCAGAGTGTAGGAAGGGGGCTATGTCGACCGTTTCGAAGTTCCAATTGCGAAGATCGCAACGTGCCGGACCTAACGAGGCAAATTGGCCATTGACGTAGAGCTTATAACGATTATCGGCTGTCACATGAACAAAATAGTGCTCGGGTTGGCTGTCCAGCTCGATGGTCTTTCGGAAATGGGCTACAGCATAAGAATGTGCGGCTACGCCGGGTACGGAAATCCATTTGGCATCCCATCGTTGCGAAAGCAATGTGGGGTCGACTTGCTCTTGGTGGTATCCGTTCAAGCGCACTTGTGCCTGGGTTCCGAAAAAACAGCAAAGCAAAAGGCATAGAATATGTGCTTTCATGATATAATATATATGTATTAAACAATTAACTCGATAAAGGTAAGCAATAATCAGATGATTAGCAAGCCGCAAAAGCCAAAAGATCATCCTATTTTTTCATCTTAGAGAAGGGGTAGAAATAATTCGAGCTTTGAAAAAGTTTCTCGAGAGAAAACCGCAGTTTGTTCGGCATGAAACTGCAGTTCACTCCCGAGAAAACTTTTCGGACTTCGGGAGATGTTTTTCCAAGGTTCGGGGGGTATTATCCGGGTATTGTCGAGAATGGAGGAGAGAAACTTCGATAAAAATTGGGGGTTGGTCGATAGAATAGGGGTAATTTTCTATATTAGTTGACTACGCAGGTGGGCCATATTACTTTTGCTTACGTAAAAAACAGAAAGAAAGAAAAGTATGATACGGACGATTCTATTAAGTTTGTCATTGTCGATCTGCGCTTCCGGAGTGATTCAAGCTCAGGAAACGGACTCGCAGCTGTGGACGCTTCGTTCTTGTTTGGATTATGCGCTTGCCAACAATATCCAAATAAAGAAGAGTCGCGTCAGTGAGTTGTCGGGATTGGAGGATACCGAATTGGCAAAGGCTCAACTGTTTCCGTCGTTGTCGGCTTCTGTTACACAAGGATATGTCAACTATCCGTCGGCTGATGCAGACAAAAACCATAGCTATAGTGGCAACTATGCGGTCAATGCCAACTGGACATTGTTCGACGGGGGAAAGCGTTACAAGAATATAAAGCAGCAGAAATTGCAGAATGAAGTCGACAGATTGGCGACAGAGCAGAGCGAAGATGACATTCAGATCGCTATTGTTCAAAACTATTTGCAGGTGCTTTACGCAATGGAATCTGTTCGCATCAATGAAAATACAGTAGAGACGGCCAAGGCTCAGCGCGACCGTGCCGAGGAATTGTATAAGGCCGGATCTATTTCGAAGGTCGATCTCTCGCAATTGGAGAGTCAATACAGTTCGGACAAACACCAGTTGGTGGTGGCTCAGACGAACCTCGACAACTATAAATTGCAGTTGAAGCAGTTGTTGGAACTTGACATTACGCAAGATATCGAGGTGGCCTTCCCTGAAATCGAGGAAAGCTGGGTGTTGGCTCCACTGCCTACCAAGGAAGACATCTATAACACTTCACTGGCTGTCATGCCGCAGATCAAGAGCAGCCAATTGGCAGTTGACGTGGCAGAATTGGAGAAGCAAAAGGCTCGCGCAAGCTATTTCCCGACGATTTCAATGAATGCAGGTGTCGGAACCGGACATCTTTCCGGTACAAATTACACGTTTGGAAATAAAATTTGGAATAATTTCAACGAAAGTTTGGGACTTTCAATAAATATACCTATCTTTACGAATCGAGAAAACAAGACGGCCTACAATAAGGCCAAGTTAGCCATTACGACTAGTCAACTTGAATTGGCGAATTCGGAAAAGGAACTGCTGAAAACAGTAGAGGGTATTTATTTGGATGCTACGTCAGCCCAAAGTCAATATCTGGCGGCAATGGAAAAATTGTCGTACGTTCAGGAGAGTTTCCAGTTGACTGAAGAACAGTTTTTCTTGGGGATGAAGAATACATTGGAGATGTTGACGGAAAAAAACAACCTGTTGAGTGCTCAGCAGGAGGTTCTTCAATCGAAATATATGGCTATCATGAGTATACAACTTTTGAACATTTATCAGAAGAAGCCTGTCACACTACAGATTTAGACAGGCAGATTCACTCCACTCTCTTTTTTGTAAGTTTCCTGCGACGTGAGTCGCGGGAACTTTTAAAATAGCCATTCTTATAAATAATCAGTAAAAATAGATTCAAAATAGAATATGAAAAAGAAATTAGCAATTGTCAGTTTAGTCGGAATTGCGGTAGTGGCCGGAGGCTTCTTCCTCTTTTCTGGCAAAAAAGCCGGAGCACGTATGATGCTGGAGACCGACAAGGTGACGCGGTCGTCTATCAGCAATACCGTGACGGCAACCGGCACAGTCGAACCGGTAACCGAGGTTGATGTCGGTACTCAGGTATCAGGTATCGTCTCCAAGCTATATGCCGATTACAATGATGTTGTAACAGCAGGACAGTTGATTGCCAAGATGGATACCGTTACGCTCCATGCCGAGTTGCAATCGGCCAATGCCCAATTGAGTAAGAGCAAGTCGGAATTCGAATATCAGCAGAAAAACTATGCACGAAGCAAGGTGTTGTTTGAAAAGAAGCTGATCAGTGATACCGACTACGAAACGGCAACTTATACTTATGAACAGGCGAAAGCCAATTACGAGCAGAGTCAGGCTTCAATGGTAAAGGTTCGCCGTAATTTGGAATATGCAACAATCACGAGTCCGATCAATGGTGTCGTTATCAATCGCGCCGTTGAAGAGGGTCAGACAGTTGCAGCCGGCTTCGAAACGCCGACCTTGTTCACGATCGCAGCTGACTTGACAAAAATGCAGATCATTGCCGATGTTGATGAAGCGGATATAGGCAGTGTATTGGACGGACAGCGTGTTACCTTTACGGTAGATGCATATCCGAACGATGTCTTCGAGGGCGAAGTTCAGCAAATCCGTTTGGGAGACAGTAGCGATTCAAGCTCTTCTTCCTCATCGTCTTCCTCCTCATCATCGGTTGTTACGTATGAGGTTGTAATTTCTGCCGATAATCCGGACTTGAAGTTGAAGCCGCGTTTGACAGCCAACATTACCATCTACACGATGGAGCGTAATGACATTCCGGTTATACCGAACAAGGCATTGCGCTTTGTCCCTGATGTTGAAATATTGACCTCTTTAGGTATAACTGTTGATAATGCAGATACAACTGCACCGGAAGGGAAGAAGATCGTTTGGGTTAAGCAAAACAATCGGTTAGAACCGAAAGCGATTACAGTTGGTTCGAGCAATAACAATGTTACAGAAGTAGTCAGCGGCCTTAGTGAAGGTGAAGAAGTTGCGGTTGATTTGGCCGCTGCTGCTTCTGTTGCTCCGACCAACGGCGGATCGCAAGAACGTAGTCCGTTCATGCCAAGCCCTCCGGGTGGTAACAAGAAAGAAAAGTAAGTGAAAATGTTATGAAAGAGATTATAAAGCTGGAAAGCATCAAACGTGATTTCGTTGTGGGCGATGAGACAGTCCATGCTCTTCGGGGGGTAAGCTTTACGATATACGAAGGCGAGTTTGTGACTATCATGGGTGCATCAGGTTCCGGAAAGAGTACATTGTTGAATACGTTGGGTTGTTTGGACACCCCCTCAAGCGGTGAATATTACTTGGATGGAGTGTCTGTTCGTACGATGGGAAAGAGTGCACGTGCCACGTTACGCAACCGGAAAATCGGCTTTGTTTTCCAGAATTATAATCTGCTGCCAAAAACGACAGCGGTCGAGAATGTGGAATTGCCACTGATGTATAACCCGAATTTCTCGGCATCGCAACGTCGCGAGAAAGCTGTGAATGCGTTGATGGCAGTGGGTTTGGGAGAACGACTGAACCACAAGAGCAACCAAATGTCAGGAGGTCAGATGCAACGTGTGGCCATTGCCCGGGCATTGGTCAACGATCCTGCCGTAATTTTGGCCGATGAGGCTACCGGTAACTTGGATACGCGTACAAGCTTTGAGATCTTGGTCTTGTTTCAACGTCTTCATGCTGAGGGTAGAACCATTATCTTTGTAACGCACAATCCGGAAATTGCCCAATACAGCAGCCGGAACATCATGCTCAAAGATGGTCACATTGTGTCGGATATTGTGAATGAGAATGTATTGAGTGCGGCTGAAGCGTTGGCGAAGCTGCCGGTAAATGATGATTATTAATATGAACGTTACGAATTTATTCAAGATTGCAGTCCGGGCATTGGCCAACAATAAGCTGCGAGGCTTTTTGACAATGTTGGGTATCATCATCGGTGTTGCATCAGTGATCACCATGTTGGCAATCGGTCAAGGTTCAAAAAAAAGTATCCAAGCTGAAATCAGCGAAATGGGTTCGAACATGATCATGATCCAACCAGGTGGCGATATGCGTGGTGGCGTTCGTCAAAGCGCTGACGATATGGAGACACTGAAGTTGAAAGATTATGAAGATATCGTCAACGAAACGCGCTATGTGGCAGAAGTCTCTCCATCGGTAAACAGTAGCGGCCAAGCTATTTACGGATCAAACAATACTCCGACGACCGTTTATGGTATATCTCCCGGCTATATGGAGATTCGTCGTTACAAAGTACAGGACGGAGATATGTTTGGTGATCAGGATATCAGTTCTGCAGCAAAGGTTTGTGTGATAGGAAAGACCGTCGTGGACAACCTCTTTCCTAATGGGGAAAATCCGGTTGGAAAGGTGATTCGTTTCCAAAAAATACCGTTCCGGGTTGTAGGAGTACTCGAAAGTAAGGGTTATAACAGTATGGGCATGGACCAGGATGATTTGATTTTGGCTCCTTATACGACCGTTCAAAAGAAACTGCTTGCCATTACTCACTTGCAAGGTTTGACATGTTCTGCTTTGAAAGAGGAGTATACCGACCAGGCAATTGATGAAATAACAGAAATATTGCGGCGAAACCACAAGCTGAAAGATAGTGATGATGATGATTTTACGATTCGTAGTCAGCAGGAATTGAGTTCAATGCTGACGAGCACAACGGATATGATGACGGTTCTTTTAGCTGCGGTTGCCGGAATTTCACTTGTTGTCGGAGGTATTGGTATCATGAATATCATGTATGTTTCCGTCACAGAGCGAACACGAGAGATTGGTCTTCGTATGAGTATCGGCGCAAAAGGTATTGATATCTTGGCCCAATTCTTGATAGAATCCGTCTTGATCAGTGTCACGGGTGGTATTATTGGAGTATTGTTAGGGGTTAGCTCTTCCTTGTTGGTCAATTATGTAGCCCACTTCCCTATCTATATTCAACCATGGAGCGTATTGCTTTCATTCGTGGTTTGTACAGCTACCGGTATTTTCTTCGGTTGGTATCCGGCCAAGAAAGCAGCACAATTGGATCCGATAGAAGCTATACGTTACGAGTAAATCTCGTAATGTATTTTCAAACCATTTTCAAATATTGAATTTGTTTAGTTGGAAATAATCAATACCTTTGCCATGTACTCACAGAAACAATTCATGATGTCAGAAGGAAAACTCACAGAGCATGCTGTGTCATACGAGGGCATGGGTATGATTATCCATATTGTAGCGTGGTGTATTGTTTTTGGTATGCCATTCTTCTTTACAGGGCGTCAATCTGAATCGGTGACGATTGAGAGTTACGCCCGTTTTGTATTGGTGCCCCTTTCATTCATGTTTGTGTTTTACATCAACTATTTCCTGTTGGTTCCCAATACATTGTTCAAAAAATATACGCTTAGATTCTTCCTATATAACTTGGTGTTGATTGCCTTCACGATGGTATTGGTGCATTTTCTCATGAGCATATTGCCGGATGTTGTGCACCGTCCTATGCGTCCACCTCACCCGGAGCCTCCTTTGCGAGAGGTTATTGGTTTCTTTGGGGGCAATATTATGCTTTACATGCTGGTCGCCGCATTGAGTGTTGCCATCCGTATGACTCACAGTTGGTTCGAAATGGAATCTTTCCGCCGAGAAGTTGAGCAAAAACGTACTGAAGCAGAACTGAAGAACTTGAAGAATCAATTGAATCCTCATTTTCTTTTCAATACGTTGAACAACATTTACAGTTTGATTGCTTTCAGTCCGGAGCGAGCTCAAGGGGCGGTTCATGATTTAAGTCGCCTGTTGCGCTATGTATTGTATGAGAGCAGTCAGACAATGGTGCCGTTGGAGAAGGATTTGGACTTCATCCGTAATTATGTAGAGTTGATGCGTATTCGCTTGCCGGAGCACGTGACTACAAATTTGGATATCCAAGTAAAGAACGGAATGAAGATTGCTCCTCTGCTTTTCATTTCTCCTATTGAGAATGCATTCAAGCATGGCATAAGCAATAGTCTCCCCTCTTTCATCAATATACGGATCACTCAGCAAGAGAACAATCTATGTTGTTTGATTGAGAACAGCTTCTTCCCCAAAGATGCTGCCCAAGACAAGAGCGGTTCGGGTATTGGTATTCAAAATTTGGAGAGAAGGCTGGAGTTACTTTATCCAGGTGCTTATGAGTTTGTACATGAGCAACAGGGAAACAAGTATGTCTGCTTGCTGAAAATACAACTTGCCTTTACTCTTTGAAGTCCGACGGGATCCCTATCAATTGGTATTGGATTGCTTTAGCCATGCGCTTGTGTCCTTCCGCATTCGGATGCAAACGGTCGGTATCTTCTTTATGGAAGTAGCCGACATACGCATCGTCCAATGGATAGAGTCCGCTGATACTGTTCAAGTCGATTACGGGAACGGCCCACACATTCCCCGCTTCCTTTATGACTTGCACGTAGTCATCTATATACAAGTCTTGTTGATTGGCATACGATTCGTCGGGTTGAATGTTGTTGTCGCCAAAGCAAGCATATCCCCGATGGATGGGAGTGAGCAAGACTATCTGTTGCAAAGGGAAGTTATGCTTCAAGTATGCCATAGCCCGATTGATACGCCCTCTGAATGTCTTTTCGTCCGTACTGAGTGTGCGATGTTTACGAATTTTTTTCTTTCGGCCGGACACTTCTACCGATTTGCCGGCTTCATCATACCATCTGCCGAGTTCTATATCTCCATAGAAATCATTTGTTCCGGCAAAGATAAAGATGGCATCCACCTTGTTTCCTTGTTCCGCTTTCAGTTTCTCGGCTTGTTGGTAGATATGATCCCATTGATCTCCGTTGATACCATAGACCAATGGTTCAATTCCTAACGACTCTTCCAAATACTGCCAGTAGTTCTTGGTTGTGCCGACGTGAATTTTGTCGGTAATGGAGTCGCCAAGATAAGCTACTTTCTTTCCTTTCCAATGGTTAGTCGGTTGTTCTTGCATCGTTTCTGTCTCCATGGCTGTAGTGGCTGCATGGATATTTATTGAACATAGAAAAACAGATAGGATATAAGCCGTGTATTTCATCTTTTTTGGTATAACTGTTAATTATGACAAACACAAAGATACAAATTAATTCTCATATCTTGCCATTTTGAAAATATATCCATAGATTTACGGCAAATATGTATTTATGAAGATAACGTGTGCGATAATAGACGACGAACCCTTGGCCGCCAACTTACTGGAGAGTTACGTAGTGAAGACCCCTTTTCTGGAATTGAAAGGAAAGTTCAATAGTGCTGTTACGGCTATGCAAGCATTGCACAATGAGCCGGTCAACTTGTTGTTCTTGGATATTCAGATGCCCGAACTGAATGGATTGGAATTCTCCAAGCTACTCCCGAAAGAGACGAAAATCATCTTCACGACGGCATTTGATCAGTATGCCGTGGACAGTTATCGCGTCAATGCTCTCGACTATCTGTTGAAGCCTATCAGCTACCCCGACTTCTTGATTGCAGCCCAAAAAGCCCAGGAATGGTTCGAAACGGTGGCACATCCCATTGATCGTATCTTCGTCAAGACAGAATATAAACTGCTGCAAATTGAATTAGATGACATTCTTTATATCGAAGGATTGAAAGATTATGTTAAAATCTACCTCGAAAGTGATCCGCATCCGGTTCTCTCTCTTATTAGTATGAAGACAGTCGAGGATATGTTGCCCTCCGATCGTTTCATACGTGTACATCGTTCGTTTATCGTGCAGCCGGAAAAAATCCGCGTCATCGAGCGTAATCGCATCGTATTCGGCAAGGAATATATTCCGATCTCGGACAATTACAAACAGCGTTTCTTCGATTTTTTGGCAAAGCACAGCATTTTACTCGCCAAATAAGGAGAGAAAGAACTGGCTTAGGTAGCGATTGATCGTAGCGCTTTTGCCATCGAAATTGTTGATCAGCACGACGGTCGAGTAAAGTTTGCCGTTGTGTTGGAAATATCCCGCATAACATCTGACGCGGCTCATACTTCCGCTTTTCAACCATCCTTTTCCTTCCAATGTGGTGCCTTTCAAAAAGTTACGCACACTGCCGGCTTGTCCGACGGTTGGGATAGAATGCTTGTAGACATCCGCATGTTTGGATTGGCTGTTCATGTAAACCAATATTTTTTGTAAGGTCTGCGCCGAGATTTTGTCGGCAAGAGAAAGTCCGCTGCCGTCATACATAATGCAATCAGCCAGGTCAATACCACGCTTTTTCCAAAAACTGTTCAAAACACGGACGCCACGTTCGAATGAAGATACCGCTTCTTGTCGGTTGCCCTCATAGCGCAAACCGATGGTTTTCAGCAAGGCATCGGCAAATAAATTTTGGCTCACATGGTTGGTTTGGCTCACTATCTCTGACAATGTAGGAGAATAGGTCGTGGTCAATGTCTTTCTTTCGTTGTTTTTCCACTCGCCTTTCTCTTGTAGAATGCGGTAGCAAGAAGCTTTTCCATCGGTTTCAATCCCCAATTTGGCTAACTCCTTTTGCAGATATTGCGCCAAATAAAGAGCGGGATCCGGTATATCTCCTTTCACTTTGTAGTTCGCTTGTCCGGCCGGAACGACACCAAAAAGATACCGTTCTTGCACGAATGGCATTCCGACAATCAGACAACTGTCTTTTCCTGTCTGCGCTTTCAAATAGTTGTGGAAGGTGATGGGAACTTGCGGATCAGTACGAACGATGCGCGGTTGCCGCCCTGCTTCGCCACAATTCAAGTAGAGCGAGTAGGTGTTTTCGAAGACATTTACCCCATAGCTCCCCATGCCGTAGTAGCTCCCTAGGTCTTCATACACCCATTTCATGGAGATACCTTCATTGTCCAAAATACTTTCATCTGCGATGATGCGCCCTTCAATTTTCTGAATGCCGGCCTTTTGTATGGATTGTATCCACGCTTTCAAAAAGGCTGTAGCTTCTTCTCCAAAACGGGTAGAGCCCAGTGTTGGGTCGCCATGTCCTTTGATATACAGATTCCCTTTCAATACCCCCTTGACAATATTGCCATCGTATTGTATGTCAGTAGGGTATCGATAATCCTCCCCCAACAGTTCGAGGGCGGTTGCTGTAGTGATCAACTTCATAACGGAGGCAGGTGTCATTCTTTGGTTGGCTTGATAGTTCACCTTATATTGCGTACTTCCGACCTCTTTTACGAGGCAACTCACGGTGGCATGCTTCATTTCCGAATGGCTCATTAATTTCTTTAATGCAGCAGGCTCTTGGGCATTAATGTGGTGGGCGAAGCATCCGAGCCAAATTATGAAGAGGAGGTTCAGCCGGTGTATATTCAATGTG
This sequence comes from bacterium, assembly GCA_963657455.1. Taxonomy (GTDB): domain Bacteria; phylum Bacteroidota; class Bacteroidia; order Bacteroidales; family Tannerellaceae; genus Parabacteroides. Next base: position 11,798 of record CAVKMU010000045.1, read on the forward strand.
TCTTGTTTCATTTCATCATGTATAAAATCCTTCCTACAAAGATATTTATTTCTTCCTCAACAATGAGAAAATAATAGACCAATTATGAAAAAGTTTCTCCCGAATGAACTACAGTTTTCTCGGCATAAAACTACAGTTTTGTGCCGAGAAATTTTTTCTGAACTCCTCAACTTTTTTTATAAGGTATAGGACTTTTTTTCAACAAGATAGGGGCTCTACTATTTTTATCACTACCTTTGCAAGTAAAGGTAGAATCATGATGTAAAAAATAGTTGCTCTATGTTCGAAAAGCCGTTTACGTTCGATCGTGTTGTCCGTATCTTCTTCAGCGTCTTGCTGATAGGGGTGGTATTCTATTTGCTCCTTTTGCTGAAGAATGTCTTGTTGCCATTTTTGGTTGCCTGGTTTATGGCCTATATGTGTCACCCATTTGTCTGCTTTTTTCAATATAAATTGAAACTGAAGAGCCGGGTGCTGTCCATTTTAGCCGTTTTGTTGTGTGGCATCTTGCTGGTCTCGCTGCTGGTCATTATGGTAGTTCCTTCCATTACAGAGGAGACGCAACGGCTTGCGGCTTTGCTGAACAATCAAAATCCGGTGCAGGGATCGATTCCGTTCATTCCACAAAGTTGGCTGGAATATATCGAGCAACATATTGACATTCAGGCGATACGCGATCTTTTCAACCGTGACAATTGGCTGGATACCTTGAAGCAATTTGCTCCGAAAGCCTGGTCGCTGTTGACAAGTACTTTTTCTATTTTGTTGAGTGCGATGATTGCGTTTGTCATCTTCCTTTATTTTATCTTTATTTTGTTGGATTATGAAAAGATTCTTGCCGGGTGGGTCAAACTTATCCCACGTCATTACCGTCCTTTCGTCAAGGGCTTGGCAAGCGATGTTGAGAAAAGTATGAACTGCTATTTCCGTGGTCAGGCACTGATTGCTTTTTGTGTGGGCGTCTTGTTGGCGATCGGTTTTAAAATCATCAATTTCCCCCTTGCCATAACGTTGGGGCTCTTTATCGGATTCTTGAATCTGATTCCCTATTTGCAGACAATAGGTTTGATTCCGATGGTGCTTTTAGCCTTGTTGAGATCGGCCGAAGGTGAGAATTTTTGGGTATTGTTTGGCCTTGCTGTGTTGGTGTTGTGCATCGTTCAAGCCATTCAGGATCTGTTCCTTACGCCACGTATCATGGGAAAAGCCATGGGCTTGAATCCGGCCATTATATTATTGTCTCTTTCAGTATGGGGAACGTTGCTTGGGTTCATCGGCTTGATCGTTGCCTTACCCTTGACGACGCTATGTATTTCATACTATAAGCGATACGTTTTGCACGGAGAGAGTCTTTTCTCACGAAGGAAAGAGGAGGAGTAATTTGCCTACATTCTTTCCACTTTCTCTTCGTGATATAGTTTAATGGGCTTCCAGCCAGTTGAGTCCTTCGCCATAGTCGGCTATCAACGGCACGCGGAGTTCCATCACATGTTCCATGCAATCTATAACAATCGCCTTGACCTGCTCCAGTTCCTCTTTCCACACATTGAAGTTGAGTTCGTCATGGACTTGCAGAATCATGCGACTTTTCAAGTGTTCTTCTTCGAAGCGTTGGTGGATATGTATCATTGCCAATTTGATAATATCGGCAGCACTCCCTTGAATTGGAGCATTGATGGCATTGCGTTCGGCATATCCCCTGACGATTGCATTGTGTGAATTGATATCCGGCAGGAAGCGTTTCCGCTTGAAGATCGTTTCTACATATCCCTTTTCCTTGGCGATTCGGATGCTTTCATCCATATATGCGCGAATTTGAGGGTAAGTTTTGAAGTATCCGTCAATCAATTCTTTCGCTTCCCCCCGAGGAATATTCAGCCGTTCGGCAAGTCCAAAGACGGAGATGCCGTAGATAATGCCGAAATTGGCCGTCTTGGCTTTCCGTCGCATATCAGAAGTGACTTCAGAAGGCTCTATTCCATAGATTTTAGCAGCCGTGGCAGCATGGATGTCTTTCCCGTCACAGAATGCTTCAATCATGTGAGGATCGCCGCTTAAATGGGCCATAATGCGCAATTCTATCTGAGAATAATCGGCAGAGAAGAAGATGCAATCATCGTTGTCTGCAATGAATGCTTTTCGGATTTCGCGTCCTAATTCATCTCTTACCGGTATGTTCTGCAGATTCGGATTGGTGGAACTCAGCCGTCCTGTGGCTGTAACAGCCTGATTGTATGACGTATGAATCTTCCCGGTTTGAGGATTGATCAACTCCGGCAGGGCATCAATGTAGGTACTTAACAGCTTTTTGATGCCGCGATACGCTAAAAGTTTGTCGATGATCGGATGCTTTGAGCGCAATTTTTCCAAGACATCTTCACTGGTGCTGTAGCCTCCGCTCTTTGTTTTCTTTGCCTTTGTGTCCAATTGTAACTTGTCGAATAAGACTTCACCTACTTGCCGGGTCGAATTGATGTTGAATTCACAGCTGGCAAGTTCATGGATTTCTTTTGTCAACTCGGCCAATTGGTTGGTCAGTTCAAGAGAAGAACTCTTAAGGGCATCGGTGTCCACTTTTACACCGGCCGCTTCCATCTCAGCCAATACGTAGATTAGTGGCATTTCCATTTGATAGAAAAGATCGTCAACTCCTTCTTTCTGCAAAAGTGGTTCGAAGTAGTGTTTCAATTGAAGGGTGACATCTGCATCTTCGGCTGCATATTCTTTGATCTCTTCTAAGGGAACATCTCGCATAGAGCCTTGCTTTTTCCCTTTCGGACCAATCAATTGCTCAATGGGAACGGGTTGATAGTGGAGATAGGTTTCTGCCAAATAGTCCATTCCATGCCGCAATTCCGGATTGAGTAGGTAATGAGCAATCATGGTATCGAAGAGGGGACCGCCAACATTGACGTTGTATTTCCGCAATGCCAGGATATCAAATTTGATGTTTTGCCCAATCTTGTGAATATTCTTGTCTACTAAAACAACTTTAAACCGCTCGATGCATTTCATCGCTGCCTCTTTTTCTGCCGGAACGGGGACATACCAGGCCTCATGTTCTTGTATGGCAAACGACATTCCTACCAAGGGGGCATTCAAAGGATCCAATCCTTCTGTTTCCGTGTCGAAAGCAAAAGCCGTTTGGGCGCTTAACAGTTTACACAATTCTTCTTGTTGCTCTGCTGTTTCGGCCACATGATAAGTATGGGCCACGGTGTTGATGGAAGCAAGGGTTGTAGTAGGGGCAGGCTGTTCTTCCACTGTGGAAAATAGATCGAACTGGAGTGGCATTGCTGATGGCTTTGACTCGCTCTTTGCCTCACCATTCAGTCGTTGGATGAAATTGCGGAATTCCAAATCGGTGAACAACTGAATTAATGTCTCTTTGTCCGGCTCTTTTTGTTTGCAAGCTTCGGCATCAAACGTAACAGGAACGTCTGTTTTGATGGTGGCCAGGAACTTTGAGAACTTTATTTGCTCAACTGCTCCCTCAATCTTCTTCTTCTGAGCACCTTTCAGTTGATCCGTATGGGCCAATAAGTTCTCAATGTTACCGAATGTCTTCAATAGCTTTTGGGCTGTTATCTCGCCAATGCCGGGACAACCGGGGATATTATCGGCCGTATCGCCCATTAACCCCAATAGATCTATGACCTGTTGGGTAGAAGTGATTTGATATTTTTCCAATATTTCCGGTACGCCCAATATCTCATAGTCTCCTCCGAACTTGGGTCTATACATGAAGATATGTTGATCAACCAACTGTCCATAATCTTTGTCCGGGGTCATCATGAATACATCGAAGCCATCCTTTTGTGCCTGTTTGGCGATGGTCCCGATGACATCATCCGCTTCGTAATAAGGAACTTCCAGTATGGGAATATGATATGCCTCAATGATCTGCTTGATGATCGGTACGGATTGCCGGATTACCTCAGGAGTCTCTTCTCGTTGCGCTTTGTATGCTTCGAACGCTTCGTGACGAAATGTTGGGCCTTTCGGATCGAATGCCACCGCCACATGCGTGGGTTGTTCCCGTTTCAATACATCTTCCAGTGAATTGACGAAACCGAAAATGGCAGAGGTATTCATCCCTTTCGAGTTGATTCGCGGGTTTTTAATAAAAGCGTAATATGATCTGTAGATCAATGCATAAGCATCAATGAGAAATAGCTTCTTTTTATTCATAATAAGTTGGGTAAATTCTTTAGCCTTCAAATATACTGTTTTTTGAAAATATCAGCAAACCCAAAATTGAGATTTGGCGATTTCAATCATTCGTTTCAAGAACTTTCTATGCCTTTTTCGCACAATAGAACCAATCTATAAGGGAATTTTAGCATCATAAAATGAATGGCATCTAAATACTTTTGTTACTTTTGCAAATCATAGAAAGGAATATGATAGACAGAAGTAAAATAGAAGCACCGATAGCCGCTGAATTTGCGCGTTTCAACAAGGAGTTTGAGAACTCTTTGCGAAGTGAAACTTGCCGATTGCAGGCGGCTATTGACACTATCCTGAAAGCAACCGGAAAACATATCCGCCCGTTATTGGTGTTGTTGTCGGCCAAAGCGTGCGGAGCTGTAACAGAGAGTACTGTCAATTCAGCCGTTTTTCTTGAATTGTTGCATACAGCAACACTGATTCATGACGATGTGGTGGATGAAACCTACGAGCGGCGTGGCGTACCATCGTTGAATGCTATCTTTGACAATCGGGTGGCGGTGCTCACGGGCGATTATGTTCTTTCTACGGCGTTGATTCGTTCCCTTCAAACAGGCGACTTGCGGATCATCGGAATTGTTTCCAATTTGGGAAGAGACCTTTCAGAAGGAGAAATCAAACAGATGGAAACGGCTGACGAGCAGATCTTGGATGAGTCATGTTATCTGCAAGTCATTTTCAAGAAAACGGCAACATTGCTTTCTGCATGTACGACAATTGGAGCCATTTCCTCGGGAAGCGATGATGAAACAATCGAGTGTCTGAAAAAATTTGGAGAGAATTTGGGCTATGCTTTTCAAATTCGTGACGACATTTTCGATTATTTCAAGAATTCCAATATCGGAAAACCGACAGGAAATGACATCCGTGAGGGAAAAGTGACTTTGCCTTTGCTCTATGCCTTGCGACAAGGAGGAGATGAGGCTGAGGCAATGTTGGATATTATTCGTAAAAAAGATTTTACAGATGAGCATATTGATCAACTGATAGCTTTCGCCAAAGCAAAAGGGGGAATCGAATATGCTGAGAAAAGGATGAAGGAGTTTCATGATGAGGCGGTTCGTCTATTGGGATCATTGCCCGAATCACCGTCACGTCAAGCCTTGGCTGATTTGGCCGATTACATTATTCTTCGAGACAAATAAACGAGAATCCTATCACAGAAGCTGCAAGAAAGATAAAGGAGCGCAAAGAACGTGAGGCTCGACTTGCCGAAGAGAAACAAGACAGATACCAGAACATTCTCAATCGCTTCATCACCGAAGGTTGCACCGCCCTCAGAGAATTTTCGCTTTCAAACAGAACCAACTTCAACAACAATGAAGCTGTCTCCATCTACTATGGCATAATGGCTACGGCTCATAAGAATGATTTGAGCCTTGCAGCAAAGGATTGTGTTCGCTCCGTCGTCAACAACTTTCTTGACGGAATTTCATGGCGTGACTGTTCAAACTTTCGTGAAGAGTGCGTCACTAACTGGACGCATCTGTTTGCGGAAAGGGATGTGACCTATAATCCATCCATCATTGACAACTTTATCTCTTTCGTTGACTATATGTCGTGTAGTGCTGAGACCTACGAATCCCTTGGCGGCTCCAACGGCTGTGCCGACCAGCTCACGAATTGGGATGGCACGCAGAAAATCGGATTAGGAGCACCGACGAAGAAGAATGGCCAGTCCTATTGAAGCAACTTAATTGAGAGCGATTTGCAGCAATTAGTGTCTGTAAGTCGCTCTCAAATGTTAAAATGCAACAAAAAAGCGAAGACTTATGACTACGATTAGTAGTATTCCAAATAAAAAGATTATCTTTATAGTCAAAATGTGACAATTCATAATAAGAAAAATATAAATCAGTGTTTGATTTCATGCTATATGTAATATGAGTAGCCTTTGGAGTTTAAACCAGAACACTGATAATCACTAAGCCTAATGATGCAAGCAATAGAATGGAGAAAGAAATAATAAAAACATATTACTTTAATCCTTCTGACTATGATGGCAAAGGCAGAAGGAAACATGACGGGATGATATTTCGCGATGTTGTCAAAGGATTTGAACGCGATTTTCATGAAACTTATAGCACAGAATATGCGCTAAATTTGTATGGAAATGCTCAAACCATGTCATTATTAGCTCGTTCTAATGGTGCTGCCTCTTTCTTGGTTTATGGGATGGATTTAACGTTAGGTAGTTCTTTTGACGCAATCAATGATCCATATGCCAATCATGAGATGGAGAAGTATAGTCAAAACATCTACGTCTATGGCATAGACTCCGCTTTTATGACAGAGTTTGACGAAACTGGCTATCCTATACTAAACGAAGATAGTGACATTTTCCCTCTGACGCTTCTTGTTGACAACGATATGCGTGATGGTGAAATCTGGTTGTCTGTGCCGACTATTGATGATGATGGTGAAACGGAGGAGGTGATTGTTGATGTTCCTAAATTTGAATATGCATGATGGACCCGGAAGAAAAAGAGAGAAACTGGCACCTGGTGCGTAATGACAATGGTGAATGGATTAGCGACGACAACGTAGTATTCCTGACAGCATTAGAGGCTACGATAATGAAGTCGATGGCTGCTCGTCAGCACAAACCTCTTTCTGTACAACACGGGGCTGATGGAGATTTGTGGTGCTACAAGCACGAGTATGATGCCATAGAGTATGACTATCAGAAATATTCTACCCCTGTTCGTAAGATAAAGATAAAAACAATACGCAACACGCATAATTATATGAGAAGGAATTATTTTAGTCTGGATCCAGACAATAAGCTATTTGATATATTGTCTAAGGAAAATGCACCAGCCTGGTGGAAAATACTGATTGAAGACAAAGACCTTTATTGCAACATCAGAAAAGATAATAGAATCAATGTCTATTACAGAGGCGCTTCCATTATGAGCTTAGTCTATGATGATAACAAAAAAGAAAATGAGGCAAGGCCATTGAAGTCGGAAATTCACAATTATTATCTTGGCTACGACAAAAAAATGTGTAAACTGCTCAATATGAAATATGGTTATGTTGAACAGAAACCTGAGGAAATAGTAGCACGACTACCTTTCATAAAAAAACGTGTCGAAGCAAACAAGAAAAATATTGCCTGCATAGAGGGTGAGGATAAGGACGGCAAGAATTACTCTAGTGAAAAATATGTCCAGTCACTGATGTATCTCAGAGACAAGAGATACATAGATACAGAGTTCGCCCTGAGATTAGACAATGGCACTGACATAAGAATAGACCTTGTGAGAATTTCTGAAGACGGTACTATATGTTTTGAAGAATTGAAACTTATTGATGATTCACGATTAAAGCCATCTGACTCACAGCCTGCGGAAATATTGAAGCAAATGAATAGTTATGACCAATTCTTATGCGAGGCAAGTAAGATAGAAGGCGAAAATCACGAACCAATCATAGTAGAATACTATAGCAAGGTTCTGAAAATTATGGAAAAGATAGGCATACTTCGTACAAATGTCAAGCCGTCTTCGGTTTGCAATTATGTCTATTTATATATAGAACAGACCTACACGAAAAAGCATACGCAAAGAGAAAAGTCAATAGAGAAAATCAAAGAGGTTTGCAAAGGACTTCATTCTAACATTGACGATGTATGGAGAAACTATCAAAATATAAAATAAAAATAATCGTTCATCGCGGAGTCAACCAGATAGGAGGTTGTATCACAGAAATAGCGACAGAAAAGGCAAGGATATTCATTGACTTTGGCAGTAATCTTCCTGGCTCAACGAATAGGGAGTTTTCTTCTGAAGAGGTAGAGGTAATAACTGCCGGGGCAGATGCCATATTCTATTCCCACTATCATGGAGACCATGTTGGATTACACCATCTGGTGTCCAAGCATGTGAAGCAATATATGGGAGCTGGTGCTATTAATGTTATGCGATGTAAATATGAAACATTGAATGCATATGAAGATTTCCGCGTTCAGTTGGAAGCGACGGACCGCATGATTCCCTTTGAGGCTTGTAAAAGCATAAGTGTAAACAACTCCATCACTGTAACTCCATATTTCGTCAGTCACTCGGCTTTTGACGCTTATATGTTCTTGATAGAGTGCGAGGGTAAAAGAATTCTTCACACAGGTGATTTCCGCCGCCACGGGTATTTGGGAAAGGGGCTGTTTCCGACATTGGAGAAATTTATAGGTAATGTAGATATACTTATTACGGAGGGAACTATGCTGGGACGAAAGCAAGAGAATGTTGTTACAGAATATCAGATTCAGCAAAACACCATTCAAGCATTAAAGAAACACAAATACGTCTTTGCTCTTGGTTCGTCTACTGATATAGACAGACTTGCTTCATTCCATGTAGCCTGCAAAGCTACAGATAGAGCATTCCTTATAGATGAGTATCAGCGCAAAGTGCTGGACATATTCACAGAATATTGTGGAGAAAAAAGTTCTCTGTACAATTTTGATAGGTTCTTTGAGCTACATGGACATAAAGCATATAGGATTCCAAAGATAAAAGATTATCTAACAGACAAAGGATTCTTGATGCCTATTAGGATGAATAGTCTGTGGATGTTGGAAGATATGCTACAAGTGTTTAACGAAGAAGATACTTGGCTTATATATTCCATGTGGAGCGGCTATGCAGAGGAGACTGGAAAAAATGCAATAGAAAACGTGCTGTCAATCCGAGACCTTTTCAAAAATCGTATTTTAGATGGCATTAAGGATGGTTTCCATACAAGCGGTCACGCAGACATTCAAACTCTAAAGGAAGTATGTCAAGCAGTCAGTCCTGCACTCGGAGTAATTCCAATTCATAAAGATGCAGGTATGGAGTACGACTCAGATGGTTATCGTGTGTTTAAAGATGGTAAAAATATCATCGATGATGTAGAAATAATTGTTAGCTAATGTGGATTTTGAGTCCCTGCATTTCCTGTAAGGATTAATACTAAAAAATATGATAGGAAATATTGATATACTAGTAAAGGAACTTTGCAAGCTGCCTAAGGAGGCTGGGTGGGTTGAGTTCAAACATAATAACTGCGAACCCAATATGGTTGGCGAGGACATTAGTGCCCTTGCCAACACGGCGACTTTGAATGACCGCGACTATGCCTACATGATATGGGGTGTGGATGACACGACGCATGATATAATCGGAACAAAAGTGCGTCTGCAACTTGAGAAGAAAGGTGAGCAGGAGTTGGAGAACTGGCTTCGGTATATGCTCTCCAAGAATGCGGATTTTGAGTATTATGATGCTGAGATTGATGGCAAACATGTAGAGCTGATTCGCATTCACAAGGCCCTCAATGAGCCAGTCGCCTTTCAAAAGGTTGATTACATACGAAGCGGAAGCTACACAAAGAAGCTGCATGAGTTCCCCGTGTTCCGTGCTCAGTTGTGGGACAAATTGCGTCATGCGCAGTTTGAGGATGTATGCGTAAAGACTGACCAAAGATATGAAGACATCATCAGACTGCTTCAAGTGGATGCCTACTTTACGTTGTTGAAGATACCCCAGCCAGCCGAGAAAGATGCTGTAGTACACTACCTGAATGAAGATGGCATTATCCAGAAACAGGATAATGGACTATATAGTATTACTAACCTCGGTGCGATATTGTTTGCCAAGGACTTGAACGAGTTTGCCCGTTTAGGTCGCAAGGCAATGCGCGTGGTACAGTACAAGGGGATAAACCGTCTGCTGATTCAGAAGGAAGAACCCTTTAGTCAAGGTTATGCCGTTTGCTTTGAGAATATCGTGCGCTACGTGAATGCCTTGCTGCCAAGCAATGAGGATGTTAATGCAGTCCAGCTATCAACAACAAGCAAGTTCCCACTCCCATCAGTAAGAGAAGCAATAGCGAATAGTCTTATACATCAGGATCTGTACATAACGGGTGCTGCACCTATGGTTGAGATATTCGACAACCGTATCGAGGTGACGAATCCAGGCACTCCGCTGGTTGATATACTTCGCATAATAGACAATCCACCTAAGTCGCGAAACGAGAAATTGGCATCACTCATGCGTCGATTGAAGATGTGTGAGGAACTTGGTCGTGGTTGGGACAGGATGGTGTTAGCATGTGAAGCTCAATACCTGCCAGCTCCTCGTATCGAGGTTTTCCAAGATAGTACAAAGGTCACTCTTTTCTCAGAAATGGAATTTAGCAATATCCCGATGGAAGACAAACTATGGTCATGCTATCTCCATGCATGCCTAATGTATATACAAGGTGATGCATTAACGAATAAGTCGTTGAGAGAAAGATTCAATGTCAGTGAAACATCTGCAGGAAGTATATCAAGATTGATAAAGGAGGCAGTATCTATAGGAAGGATTAAAGCCCTTGATCCTGATACGGCGAAACGATACATGAGATATATACCGATATGGGCTTAGTTTAATTTGCTGGTAATTTGCTGGTAACTTGCTGAGACGTGCGATAAACTGAGCTGGATTTTGCTAACATGCTGATAATCAACGATAATTATAAGCGAGTTTAATTTGCTGGTAATTTGCCGGTAATTTGCTAAAGAAAGGAAAACAGACACAGATATGTTATTCGGAAAGAAGATTAGAGAATTAAGAGACGAAAACGGTGTGTTGCAACGCCAGTTGGCTGCACTGTTGGAGATAGACACGCCTATGTTCAGTAAGATAGAACGTGGTGACCGCCGTGCGAAGCGTGAACAGGTAATCAAACTTGCGGAGTACTTTCATCAGGATGAAAAAGAAATGCTTACCTTATGGTTGGCAGATAAGTTCATTGATGCGGTAGAGGACGAACAGGAGCGTGACCTCTGCAACGATGCAATTATTATCGCCCAGGAACAAATCAAAGCATTGTAAAGTATGGAGATTGACATTTTTCCTCTTCCCCATAGGAAAGAAGGAGTAGCACGAAACTTTGACAAGGGATTCCTCGGGATTCTCATTATCACCTACGTCATTGCCGCTTACAAGACAGCTCAGTGGATAGTGGGTGACGATACAGAAAATGAACTCGTGTGCTTCTTGCTCACAATACCGATATTTGTAGGCTACTATGCCCTGTTCGTGCTTTTCCTTCATGGCATAAAGACTGGTATCTACGCTTTCTTCAAGTCCCATCGCAAAGAATGGAATGCCAATGCTGACCGCGAGGAGATGGAGGAACACATCGCTCAGAACCTTGACCACATACAGAAGAAGGCACAAGAGAGGGATGCAACGATCAACAGGCAAAAGAGTACAACATCTAATGTCGCTGACACTCAGAAAACAGAGCACAATGTTGAACCGCAAAGTTCAGGAGAAGTTCCCGTTACTCCCGAGGCATTGGCAAAGTTACAGTTGAAACGTGACATCCAGAAGGCACACGACGAACTGGAGGTATTCATCAACCAAATGCAGATAGACCGCAAGCAGATGAATGAGGCAAAGGTCGCTCGCGAGACAAAGAAACTTGAAGTCATACTCAAATACACCCGTTATACGCTCATGCCACATGGCTTTACGGATGAAGAGCTGTACCAGATTGAGGAGGCGGTCAAGCTGCTAGTGGAACTCAATGGTGTGACACGCATGGAGGTTCTCTCCATCGGCAAGAAGAAAAGTCTGAAGCAGGCTGACTTGAAGAACTTCTGTTGGAACATAGCATACCAATACGGAATAGATCCAAAAATCACTGCCCTGTTTGCGCTGAATCTGTTCTATGCCTGGTTCAGCAACACTGAGCCATCAAGCATTCAAAAGACGCTGCGCAACACTACTGGCAATTATACAATTGAAATCGACGAGAACATCATAGAGCATCTGCCAAAGTTGGAAGCGAAGGTACTTGGCAAGAACAAATAGCAGAGTTATCGATTCTTATTTTTGTTTGGCAAAGCATCGCTCATTATATCTTATCGTTCACGTGTATTTACAACTAATTGATACACAGGTGTGTTTAGATTTGAGGAATGGGTAAATATCAAAAAAGCACGCTGTTTTTTTCCAAAGAATGCCGTGCTTTTT
>CAVKMU010000046.1:0-10750 GCA_963657455.1 bacterium
ATTATAAACACTCACTTGTTGGTTCTTTTAAATAACCGAAAGGGTTATTCTTTTTTGTAAAAAAACAGGTTTCTATTATAGAGGGAAGAGAATAGAAACGATGAAAATATTGGCAGCCAAAATAATAATGTTCATGAACAAGCCTACTTTCATGAAGTCTGTAAACCGATAACCTCCCTCTCCATATACTAACATATGAGTAGGTGAACCGATTGGAGTGGCAAAACTTGATGAAACGGCAATCATCAAAGCAATACAAAAAGTGATTGGATTCGCACCAAGCGAGACAGCCGTTTTATAAGCTATAGGGTAGAACATGGCCGCACATGCTGTGTTGCTGATAAATTCTGTGAGGAATGTTGCCACAAGGCATATACAAATAAGTGCGACCATGGCATTTGCACCACAGATGCCAAGGATGGCGTTGGACATGGAAGTAGCAACTCCGGTCTTGGCAATAGCTGTTCCTAAACAAATTGAACCTGCAAATATCATAAGAATCTCCCAATTGATGGATTTCCATGCTTGTGTAGTAGTACAACACTTTGTAATAAGCATGGCAAAAGCAGCCAAGAAACAGCTCTGCAACAAGCTTAGAACATTAAAGGTGGAGAGTAATACCATGCTGATCATGATGACAGATGAGATAATTGTGCTCTTTCCAATGGTCGGAACGGCGGGAGAATCCAAAAGATGCAAATCTTTTGATACAGCTTCACGGAATATATTTGCTTGTGAGGCGGGACATTCGAGTAATAAAGTATCCCCATATTGTAATTTTTCGGAGCGTGGATTGACATTGATACGTTCGCCTTCACGTACAATTGCCACGAGGGCTACATTATTATGTTCTTCGAAGTCAATCATATCCATAGAATTTCCGATTAGACATCCTCCACGTTTTACTGTAGCTGTAAATAATTGTCGTTTAGAATCTTGCTCATTAAGCGAAAACACATGGTGTGGGGCTGAAGTCAGTCCATAGGTATCACGCAATTCCAGTAATGCCTCGATCTCACCGGAGAAAATAAGTCGGTCTCCACCCATCAAGAATTCGTCGTCTGCTACGGGGGTGATGATTGCATTGTCGAAGCGTACTATTTCAAACAGACGTCCACCCGATACATTATTGAGCCCGGCTTCGCTTATGGTTTGGCCGATAATCTTACAATCGGAAGGAACAAGCAGTTCGACCGTGTATTCATCTGTTGCATTTAATGCCATATCCGGTGATTTTCTTACCGGAAGAAGTTTCTGCATGGCCAACATAGAAAGAATTCCTACAGCAAGACAAAAAAGTCCGGGGAGCGTAGTAATGAAAATATTCATATGCATGGCTGGATTGTCATTTTGCAACATTCCGGAAATAATAAGGTTAGGAGGAGTACCGATCAATGTACAAATTCCACCAAAACAAGAAGCATAACTAAGAGGAATAAGCAGTTTTGAGGGGGCAATATTCAACTTTTTCGACCATATTTTCACCACATTAATGAACAAAGCCACTACAGTGGTATTGCTTAATACAGAACTTAAAACGGCTACGGGAACCATCAATCTAATAATGGTTTTATTATATGATGAGGGCGTTCCCAATAGATTTTTTACCATCCAATGTATCACGCCACTGTTTACTAATCCGGCAATGACTACGAAGAGTACACCAATGGTTACAACAGACGAAGAACTGAATCCGCCCAGTGCTTCATCAGTGGTAAGAATCCCTGTAACAAACAAGAAACCCATGCCACCCAAAAAGACAAACTCTGCAGGCAGTTTAGTGAACATCATCAGACCAAACATGGTGAAAACCAAAATGATCGTCAGCCATGCATTCAGTCCAAGACCTAAAAGAATAATTGATTCCATTTTTCTGTAAAGAGTTATAATTTTTTGATGCAAAGATAGATATATTTAATATTCGACGATTAGCATATTCTCCTCTATTTTACAGCAAAAAATACTTGATTAGACAAAAAATTGATGTATATATTTGAATTATAATAAATATATATGTAATAAGAAGTCTCAAGAATGAAATGCAAAAAATCCAATCTTGAGTTTTTTATTTTCTATTATTTTGAGTTGCTTATTCGTCTACAAAAGGTTTCAATGCTTCAGCCATGCGAGCATATCCTTCCTCTGTCGGGTGACAACCATCCGAGAAAAGAGAAGAATTGATGGATCCATCCGCTTTTGAGAAGATAGCAGACATGTCAATGAACGTGATTTCATCAGGTTGTAATCGGAACTTTAGCATACGATTAATCTCAGTGATACGGCTCTCTTTCCATGAACGGGGAAGAATTCCGCATACATATAGCTTGGCTTTTGGTTGGCGTAGCTTGATGGCCCTTACCAATTCCTTGATACCTTGGACAATTTCTTCATCCGAGTTGGAGTCCAGATTGTTTGTTCCCATCAACATGAATATTTTCTTTGCATCGTATCCGTCCAATTCCCCATGATAAATACGCCACAAAGCATTCTCGATTTTATCCCATCCAAAGCCTAAATTGCGGGCAACTTTACCAGTGAACAACTTATCCCAAGCAGTTTTGTTTCTTATGATGCCGGCTGTTGGCTCTCCTGCCCAGTAATGGGTGATGGAATTGCCGATCATTAAAATATCAGGTGCCTGCTCTCTGTTCATTTTCAGGATAGATTCATGACGACCGTTCCAATCATATCCGTCACGCCGTTGCTTGCATGGAGTGAAAACAGTACGGAGATTGCAATCTTCATGCAGAACTTCACGTATTTTGCGGATATATCCGTCACCATGTTCGCGCATTCCCAAATCGTTCGGATGTATACCTTCTACCATTCCGTCCATAGAGAGGCCGATTTCCTCTTTTGTCATGTAGTAAAGGTTGCAGATCCCCTCTCCGATCAGTGAGTTATATGCTCGCTTAAGTTCTTGATTAGCCAGTCGATATTCCTCTTCTCTCGGAGTGTTGGTGAATTCATTTGTATAACCGCTGTGCTCAACAAGAAGAATTGGCGCATTACTTTTTTTCCGAAGTTTACGAATGCCGTCGAGTGTACGGGGGTATACCATGACAGATTCTTCGCCGGGTAAGTTGGGCATACAGTCAATGATGAAGAGTTTGGCATCGATTTCTGCCAAAAGATCATACACCTCCGGCTCCATCTTCCCGTTGCCGGAGAATGCGAGATTGACCACCGGATGCCCTAATTCCCGTTCGACGATGGTTGACCATGCCATACCCGGACGAGAAGCGCAAGCTCCTTGAGCCACAGAGGTGCCGTATACCACCAACGGTTTTTCCAAAGATGCCGGTTCGAACGAGAGAGCGCAACTGTCCGGAACACCGATCTCCATCCATTTTACATCATTGTAAAGTGGAAGATAGAGATGGTATTCATATCCGCGGTCTCTTGTATCATATGTCAAATTGCTGTATGAATAGGTGACAGTGTCGGCAAAATGATATTTTCCGGCACACCATCGCTCTCTTCCATCTTGATCGATAGCATATAAGTCTACTCCTGAAACACCTGTCGATGGCATATGTGGCATGGCAAATCCCCCACCGACGCCATAACGTACCTTTATTTCAGGGGCATTGCTGCGGAATACGACAGACAAGCCGGCCGACTGTTTAGATAAATGCCAAATAGCTTTTTTTACCTGCTTTTCCGCTCTTTGGGGCAAACGATAATAAGTTCCTTTCAATTCATCCTGCCAATATTGTCCATGGATAGGATGATCCACTGCCGTTTGGGGATTGATCCATTTTGTCTGTGCAGACAATGTTGTACAATATCCGCAAAACAGCAGTGCAGCAACTATTCCTTTAATATAATCCATCTTATACATTGTAATATTGCTCCCAACCTTGGCGTGGAGGTTGTCCCACCAGCATCTGATTGGCAAACGGATCATTGGTAATTTGTTTCGTTTCACGGTCGAAAACCAGTTTTCTATTGAGTCGTTGTGCCAAAACTCCTAAGCAAAATACTTGGCTCAACGGTCCGGCTATTTCGAACGGAGAACGAGTTTTCTCTTTTCCTTGGCAGGCCAATAAGAAATTGGTATAATGGTTGGATGGGCTCTTTGGCACTTCCGGCAAGTGTGATTCCATCTCTTTTGCCTTTTCGCTCGGGATGATGGAAAGGGTACTTCCGTGTGAACCACCTTTGAATGTCAGTTCTTTCGAATAGATTTCCTTACCAGGATTCAGCTTAGCCGGTTGAATTTTTCCGCCGGCTACCGTCGGAATGTTGGGATCCAATTCAGAAACGCCGTAGCCTTCCGGCACAGCAGGTATATTATCTAATCCGTCATACCACGTGATGTCGCAAGCAGGCATGTCACCGCGTTTTGGAAACTTGAACAAGATTGTTGACGACATTGGGAAGAAGAATGGATTATGATCTTTCAGATAGAGCGGATTTATCTCGGTAGGTAATCCCAAATCCAGGAACTGATGTGCGGTATCAATGATATGAGCTCCCCAATCGCCTAACGCTCCCATACCGAAATCATACCAACAACGCCACTGTCCAAGATGATAATCGTGGTTGTAATCATGGTGTTGTACGACGCCTAACCATGTATCCCAGTCCATTGTTTCGGGAACAGGTTCTCCCATCGGCATGTGTTTGATGTTTGGATTCCACCCATGCCAGCGGCGGGAGTTGTTCATGTGGGCGGTAATAGCAGTGACATCTTTGATGATACCGGCTTCTTTCCAGGCTTTGAATTGGAAATAGTTGGCATCCGAATGTCCTTGGTTTCCCATTTGGGTAACCACACCATATTTCTTGGCAGCGCGCATCATGATCTCAATTTCTTGGAAAGTACGTGCCATTGGTTTCTCGACATATACATGAATGCCGTGTGCCATTGCTTCGATAGTGATGGGGAAATGGGAATGATCAGGGACTCCGACAGTTACAGCATCGATCTTGTCGCCCATTTGATCGAACATTTTCCGGAAATCTTGATAGCGTGGTACTTTTGGAAACATCGAAATGATTTCTTGTGTATGCTTGGCTCCCATATCAACATCGCAGAGAGCTACGACATTACACAATCCGGTATTGTACAATTCCTTGGCTATTTCTCCCCCTCTATTACCTATACCTATAAATGCAATGTTAACCCGATCGTTGGCACTTACCCGAGCTGCGGCATGTGCTTTCGAAGGAATCCAAAATGAAGGAATAGAAGATACAGCTGAGAGCGCCAATACTTGCTTCAAGAATTTACGGCGCGGCAATTCAGATTTCATCATGGTAAATTTAAGAGATTTAAGTCAAAATGACTGATTAATTGCGGTAAAGATACTATTTTTATAAATATATACCATCTTTTTTAATGAAAAAATCACTTACTTTGCAGAATCAATAAGGGAAAATGTATAATTGAATATTATTCTATTATGGCACAAGAAGATGTTTTTAAGAAATTAGTATCGCACTGTAAGGAGTATGGTTTTGTATTTCCCTCCTCAGAAATTTATGATGGACTGGGCGCAGTTTATGATTACGGCCAGAACGGTGTAGAGTTGAAGAACAATATTAAGAAATATTGGTGGGACAGCATGACATTGCTGCATGAGAATGTAGTCGGTTTGGATTCTTCTATTTTCATGCACCCTACGATTTGGAAAGCATCAGGCCATGTAGATGCATTTAATGATCCATTGATAGATAACAGAGATTCAAAGAAACGTTATCGCGCAGATGTCTTGATCGAAGACCATTTGGCTAAGATCGAGGAGAAAATTAATAAGGAGGTTGCCAAGGCAGCCAAGAAATATGGCGAAGCGTTCAATGAAGCAGAATTCCGTGCAACCAACCCTCGTGTATTGGAGCACCAAGCCAAGTGGGATGAAATCCATGCCCGCTATTCGAAAGACATGAACGATTCAAATTTCGAAGATTTGCGTCAGTTGATTTTGGATTGTGAGATTGTTTGTCCTATTTCAGGCACTCGCAACTGGACAGATGTTCGTCAGTTTAACTTGATGTTCTCGACAGAAATGGGTTCAACTTCCGATGCTGCCATGAAGGTTTACCTTCGTCCGGAGACAGCTCAAGGTATTTTCGTTAACTTCTTGAACGTGCAGAAGACTGGCCGTATGAAGATTCCATTCGGTATTGCTCAGATCGGTAAAGCATTCCGTAATGAAATCGTAGCCCGTCAGTTCATCTTCCGTATGCGTGAATTTGAACAAATGGAAATGCAGTTCTTTGTTCGTCCGGGCGAAGAGATCAACTGGTTCAACAAATGGAAGCAGACCCGTTTGAAATGGCACAAGGCTTTGGGTTTGGGCGACAACAAATATCGTTTCCACGATCACGAAAAGTTGGCTCACTATGCTAATGCTGCAACAGATATCGAGTTTGAAATGCCGTTTGGATTCAAGGAAGTTGAGGGTATCCATAGCCGTACAAATTTCGATTTGAGCCAGCATGAGAAATTTTCAGGCAAGAAGATCCAATATTTCGATCCTGAATTGAACCAGAGCTATACGCCGTTTGTCATCGAGACATCTATCGGTGTCGACCGTATGTTCCTGAGTGTTATGGCCGGAGCTTATTGCGAAGAGACATTGGAAAATGGAGAAACTCGTGTTGTATTGAAGTTGCCGGTAGCATTAGCCCCGGTAAAATTGGCGGTATTGCCGTTGGTAAAGAAAGATGGTCTGCCCGAAAAAGCAGAAGAAATCATGCAATTGTTGCGCTTCGATTTCCGTTGTCAATACGACGAAAAAGACTCTATCGGAAAACGTTATCGCCGTCAGGATGCAATCGGAACTCCGTATTGTATCACAGTCGATCACGACACTTTGAAAGACAATTGTGTAACTATCCGCTTCCGTGACACCATGGAGCAAGAGCGTGTTAGCATCGATCAGTTGCATAATATCATTTCTGAGAAGGTCAGCATGAAGAGCTTGTTGAAAAAAATCGTAGAAGAATAAGAATATGATAACAAAGTATTGGCATATAGCCTTGATGTTGTGCAGCTTGCTATTCGTTGTAAGTTGCTCGAATGATGATGATGATAACTATCTTCCTGTCGACGAAGAATGGAAAGCGGCCAATATTGATGCTTTTGAAAAGCGTCAATATGATGATGGCATCAGCTATATCAATTCCGAATCAGGCAATGGAAAAATCTTGTATAAGGTAATCCAAAAAGGAGAAGGTACGGAGACGATCTACTATAGTAGTACGGTAAAATGCTATTATAAAGGTTGTTTTATTGCGGATGAAGATGGAAACTATATTGCCAATCGGGATGATGTGTTGTCAAAAGGCCAAGTCTTTGATTCAAAGTTGGAGGAAGATACCGATCCGATCGAGGGTGTTGTCGGAACAGGCTTCATCGATGGTTGGGCTACTGCCGTGCAACATATGCATGTAGGCGATGAGTGGGAAGTATGGATGCCCTATTCATTGGGCTATGGAGTATCCGGTAGCTCGAGTGGTTCGGTAACCATCAAGCCTTATACCACATTGGTGTTTAGAATCAAGGTGGCAGAATTGGTGAAGCAATAATACATCTATAAAAACAATAAAGAAGGCTGTGGCAATCATGTCGCAGCCTTCTTTGTTGTATGTACCATCCATTCTTTATAAACTCAGGAGATTTTAAAATTTTTCTCCCGAGATAATTGCAGTTTGTTCGGCATAAAACTGCAGTTTGTTCGGGAATAAACTGTAGTTTCATGCCGAGAAACTTTCTCTGAAATCTGCAGAAAATATAAAAAAGATGCAATACTATGGTTGAAAAACCGGAGAGAAGAGTGAAACATTCTGCCGATAATCACCCCTTATATATGGCATAATGTTAGTGTTTATTTGTTATTTATGATAATCTGCTATTGTAAATATCGATAAAAATATCAAAAGGATTGGTATATCTCATTTTGGCTGTCTTTTAATTAGAAACATATTTATGTCTAATTGCTTTCGATTTGATATGAAAAAATGATATATAAAATACAATGTGTAAGCTGATATAAAATATAAATATATTTGTGTTTGAAAAATAATATAATATATATCATTTTGTATAGTTTTGTAATCGAAGACAAGAATAATAATATTAATCTGAAGGAAGATGAAAAAGATTGAAGCGATTATTCGTCGAAGTAAATTCGAAGATGTGAAAGAAGCTTTGTTGGCAGCCGACATTGAATGGTTTTCATACTACGATGTGCGGGGAATTGGCAAGTCGAGAGAGGCAAGAATCTATCGTGGTGTCATTTACGATACCAGCTCCATTGAGCGGATCATGGTGTCAATTGTCGTACGCGACAAGAATGTCGAGAAAACGGTTCAAGCCATTTTGAAAGCCGCCAAGACAGGAGAGATAGGTGATGGCCGTATTTTTATTCTTCCGATTGACGATGCGATCAGAATCAGAACCGAGGAACGGGGTGACATTGCCCTATATAATGCCGAACAAGAGAAATGATAATCTTTTTAATGACTAAAAAGTTGATATTATGGACAATATGATATTGGATAGTGGCAACACTGCATGGATTTTGATCTCTACCATTTTAGTTTTGTTGATGAGTATACCGGGTATAGCTCTGTTCTATGGCGGATTGGTTCGCCGGAAGAATGTACTGAGTGTGATCATGCAGACAATTTTTTTGGTGAGTGTTGTATCTGTTTTGTGGGTGGCTTTTGGTTATAGCTGGGCATTCGATACCAGTTTTTCGGAGTCTGGCAACCCATTAGGGGCTTTCATAGGAGGCTTTGACAAGATATTTTTGCATGGCATCACGCTGACAACTTTGACAACAGGCAATATTCCGGAGTTGGTTTTCGTCTTGTTTCAGTGTATGTTTGCCATTATCACACCGGCGTTGATATTAGGAGCTTTTGCTGAACGTATCAAGTTTACCGGCTTTATCCTTTTTATTATTCTTTGGGAGATTCTCGCTTACTTTCCAATGGCTCACTGGGTGTGGGGTGGAGGCTTCTTACAACAGATGGGAGCCATCGACTTTGCAGGTGGGACAGTGGTACATATCAATGCGGGAGTCTCGGCTTTGATCATGGCAATCATGTTAGGAAAACGTGACGACTATCGTATAGGTCACCCTATTACACCTCATAACATCACATTTGTATTCCTTGGTACGTGCTTTTTGTGGCTCGGTTGGTTTGGATTTAATGCAGGAAGTGGCTTGGCTGCCGATGGTTTAGCAGCCAACGCCTTCTTGGTGACGCATATAGCAACGGCAACGGCTGCCATTACATGGATGATTATTGATTGGATTTGCAATAAAAAACCTACAACGGTGGGAGCTTGTACGGGAGCCGTGGCTGGTTTGGTGGCCATTACTCCGGCTGCCGGGACAGCCGACTTGTTAGGAGCTTTCTCTATTGGTATCATTACGCCGATCATCTGCTTCTTCATGGTGGCATTTGTCAAGCCAAAATTCAAATATGACGATGCGTTGGATGCATTTGGTGTGCATGGTGTCGGAGGAATCATCGGATCAATTCTGACAGGCGTCTTTGCCACGCAATTTGTAACGGGCGACGGCGGTGTGCAAGGTGCGCTTTATGGCGATTGGCATCAGCTGTGGGTGCAAATTTTAACGACAGTTATTTCTATCATATATAGTGCTTTTGTGACATTCGTCTTATTCAAATTGGTTAATTGTTGGATTGGAATGCGCGTTGATAAGCGTGTTGAAGAGGAAGGTTTGGACATTTATGAACATGGCGAGAGTGCCTATAATCATTAATGTCGGTTTGTTTTGATTGGCAGGAGAGGAGAAGCTGCGAGGCCTCTCCTCTTTTTTCATTTGAACAGTTTCTTTTTCAAAGGAATACGAGGAAACATTTTGCGGAAACGTACCATGTGTGAGGTGATGTTCCCTCCACCAATGACGAAGGTTACGGCAGTAATAATCATCACCAATCCGGTGATTTCACGCAACGACAACGTTTCTCCGAAGACGGCCACCCCAATGATAACGGCGGTTACCGGCTCAAGAGCTCCCAAGATAGCTGTCGGAGTAGATCCAATATATTGAATGGCACTTGTCGTACAGAGGAAAGAGATGGCTGTAGGGAAGAGTGCCAACCCTAAAATGTTTGCCCAAGCATACCACTGGTCGGGATATGTCAATGCGCGGCCAAAGTCGAGGCGGACAAGATAGAGGAAAAACCCGAAGAGCAAGACATAGAAAGTAAGCTTCAAGGTGGCCATATTCTTCAGCGATTTGAACTGGTTAACGCCAACAATATAGAGGGCATAAGTCAGTGCCGAGCAGAAAACCAAGAGTGAACCGGTCATACTTAGGGAAACACCATCAGAATTTTGATACAACATTCCGATACCCCCCACGGCCAACACTATGGAGAACAAGGTGATCATACTCAGCTTTTCCTTGAAGGCAACGGTCATGATCAAAGCAACCATAATCGGGTAGATGAACAATAGGGTAGAAGCGATGCCCACACTCATGAAGTTGTATGAGATAAACAAGGACAATGAAGAGATTGCCACCAGCAAGCCCATGCAAATCAATGGCCAGATTTCATTTTTTTGCAGTTTGAAATCGCGGCCGCGAGCCTTGATCATGATGGCCAAAATAGGGACGGCCAACAGATAGCGGAAGAACAAAACAGAATCGGCATTCATCCCTTCTTTATACAAAGGAAGAGCGAACAGCGGATTCATACCATACGAAGCAGAGGCAATAATGCCTAAAATGTAACCTTTTGCTTTATCGTTCAT
>CAVKMU010000046.1:10894-24028 GCA_963657455.1 bacterium
CCTATTTTTCGAATAGAGTCTCCTCGTCTGTCGTTATTTCGCCGATGAGAGAACACTGCATGTATTCCTTGACTTCGTCGGGTGTAAGACCTTGCCCGAAGAGGTACATCAGTTTTGTCAAGGCCGATTCGGTGGTACTGTCAAACCCACAGATGACACCATTTTCCAGCAAGTGGAATCCTGTTTCGTAACGCCGCATTTCAACGCTTCCTGTATGGCATTGTGTCACGTTTACGATGACAACTCCGCGGTCAGTCGCCTTTTTCAGTAGGGCTAAAAACCAAGGAAAGGTGGGCGCATTTCCACTGCCGAAAGTCTCCAGTATCACCCCTTTCAAACCATCAATGTTCAAGATGCTCTCTACAACGACGGGCGACATCCCCGGAAACAGCTTGAGGATGGCAATATGGTCGTCGAAAGCAAAATGTGGCTTCAGCGGTTTTCGTAAGATGGGGCGGTAAATATGTGGGGTATCATAATGGATTGTGATGCCGGCATGGGCCAGCACCGGGTAGTTATAGGAATGGAAAGCATTGAAATTGTCGGCACTTGTTTTGCTTGTCCGATTGCCACGCATCAGGTCGTTCTCGAAGAAGATGCAAACCTCCTGTATCATGGGCCTTTCACCATCGCGAGCTGCAGCAATTTCGATAGCTGTCACAAGATTCTCCTTGCCGTCTGTCCGCAACATTCCCATGGGCAATTGCGATCCTGTCAGGATAACAGGTTTGCTAAGATTCTCCAACAGAAAGCTCAGAGCCGATGCTGTGTAGGCCATCGTGTCGGTACCATGTAGCACAACGAAGCCATCATAGAGTGCATAGTTGTCGGAAATGATATGCGCGATACGACTCCATACGGCCGGATCAATCTCAGATGAATCCATTGGATGCTCGAACGAGATGGCAGAGATGGAATAATCCAGCCGATTCAGATCCGGTATTTGTTTCTGCAGATCCTGAAAATTGAAAGGTTCGAGGGCTCCTGTGTCCATATTCTGTATCATTCCGATAGTTCCACCCGTGTAAATCAACAGAATAGACGGCCTTTTTTCGCTTTCTTTCATATATAAAAACCCTTGTTTTGTGAATACCGTGACAAAGATAACTATCATTTTGATTCCAGTCAACCCCTATAACGCTGAAAATTGAGGGTTGATTGATTACAAAATGATCTTATGAAAGGTCAACATCGATATCCTTGTTCTTCGAAAATCTGCTTTTTCAACAACCAATACATAAGATCCTAAGTTGTTTTTCATAAATAATCAAAAAAGAGTTGGCTCTATAGAAATAAGCACTATCTTGCGAAAAAAATAAACTAAAACCTATAATTGGACACAAGAGAATAGAGACAAATCGGATGTCAATGGTAATGAATACTTTTTTAATCATAAACTCCATCAAAATGAGAGCAATACGTTTCATAATTATATTGTTAGGTCTCTGTTTGACTAATGGCTATTGTCAGGAGAACTTTACGTTCCTGCATAAGAAAACAACAAAAAATGATCTAAATGATACCATCGTTTTCCTATATATAAAAGAGAGATATACCGGGAAAAATCCTGTGGGAAAATACCCTCTTTACTTTGAAGGAGAAAGTGGTAGGCAACTGAGTAAAGTCTATCAAGACATTCTCCTTCATGAATTTCCCAACGTCTCGGACGAGGTATATTCCTATCTGAAGAAAATATCCTGGGGCTTTTTTGTGTTTCCGGACGGAACATGCCGACACAACAATTTCAGAGTGCCGGAAAGTGCTTTCGAACATATACCGGATTTGGAAAAGCATTTGGCAAATTTGGTAGTTGCTTTGGAGAAAATAGACTTCACACAATACAAAATGATCATCCCCAATCCGGACAAGAAAGAAGAACTATTGGGATCGTATAGAATTCCTTTCTCTCTTTTGAGAATGAAGGTCCGATAGAGGAAAGTTATGAAGATAGCGGATTCTCAATATTTAAGAAGCAGATCCTGTTTTTATATTCAAAAAGAAAAAGTGGGAGAATTACTGTCAGTTGCGCATCAATCCAATAATTAGTCGTATCTTTGCCATCTCATATATATTAAACATATATTTATAATGAACTAAAACGATGAATTTTGTAGAAGAATTAAGATGGCGCGGAATGGTACACACCATGATGCCGGGAACAGAAGAATTGCTGGAAAAAGAAACGGTAACGGCTTATTTGGGTATTGACCCGACGGCCGACTCACTTCATATCGGCCACTTGTGTGGTGTGATGATGTTGCGGCATTTCCAGCGTTGCGGCCATAAGCCGTTGGCCCTGGTGGGTGGTGCTACCGGTATGATTGGTGACCCGTCTGGCAAATCGCTCGAGCGTAATTTGTTGGATGAAGAAACCTTGCGCCACAATCAGGAGTGTATCAAAAAGCAATTGGGGCATTTCTTGGATTTTGAATCGGATGCTCCCAATAAAGCGGAAATGGTAAACAACTACGACTGGATGAAAGACTTCTCGTTTCTCGATTTTGCACGTACAGTTGGCAAGCATATCACGGTCAACTACATGATGGCAAAAGACTCTGTTCAGAAACGTCTGAACGGCGAAGCTCGCGACGGTTTGTCATTCACCGAGTTCACTTATCAGTTGCTCCAGGCTTATGACTTCCTTCATCTGTACGAGACAAAGAACTGCAAATTGCAGTTGGGCGGTTCAGATCAGTGGGGTAACATCACGACCGGAACAGAATTGATTCGCCGCACGAATGGAGGTGAAGCTTTTGCCCTAACTTGTCCGTTGATTACAAAAGCAGATGGTGGTAAGTTTGGCAAGACTGAATCGGGTAATATTTGGTTGGATCGCCGCTATACTTCTCCTTACAAATTCTATCAATTTTGGCTGAATGTGACCGATGTCGATGCGGCCAAGTATATTAAGATCTTCACGGCTTTGGACAAAGAAGAAATTGATGCTTTAATTGCTGAGCAAGAGGCTGCCCCACATTTGCGTCCGTTGCAGAAGCGTTTGGCGAAAGAGGTTACCATCATGGTTCACTCTGAAGAAGATTACAATGCAGCGGTTGAGGCATCCAACATCTTGTTTGGCAATGCCACATCAGAAGCCTTGAAGAAGTTGGATGAAGCAACACTGTTGGATGTGTTCAATGGTGTTCCACAGTTTGAAGTGTCGCGCGATGAATTTTCTGCAGGAGTCAAGCTGATCGACTTATGTACAGAGAAAGCAAAGGTCTTTGCTTCGAAGGGCGAGATGAGAAAATTAATTCAGAGCGGTGGCGTTTCAGTCAACAAAGAAAAGGTGACAGACGTAGATATGAGCATGAATACCAGCTGTTTATTGGATGATAAATACTTGCTCGTACAACGTGGTAAGAAAAATTATTACTTAATAATTGTGAAATAATTCGCAAAACACTTGCAAAGGTAAATAAATTCGTTTACCTTTGCAACGCTTTTGTAAAGCATCGGATTGTCTCATGGTGTAATGGTAGCACTACAGTTTTTGGTTCTGTCTGTCGAGGTTCGAATCCTCGTGAGACAACTCACAGAAGTCACTTGGTAATTTTTATCAAGTGACTTCTTGTTTTTATAGTGTTTTTGACAGCCCAAAGGTATTGTTTTAAACAAACAGATTACCTATTTTTGTACAAAGCAAAATCAAATAAGCATGAGCCTATTTTTTCGAACAGACACATGGCGGAAAAGCCTCTTGCTCTACCGCTTTTTACGCTATCGGAAAGGTTTTGGCGTTCATTCACCCTTTGCCTTTTCGTTCATAACCAAGGTGGTGGATGAACGTTGCAAGTATTATGCCTATAATGATATAGAACTGATTCGTCGTCAATTGATACACAACGGAAGTTTGGCGGTAAAAAATGAAATCAAGCGCTCACATGGAGAATTGTTGTTTCGAGTGGTCAATTGGTTTAAGCCGAAGAATCTTTTACAGATAGGGACGGCATCTGGCATAGGAACATTGTATCTGACAGCTTCCTCGTCGAAGATGCGGGCGGAGGTATTGGCTTCAGATGAAAAGGAAGCGGAAGAAACCGTATGGAGCTTACATAAATTCAATCAGAAAGAGACTCAGGTGAATATTACGACAGGTGATTATAAAAAGAATTTGCAAAAAGTATTAGCCAAGATGGAGAAGGTGGACTTTTTCTTTTTGCATGCCCCTAATGAAAAAGAGAATAATCTGTTGTATGTCGAGGAGGTGCTGAAGCATATTCATTCAGACTCTATCTTTTTTATCGAAGGAATACGAGTCAATCAAGCGATGCGCCAATTGTGGAAGAAGCTTTGTTTGCAAGAAGAAACAGCTGTTACGTTTGATTTGTATAATGTAGGAATAGCTTTCTTCAACAAGCGACTATACAAGCGCAACTATACGGTCTTTTTCTAAAAAGAAAAGAAGATAGCGATGAGGAGGTTGCGTATTATGAAAATCATTCAAAACAACTTATAAGAAGATTTTATAAATTCTACCCACAAATAATCGCTTAAGAATTACTATCTTTGTACCGAATTTTGACAAATGCTTCATGCGGTGGTGAGAAACCGTAGAGAAGACAAAAAAGAATAAAAACATATAAACTCAAGAATATTATGGCTAAAAAAGCACTTTTGATGATTCTGGATGGTTGGGGTATTGGCGATCAGAAAAAAGATGATGTGATTTTCAACACTCCGACTCCGTATTGGGATTCTTTATTGGCAACTTATCCTCATTCACAGTTGCAGGCTTCTGGTGAAAACGTTGGTTTGCCAGATGGACAAATGGGTAACTCTGAAGTAGGACACTTGAATATTGGTGCGGGCCGTATTGTTTATCAGGATTTGGTAAAGATCAACCGTGCATGTGCAGACAACAGTATCTTGAAAAATAAAGAAGTGGTTTCTGCTTTTACCTATGCAAAAGAACATGGAAAAAGCATGCACTTCATGGGCTTGACTTCAAATGGGGGTGTTCACTCTTCATTGGATCACTTGTTTAAGTTGTGTGACATCGCTAAAGAATATGGTTTGGAAAAGACATTCATCCACTGTTTTATGGATGGTCGTGATACAGACCCTCGTAGCGGTAAGGG
This sequence comes from bacterium, assembly GCA_963657455.1. Lineage (GTDB taxonomy): Bacteria > Bacteroidota > Bacteroidia > Bacteroidales > Tannerellaceae > Parabacteroides. Next base: position 15,976 of record CAVKMU010000046.1, read on the forward strand.
CTTTATCGAACAATTGACAGCTCATTGCGCACAATCGACTGGTGTCATCGCTTCTATCGTTGGTCGTTTCTATGCAATGGACCGTGACAAACGTTGGAATCGTGTAAAAGAGGCTTATGATTTGTTGATTGATGGTAAGGGTAAGCAAGCTACAGACATGGTAAAGGCTATGCAAGAGTCTTACGACGAAGAGATAACAGACGAATTCATTAAGCCAATCAACAATGCAACTGTTGACGGTACGATCAAAGAGGGGGATGTGATTATCTTCTTCAACTATCGTAACGACCGTGCAAAAGAGTTGACAGTCGTTTTGACGCAACAGGATATGCCGGAAGAGGGAATGAAGACAATTCCGAGCTTGCAATACTATTGCATGACTCCGTACGACGCTTCTTTCAAAGGTGTTCATATCTTGTTCCCGAAAGAAAATGTACAGGATACATTGGGTGAATATTTGTCGAAGAACAACAAGACGCAGTTGCACATTGCCGAGACAGAGAAATATGCACATGTAACCTTCTTCTTTAATGGTGGTCGTGAAACCCCGTATGAAGGCGAAGAGCGCATTTTGGTTCCTTCTCCCAAAGTTGCCACCTACGACTTGAAACCGGAGATGAGTGCATATGAGGTAAAAGACAAGTTGGTGGAAGCTATCCAAACACAGAAATATGATTTCATCGTTGTCAACTATGCGAATGGAGATATGGTAGGTCACACTGGTGTTTACGAAGCTATCGAAAAAGCGTGTGTGGCAATCGATAATTGTGTGAAAGATACAGTTGAAGCAGCAAAGGCAAACGATTATGAGGTGATCATCATTGCAGACCATGGTAATGCCGATCATGCTTTGAATGAAGATGGCACACCAAACACGGCTCACTCATTGAACCCGGTTCCTTTTGTTTATGTAACAACAAACAAGACAGCGACAGTTCAGAATGGTGTATTGGCAGATGTGGCTCCTTCTATCTTGCACATCATGGGCATGGCTCAGCCGGAAGATATGACCGGGCATGATTTGATTAAGGATTAATTCTCCAATTGCCGATGCAATATGTGGGAATAAAGAAATAACGCTTATTCATTTCGATGCGCCTGCTATTTTTTATAGTGGGCGCATTCTTTTTTATTAGATTGATTATCAATATGATGATTCAAATAGAGGATGTGGTCATATCCACAGATGTTTTAAGTGAAAAATTTATTTGTAACTTAGACGCTTGTAAAGGTGAATGTTGTATAGAAGGTGATGCAGGGGCTCCAGTTGAGGCGAATGAAGTGGCCGAATTGGAAAAAATATTGCCTGTTGTGTGGGATGACTTAGCACCCGAAGCACAGTCTGTAATCAAAAAACAGGGCGTTGTATATACGGATCAGGATGGTGATCTGGTTACTTCGATCGTGAATAACAAAGATTGTGTATTTACTTGTTATGACGAAAAAGGGTATTGCTATTGTGCTATTGAAAAAGCATACCGTGCCGGTAAATGTGATTTTTACAAGCCAATATCTTGCCACTTGTATCCGATCCGAATAGGAGACTATGGCCCTTATAAGGCTCTTAACTATCATCGGTGGGATGTATGCAAGGCTGCTGTTATACTGGGAAGAAAAGAAAATGTACCAGTATATAAATTTTTGAAAGAGCCGTTGGTTCGAAAATTTGGAGAAGAATGGTATCAGATGTTATGCGACTGTGCCGATCTTTGGTTAAGAGAAAACATGGGAGAAGAATCTCCTAAATATTAATAGACAATGAATGAACAACCAACCAATCAACTATCAGATTTTGTCATTCCCGACTCTGTCGTGTTGAATGACAATGAAGAGTCATTGACTATTCTTGATCAGACGCAATTGCCCATTCGTGAGGTCTATCTGACATTGCGAACGGAGAGTGAAATTATAGATGCTATCGTAAAGTTGAAATTGCGCGGAGCACCCGCCATTGGTGTAGCGGCAGCTTTTGGTCTGTATGTTTGTTTCGCTCGAACAGCTGAAAATATAACATCCAAAACGCATTTGGAGAGTTGTGTGCAGAACATTGCCGGCCATTTACAAGCAAGTCGCCCGACTGCGGTGAACTTGGCTTGGGCTTTGGAACGGATGATGGCGGTGTTTCATCAACAAATTGCGCCCCTTTCAGCCATTTCATCGGCGGACTTTCATCGTATCAAGCAAGCTTTACGGATGGAAGCCGTTCAGATCAAGGAGGAAGATATTCAGATGTGTAGACGGATTGGTGAGCATGGGGTGACACTGATATCAGCCGGAAGTCGTATTTTGACCCATTGTAATGCGGGTCATTTAGCAGTCTCCCGTTATGGAACAGCTCTGGCTCCAATTTATAAGGCGCAAGATATGGGATTGCACCCTAAGGTTTATGCAGACGAAACACGTCCGCTATTACAAGGTGCCCGCCTTACAACTTATGAATTGATGAAATATGGTATTGATACGACATTGGTATGTGATAACATGACCTCGTCGTTGATGAGCCGAGGTATGATTGACATGGTGATGGTTGGTTGTGATCGAATTGCAGCGAATGGTGATGTGGCCAATAAAATTGGGACATGTAATGTGGCAATTATAGCGCATCATTATCATATTCCATTCTATGTACTAGGGCCATATAGTACATTCGATCCACATACACCGACCGGGAAAGATATCGTCATTGAACAAAGAGCCGCATCAGAAGTGACAGAAATGTATTATACTCATCGTATGGCTCCGGAAGGGGTGGCGGTCTATAATCCGGCATTCGATGTCACTCCCGCTGAATTAATAACGGCTTATGTAACAGAAAAAGGGGTGTTCAAAGGACAAGTTCCTTATTAAATGATTACTTTTGCTACAAATAAAAATAAACGATATAAAATGGAACATTTATTGCAAATTTACAATACACTTACTCGCAAAAAGGAACAATTTGTACCATTGCATGAGCCTTTTGTCGGAATGTATGTGTGTGGCCCTACTGTGTATGGAGATGCCCATTTGGGACATGCTCGTCCAGCGATCACATTCGATATATTGTTTCGCTATTTAAAGCATTTGGGCTATAAAGTTCGTTATGTACGAAATATTACAGATGTGGGTCACTTGGAACATGATGCTGATGATGGAGAGGACAAGATTGCAAAAAAAGCTCGTTTAGAACAACTTGAGCCGATGGAAGTAGTGCAACATTATACACTGCGTTATCACCATGCGATGGATGCTTTAAATGTGTTGCCTCCTAGTATCGAGCCACATGCTTCGGGGCATATTATTGAACAGATAGAATTGGTAAAGAAAATCTTGGACAATGGCTACGCTTATGTCAGTCAAGGTTCCGTCTATTTTGATGTGGAAAAATACAACAAGACACATCATTATGGAGTACTTTCCGGTCGAAACATTGATGATATGTTAAATACAACTCGTGCATTGGATGGACAAGAAGAGAAACATAATCCTATTGATTTCGCGTTGTGGAAATGCGCTCAGCCGGAACATATCATGCGTTGGCCTTCTCCGTGGAGCAATGGTTTCCCCGGTTGGCATTGTGAGTGTACTGCCATGGGTAAGAAGTATTTGGGTGAACGTTTTGATATTCATGGCGGTGGTATGGATTTGATCTTCCCGCATCATGAATGTGAGATTGCTCAAGCTGTTGCTTCTGAAGGCCATGAGATGGTTCATTATTGGATGCACAATAATATGATTACTATCAATGGACAGAAGATGGGCAAATCATTGGGTAACTTTATTACTTTGGATCAATTCTTTACTGGTTCACACGAGAAACTTGATCAACCTTATTCGGCAATGACAATTCGTTTCTTCATTTTGCAAGCACATTATAGGAGTACAGTCGACTTTAGTAACGATGCTTTGCAGGCAGCTGAAAAAGGATTGGCAAGATTGTTGGATGCGTATGCAAGTTTGTCAAAACTGAGACCTGCAGTTACTTCAACTATTGATGTGAAAGATTTGAGAAAGAAGTGTTACGAGGCCATGAATGACGACTTGAATACCCCTATTGTAATCTCTCATTTGTTTGATGCAGCCCGTTTGATCAATTTGGTGAAAGACGGAAAGGAGACAATCTCTGAAGCTGATCTGAAAGAAATACGTGAAGTGTTCCATTTATTTACGTTTGATTTATTGGGCATTAAAGATGAGGCTCGTGATGGATCAAACAACAATAGCTTAGAGGCTTTCAGCAAGGCAATGGATTTATTGCTGACTATTCGCCAACAAGCAAAAGCAAATAAAGATTGGGCTACTTCTGACAAGATTAGAAATGAACTGACGGCAATGGGTTTTGTTATCAAGGATACGAAAGAAGGTGCCGAATGGAAATTGGATAAATAGTATAATCAAAAAGAATGTGTTTGACTGATAATCGGACACATTCTTCTTTCTTATTATTATAGTATGGATATCAAAGAGTTTTTGCAAGGAGATAAATTTGCATTATTGGCCGGTGTTGAATTGTTGGAGGTTGGTGGAGGGTATGCCAAAGCCCGTATGAAAATTAAACCGGAACATTTGAATGGCGGCGGAGTCTGTCAAGGCGGAGCCATTTTTACTTTAGCTGATTTGGCATTTGCTGCTGCCACCAATAGTCATGCCCAATTGACCCTTTCCATTAATACTCATATCAATTTCTTCAAATCAGAGAGGGAAGGGTATCTATATGCTGAAGCAAAGGAAATGTTGAATCGCAAACATTTATCAAATTGTGAGGTTCAAATAACAAATGAAGCAGGAGAATTGGTTGCCACTTTCAATGCTATGGGGTATCGAAAAAATGTGCAGTTGCCCTTTTCTCCTGTGGAATAATAAGATCTATTTATTCATTCATCAATAGTTGTTTAATAACTTTAGGATAGTAGGTGTATTCTAAAGCATGAACATGTTGAGCAACCATTTCCGGAGTCTCTATAGGAAGTACTGGACATGAAGCCTGAAAGATGATAGTTCCTTCGTCGTAATGCTCATTGACGTAATGAATTGTGATGCCCGTTTCTTTTTCTTTAGCAGCCACAACAGCTTCATGAACATGCATGCCATACATCCCTTTCCCCCCAAATTTTGGTAGTAGGGCCGGGTGGATGTTGATAATCTGATGGGGATAACCCTTTAATATGGGTTCTGAAATCTTGTTCATAAAGCCAGCTAATACAATCAGATCAATTTCATAGTTTCGGAGTGTTTCAACTATGGGCTCTCCTAAAAGAAAATCAGCTTTTGAGAAGGTCAAAGAGGGAACATTTAAACGCTTCATGCGTTCATGTACCCCGGCTGTTGGATGATTGGACAATACCACAGTCACTTCCGCAATAGTTTCTCGCCGAAAATATTCGACTATATTTTCGGCATTCGTACCTGATCCAGAGGCGAAAATTGCAATTTTTTTCATGTTTATTCTTCTTTTAGTGCACAAGAACTGGTGATATGTGCAGTTTTACGTATTTTTTATGATTCTATTTTATGATGTTCCATAAAAATTTCGTTTCTTTGCAGCAAATTTAAAAAGTATAATCATATTATTAATCTAAAAATTAAAGTTATGTCTGAAATTGCTGAAAAAGTAAAGAATATCATCGTTGATAAACTGAATGTAGAAGAATCAGAAGTTACTAACGAAGCAAGCTTTACTAACGATTTAGGAGCAGACTCTCTTGATACAGTAGAGTTGATCATGGAATTTGAAAAGGAATTCGGTATTCAGATTCCTGATGATCAAGCAGAAAAGATTACTACTGTCGGTGATGCTATCGCTTATATCGAAGCTAACACAAAGTAATCAATCCTTTTATATAAGGTATGGAATTAAAACGAGTAGTAGTAACAGGTCTTGGAACTATTTCTCCATTAGGTAATACCCTTTCTGAAACATGGGACAACCTTTTGGGAGGAAAGAGTGCAGCAGGATCTATTACTCATTTTGATGCAAGTAAGTTTAAGACTCGGTTTGCGTGTGAAGTGAAAGGATTCGACCCCCTCCAGGTCATGGATCGTAAAGAAGCACGTAAATGCGACCGTTATTGTTTGTTGGCTATTGCAGCTGCACAACAAGCTGTCGCTGACACAGGTATGGATTTGGAGAATGTAGATAAAAATCGTATCGGTGTTATTTTCTCTGCAGGAATTGGTGGTATTCAGACATTTGAAGATGAGGTATTGGGTTATGCGAAGACAAAAGACACAATTGGTCCGAAATTCAACCCATTCTTTATCCCAAAGATGATTGCTGATATTGCTGCCGGACAGATCGCCATGCGATATGGATTCCATGGACCCAACTTTGCAACTGTCTCTGCTTGCGCATCATCAACGAATGCTATAGCTGATGCTTTTAATTATATCCGATTAGGAAAAGCAAATGTTATTGTAACAGGCGGTGCTGAAGCTGCCATTACTGCAGCTGGAGTAGGAGGTTTCAATTCAATGAATGCATTGTCAACGCGCAATGATGATCCTGAGACTGCTTCTCGTCCATTCAGTGCAAGTCGCGATGGTTTTGTTATGGGTGAAGGTTCCGCTTGTTTGGTTCTTGAAGAATTAGAACATGCTTTGGCACGCGGTGCTAAAATCTATGCAGAAGTAGCGGGGACTGGCCTTTCTGCTGATGCCTATCATTTAACGGCAACTCATCCTGAAGGCTTGGGCGCTATGTTAGTTATGCGCAATGCTTTGGAAGATGCTGAGATGAAACCTGAAGAGATTGATTACATTAATGTTCATGGAACGTCTACTCCTGTGGGTGATCTTTCGGAAGTGAAAGCCATCAAGGATGTATTTGGCGAACATGCATATAGATTGAATATCAGTTCTACCAAGTCAATGACCGGTCACTTGTTGGGTGCTGCCGGTGCATTGGAGGCTATCATCAGCGTCATGGCGGTAAAGGAAGACATTGTTCCTCCGACAATTAACCACGCGGAAGATGACAAGGATCCTGAGATTGACTACAATATGAACTTTACATTTAATAAAGCTCAGAAACGTACTGTCAATGCTGCATTGTCCAATACTTTCGGTTTTGGAGGACACAATGCAAGTGTAATTGTCAAAAAGTTTAAGAAATAACGTGTTCTTGAAATTATACAAGGCGATAAGGCTTCTTATGCAAAAGGGTAAGGAGCCTTATTTGTCTATATATAAATTAGTAGGTTTTTACCCGGACAATGTAAAGCTTTACCAACAAGCTTTTTTGCATCGCTCTTCATCAGTAGAAGACTCGGAGGGGAGATGGGTAAACAATGAGCGGCTTGAGTTTTTGGGGGATGCTATTTTGAGTGGCGTTATTGCAGATATTGTCTACGAGCACTTTCAAGATCGTGGAGAAGGATTCCTCACAAATATGCGTTCAAAGATAGTATCGCGTGAATCTATGAACCAAATAGCCAAACAGCTCGAGTTAGACAAGATGCTGCACTTTTCCGTTCATCATCCTGTTCCCGAGTCGCACAATTCCAATATGTTGGGAAATGCTTTGGAAGCCTTGATAGGTGCCATCTATTTGGACAAGGGTTTTGACTATTGTTTTCGATTCATCCGTGACACTATGCTGAAGACAATAGATTTGGATTCGTTGTCGGAGAAGGAGGTTAACTTCAAATCGAACTTGATTGAATGGAGTCAGAAACATCGTATACCAATCCATTTCGACGTTATTGAGAATTTTGTAGATGAGCAAGGAAGTCCGGTTTTCCAATCGGCTGTTTTTTTGTCTGATACAAACGAACAGATCGGAGTGGGAATAGGCTACTCTAAAAAAGAATCTCATCAACAAGCCTCGCAGATGGCTATTAAAAAGATTCGTACTGACCGGATGTTTATGGAGCATATTCGTGAGCTCAAACGTAATCGGAAGGCAGCAGCCGAGCAAGAAAAAGCATCTGTGAATGAATCGGTGGAGGAAATCTCCGAACAAGCAAATGCAGAAGTTGTTGAAACTCCGGCAGCTATTACTCAAGCAGAGGAGACTAACAATACCATAACTTCGCAAGAAGAACAAAATTGATCAGATACTCCGATAGTATTGTTC
>CAVKMU010000047.1:0-23559 GCA_963657455.1 bacterium
CAGAAAAACGAAAGGAATCAAGATTATAATCAGCATGAAACAAAATCCGAATGGGCTAAAAGTCTGATGGCTGATTGGAGTAAAACAATCAGAGGTTGGCACGAATACGGCTGAGCGATGGCTGAGTGATGCCTAAATAAGAGGCGATGTAGCCTAAATTGACACGGTTGAAAATATCGGGGAACTCCTTCAATAGCTTGTCATATCGTTCTTGTGCCGAGAAAACAAGGCGAGAAATATGGCGGTCTTGCAGATGTAGAAAAATCTCTTGTTGAAAAACACGCATCCAGTTGGCGATATCAATATGGGTTTCGTAGAGATTGTTCAACGTTTCGATAGGGATGGAATAGGCTTCCGTCTCCTCTAATGTCTCAACATTTTCGAATCCTGCTTCGCTATGATAAAGATCACATGATCCATATGCACCATCACCTTCGACAGAGAACCAAGTAGTAATCTCTTTCCCTTCGTGCAAGATGAATGAACGGGTAATACCTTTCTCAATCAGATAGAAGTTGGGATCGAACCGGTCTGCATGAATGATGATGGTTTTGGTCGGAAAGGTATGGCGGACGAAGTGTTTAGTCAAGGCCTCCAACGACTCGTCAGAGACAGGGTAACAGGCTTTTATTCTTTTGATGATGTTGTTCATGGCGTACTTTCCTTTTTTTGTTTGACGACAAATATAGGAAAAACCCGAAGATATTGCTCATATCCTTCTGAAAAATCGGCCGATTCTCAGACAATGGATATTTATCAGAAAGAAAAGATTATAGGTCAAAAATATAACCAATCCTTTGCTGTATGGAACTTACTTTTGTAAAAAAAGAAATCTTTAAATCAAACAAACCATGAAAAGACAATTAATTCTTTATGGATTATGCTGCGGATTGATGGGATTGTACGGATGTTTGCCATCCTCGTCTGTTGAGGTGTCGGAGATGCAAACCGAAATGAAATCCAATCCGTTGGGCATCAATGTGGAACATCCTCGCTTCTCTTGGCAGATCGCTTCGAACAAAGCCGATTTAGTACAGACCGGTTATCGGATTCAAGTGGCTACTTCTGCAGAAGATCTTAAGTCAGAAATCAACTTGGTGTGGGATTCTAATGAGATCGACTCCGATCAGTCTGTTTTGGTTCCCTATGCCGGTCCCGCACTTCAACCGAATACACGTTATTTTTGGCGCGTGAAAGTTACTACGAACCAGTCAGTCAGCCGGTGGAGCGACATCCAAATGTGGTCAATGGCTTTGCAAAACGATGCTTGGAAAGCGAAATGGATTGGCGAAAATGCTTTGTCGAATGAGGGTGAAACGGACCAAGGTGACACACGGCTGGCGGCACGCTACCTTCGTAAGCCTTTCTCTATCGAGAAGGAAGTGAAGCACGCTACATTATATATATCGGGGCTTGGATCATCGGAGCCGTATCTGAATGGGCAACCTGTTTCGGCCGATGTTTTTGCTCCAATGCCCTCTTTGTATTCAACGCGTGTATATTATAATGTTTATGATGTCACTTCGCAGATTCAAAAAGGCGACAATGCTTTGGGTGTGATCGTAGGAAATGGCCGTTATTTGGCCATGCGTGTGCCCGGTATGATGACTTTTGGATTGCCCAGTCTGCTCGTTCAGTTGGAATTAGAGTATGAAGACGGCACGACCGGCCGGGTTGTGAGTGACGAGACGTGGCGCGTGACATCGAAAGGTCCGATCGTTGCGAACAATGAGTTTGACGGAGAAGAGTATGATGCCCGCAAAGAGTTGAAAGGGTGGAATACAGCCTCGTATGACGACTCGTCCTGGAAGAATGCAGACTTGATGAAGACACCCGAAGGTGAGATGGTTGCGCAACAGAATCCGAACATTACGGTACAAGACACGGTAGTTCCACAACAGATCATCGCCCGTTCGGATGGCAAATATATCATTGATATGGGACAAAACATGGTAGGTTGGTTAGGCATGAAGCTGAATGGAAAGAAAGATCAGCCCGTTACCTTGAAATTTGCCGAGATACTGAATCCTGACACGACCTTATATGTTGCTAATCTCCGTACGGCAAAAGCAACTGATATCTATACACCTTCGGCCGACGGCTCGTTTAGTTGGCAGCCTTCGTTCGTCTATCATGGATTCCGATATGTGGAGGTTTCCGGTATAGACTATCAGCCGGAAGTTAAAGACTTTGCCGGATATGTGATCTACGATCAGATGGAAACGACAGGAAACTTTACTAGTTCGAATGCATTGGTCGATCAGATTCATAAGAATGCCTTTTGGGGTATCCGTGGAAACTACCGAGGAATGCCGACCGACTGCCCGCAACGTGACGAGCGGCTCGGCTGGTTGGGCGACCGTGCTACGGGTGCCAGTGGCGAAGCCTACTTGCTCGACAATGCGTTGCTTTACAACAAATGGATGCAGGACATCGAAGATTCGCAAACTCCTGAGGGGAGCATCTCGGATGTGTCACCTCGTTATTGGACACTTCACTCCGACAATGTCACTTGGCCTTCCGCTTTCTTCTATATAGCTGATATGCTTTATCGGCATTATGGTGACGATTCTGCTATCCGTCTCCACTATCCGGCCATGAAACGTTGGATGACCCATATGGAGAGTGTGGCACTGCAAGATGATATCATCGTGAAGGATACCTATGGAGACTGGTGTATGCCACCGGAGGAACAGCATTTGATCCATTCGCAAGACCCGGCCCGTAAGACAGACGGTCGCATCTTAAGCACCACCGTCTACTATGATTTGTTGCACAAGATGATGAAATTTGCGGAAATTTGCGGAAAGAAGGAGGATATTGCCGGCTACCGGCAGTTGGCCGACCGGATGAAAAAGGCTTATAATGAGCAGTTCTTCAATACAGAAACGGCTCAATATGGCAACAATACGGTGACTGCCAACATACTTTCTTTGCAATTGGGGCTTGTTCCCGAAGGATATGAACAAAAGGTATTCGACAATATTGTACAGAAGACAGAGGTCGACTTTGGTGGGCACGTCAGCACCGGCGTGTTGGGTATCCAACATTTGATGAGAGGCTTGACGGAACACGGACGAAAAGACCTTGCCTATAAAATCGTGACGAACGAAGATTATCCAAGTTGGGGCTATATGATCAACAAAGGAGCCACAACCATTTGGGAGTTATGGAATGGCGATACGGCCGATCCTGCCATGAACTCAGCCAATCATGTGATGTTGCTGGGCGATTTGCTGATATGGTACTACGAAGACTTGGCCGGCATCAAGTGCGCTGATGGCTATACGGGCTTCAAAAAGATCGAGATGGCACCGATCTTCCCTGACGGTTTGAACCATGTCAATGCGGCTTATAAGTCTGTTTATGGTAAAATCGAAAGTGAATGGACGCGCGAAGGAGATCGTCTGACATGGCGAATTGTCATACCGGGCAATACCTCGGCTATTGTTCGTGTGCCGAATCAGTTCAATTTGTCGGCAGGTTCGCAAGAGGGTGTGCGCAAAGTAGAGCATGACCGGTCTGATCTTATCATGGAGATCGGCTCAGGAAGCTACCTTTTCAAGAGTGAATAAAAAACAGTGCCGAACCTTCTTTTGCTTGCTGATTTCGAAGAAGCAAAGAGGGTTCGGCATTATCTTTTCAATTCATGCCGAAGGTCAAATAAATCATGCCGAGCTTTTTGAAAAATCATGGGGTATTTTTTAGAAAAAGCTCGGGAACTTTTTTTCATTCATCGGCACCTTTTTGAAAATGACGGGTATAAAAAAGAGCAATAGGTTTACCCTGTTGCTCTTTTTTTATGGTTACAATGCTAAAAGCGGCCTGAGGTTATTAGGCTTGGATGCCTAACACACGGCGGAAACGAGTGATGAACTCTGCTGCTTCTTCTTTCGTTAAGCAAAGCGGTGGTAACAAACGGATCGTATTGGTACCGGCAACACCCGTAAATACTTTTTCTTCAAACAATAATTTTCTGCGGATTTCTTTGATAGGCTCCTCAAATTCGAGACCGATCATGAGTCCACGTCCACGAAGTTCCTTGATTCCGGGGATCTTGCGGAGCTCTTCCATCAGATAGTCGCCTACATTCTTCGCATTTTCCACCAAGTTCTCTTCTTTCATGATGTCCAACACGGAGATAGCTGCGGCACATGCCAGGTGATTACCTCCGAAGGTTGTTCCCAACATTCCATAAACAGGTTTGAAGATCGGACTGATCAAGACAGCACCCATCGGGAAACCGTTGGCAATACCCTTTGCCACGGTGATGATGTCAGGCCGAATGCCGGCATATTGGTGAGCAAAGAACTTTCCGCTGCGACCATAGCCTGACTGGATCTCGTCAACAATCAACACAGTTTGGTATTTTGTACACAGAGTACGCAATGATTGCATGAATTCGTCGGTTGGTACCTGAATACCCCCTACACCTTGGATACCCTCGATGATGACCGATGAAACATCGCCCTTCTTCAGTTCTGCCTCGACCGCCGCGGCATCATTCAACGGAACGTAGGTAACGTCCAATCCTTCGTTGATCGGAGCTACATATTTTGGGTTATCCGTTACGCGAACAGCGGCAGAAGTACGGCCATGGAATGAATGTTTGAAAGCAATCACGCGGCGTTTTCCGTTGTGGAATGAAGCCAGTTTCAAGGCGTTTTCATTGGCTTCTGCTCCGGAGTTGATCAAGAACAGCTGATATTCATCGTAACCGCAAGCGGCGCCCAGCTTATTGGCCAATGTTTGCTGCAAGCTGTTGATGACGGAGTTCGAATAGAATCCCAATTTGTTTACCTGATCAGTTACTGCTTTGACGTAAGCCGGATGGCAATGGCCTACGGAGATTACGGCATGACCGCCGTAAAGGTCCAGATACTCGTTTCCTTCCTTGTCCCAAACGTGGCATCCTTTTCCTTTTACGACCTCTATATCGAATAGTGGAAATACATCAAATAATTTCATTGTATATACATTTTTTGTTAGAATGCGCTTGGTTTGAGGTGTAACCCTATGGTTTCTTCCAAACCAAACAGCAGGTTCATATTGTGAACAGCCTGTCCGCTGGCACCTTTCAACAGGTTGTCGATCACGGAAACGACCAACAGTTGGTCTTCATACTTCTGCAAATAGATCAGACACTTGTTGGTGTTGACCACTTGCTTCAAGTCCGGATTCTTGTCCACGACGAAAGTGAACGAGTGATCACTGTAATATTCTTCGTAGATCTTGCGGATTTCGTCGATACCTACCTTGCAATCCAAATAGGTGGTAGCAAAGATTCCTCTTGAAAAATTGCCACGTACGGGGATGAAGCGGATAGCACTGTCGAAACTATTTTGCAACTGGCTGAAACTTTGTTTGATCTCTGCCAAATGCTGATGAGTGAAAGGCTTGTAAATGGAGATGTTGTCGTTGCGCCAACTGAAGTGAGAAGTCGCAGACGGCTTGACACCTGCACCGGTCGATCCGGTGATGGCATTGACATGGATATCTGAATTCAGCATCAGATGTTTGGCCAACGGCAATACACCCAACTGAATACATGTGGCAAAACAACCCGGGTTGGCAATGTGCTTTGCCGAACAAATCTGCCGTCTGTTCAATTCAGGCAAGCCATAGACGAAGTCGTGCTCCGGCGATTTGATGCGGTAATCCATTGACAGGTCAACGATCTTTACCGTATCAGGCACCGTGTGCGACTCCATGAATTTCTTCGTATCGCCATGAGCTGTGCAGAAGAAGAGACAATCAATTTCATCCAATGGCAATTCATCGGTGAAACGCATGGTCGTTTCTCCATACAATCCTTCATGAACGTCGGTAATCAAGTTGCCGGCATTGCTGGTACTGTTCACAAAAGTGATCTCCACGTCCGGATGATTGATAAGCAAGCGAATCAATTCGCCGGCAGTATATCCTGCACCTCCGATTATGCCTACTTTGATCATATCTTTTCGTCTTTGTGGTTGTTGTAATAAACACGCAAAGGAGTTGACAATACCTTGATGAATCCTTTGGCATCTTCTGCTGTCCATCCTTTTTGCATTTCACCATACTCGCCGAACTTCGTCTTAACCAAGTCGTCTTTTGACTCGACACCTACGGTTGAGAACGAAAGAGGACGCAATTCAAGGATGGCTGTACCGTTGACATTGCGCTGAGATTCCTGCAACATGGCTTCGATATCACGCATAACCGGTTCGAGGTATTCGCTTTCATGCAAGAACATTCCATACCAGTTGGCTACTTGATCTTTCCAATATTGCTGCCATTTGCTTAATGTGTATTTTTCCAAGAAGCGGTGAGCGCCGATGATCAACATAGGAGCTGCAGCTTCAAATCCTACACGTCCCTTGATACCGATGATCGTATCGCCGACATGCATGTCGCGTCCAATGCCATAAGCTGCACCGATTTCTTCCACTTTTTGGATAGCCTTGATCGGATCGTCGAAGCGTTCGTCGTTGACAGCCTTCAATTCTCCTTTTTCGAAGGTGAGGCGTAATTTCTCTGAACCGGTCTTTGTTACTTGTTTCAAGTAAGCTGATTCAGGCAGTCCCTGGGCTGAATCCAAAATCTCACCGCCACAGATGGAAGTTCCCCACAAGCCAACATTATATGAATACTTCAACTTGGTGAAGTCGGCTTCGAAGCCGTGCTCTTTCAGATAGTTGATTTCGTAGTCGCGGCTCAGGGCCATGTCGCGAGTCAATGTGATGATCTCCACATTCGGAGTCAATACCTGGAAAGTCAAATCGAAACGGATTTGGTCGTTGCCGGCACCCGTTGAGCCGTGGGCAACAGCATCTGCACCGATTTCGTCGGCATAACGTGCAATGGCCAACGCCTGGAAGATACGCTCTGAACTGACGGAAATAGGATAAGTCCCGTTACGCAATACATTACCGAAGATCATGAACTTCAGGCTCTTGTCGTAATATTCGCGTGTAACATCGAGCGTTACATATTTGACAGCACCCAACTTGTAGGCGTTTTCTTCGTTCTTCTTCAATTGTTCTGCACTGAAACCGCCCGTATTGGCGCAAGCAGCATACACTTCATATCCTTTTTCTTTCGCCAAATACATTACGGTGAAAGAGGTATCCAATCCGCCGCTAAATGCGACTACAACTTTCTTTTTCATATTTATTATGTTGATTTTTTATTGTTACTTTTCTGTTGTTGTTATTTTTCGGGTTGTCAAAACCGTCACTCTTCATGATGAGCTTCCGGGTCGTACAGCATGCCGGTGCAGATGCAGTAGCGTCGGTTGGTACGTTCGAGCACATCATGATTAACGCAGCCGTTACAGCCTCGCCAAAAAGCCTCGTCGTCTGTCAGATCGGCAAAGGTAACCGGAACATAACCCAGCTCAGTGTTCATCTTCATGACTGCCGCGCCTGAGGTAAGACTAAAGATCTTGGCATGTGGCCAGCGCATACGAGCCAAACGGAAGGTCATCTCCTTGATCCGTCGGGCTATGCCCAATCCTCGAAAATCGGGGTGAACAATCAATCCGGAGGTAGTGACATACTGCTTGTTTCCCCACGATTCAATATAACTGAATCCGGCGAACTTGTCACCTTCCAAAGCAATGACGGCCTTTCCTTCTTTCATCTTCTGTGCCACATATTCGTGCGTTCTCTTGGCAATGCCCGTACCACGAACCTTGGCTGCCGCTTCAATTGTTTCCAAGATGGTATCCACATAAACTTCGTGAGCTGCCTCTGCAATCATCACGTCTATTTGTCTTTGTTGTTCCATTTATATAACTACCTTTTCCTTATATTTGTTCAAATAAAATGAGACAAAGCCTCTACTATGCTCTGTCGGCTATACCCCTCGCGCGGGATAACCAATATGGTATCATCACCGGCGATAGTGGCCAGAATCTCGGCGGGCGCGTGGGCATCAATGTCCGATGCAAGACCCATGGCATAGCCCGGTCTTGTCTTGATAATGGCCAGATTACCGGAAAATTCTATCTTGTGGTGAACGGCAATCGTAGGGGTGTGCAGCACATTGAAAGCCGCCAATTCGGGCAGTTTATAGAGATAATTTCCACTGGCATCGTGTACTTTGGCCACCTTGAGCTGGCGGATGTCGCGTGAGAGCGTGGCTTGTGTAACCGCAAACCCTTCTTCCTGCAACCGCTTCATCAGCTGTTCCTGGTTTTCGATGGCCTCATTGCTGATGATTCGGCAAATCGTCTCCAAACGTTCTTTCTTTGTACTCATTGTGTATAAATATTCAATCGGACGGCAAATTTAAGCTTTTTATTTTGAATAAATATGCAAATCTCTTCTTTTTTTCTGATAAAAAATATAAAAGATGTAGTGTGTAGCCTTATTATCTTCAAGCACTTGTCGAAAACGCCCTCACGGTGAGAAAAGATGGACGGCACCTTATGGAAAACAGCATCCGAATAATCTGCCGTTTATACGGAAGAAAACGGGAGTTTTATGCGGACAAAACTGCAGTTCACTCGGCATGAAACTGCAGTTCTATGCCGAGAAAACTTTTCGAAACTCGAGACATGCTTGAAAATAACCGCCGATGAATGAAGCACAGATTCTTCTTGAATCGAGATGTTGTGTTTGATTTTTAAAATTGATGAAAATGTGAATAAATGAGTATAAACGCGAACTTTTTCTTTGTATATGGCTGAATTTAATATAAATTTGTTACATTTGCGCTTCAACTATCAGTGATGTGTGAAAAATGAATGTAGCAATTATAAAATACAATGCCGGCAACATCTATTCTGTCGATTACGCCTTGAAGCGGTTGGGGATTACTCCGACGATTACAGACGACAAAGCGTTGCTGCAGAAAGCTGACAAGGTGATCTTTCCGGGTGTGGGCGAAGCTTTTACTACGATGGAGTACCTCAAGGCACACCAACTGGTGGAGGTGATCAGAGGATTGCAGCAACCTGTGTTGGGCATCTGCTTGGGCATGCAGTTGATGTGCCACCATTCGGAAGAGGGCGACGCCGATTGCTTGGGAATATTCGACGTGGATGTGAAACGGTTCGTCTCGCAAAAACATGAAGACAAGGTACCTCACATGGGATGGAATACGATATTCAACGTGCGCGACGGCTTGTTTACGCCCGCATTGGAGCAGCAGTTTGTCTACTTCGTACATAGTTATTATGTGCCGCTGAACGCTGCCACGGCTGCCACGACCGACTATATTCTGCCATTCAGTGCTTCATTGCACAAAGATAATTTCTACGCTACTCAATTTCATCCGGAAAAGAGTGGGACGGTAGGCGAAAAGATATTGAAAAACTTCTTAAATTTGTAGCAACATGATCGAGTTGATACCGGCTATAGATATGATCGACGGGAAATGTGTTCGTTTGACGCAGGGCGATTACGACACACGAAAGGTCTACAACGAGGATCCCTTGGAGGTGGCTCGACAGTTTGAAGATGCAGGCATTACGCGATTGCATATGGTCGACTTGGACGGTGCCAAGGCAGGACATATAGTCAACCATCGAGTACTGGAACGAGTGGCATCGCATACAGCGCTGACGATCGATTTCGGCGGAGGTCTGAAAAGCGATGACGATCTTCGCATTGCTTTCGATTGTGGGGCACAGATGGTGACCGGCGGAAGCATTGCTGTAAAGCAACCCGATAGATTTCTGGCTTGGCTTGCCCGCTACGGAAATGAACGGATTATCCTTGGAGCCGATGCGAAGGAGAAGAAAATCGCAGTGGGCGGCTGGATGGAAGGAACAGCTATCGACCTCATTCCGTTTGTGAAAGAATATCACGAGAAAGGCGTGACGAAGATCATTTGCACGGATATCGCACAAGACGGCATGCTGCAAGGACCTTCGGTCAAGCTTTATCAGGAGATACAAGCAGAAGTACCCGGGCTCTATGTGATTGCGAGCGGAGGTGTCTCTTCGCTCAACGACTTGAAACGGTTGGAAGAAGCAGGCATTCCTGCGGCCATCTTTGGTAAAGCCATTTACGAAGGCCGCATCGGATTGAAAGAATTGGAAACATTTATCATACAAAGAAGATAAGCGTATGTTGGCAAAAAGAATCATTCCTTGTTTGGACATCAAAGACGGAAAGACCGTTAAAGGAGTCAATTTTGTCAATTTTCGAGATGCCGGCGATCCGGTCGAGTTGGGGGCGGCCTATAGCATGGCGGGAGCCGATGAGCTTACCTTTCTCGATATAACCGCTTCGCACGAGGGGCGCAAGACTTTTACCGAGTTGGTGCAGAAAGTGGCGGCTCATATCAGCATCCCGTTTACGGTGGGTGGTGGCATCAACGAGTTGGACGATGTGAAGCGTCTTTTAGGGGCGGGGGCAGACAAGGTCTCTATCAATTCGGCGGCTCTCCGTCGTCCGCAATTGATCAACGAGATTGCTTCCCATTTTGGTAACCAGGTGTGTGTCGTTGCTATCGATGCCCGCCAGGAAACCGACGGATGGCGTTGTTATCTGAACGGAGGACGCATCCCGACGGAGCGCAACCTGTTCGAATGGGCTCGCGAAGCCGAAGAGCGGGGTGCCGGAGAAATACTCTTCACCAGCATGAGTCATGACGGTGTGAAGGAGGGGTATGCCAACGAAGCCCTGGCGCGTTTGTCGGACGAGTTGCATATTCCGGTCATTGCTTCGGGCGGGGCCGGAAAAATGTCGCATTTCAAAGATGCTTTTGTCGAAGGAAAGGCAGATGCGGCATTGGCTGCAAGTGTATTTCATTTCGGAGAGATCAACATTGAAGAATTGAAGCTATATTTGCATGCTGAAGGAGTTAATGTGAGATTATAAAAAGAATTAGCATAAGATGAAATTGGATTTTGAAAAAATGGGCGGTTTGATTCCCGCCATTATTCAAGACAATATGACAAATAAAGTCTTGATGTTGGGCTTCATGAACGAGGAAGCTTATCAGAAAACTCTTGAAACGAACAAGGTTGTCTTCTTTAGTCGCACGAAACAACGTTTGTGGATGAAGGGCGAAACCAGCGGAAATACATTGCAGGTCGTGTCCATCACTCCTGATTGTGACCAGGATACGTTGCTGATCCGTGCAATCCCTGCCGGCCCTGTATGCCATACCGGTTCCGGAACATGCTTTGGCGAGAAGAATGAAGAGGATGTCATGTTCTTGAAATATTTGCAGAATTTCATCGAACGTCGCCGTATGGAGATGCCCGAAGGCTCTTATACTACTACATTGTTCCAAAAAGGAATCAACCGAATGGCGCAGAAAGTGGGCGAAGAGGCGGTGGAAACTGTCATCGAAGCTACGAACGGCTCGGAAGATCGTTTGGTATATGAGGGTGCCGATTTGCTTTATCACTTGATTGTTTTACTGACAAGCAAAGGTTTGCGTATTGAAGATTTGGCTCGCGAATTAATGAAACGTCATAAATAATGGAAAACAATATTTTGCTTGAATTGGAACAGGTCGGCATTTGCCGGCATGAGAATGTGGTGTTGCAAGATGCTTCATTCCGGTTGCAAGCAGGCGAATTTGTCTACGTCATTGGCAAAGTTGGCTCCGGCAAGAGTAGTTTGCTGAAAGCCTTGTATTGCGAAGTGCCCATCAAGTGCGGAAAGGCTATGTTGATGGACTATGACTTGACGCGGATCAAACGGAAGCATATTCCATTTCTGCGTCGCAAATTGGGTATTGTTTTTCAGGATTTTCAATTGTTGATGGACCGTTCCGTGATCCGTAATCTCGAGTTTGTGCTGCGAGCCACCGGATGGAGAGACAAGAATGCCATTTGCAAACGCATCGACGAGGTGCTGAGTCAGGTCGGAATGCAGAACAAAGGTTATAAAATGCCCCATGAATTGTCGGGCGGTGAGCAACAACGTGTGGTGATTGCCCGGGCATTGCTCAACACGCCAGCCATCATCTTGGCAGACGAGCCGACCGGCAACTTGGATCCAGAGACAAGCGGCCAGATTGTTCAGTTGTTGCATGACATTTGCAAGAAAGGGACAGCCGTAATCATGACGACTCACAACTATACGTTGGTCAATAACTATCCGGCAAGAATCGTGAAATGCGAGAATGCCAGTCTACATGATGTGGATAAATAAATTATTCGTACATTTGTAGCCGATCTGGTTTTTTGAATAAATAAGTTATATTATAAGGTAAAAGAAATGAAAGTATTAAAGTTTGGCGGTACCTCTGTGGGATCTGCACAGAGAATGAAAGATGTTGCAAAACTGATTGTTGGCGAAAAAAACATCGTGGTATTGTCTGCTATGTCCGGAACAACCAACTCATTGGTCGAGATCTCTGACTATTTGTACAAGAAGAATCCCGACGGAGCGAATGAGGTTATTAATCAGTTGGCCCGCAAATATGCAAAACATGTAGAAGAACTGTACAGCACAGACGAATACAAGGCCAAGGCTCGTGATTTGATCGCATCGCATTTCGACCAAATTCGTTCTTTCACGAAAGATTTGTTTACCTTGTTTGAAGAGAAAATCGTATTGTCGCAAGGTGAATTGATCTCAACCGGCATGATGAATTTGTATTTGAATGAGCAAGGTTTTCATTCAGTATTGCTTCCGGCTCTCGATTATATGCGCACCGACAAGAATGCTGAACCGGATCCTGTCTATATAAAGGAACATCTTCTGAAACTGTTGAAGGAGAATCCTGAGGCAGATCTCTATATTACGCAAGGATATATTTGCCGTAACGCATACGGGGAGGTAGATAACTTGCAGCGTGGCGGCAGCGACTACAGCGCTTCGTTGATCGGAGCGGCCATCAATGCTTCCGAGATTCAGATCTGGACCGATATCGACGGTATGCACAATAATGACCCGCGTTATGTAGAGGGTACTACACCTGTTCGTAATCTCAATTTCGAAGAAGCGGCAGAACTGGCTTATTTCGGTGCGAAGATCCTGCATCCGACTTGTATTTTGCCGGCGAAGGTCAACAATATCCCTGTCCGTTTGTTGAATACAATGCAACCGGAAGCGCAAGGAACATTGATCTCGAACGAGATGGAAAAAGGAAGCATCAAGGCCGTTGCAGCGAAAGACAATATCACTGCCATCAAGATCAAGAGCGGACGTATGCTGCTGGCTACAGGCTTTTTGCGTAAGGTCTTTGAAATTTTCGAAGACTATCAGACCCCGATCGATATGATAACGACATCCGAAGTTGGCGTATCGGTTACAATTGACAACCGTAAACATTTGGACGAGATCTTGAACGACTTGAAGAAGTACGGCACGGTTACGGTCGACGAAGACATGGTCATCATTTGTGTAGTCGGTGATATGGAATGGGACAATATCGGTTTCGAGTCAAAGATCATCCAGGCCATGCACGATGTTCCCGTTCGTATGATTTCATATGGCGGAAGCAACTACAATGTGTCGTTGTTGGTGAAAGCAGCAGACAAGAAGCGCGCTTTGCAAGCCTTCAGTGATCATTTGTTTACTAAGAAATAATTTTGCCGAAACAATGAGGGTTGGGGCGGGATGACTGTGAGCAGTCTCTTCGTCTCAACCCCTTTTTATCAATGGAAATACAATAAAGAATTATGTTAAAGGGAACATTTCCTATCGAAAAATTTTCATCGTTAGAGACGCCATTCTATTATTATGATATGGAACTCTTGCAGAGAACACTGGATGTCATCAATAGTGAGTCGGGTAAATACGGCTGTTTTCATGTCCACTATGCCATCAAAGCCAATGCCAATCCCCGTATTCTCTCTTTGATTGCCGCCAACGGATTGGGTGCTGATTGTGTGAGTGGTGGCGAAGTGCAAGCTGCTATCGAAGCAGGCTTCCCTGCCGACAAGATCGTTTTTGCAGGAGTGGGAAAGGCTGATTGGGAAATCAATTTAGGATTGGAGAAGGATATCTTCTGCTTCAACGTTGAGTCGTTGGCCGAACTTCGTGTGATCAATTCATTGGCTGCTGCCAAAGGGAAGATTGCTCGCATCGCTTTGCGTATCAATCCGGAAGTGGATGCCCATACGCATGCCAAAATTACAACCGGCATGAAAGAGAATAAATTCGGTATCAACTTGAGTTTGCTTGGTGGAGTACTGGATGAATTGGCAACAATGTCGCATGTCAAGCTGATAGGTATCCATTGTCATATCGGATCGCAGATCACAGATATGTCGGCATTCCGCAATTTGGCTATCCGACTGAATGAGATTCAGGACGATTTGGAAGCACGTGGTATCCGCGTGGAGAACATCAACTTGGGCGGAGGCTTGGGTATTGACTATTACCATCCGAACCATTTGCCGATCCCTTCGTTCGATAATTATTTCGCCGTGTTTGCATCGTTATTGAACCTTCGCGAAGGTCAACAGGTTCATTTCGAGCCGGGCCGTTCGGTAGTGGCACAATGCGGTACATTGATCTCGCGTGTGCTCTATGTGAAAGAGGGTGAGGTGAAGAAATTTGCTATCCTTGATGCCGGATTTACGGATCTGATTCGTCCGGCCATGTACGATGCTTACCACCGTATCGAGAATATCTCCAGTGATGAAGAGGTGGAAATCTACGACGTGGTAGGGCCCATCTGTGAATCGTCGGACGTGTTCGGTAAGGATGTCGAGTTGAACTGCGCACATCGTGGTGACTTCTTTGCGCTTCGTTCGGCCGGTGCATATGGCGAGATCATGGCTTCGCAATACAATTGTCGCCGATTGCCGAAAGCATATTATTCAGATCAATTATAATTTACGCTATGTTGTCGATCGATTTTAGCCCCCTCGAATGGTACTTGGCAGGAGTATCGGCAGCGTTGTTTTTCATACTCCTGTTCTATTGTCTTTGGTTTTATGTCCGCCCTTTCCGACGAAGTAGAATACAGAAGACAATAGGGCAGGAGCTTGTTGATATGCCCCCCGTCTCAGTGATTCTCTATTTGCAGGACAATGTCCGAGCTTTCGAGCAACACCTTGTGACATTTCTTACGCAAGAATACCCCAGGTATGAGGTGATTGTGGTGACGGACGGAGTACCTGAAGAGTGGATCAATCTTCTCAGTGAGCAGAAAAAGCAATATCCGCATCTCTATTTTACCTCCATTCCCAAAGAGGCCCGTTTCATCAGCAAGAAGAAGTTGGCTCTGATGCTGGGCGAGAAAGCGGCCCATCATGAGCGGATGTTCTTCTCGGATCTGACGGTTGAGCCTATGGGTCCTCGTTGGTTGCAGGCCATGATGCAGACTTTTCCGGCTGATCGTCCGATGGTGTTGGGTCTTACTTCCTATCCTCACACCGATAGTCTGAAGAACTGCCTGTTGGGAGTCGATCATTTGCGCGATACATTGCAGTTTGCCTCTGCCGCTTTGATGGGGCATCCCTATAATGGTACAGGAAAGAATTTGTCGTATACTAAGAAACTTTTCTTTGCCAATAAAGGTTTTTCCAATCAGTTGTATTTGAAAACAGGGGAAGATTCACTGTTTATCAATGAGGTGGCCACGTCGGAGAATACCTCTGTATGCTGCCATCCGGACGGGTTGATTCAGCAACGTGAGCCCTATAGCTTCAAGGCTTGGACGCTCGACCGCATCGTTCGCCGCTCAATGAATTCCATGTATCCGCATAAATTTTACCGCGTTTTCAAGTTGGAAGGAGTGTTTTATTTCCTTTACATGGCAACGACAATCGTGGCCATTTGCATGGGATTGTTGTCGCATTGGGTGCTTGCCCTTTTCGTCGTTTTGCTTTGGTTGCTCTACTATGGTGTAAAGACGGCGGTATTCGTACGGCGGAGTAAACTTTTGCAGCAACGTACGGCGTGGTATTCGTTCGCTTTTCTGGATATGGTGGATTATTTCTATTGGGCATATATCGAATTTGCCAGCCGTTATGGAAAGAAACGAAACTTGGTTTTTGTTCTTGACAAATAAAGCTGTCGTACTTTTATGATTATCCTCATGTGCCGATAGATTCAAGTTCAGGAGGAAGGTAAAAGAATCCTTCGAGTTTTTGAAAAGTTTCTCCCGAATAAACTACAGTTTTCTCCCGAGTAAACTTTAGTTTCATGCCGAATGAACTCCGGTTTTATGCCGAGAAATTTTCTAAAAGCAGGTGAGGAGTTTGGAATTTGCTGCTCAAAGAAAATTTGAAACAAGCCCTAAAAAAGAGTCGGAAAAATTTGGGAATAAGAAAAAAGTCGCTACCTTTGCATCCGCAATTGAAAGCAAAAACGTGGCTTTTCGATATTGTACTATGGTGTAATGGTAGCACAACAGATTCTGGTCCTGTTTGTCCAAGTTCGAATCTTGGTAGTACAACTTCTTGAAAACACGAACATCGCTTTACATAGTCACTGTACTATGGTGTAATGGTAGCACAACAGATTCTGGTCCTGTTTGTCCAAGTTCGAATCTTGGTAGTACAACTTCTTGAAAACACGAACATCGCTTTACATAGTCACTGTACTATGGTGTAATGGTAGCACAACAGATTCTGGTCCTGTTTGTCCAAGTTCGAATCTTGGTAGTACAACGTAAGAGCTTTTCCCAATCAAACGGGGAAAGCTTTTTTGTTTATATGGCCTATATATCAAATATTTTTCGTTTATTTGTGAAAAATATGGCTTTTTAAAAACAGCTCATTTATAACAGTAATATAACATGAAACATATGAAATTGACTGCTATCTTTTCAGTAGGTGTCGTAGCTTTGAGCGTTACTGCCACGGCTTTCGCTGCCGACCAAACCTCGGTGAGCAACCCTATCAAGGAGGTGCCTTTTACACAAGTGCATCTGAATGACAATTTTTGGGCACCGCGTATTGAAATCAACCGTACGGTGTCGATCCCGTCTGCCTTCCATCAGTGTGAAATCAACGGACGTTTTGACAATTTTGCGTTGGCTGCCGGCCTGATCAAGGGCGAGCACAAAGGTGATTTCTCGTTCGATGACACCGATCCTTATAAGGTGATTGAAGGAGCAAGCTACTCTTTGGCGTCTCATTATGATAAGAAACTGGACCATTATCTGGACAGTGTGATCAATATCATCTCGAAAGCCCAGGAGCCGGATGGTTACCTGACCACTTGCGTTACCAACAAATGTACACGTCTGTCGGGGTGGTGGGGAACGCACCGTTGGGAAAAGATCAACAGTCACGAATTGTATAACAGCGGCCATCTCTATGAAGCGGCCGTGGCTCACTACAAAGCAACCGGAAAGCGCACGCTGTTGAACGTGGCCATCAAGAATGCCGATCTTGTTTGCAAAACATTCGGTCCGGATGAGGGGCAGATTCATCGCCCGTCCGGACACCCGATCATCGAGATGGCACTCTGTAAATTATATAATGTAACAGGCGACAAGAAATATCTTCAGACAGCCAAATATTTTGTTGAGGAGACAGGCCGTTGCACGGATGGGCATCGTCCGAGCGAATATTCGCAGGATCATATGCCTATTTTGCAGCAAGATGAGATTGTAGGTCATGCTGTTCGTGCCGGTTATCTCTATTCCGGTGTGGCTGATGTGGCTTCGTTGACGCACGATGCAGCGTATCAAGAAGCCTTGGCTCGGATATGGGAAAACATGGCTTCGAAGAAATTATTCGTGACGGGTGGTATCGGTTCGCGTCCACAGGGAGAAGGTTTTGGTCCCAATTACGAATTGAACAATATGACAGCCTATTGCGAAACTTGTGCCGCTATTGCGAATGTCTATTGGAACTACCGTATGTTCCTCTATTCGGGCGATTCGAAATATGCCGATGTTTACGAACGTGCTCTCTATAATGGTGTTATTTCCGGAGTATCGTTGAGTGGCGACCATTTCTTCTACGACAATCCGCTGGAATCAATGGGGCAGCACAATCGCGAGGCATGGTTTGGTTGTGCTTGTTGTCCGGGAAATATCACCCGTTTCATGGCCTCTGTTCCGAATTATATGTATGCTACCCAAGGAAAAGATATCTATGTGAATCTTTATATTCAGGGCACGGCTGACATTCAAACTGAGGGCAACAAGGTGTCGATTGCACAGGAAACCAACTATCCGTGGGAAGGCCATGTGGCGTTGACGGTCAATCCGAAAAGCAGCAAAGCCTTTACGTTGAAATTGCGTATTCCGGGTTGGGCGCAGGAAAAGCCGGTGCCGACCGATCTCTATAGCTATGTTACGCCGGCTCAGTCTTATACAGTCAAGGTGAACGGTGAGGCTATTGAGACAACTGCTGCTTATCAAGACGGCTATATCCATATTGATCGCAAATGGAAGAAAGGCGATAAGGTGGAATTGGATCTTCCGATGCAGGTCCGTGCGATCCGTGCTAATGACAATGCCGTCGACGATCGTGGTAAATTGGCTTACGAACGCGGCCCGGTTATCTTCTGTCTCGAAGGTCAGGATCAGCCGGACAAGACTGTTTTCGACAAATATATTCAAGTCAATACCCCGATCGAATCACACTATGATGCTTCCTTGTTGGGAGGAGTAATGGTACTTTCGGGAAAGGCAAAGGCAGTACAGCTGAACGGTGACATCAAAGAGACAACCTTCAAAGCAATTCCTTACTCGACATGGAACAATCGAGGTAAGGATAATATGGCTATCTGGATTCCGGAATCTCCCGTCTATACGCGTCCGACTCCGGCACCGACCATTGCCAGTCGTGCGCATAGTGTGACGATCCAGGCACCGATTCAGAAAGATGCTCCGGAATCGGCTTCAACAGAAGAGGAAACATTTGGTGTAAACGATCAGTGGGAACCGAAAAGCTCGTCGGATGTATCGAAGCCTTACCACTATTGGTGGCTGAAAACCGGTACGGTTGAAAGTATCTCATATAAGTTTGACGAACCGACAGAAGTACACAATGTGCAGGTTTATTGGCTTGATTTCGACCACTATGATGGCGATTTCCGTGTGCCGGAAAGCTGGAAACTCTATTATAAAGACGGTGAAACGTGGAAAGAGGTCGAGACAACCGATACGTATGGAGTAGCCAAAGACCGCTACAATAGCGTCAGCTTTAAGCCGGTCAAGACCACCGCACTGAAGATTTCAGCCAAGTTGCAGAAGGGCGAATCGGGTGGTGTGATCGAATGGAAAGTGAACTGATCCTTGTTATAGTTTCAATAATAAAGCGCCAACTTGAGAAGAAAAGTTCTCGGGTTGGCGCTTTCGACTTTTCTTTATCGGACAATTCGGAAGATGTTTTGGTTTTGTAGAAGAGGAAGATTTGCAGGATTCTTGCCCTCTTATTTTGTTTTATATGTTCAAATTTTTCTACCTTTGTTCTGAAAACGAAATATAGAGAATTATGGAATATTTACCAAACGACCCGGCCATGCTGGTCTCTGCTATCAATATGCTGTTGCGCGATGAAGAATATGATTCACTCGAAGAACTTTGTAACGCATTCGACCGTGATATCGACGAAGTGAAGAGCTATTTGGCCACTAATGGCTATGAGTATAGCGAGGAACAACACCAAATGCGCCCCGTAGGATTTGACCAATGATAGCCCGCGATGCCATTGAAACAGCCTACTGCTTCTTCCATCAGAAAGAACGGGTTTTTGCACATTCCACCATGGAGTGGCAGAAAGAAGACATCGAATATGCCATAGCTTCGTATGTAGAGGAAATGAATCCTGAACTGTATGCCCTTATCTCCCAAGGATGTGCAGGGTTTTTGTGCTCGCATGAGACCTTTCATGCCGATCTTCGGCTGGCCGTTGATAGGCTTGAAGCCATGTTGTAGGTGTAAAAATGAGAATGTTTCGTTCGGGAATAGGGCGATACATAAGCGAGATTGCAAACAGAAAAGCAGTGCACCTTGCCATGAGTGTGCCGATGCTCCCTTTGTTCACTTGCAAAAACTTGTCGGATTCTTTTCTCTCTCAAGAATTCTTTTTATTTTTGCAAGTCGTTACGATGGGGTATTGGGTAGAAGAACAACCACATACCTGTCAGGAAAAATATAGAAAAACAGTAAAGAACGATGAATATATCTTACAACTGGCTGAAAGATTATCTCGATTTTGACTTGCAGCCTACCCAGGTAGCCGATGCTCTTACCTCGATCGGCTTGGAGACTGGTGGAGTAGAAGAGGTGCAAACTATCAAAGGCGGTTTGGCCGGATTGGTAGTCGGTGAGGTATTGACGTGCGAAGCGCATCCGAATTCGGATCATTTGCATGTGACAACTGTCAATGTAGGTGGTGGCGAACCATTGCAAATCGTTTGTGGTGCTCCCAATGTAGCTGCCGGCCAAAAGGTGATTGTTGCTGTCAATGGTACAAAATTGTACGATGGCGACAAGGAATTCACCATCAAGCGCTCCAAATTGCGAGGCGTAGAGTCTAATGGTATGATCTGTGCCGAAGATGAAATCGGTGTGGGAACAGATCATTCCGGTATCATCGTATTGCCGCAAGATGTGGCAGTCGGTACCCCGGCAGCTGAATATTATAATATCAAGAGTGACTATGTCATCGAGGTAGATATCACACCGAACCGTGTAGATGCTACTTCTCACTATGGCGTAGCTCGTGACTTGGCAGCCTATCTCAAGCAGAATGGTTTGCCTTATTCGCTCAAGAAACCATCTGTTGATGCCTTCCATGTAGACGATCCGACCAAGGCAGTTGAGATCGTAGTGGAGAATACTGAGGCATGTTTGCGTT
Organism: bacterium; assembly: GCA_963657455.1. GTDB lineage: Bacteria > Bacteroidota > Bacteroidia > Bacteroidales > Tannerellaceae > Parabacteroides. The sequence goes on from CAVKMU010000047.1 coordinate 20,672, forward strand.
ATTCCGGTATTACTGTCAAGGGTGTAACAATCAAAGAGAGCCCCGAATGGTTGCAAAACAAATTGCGTACAATCGGTTTGCGTCCTATCAATAATGTGGTGGATGCCACTAACTTTATTTTGCATGGCCTTGGACAACCGCTCCACTCATTTGATGCTTCTAAGATCAAAGGTAACAAAGTGATTGTCAAAGCTGCCAATGAAGGCGACAAGTTCGTTACATTGGATGGCGTAGAGCGTACGTTGACGGCTCGAGACTTGATGATATGCAACGCTGAAGAACCGATGTGTATTGCCGGAGTATTCGGTGGTTTGGAATCAGGTGTGACGGATCAGACAACGGATGTATTCCTCGAATCTGCCACTTTCCACCCGACTTGGATCCGTAAGACGGCACGTCGCTTTGGTTTGAACACCGATGCCTCCTTCCGTTATGAACGTGGTTTGGACCCGAACGCTACTATTTATATCTTGAAATATGCCGCCATGTTGGTCAAAGAATTGGCCGGCGGAACAATTACCGGCGAAATCCAGGATGTCTATCCGAAGGTGTTTGATCCGTATAAGGTTCATATCACTTACGAAAAGATCAATTCTTTGATCGGAAAAGTAATACCGCAGGAGACAGTCAAGAGTATTTTGGAAAGCCTCGAGATGCGTATCACGGCCGAGACTCCTGTTGCATTGGATATTGAAGTGCCGGTTTATCGTATCGATGTCCAGCGTGATGTGGATGTGATCGAGGATATTTTGCGTATTTATGGTTATAACAATGTCGAATTTGGCGATCATGTCAATTCAAGCTTGAGCTATGAAACGCCGACAGATCATGCCTATAAGATGCAAAATCTTATCTCTGAGCAACTGACCGGCTGTGGATTCAATGAGATATTGAACAACTCTCTGACACGTTCTGCCTACTATGATACGTTGACTACCTATCCGGTTGTCAATTGCGTCCGTGTGATGAATCCGCTGAGTGCCGATTTGAATGTAATGCGTCAGACATTATTGTTTGGTGGCTTGGAGAGCATCGAGCACAATATCAAGCGTAAAAAGGCCAATATCCGCTTCTACGAGTTTGGAAACTGCTATCAATATCACGCAGAAAACAAGAAAGAAGGCGAAACTTTGAGCGAATTCAGTGAAGATTATCGCATCGGTATTTGGCTTTCCGGTAATCGTGTGGAGAACAATTGGGCACATGCTGACGAAAAGAGTTCTGTATATGAGCTGAAAAGCTATGTAGAGAATATGTTGGTTCGCTTGGGTGTCAACTTGAAGAAGCTGGTGTTTGGTGTGTTGACCAACGATCTTTATGATGCAGGCTTGAGTGTAACGACTCAGTCGGGCAAGGCTTTGGGTACACTCGGTATCGTCAACCACAAAATCCGTAAGGAGATGGATATCGATGCTGAAGTTTACTTTGCAGAATTCTCTTGGGCGGCTTTGATGAAAGAGACGAAGAAGAACAAGGTAACTTACACGGATTTGTCGAAGTTCCCGGCTGTTAAACGCGACTTGGCTCTGTTGATTGACAAGAAAGTGCAGTTTGCAGATATTCAGAAGGTGGCAACAGAGAGCGAGCGTAAGCTCTTGAAACGCGTTGAATTGTTCGATGTATACGAAGGAAAGAACCTGCCGGCAGGCAAAAAATCGTATGCTGTCAGCTTCTTCCTTGAGGATGAGACAAAGACATTGAACGACAAACAGATTGATGCCATCATGAAGAAAATCCAAAGCAATTTGGAACAAACATTGGGAGCACAACTCCGTTAATGGAATGATTGACTATTATATATTTAAAACTATAAAAAAAGACAAAATAAAGTATGGGAAGAGCGTTTGAGTTTCGTAAGGCAAGAAAGTTTAAGCGTTGGGGCAATATGGCTCGCGTGTTTACTAAATTGGGTAAGGAAATCACTATCTGTGCAAAACAGGCCGGTCCCGATCCTGAGAACAACCCGCGTTTGCGTGTCTTGATGCAGACAGCCAAGAAAGAAAACATGCCGAAGGAGAATGTAGAGAGAGCTATTAAACGTGCCGTATCAAAAGACTTTACCGATTATAAGGAGATGAACTATGAAGGTTATGGCCCTCATGGTATCGCCATTTTCGTTGAGACAGCGACTGACAATACCACTCGTACTGTAGCCAACGTGCGCAGCTACTTCAATAAATGTGGTGGTTCGCTGGGTACTTCCGGCAGTTTGGAGTTCTTGTTCTCTCACAAGTGTGTGTTCCATATTGTAAAGCCGGAAAACGTATCAACGGATGATCTCGAATTGGAATTGATCGACTTCGGAGTAGATGAACTGGATGTTGATGATGAAAGCAACGAAATCATTCTCTATGGCGACTTCGCACAAAATTCAGCTATCCAAAAGTATCTCGAAGAAAATGGCTATGAAATCACCAGCAGTGAGTTCGTTCGTATCCCGAACGATCTGAAAGAGGTAACTCCTGAGCAGCGTGAAACCATCGAGAAACTGATCGAGAAACTGGAAGAAGATGACGATGTTCAGAACGTATTCCACAATATGAAGGAAGACGACGAGGAAGAATAAAATTCTATTTCCAACGAATAAACAGAAGTGACTGTAGGGATTTTCCCACAGTCACTTCTTTGTTTTTATGAAAAGAGAAAAGATGTTTTGGGGTAGCTATGTGAACAAATAAATCGTTTATAATCTCCTTTTAGAGCAATAATGAACATTTTTTACAAAAAAGAGTATGGAAATAGTTGTGTATTCAAAAAATATACCTACCTTTGCAACCGTAATCAGAAACAAAATCGGTTACTAAAATAGTTTAGGGTGCCATAGCTCAGTTGGTAGAGCAAAGGACTGAAAATCCTTGTGTCCCCGGTTCGATTCCTGGTGGCACCAC
>CAVKMU010000048.1:0-23134 GCA_963657455.1 bacterium
AATGGTCGGGAACGTTGAAAAAAACATGCCGAACATTTTTCAAAAAGTTCCGCATGATTTTTCAAAAAGATCGGGTACTTTTTTTACGGAACGGGGTCATAACCACTTCCTCCCCAGGGATGGCATCGTAAAAGACGCTTGACTGTCAGGCATAATCCCTTGAACGGCCCGTATTTCTTCAAGGCCTGAACAGCATATTCCGAACATGTAGGGGTATAACGACAAGAAGGAGGCGTCAGCGGTGATATACAATATTTATAGAAATAGACCAACGCCAGCAACAATTTAGTAAGCAGGTTTTTCATTCGGTCTTCTCCTTTAACACATTCATGGCTTTTGTCATAGCCTTGTCAATATCTGCTTGCGGATAGATCTTCTTCTCCAAATAGAGAAAGGCTACCGTGAGTCGCATATTTTTCTCTTGAACCGCCTGGGACAATTCATGCTTTTGCATGCGGTAAGCCTCACGTGTTTGTCTCTTTACCTTATTACGTTTTACAGCTCGCTTGAACCGTTTCTTCGAAACGCTGGTCAAAATAGAAACAGGTACACTCCTCTTTTCTGAATCGGCTGTCAGCAGAAAAACGACACGAAACGGATAAGCCACAAATGACTTCCCTTCAGCAAACAAAATATCGATATCCCGTTTCCACGACAGGCGCTCCGCTTTCGACAAAGTGTACCTGTTACTGATCATTTATTGTTGTTCTCCTATTTCTTTCTTCAAATATTGTTCCAATGCAGCTGTCATAGAGGGAGCTTCTGGAGTTGGAGCTTCCACGTCCAAACGCAAACCGGCATCTTTGACAGCCTTAGCTGTGGCCGGACCAAAACAGCCAATACGGATATCATTTTGCTCAAAATCAGGGAAATTCTTTAGCAAGGAAGAAATTCCTGATGGGCTAAAGAATACCAACATATCATAATCGAACTTCTCATCAGCGGTAAAGTCATTGCTGACTGTACGATACATAATAGCCTCTGTAAAGTTGATTTTCTTTGCCAACAATTGCACCCTCAAATCTTCTTTATGGACATCAGATACCGGAATCAAATACTTTTCTTTTGGGTGTTTGCCAATAATAGTAACCAAATCATCAAGCTTTCCATTAGCGCCATAGAATATTTTTCTCTTTCTATAAATGATATATTTCTGCAAATAGACTGCAATGGATTCTGTCATACAGAAATATTTCATAGTCTCAGGAATAGAGACCCTTAGCTCTTCACAGAGACGAAAAAAATAATCAATAGCAGCACGCGCTGTGAATACGACAGCCGTATAGTCCAATATTGAAATTCTTTGTTGTCTGAATTCCTTGGAAGATAAAGGTTCAACCTTGATAAACGGCCGGAAATCTATCTCAACACCATATTTTTCTGCAATATCAAAATAGGGAGACTTCTCTGATGCCGGTTTGGGTTGTGAAACTAACAGTTTTTTGATATTCAATGCCATATAGCACTTTTCTCGATAAAATTATACAAATAAATTAATCCTTTGTACATGATCCACAAAGGCAAAATTTCATGGGCGCAAAGGTACAAACTTAAATAGAATAAATCGAATTTTTTTATGCAAAATAAACGTATTGACTTATAAATTATCGCAAAACGACTTAATACATAGAGTATAACAAGCATTACTATGTATATACTCTTCGAGCCCCCAATAATGGATAGACCGATCACAGGAACGTACATCAATATGCCCATAATACCGACAATTGAGTTGTAATTCAGTTTCCATAGCTGGTAACAATCGGGAGCGGCGAATATAAAAATCAAAATTTTATAAGCCAAGCGCCTACAAAAATAATAGAAGAACACTCCTCCAAAAGTGAGTGCAGCCGCTGCTTTCAGTTTGTTTTCACCAATATTGATTGTGTAGCTATCACCATAAACCAACTGAACAAGCGCCAACGAGGAGAGAACAATCGTCTGAAAGATCAGTACTGAGTTCAAGAACTTACTATAATAGAGCGAGACATCCGGGTTAAGACGTGATCGGGTGGAGAAGCAAACATGAAACATGTTCACGAACGACTTTGCTTTGGCTCGTGCACTAACGGCAAAAACCAATAGAAGCAACACCAAAATCGTGAACAAGGTATCCCCGAAGAGTTGCCCACTCCATAAACGAATGCCTACATACCCTTCAAACATTCCTTATCTGATTCCGAACGATACTCCCATACTCTTTCCGCACAACAGTAAGTCATTGTCGGGTATCACCAATTTCAATTTGCCGGCTACTTCGCTCAAAGGAATTGAATCGATCTTACCTTCTTGCATACAAACCATGCGACCAAACTCTCCGCGAGCAATCAATTCTGTGGCATAACCGCCGAAACGAGTTGCCAAGTTACGATCATACGGAGAAGGGGTACCACCTCGTTGGATATATCCTAACACGGTTTTACGTGCTTCAATACCCGTTACTTCTTCGATCTTGTCTGTCAAATAATCAATGGCATGCGTTTTATCCGGCAATTTCAAGCCCTCTGCTACGACAATGATCGAGTGGGGTTTCCCTTTATGGGCTCGGTCTTCAATCGTTTCGAAGATAACATTTTCATCAAAACCCAATTCGGGCAACAGAATAATATCTGCACCACCGGCCATACCTGCCTGCAATGCCAACCACCCGGCTCGATGGCCCATTACCTCAACCAACATTACTCTTTTATGAGAACATGCCGTAGAGTGCAGACGATCAATGGCATCCGTGGCAATATTCACAGCCGTATCAAAGCCAAATGTAATCTCCGTACCCCAAATATCATTGTCAATTGTCTTTGGCAAACCAACGACATTCATGCCATGGTCAGCCAACATACTGGTGGTGCGTTGCGTACCATTTCCTCCAATACACACCAAACAATCCAGCCCAATCTCATGGTATGCTTTCGTAATCAATTGAGATTCCTCTTGATTGACGGATGTCAACATCTCGCGGAAACCTTTTTCTCGTGAAGTTCCCAATATCGTTCCTCCCATATTCAAGATGCCTGACAGACTATTCTCATCCAGTTCCTTGACTGTTTTGTGCAGCAATCCGGAAAAGCCTCCCATAATACCTACCACTTCCATTCCGTATTTGGTAATAGCTGTTTTACCAACACCACGAATCGTAGCGTTGATTCCCGGACAATCTCCTCCTGATGAAAGAATACCAATTCTCATAACTTTATTGATTTGTTTCACACAAAGGTAAAAATAAAAGTAGAATTAAAAACAGAATAATTAACTTTGCTCCCTAAAGAATTCAAGACAGCAAGATGGATATACGAACATCAATTGCATATAATCTTTTCAAAATCAGGCTGAAAGCTATTGAAAAATACACTCAGCAAGCCGATGAAATGCAGCAACATCTGCTCATGAATTTGTTGCAGAAAGCTGCGGGTACAGACTGGGGTAGTCATTTTGGTTACAAACAGGTCAAGTGTTACAACGAATACAAGAATCTTTTCCCCATTCAACGATACGACGATTTAAAACCATTCATTCTGCGAATGATCCAAGGAGAGAAGGATATCTTATGGCCCGGGGCTTGCCGTTGGTTTGCCAAAAGCAGTGGAACCACTTCCGACAAGAGCAAATTCCTTCCTGTCACTTCAGATATATTACACCACTGTCACTACCGAGGAGGACAAGATACGGTAGCACTCTATCTGAGAGAGCACCCTGACAGTCGATTGTTCGCCGGGAAAGGGTTAATATTGGGAGGAAGCCATGCTCCGTCAGCTTTAAATTCGCAAGCACATTGCGGAGATCTTTCAGCCGTTTTGCTTCAAAATTTGAGTCCTCTCGTCAATCTTATACGAGTTCCTGATAAGTCCATTATCCTGATGGACGAATGGGAGAGCAAAATAAAAGCCATTGTCGAAAACTGCTATAGCAAAGATGTCAGCAGTCTTTCCGGGGTTCCCTCTTGGATGTTGGTATTGATAAAAGCTATTTTAGCACGCAGTGGGAAAAGCGACTTGTCGGAAGTATGGCCCAACTTGGAAGTTTTCTTCCATGGCGGCATCAGTTTTGTTCCATACCGCGAACAATATAAGGCATTGATCTCTTCGAGTCGGATGCACTACATGGAGACCTATAATGCATCCGAAGGATTCTTTGGCATCCAAAACGATTCGAGTGACACTGCGATGTTGCTGATGCTGGACTATGATATATTTTATGAGTTTATTCCCTTGTCGGATTTGGACAAGGAGAATCCGACCATCGTCCCGCTATGGGAAGTCGAGACAGGAAAGAATTATGCTATGGTCATCACCTCTTCCGGCGGATTATGGCGTTACTTGATTGGAGACACGATTCGGTTCACTTCCCTTCATCCTTACAAATTCATCATAACGGGAAGGACAAAACATTTCATTAATGCCTTTGGCGAGGAATTGATGGTGAACAATGCCGATAAAGCTATCAGCATGGCTTGCGAAGCTACGGGGGCCAAAGTAAAAGAGTATACAGTCGCCCCCCTCTTTCTTTTGGAAAAAGCAAAAGGACGGCATCAATGGATGATCGAATTTGAAAAGATGCCGGATGCGGTCGATCATTTTGCCGATGTCTTAGACAATAGTCTTCAGCAAGTCAATTCAGACTATGAAGCGAAGCGCTATAAAGAAATTTCTTTGCAACCTTTGGAAATCATTGTTGCCCGTCCGAACTGTTTCTACGATTGGTTGAAGCAGAAAAACAAGCTGGGTGGCCAGCATAAGATTCCACGTTTGTCCAACGACCGAACGATCCTGAATGAGTTAATCCAATTGAATGAAGCAAAAACAGACGCATAAAAAATGAACAAAAGCAACTCCGAAAGCATAGAGACACGTGATGAAATCATTGAGAAGGCCCGTCAATTGATTTATAACGGAGAAGTAGACATGGCCATATCCGTATTAAACAACCATATCGACTCCAACCCTCTCGATGATGAAGCTTTTTTTCTGCGGGGCAATGCCTGGAGGAAGAAAGGAGACAACCGCTTGGCCCTGAACAATTATCTTGAAGCCATTCACATCAACCCTGACACTCCTGCCCAAAAGGCGCATGACATGCTCATGGATATTCTGAATTTCTATAATAAAGATATGTATAATCAATAACACGAATCGGCCATGAAGACAACGACTGATGCCCAACATCACAAAATAACGATAACCCTTCTTGCATTGGCGGGAAGTATCTGCCAATTGCTCACTCTTTCTGCACAAGAGAATAAAATAGAAATGGTAGATATCCCTGCAGGTTCATTCTATATGGGGGGAGCCGGCGTAGGAGAGAATTTCGATGAAAAGCCGATACATCAGGTAGTAATTACCCACCCTTTTCGGATGGGGCGAACAGAAATCACGAATGCGCAATATGAAGCTTTTAGGCCGGAGCATCGAATCTACAGAGGAAAAAACGGACTCTCTTCAGCCGACGATGAAGCTGTTGTGTTCGTCAGCTATCAAGATGCCGTCGACTACTGTCAATGGCTCAGCCAAAAAGAGGGGAAAAACTATCGTCTCCCTACAGAAGCTGAATGGGAATATGCTTGCCGCGCAGGAAGTTACTTCCCTTATTATATGGGAGACGGACTACCCGATGCTTACAGAAAAAATCAGCAGACAGCGCGCGATCCCCAACCTGTTTCGTTAAAAGTTGGACAAACCGAGCCGAATGCTTTCGGATTGTATGATATGCACGGCAATGTAGAAGAGTGGTGTTTGGATTGGTATGGGCCATATTTGCCTGGCCTTCAAACAGATCCGGCCGGACGTATTTCAGGAGATTACCGCGTGACGCGTGGAGGCAGCCACAATACACCCGACAACTATTTACGTTCGTCGAACCGAATGGCAATGCTGCCCGACGACAAACACTCCTTTACCGGGTTTAGAATTGTCGAATCAGACCGGACTCCTACCCCAAATGTGGCAGAAGAAAGAGGCAACCATCTGAATCAACAGCAAATCATTCAATCAAAATATACATGGAAAGTGGTTGAAAAGCCACTTTTCACTGCACCTGTTCCCTATGTCATCCCTCCTTCAGAAGCTTCGGGCGAGCCGCTTTTCTCACACAATCACCAGCCCGCCATCACATGGTGCGACAATGGAGATCTACTGGCTATTTGGTTTTCAGGCAACGAAGAGAACGGACGGGGTATGATTGTAGCGGCATCTCGCAAACGGGCGGGTACCGACGAATGGGATCCGGCCTCCACTTTCTTCAAAGTCCCCGACCGCAACATGACAGGATCCTCATTGTTGAACGACGGTCAAGGAACGCTCTATCATCTGAACGGAGTAGAAGCTGCCGGCGACTGGCAAAATCTGATGATGGTGATGCGCACCAGTCAAGATAATGGCCAAACTTGGAGCCGGCCTCAAATCATTGCCCCTGAACATACGAAACGACATCAAGTCATTGCCGGACCGATTGTCACACGTGAAGGATGGTTGTTGCAAGCTTGTGATGCCGGCCCCGGAAGCCATGACGGAGCAGCTATCCATATCAGCAAAGACAAAGGGAAAACATGGACCGACCCATGGGATGGGAAGCCGATGCCGGACTTCAAAGAGGGTGGCACAGGCTCCACCATTGCCGGTATCCATGCCGGTGTCGTTCAACTGAAGGACGGTAGTCTGATGGCTCTTGGCCGAGGAAACAGCATCGCCAATGCAGCAGGGAAACCTCGCATGCCGATGAGTATCTCGCACGATATGGGCAAGACTTGGACGTATCACGCTTCTCTCTTTCCCCCAATTGATGGCGGACAACGGTTGGTTCTCCTACGGTTACGCGAAGGGCCGCTATTGTTGATATCTTTCACTGATCACCCCCTACGGACTCCCAAAGAAGAACAAGGGATGGATTTTACAGATTCTACCGGAAAAACCTACAAAGGATACGGCTTGTATGCCGCCCTCTCCTACGACGAAGGAAAAACTTGGCCCATAAAAAGACTTCTGACAGACGGGAAAGAGGAGTTGCTGAACGGAGGAGCATGGACGCAATATTTCTTAAAAGACGAGACTCATGCCGAGCCACGTGGCTACATGGCAGCCACCCAATCACCGGACAATCTGATTCATTTGGTAAGCAGCCGGTTGTATTATTGCTTTAATCTGGCATGGTTGGAACAGCCTTCTGCAACCTCTGCTGCAAAATAACCGTATTTTGATGGATAGTCCCCTCATGATTAAAAAGTTTTCTCCCGAATGAACTGGAGTTTGTTCGGCATGAAACTGCAGTTTCATGCCGAGAAAATTTTTCAAATCCATCGAATTATTGCTGCAGAGCTACCGAGGATCGAACGATTTTCCGCCTGAATAATTTGCAAATATAATAAATAGTATTACCTTTGCATCGATTCACTGCGGCTGTGGTGTAATTGGTAGCCACGTCAGACTTAGGATCTGATGCTTCACGGCGTGGGGGTTCGAGTCCCTTCAGCCGCACACTCTTGAACTCCTTGTGAACGACGGTTTGCGGGGAGTTTTATTTTTATAATCTTTCATTTATAGGATCACAAACACTTAAAAAGCGTATGAAACGTGCTATCTTTCGAGTATTTACAGTAATAGCTCTTGTTCTGATTGTGCAAGGCGTCAAGGCCCAGCAAGCATTGGGCGACCTCTTGCGAGAAGTGATCTCAGGCCGTTCCGCTACTGTCGGCGTAGCCGTTGTGTTCAATGGTTCAGAATTGGTTACGGTTAATAATATGTATCGCTATCCAATGATGGACACCTACAAAGTCCACCAAGCCATGTCCGTAATTGATCATCTGCATAAAATTAATGCCAACCTGGCTACAGAAATTCTGGTAAAGAAGAGCGATATGCAAGAGAACCTGTACAGCCCGATGCGCGATGCCAATCCGAATGGATTTTTCGAAATCACGGTTGGCGATATGATGAAATACACATTGATAGAAAGCGACAATTGTGCGGCCGACATCCTTTATAAATATATTGGAGGGCCACAAGTAACCGACCAATATGTGCGAGATTTAGGCATTACTGATTTCTCGATCACGCAAACTGAAGCAGAGATGAAAGAATCAGATGATAATTGTCTGTTGAATTGGACGAAACCTTCTGCTGCCGTACTGCTTCTCGAAACATTTTTGCAAAACCAAATGTTCAATAAACAGGAAGTCCTTTTCTTGGAACGCGCGATGACCGATTCTCGCGGCGGTGCGAACAAACTGAAAGCCGGTCTGCCGAAGAATGTATTGTTAGCTCATAAGGCCGGCGAATCGGGGCGCAATGAGTTTGGATTTAAAATGGCCGACAATGATATGGGATTCGTGGTGCTTCCGAACGGACAATACTACACGATCGCCGTATTTGTCATGAACTCTCAAGAGACAGATGAAGACAATGCCAAAATCATCGCCCAAGTTTCAAAGGTAGTATACGACTATTTCGAGGCCAACCACATGAATCAATAATTCTGATATTGAGACAATTCCACAAGAATCTGAGACAAAAACAAAAAGAATATATAAAAAGGCTACCGATTGTTCGGTAGCCTTTTTTATTTCTTTAGGGATAAACTCGGAGAAATACCATCAATCCTTTATTCCGTATAATAGACACGTTTCACACGCGGTGAGACAGATGTCAGAATTTCATACGGAATGGTTTTCAATTTATCGGACAACTCTGACACCGGCAACTCCTTCCCGAAAACGATCGCTGTGTCACCTTCCTGAGCATCGGTGTCAGTAACATCAATCATGCAAGCATCCATACAAATATTTCCGATGATCGGACAACGTTTTCCTCGGATGACAACCTCGCCATGACCATTGCTAAAATGTCTGTCCAAGCCGTCAGCATAACCGATCGGAATAATGGCTATGCGAGAATCGCGCTCAGCATAACTTCTTCTGCTGTAACCGATGGAATCGCCTGCCGGCACTTGCTGGATCTGAAGGATAGTCGTTTTTAATGTACTGATCGTCTGCAATCCTTTGCATCCTGATGCACTGACCCCATACAAGCCGATGCCTAAACGAACCATATCCATCTGATATTCTGCAAAACGCTCAATTCCTGCCGTATTTAAGATGTGCTTTATAACTTTATGTCCCAACTTTTCTTCCAAGGAAGAAGCGGCTTGCCGGAACTTGTTCAACTGCTCATGGGTAAAATCATCAAACACATATGAATCGCTACCTGCCAAGTGAGAGAAAATTGAGCGAGCTTTTACCCCGCTTTGTGATTTAAGATGTTCGCTAACATCTTCCACTTCATAGGGTTGAAAACCGAGCCTGTGCATGCCGGTATCGATCTTTATATGAACCGGATAGTTGATAATACCACGACGTTCTGTTTCATGAATCAAAGCATCCAGCAATCGGAAACTATATACTTCCGGCTCAAGGTTGTTTTCAAACAGTGTATTGAAACTGCTGAACTCGGGATTCATAACAATGATCGGAATCGTAATGCCCTCTTTTCGCAAAGCTGCGCCTTCGTCTGCTACCGCCACCGCCAAGTAATCACAATGGTGTTCTTGTAAAGTCTTGGCTAATTCGTAGGATCCGCTCCCATATCCGAAGGCTTTCACCATGCACACCATTTTCGTTTCGGGCTTCAGTTTCGAACGGTAGAAGTTGAAGTTATGAACAATTGCCGAGAGGTTTACTTCCAAAATCGTCTCATGGACTTTCTTTTCCAACAGTTCCGAGATACGCTCAAAATGGAAACGCCGCGAACCTTTGAGCAGGACCAATTCGTTTTGAAACGAGTGGATAGATGGAGAAGCTATAAACTCGTCAGTCGTGAGATAAAACTCTTTTTCAATGTTTTCACCAAAAACAGACTGATACTCTTTCAAGTCGCGACCAATACCTATCAAACGGTTGATCTTTTTCCGCTCAACCAAATCTGCTACCTTCTTGTAAAGTGATTTCGGCAGTGTGCCCGTCTGTAAAATATCTGAAAGGATCAGTGTCGATTTCAGATCTTTCCCCACCTTGCGGCTCTGCTGGAAATCCAAAGCAATATCCAAAGAGTTGATGTCTGAATTATAGGTATCGTTGATCAATAAGCAATTGTTTATTCCTTCCTTAACGTCCAATCGCATCTCGACCGGCTCTAAATGAGCGAATTTTTCCACATCTTTTGCACTGGTCGGCTTCAAATAAAGCATAACGGCCAAGCAATGGATGACATTTTCGATAGAAGCATCATCCGTAAACGGTATCGTATATGTTTGATCCAATCCCAACAAAGTACAATGAATCACCGTATCATTTGCCCGTTTTTCGATTGATTCGATAAAAAGTGGAGCCTCAGTATCTGTCCGACTCCAAGCAATAGCTTTATGAGAGAGGCAAGCCGTCTCGATAGCATTCGATAAAAAAGCATTGTCTCCATCGTAGATAATCGCCTCGCAGTCTGTAAAGAGTTGCAACTTCTCTTGGCATTTCTGATTCATCGAAAGGAAATTCTCTTGATGTGCTTCGCCGATACTTGTCAGAACACCGATCGTCGGGGCAATAATCGGCTGAAGGTATTCCATTTCATCCGGCTGAGAAATGCCGGCTTCGAAGATACCTAATGTATTGCTTTCATTCATCTCCCATACGGACAATGGAACGCCAATTTGAGAATTATAACTACGGGGAGAGCGAACGATGTTGAACTCGTTGTGGAGCAATTGGTATAAAAACTCTTTGACTACCGTCTTTCCATTGCTACCAGTTATACCAATAACAGGAATCTGGAACTGTTTGCGGTGATAGGTGGCCAGCTTTTGCAAAGCTCGTAACACATCCTTCACCAAAAGGAAATTAGCTTCCGGCATCTCTTCGAATTCAGGTAATATTTTGCTGACGACGAAATTACGGACACGCCACTTATATAAATCGGCGATGTACCGATGACCATCGTTCGTTTTCGTTTTCAAAGCAAAAAACAGACTTGACTCCGGAAATGAAAGATGCCGGCTGTCAGTCAGTAATATACTAATCGTACTTTCATGCAACGTGTTGGTTTTCGCACCAATAATTTGGGCAACCTTTGAAATTGCGTACTCCATTTTCTTACTTTAATTTAGAATTTAGATATTCTTTCTCCTTCGAAAAGTCAAAGTACGGAAATTTATCGTTAAGTCGGTTCATCTTTAACAAAGTTTGAAATATGAATTGTTGATAAGCCTCGCTATTTGGATTAAAAGGGCGGTGTTCGACAGCCTTTTGAATCTCTTCACAAATCTTCATAGCCTCCCTGCTTTGTGAGGAAATCCGATGTTCAACAAATTGATTCCATATGTAGTTGACAGCCATCTCTGACGGATGAATCATATCATCTGCATAGAATCTATAATCTCTCAATTCGTCCAATAGCAATTCATAAGCCGGGAAATAGTCGCAATGCTTAGGGAAAAGTCGACAAAGTTCATCAATCGCCAACAAAAGCGTGGCCTTGCTCAATTGATTTCCATGTGCCCCGTCTTTCCAATGCCGTATTGGGCTGACTGTAAACAGGAGACGAATATCAGGATTTTTCTTCACAAGTTTTTCAATCAATGTCGTCCAAATGGCTATGATTTGATCAGGGCTCAACCGTTCTCTGATGAACTCTCTCTCCGGTCGCTTATGGCAATTGGCTACGACCTCGCCTGTTTCGCTCAAACGATAGACCCATGCTGTGCCAAATGTGATGATCAACCTATTGCATTGGGCCAGAAAATGGGCCGATTCATGCAGTCGTTGGTTGATCAGAGCCAAAGTTCCGTCAGCCGTTGTAGCCGAAAAACGACTATGATGGTCGAAACTATGATAAATACCATCGATCATGAATAGATCTTCAGCCCCATACTCTTTTGGGGCAAGCAACCGATCAAGCGAAGAGGCAATGGAGAATGGATTATAAAGTGTGCCGAATGGATTCACATCCATCTTGAACTTATACCGTTCCATTCGGCTCCCCATGTTTTCTACAAAACAGGATCCCAAGAGCATTGTCGCATCCGAATAAGAGAATTGAAAGGCCGGCTTTGAAAAAGAGATTGCTGTATAGAAATTCATGTTCGATTGATTATTAGCCAAAGATAAAGAAAATCTATTCATATTACAAATATTTATGAAATAAAAGGTACAACCTTGGCGAAATCTTTTTATTTTTGTGCGAAATTAAGGCTCGGAATATGAAGATCGTACACATAGTCTGTTTATTGATTGCATTATGCTTTCCGTCTATAGCTTCCGCTATGGATCAGGAGAAACATATTGCGACGACTGTCAGCTATGCAGAAACTGATTCTGTCAGAATTACAGCTTACGACAACTTCATCCACATACAAAATGCCCCCATTGGAAGCACTCTTGAAGTATATAGCGTGGTGGGTATCAAAGTAAAGGAAATAAAACTTAAGGAACAAGACGGCGAATATCCGGTTAACATTCCACGAGGCTATTATATTGCCCGCATTGGCGAGACCGTCCGCAAGATCGTTATTCGATAAATAGCAGAACATCATATAAAAAAGAAGGCAAATAGTACTACCCCATTTGCCTTCTTTTTGTTTTTAAGCTTTACAAGGCTCTGCCTTTATACACGTTCGACTCACCGCTTGGATAAAGAGTTCCGGTAAATGAGATCCGATTGCCATTGAAATTGGGCAAGACAGTCGCCGTACATTTAGCTGTTCCGTTTGTCAATCGAATGGACACTGTTGCAGAAACCCCGACACCTTGCACCATCATGCTGAACGTAGAATTACCTTGTTTATCAGTTTCCATTTTGATATTCGACGGATTTCCTTCGACAGTGATGCCTCCAATACCATTAGGGCCACTGCGCGCTACGTTAAAAGCCAGCTGAATGGTAGCTTTTCCGTCGATCAGCGAGACAAAGTTCGTAGTCGGGGTAACGTATACGAACTCTCCCCTTTTGAATTCTACCCGATCAGCTTCCAATACAAAATCCTGCGCATTGATTGCCCGTTTTGCAGCTTCGTAAAGAGCCTGTTCTTCAGCTTCCCGTGCCTCTTTCTCTGCTTTCTTGGCTTGTTGTTTCGCCACTTGTGCAGCCGCTCTTGCCGTATTTGCTTTTTCTCTTGCACTATTTTCTTGTGCAAAGGTCGTCCCTATTGTTATAAACAGAGAAGCAACCACCCAATAAAAAAACCTTTTCATATCAATCTTCCTTTCTCTATTTATTATTTATAACAACATAGATGCAGAAATTCCTCCAAATGCTGTACGATTGTACTTTATTAACGATCGTATCGCCGTGCTTTTTCTTGAATCAAACCATTCCGATAAGCATACAGCAGATTGCTCAAATCATGAATTTGTTGGCGGAGAAGTTCGCCTTTGTCCGTATCTTTTACCATCTGACGATGCGAGTTCAACTCCACAACAATGGTTGTCGAACGGATATCCAACCCCTCTTCTATCGCTTTTGTTGTAGATTCGAACGGTTCATGCTGCACCAATTGGAAACCACGCGAGTGATACACCAGCGTGTAACCTGCAATGCCCGTTTCCGAATGATATGCCTTCGAGAAGCCACCGTCAATCACCAACAATTTGCCGTTTGCCTTGATGGGGTTTTCTCCTTTGATGGAACGGACCGGAACATGGCCATTAATAATGTGACGATGTTCACCTACGACCCCAAACTCATCCAACACATAGTCGCAAATCGCCTCGTTTTCCCGCAAAGTATAATATGCCCCCTTTTCTTCGTAATGTGTTTCTTTGTCGGCAATGAAACAGCGTTCGAAGGTAGCCATCTTGCTTTTGTCGAAAAGAGGAGAATCTTTTCCACCCCACAAATACCATATATAATCCAACGCGAATAGTTTATCGGGCGTATTTTCCGGATCAAAGTAGGCCGCTCGAATCAATTGATCCACTTTATCCATCAATTTTTTCCCTTTGAAAAGCTCGCCGTTGATGTTCACCTCCTTCAATGTTCCGTCAGCATTCATCGGAACGGAGGCATGGAAGAGTAAATTTGAATTCGATATCTTGTATAAGCTTCCGTTTCTGAAAAGGCATTGCATGTGTTTTCGCAGTTTTTCGCTTCCTGCAAACGAACGTTGGATACGGGTCATCAGCTCCATTTCTTCAGCCGACAGATCGTACGGATGCTGAGGATCCAAGGTTGGCCAGTTGGTATCTTTCAGTTGATACGATTTTCCGCCGATGGTAACCGTGCCGTTCTGCAGATCAATCTGATGCAAAAGCAAACGATCGTCCATCTCAAAATCAGGACGACGACGAATGATCTGCCCCTCCAACTTATACTGAATAATGGATATAGCCTTGTTCATTTGAGCAATAAGCCGGATTGTTTTGTCATCGTATGAATGCTCCTCGGCATTGAGTGTCGGCATGAATAACGAACAGGGGTCATCGGCGTAAGCATACATTGCAAAGGTCGCCAGTGGCAACAGATTGATTCCATAGCCATCTTCCAATGTCCCGAGATTTCCATAGCGGAGTGACATACGTATCACATTGGCAATGCTGCCCAAGTTGCCGGCTGCTGCACCCATCCACAAGATATCATGGTTGCCCCATTGGATATCCAAATTATGATAATCGCAGAGAGTATCCATAATAATATGAGCACCCGGCCCTCGATCAAAGATATCCCCGATGATATGCAACTGATCGATGGTAAGCCGCTGAATCACATAACAGATGGCAATGATAAAATCGTCTGCACGCCCCGTCGAGATAATGGTGCGGATGATTTGATCGACGTAGGCCGATTTGTTCGGTTCGGCCAACGATTCATGCAGCAACTCCTGAATGATATAGGAAAACTCGAGCGGCAATGCTTTTCTCACTTTCGAGCGGGTATATTTTGATGAAACATTTCGACACACCTTCACCAACTGATTCAAGGTGATCATATACCAGTCGTTGATATCTTTCTCTTCCGATTTGACCAACACCAGTTTCTCTTCCGGATAGTAAATCAACGTACAGAGCTCTTTTTTCTCGGCATCACGCATCGTATTGTTGAAGATCTCGTTCACTTTCCGCTTGATGGCACCCGAGGCATTACGCAACACGTGGCTGAAAGCTTGCGACTCTCCGTGGATATCCGACAGAAAATGCTCCGTACCCTTCGGAAGGTTCAAGATAGCTTCCAAGTTGATGATCTCCGTACTGGCCTCAGCTATCGTCGGAAAGCTACGCGACAGAAGTTGAAGATAACGTAAGTCTGACGATACATGTTCCATAGTATTATCTTTAGTCATATTATTTATTTCTCTTGAATTTTTCGTTTGATGAAACCTATGCCGTATCCATACAATTGTGTGAATGCAGCCACAACAGACAGTAGTCCGATATATATGTTGCCTTTATTCCTAAAAGTGGCATCGACTCCCAGCAAAACTACATATAATAGGAGGAATCCCCAAAACAGGGGGGCGAACAGGCCAAGTAAACAACAGCCGATGGAGCCGACAACAAACAGAGACGGCAGACAATGCACCAGCTTCAACGAGCCGGGGTATTTGTCGGAAAGGACAATTCGAGCCTCACCTGAATGTTCGACCTGACGGAAGAATTGCGAAAAACTGGTGCGTCTTTTATGATAAACATACGCATCAGAAATCAGTCGGGTCGTATAGCCTGCTTTGACTATTCGCATGCTAAAATCCACGTCTTCGCCATATCGCATTGTTGTATCGAAGCCATGCAACGCATCGTATACCTCTTTCCTGATCCCCATATTGAAGCTTCTCGGATAGAACCGATCCATTTTTTTCTTTCCGCCTCTGATGCCTCCCGTCGTAAAAAAGGAGGTCATTGAATAACTGATGGCTTTCTGAATCGGCGTAAACGAATCGTGCGCACGATCCGGCCCGCCGAAAGCATCCAAGGGCTCTTCCGTCAGATAACGGTCTATCACCTCCGTATAGGTCGGAGGCAAGACACAATCTGAATCCAATATCAACAGATAATCGCCTTTGCTTTGCGCCGCTCCATAATTTCTTGCCCCACTCGGACCGCCGTTAGGGATTACGAAATAGCGGATTTCAAGCTCTTTTTCATAACGAGACACGACATCACGGCATGGAACCGAGGAGCCGTCTTCCACGATGATCACCTCAAACTGTTTGAACTCTTGCTTCGTCAAACTGCTCAGCAAGTCTTCCACTTCGTTCGGACGATTATAAACCGGAATGATGATTGAATAGAAATACATACAGTAGCCATCTTTTTAATTTACAAACTTACACATTTTTCTTGAATAAGAAAGACTCGTTATCATTTCCTAAGACAGAAAATAAGATAAACTGTCACGAAAAAGAGACAGCCATCGCCCTTTCACGAAAAAACTACCATAAAACGAACCCATTTCATGGAAAGCATCACATGACACCATCGGGAGTTCCAAAAAGTTTTCTCGGGAGCAAACTGCAGTTTCATGCCGACAAAACTCGAGTTTTATGCGGAGAAAACTCCAGTTTTCTGCCATATAAACCGCAGTTTGTGCGGCAGAAACGTTCATGAAATCCGGCAACAGGAACGTTCGCCCTCATCACGTTTCAAAAAACAGGTGCGCATCCTTAAAAAAAGGACGGCTTGACATTTTTTCTTCTTGCGAATAAAAATAATTGCATTGTCCGTACAATTATAAAAGATTATTTCGTTAGATTTGTAGTGCGTATTCATATTTCAAAGTCAAAAAACTATGACAGACAATTATTGTGTAATTATGGCAGGGGGCATAGGTAGTAGGTTTTGGCCGCTCAGCCGCGAATCTTATCCGAAACAATTCCGCGATATCTTAGGAACAGGCCGTTCATTGCTCCAAATGACATATGATCGTTTTGCTCAAATCGTACCGCAAGAAAATATATTTGTCGTTTCCAACGATCAATATTCTGATCTTGTAAAGCAACAATTGCCTCAGTTGGCCGAGAAACAGATGCTGATCGAACCATCGCGCCGTAATACGGCACCATGTATAGCATACGCTGTTTATCACATTCAGGCGATCAATCCTCGGGCCAATATTGTGGTAGCCCCAAGCGATCACTTGATTGTACACGAAAATTTGTTTATTGAGAATATCAAGAAAGGTCTTCAATTTGTACAAGACAACGAGGTGCTGCTGACCATGGGCATCCGCCCCAGTCGCCCCGAAACGGGCTATGGTTATATTCAAAGCTACGACTCTGATGAGAATGGCTTCTCGAAAGTGAAAACATTCACTGAAAAGCCGGACATTGAATTGGCGAAGATCTTCTACGAAAGCGGCGAATTTTTCTGGAACTCTGGTATATTCTTGTGGAATGTGAATACTATTTTGAAAGCTTTTCGGAAATATATGCCGGACATTACTGCCCGATTCGAATTGGGAGCACCGATTTTCAATACACCTGAAGAGGAAATGTTTATCCGACAGAATTTCCCATATTGCCCCAATATTTCTATTGATTATGCCATCATGGAGAAAGCAGAAAACGTATATATGCTCTGCGTAGATTATGGCTGGGCCGACCTTGGAACGTGGGGTTCGCTTTATGAAACGACAGACAAAGACGAGAATGCCAATACAATTGTAAACGGAAAGGCTCTCTTCTATGAAAGCACAGGCAATATAGTAGCCATGGACGACTCTAAAAGGTTAGTGATTGTACAAGGAATGGATGACTGCATTGTGGCTGAATGCGGAAATGTATTGATGATTTGCAAGAGAGACGACGAACAACGAATCAAACAATTCATGGCCGATGCCCAACTGAAACACGGAAAAGAGTATAACTAATAAATAATACGATAAATCTTAATAGTTCAAAATGACTGATGCCGATTCTTCGACATTGGTCATTTTTTTAACCATTTCTTCCCCAAATAATGAACCGGATACCATGCAGCCAAGAATCCAATTGCCAAGACTGTGAGGAAAACTGTAAGAATATCAAGCAATAATATATGAACCGGGTAAGCATCGATGATGAAGCTTCCGGCAGTATCACCCAATCGGATCAACCCAAACTCTTGTTGCATCCAACAAAGTACGACTCCTACAAAGATGCCCAACAAGGCTCCGAAACCAGAGATCATCCACCCTTCGAAAAGAAAGATTTGTTGAATTTGCCGATCGTTTGCACCCATATTGCGGAGCGTCTCGACATCGTCCTTTTTCTCGATCATCAACATGGAGAGAGATCCGACAATATTGAACAAAGCAATCGCCAAAATAAAGCAGAGGATAAGGAAAGTCACCCATTTTTCGATCTGCATCATCTTGAATGAAGCCTCTTGTTGTTCAAAACGGTTCTTGACCTCAAATTTATCGCCCAAGAGTTGCTTGATTTGCTTTTCGACAGTTGACAAAGAGACCTCCGCTTTTATTTTCAGCTCCAAAGCAGAAATTTCATTCTCATAGTTCAATAATGTACGAGCCGTCTGAAGCGGAATGATCATATAGTAATCATCATATACCTGTTGGTTAATACGAAAGACCGAACTGATGAAAGTATATTCCAAATTGAAGGAGGTTGCCGGGTTAGCCATGTTCACTTGCTGGTCACGCTTGGGCACATAAATTTCTATCGGTGAGACAAAACCCGCCTTGATACCTAAGTGCGAGGCCAATCCAATTCCCAAGGTAGCGTAATTGGTGACCTCGTCAGAGAGGATGAATTCTCCGTCAATAAGCACAGAGTCGAGATCAACCAAGTGAGAGAAATTGTCGTCTACCCCTTTTATTACGCCTATTTCTTGCCTATCCTTATACTTGATCAATGCGTTATCTTGCAAAACTGCACAATACGTTTCAATCTCCGGCAAAGCTTTCACTTGGGCTATCTCTGAACAATTCGGATCAAATACTTTTCCGTACTTAGCCGTCACTTTCAATTGTGGGTCGAAATGGCTGAACAACGATGATACCAAATCGTTGAAACCATTGTAGACAGACAATGCACAAACCAGTGCAGTTGATGCAATAACCACACCACATACCGATATCAACGAGATGACATTGATCGCATTATGCGATTTTTTCGAGAACAGATACCGACGCGCTATGTAAAACGGAAAGTTCAAAGTCCCTTTACTGCTTTAACAAGTCATCAATATGCTCAATATAATCCAATGAATCGTCAATAAAGAATGACAATTCAGGGATCTTGCGCAACTGCAAATGTACGCGCTGGCCCAAATCGTAGCGGATAGCTTTTGTATTAGCCCTGATCGCTTCTAACAGTTCTTTGCTTCTATCCGAAGGGAATATGCTAAGATAAGCTTTCGCCACACTCAAGTCCGAGCTAACACGAACAACGCTTACCGACACCAATACTCCTGGCATTGATTTGGCATCCTTCAGAAAAATATCACTCAATTCTTTCTGAATCAAGCGACCAATCTTATTTAATCTTGTACTTTCCATATATCAATTTTATTTTTTCCAAATCATGGTCAAGCCATCACGCAACGGCAAAATAACTTTTTCTACACGGGGGTCATTCTTGATCTTTTCATTGAAATGCAAGATGCCCCACGTTTGTTTGTCGGCTTCCGGTATATGCTCATCCAATACCTTTCCATCCCACAATGTGTTGTCCGCCAAAATCAGACCACCTTGGCGAACAAAGGGGAAAACCAAGTCGAAATATTCCGAATAAACCCGCTTGTTGGCATCAATAAACACCAAATCAAAGGTCTCGTTCAACTGCGGAATAATCTCCATTGCATCGCCGAAATGGAGCCGAATCTTATCTTTCAAAGGAGACTGCTGCAAGTATTTTTGAATGAAATCTTCCATTTCGTCGTTGATTTCAATGGTATGAATCAACGCTTCCTCGTCTTGGTCAATTCCTTCGGCCAGGCATAAGGTCGCATAAGCCGTATATGTTCCTATCTCCAACACCCGTTTAGGCCGCATCATTCGGCAAAACATTTTCAAGATCCGCCCTTGCAGATGGCCTGACAACATGCGGGGATGCAACAAATTGACGTTGGCATCCCGATTAAGGGCTGCCAACAATGCCCCTTCCTCGTCCGAGTGTGCGAGAATATAATCCGTCAGATTGGCAAATTCCATGATTATTTGCTCTCCTCCTGGAAGGTTGGAAGCGCATAATCTTTGCTTGAATCCAACACTTTACCTACGTTATTGATCTCCAAAAACGAGGTTCCGCC
Source organism: bacterium (assembly GCA_963657455.1). GTDB lineage: Bacteria > Bacteroidota > Bacteroidia > Bacteroidales > Tannerellaceae > Parabacteroides. Next base: position 20,150 of record CAVKMU010000048.1, read on the forward strand.
ACCTTCGCCGAAGCTACCGCTCAAGTATGCCACCATGTCGTCGCGTGTGATTCGTCCGCTGTTGATCAATTGCGTCAAGGCATCATAGAAATACCTGCGGCGACTGTCGTTCCAAGGTTGGTGAACAGCCCACACGCCATACGACAGAGAAAGCATTCGCATGACACGTTCGTTGTAACAGATGGCGAACACTGTCGATGTCCCGCGGAAGGCTGCCAAGTAACGAGCCGTACGTCCTGTATAACTATCGGTTATAATCGCCTTGACATGCAGTTTGACTGACGATTTCACCGCTTGTTTTGCCAAGAAAGAGGTAACATCCATGTCGTTTCCTTCGATCGGGACACGAATATCATTGGCGGCCAGTTTGGTTTTTTCCGCTTCACGAGCCACTTTTGTCATAGTCTGAACGGCTTCTACCGGATATTTACCGTAAGCAGTCTCACCGCTCAGCATTAAAGCGTCAGTTCTATAGTAAATGGCATTGGCGATATCTGTCACTTCTGCGCGGGTCGGACGCGGATTGTTAATCATTGAGTGCAACATCTGGGTAGCAACGATAACCGGCTTCTTGACCTCTACACATTTGCGGATCAAGACACGTTGGATGCCCGGAATCTTTTCGGCCGGAACCTCGATGCCCAAGTCTCCGCGGGCAATCATGATACCATAAGCCACTTCAAGGATTTCGTCGATTCTGTCAACGCCTTCCTGATTTTCGATCTTGGCAATGATTTTGATCGGGCTGCAATGTTCGTCCAAAATATGTTGGATATCCAATACATCTTGCTTGCTGCGAACAAACGAATGAGCGATGAAATCCAAATCATGCTCGATAGCCCAACGGATATTGTTCCGATCCTTCTCCGTCAGAGAGGGCAAATTAATGCGTACCCCGGGGACATTGACACTCTTTCTATTACCCAAAGTCGCTTCATTCTGTGCTTCACAAAGCAGATAGTCATTGTTCTTTTCAACAACTTTGAACTCCAAATCACCGTCATCAATCAAGATATCGCTTCCGACAGAAAGGTCGTGTACGAAACGAGGATAGGAGACATAGATATGATCATGGCTCGTTTCTTGCGTCGGGTCGCCCGAGATTTTCACCCTGTCACCACTTTTGAACGGGATCGGTTCTTTATTGACAGCGACAGTAGTTCTTACTTCCGGTCCTTTTGTATCCATCAATATACCAATACGTTGACTAACGGCACGCACATTGTTCACCACTTTCGAAAGCCCCTCTTCAGTCATATGAGCCGTATTCAAGCGGACAACGTTCATCCCCGCTTCATAAAGAGCCTTGATGAATTCCACGTCGCAACGTTGGTCGGAGATGGTTGCAACTATCTTTGTATGTTTTAGCATATATATCTGTTGTTTTTAATTGTTTATTCCGAAAAATGTGTCAAACGATCTTGACCATGGAGCTTAAAAAAGGAAGGACTCCAACGCCAATCGATAAGAGTTCAAACCGAAACCTATGATGATGCCTTTGCAAGCCGGCGATATCATTGATACATGACGGAACGATTCGCGAGCTTGGACATTCGAAATATGTACCTCAACCACCGGCGTCGTGACAGCCTTAATCGCATCATGCAAAGCGATGGAAGTATGGGTATAGGCACCGGCATTCAAGATGATACCATCATAATCGAACCCTACTTCATGAATTTTATTTATCAGCTCCCCTTCGATATTGCTTTGATAATAGGCGATTTCACATTGAGAATATTGTTCGCGTAATGTCGTGAGGTAACCTTCAAAAGAAGCATCACCGTAAATTGAGGGTTCGCGTTTGCCCAGCAGATTCAAATTCGGACCGTTAATGATTAATATCTTCTTCATTTTTATTTGCTGTTTATTACCTTTGCATCTGCTGCAAAGATTTTCTATTCTATCTTGCAAAGATAAGAACTTTCTTTGGCTTTTACAAAAACAGAAAATGTGATTATATGGATAAGGTATCCTTGGACAATACCCTTTTAAGACGATATGTCACCTATTTGAGGTTGGAAAAATCTTTTTCGCCCAATACGGTAGCGGCTTATCTGCGGGATTTACAGAAACTCGTTGATTTCGTAACAGCCGAAAAATTGGATATCTTGCAGGTGACCTACGAGAATTTAGAGCAGTTTCTTGCCCAATTGTGGGACATCGGCGCCGATCCCCGTTCAGTAGCCCGCATCATTTCAGGCATCCGCTCGTTTTATGGTTTTTTGTTGCTCGATGAATATATTGAAAGCGATCCCACAGAATTGTTGGAGTCGCCCAAGATCGGGATGAAACTCCCGGAGGTTTTATCGGTAGACGAAATCGACCGCATGCTGTCTACAATCGATGTTTCCACCATGGAGGGGCAGCGAAACCGCGCCATGCTGGAAGTGTTATACAGCTGTGGGCTGCGCGTTTCAGAGTTGATATCTCTCAGAATTTCAGATATCTATCCTGAAGAAGAATTCATTCGTGTAGAAGGGAAAGGCTCCAAGCAGCGACTGGTTCCAATCTCGCAAGTGGCTTTGGATGAGATTCGTAACTACATGGAATACCGAGGCGAACTAACCGTCAAGCGAGGAGCCGAGGATATCCTTTTCTTGAATCGACGGGGCGGAAAACTGTCGCGCGTGATGGTGTTCTACATCGTCAAGCAACAAGCGGAAATAGCCGGCATCCAAAAGACGATCAGTCCGCATACTTTCCGCCATTCGTTTGCGACTCATCTGCTGGAAGGCGGAGCTAATTTGCGGGCCATCCAAGAGATGTTGGGCCATGAAAAGATTACTACGACCGAAATCTATACACATATCGACCGTGAGTTCTTGCGGAAAGAAATCTTAGAACACCATCCTCGAAACAAAGCATGGGAAATTAGCAAAAAGTAATACGGCAATTTTTCGGAAAAAACAGGGATGTTTTTCGAAAATTGTTCGGGAGCTTTTCTTTCAAAACTCCCGTATTTTTCTCCAAAAACACCCCTGT
>CAVKMU010000049.1:0-20976 GCA_963657455.1 bacterium
AAAAGTATAGGTATTTCATACTGTTGAGGTTTTAATGATTATAATTTGTATTACCACTTTGCATTTTTACGATAAGGAAGGTGCTCTATTGACGATTCAACAATGCCCGTCACTTCTCTATAAATGAAAGTGTCGCAATTAAAAAAAGTTTTGTTTTTGCAATAGTTAGAGGCTTATAAAAAGCAATTCTTTTTGTTTTGAACGGAAAAGGCTATGAATATCAGCATATTGTGCTCCTATCCATAGCCTTTTGTTATAGTAAAAAAACGAAATTATATCTTCTTTTCAATAAATGCTTGAACAACATTGATGACATAATCGCCAAGTTTTTCGCATTCGCTGATCATGTCCATATAATACACTCCGTCTTGATATTGATAGAGTTTGTTGTTGACATCCTCAATATTGCGAGCTTTCAGCTGATTGCGGTAGTTGTTGATCTCGTTTTCTATATTGTAGGATTTGGTGATGTCGCTTTTTTCAATCACAGGATTGTGCAATATTTCGTTCATTCGGTTCAATGCTTGCGTAACCAGTTCGAACATCTGATTCATGTGAGCATTCTGTTCGGGTGTGAACTCGCTCTTGAACTCATTTCTGCGTTTGATGGAGCGAGCCAGATTGTAGCATGAATCGGCAATACTTTCGATTTCACTGACGGCACGGAGCATGACACGGATCTCTTCTTTTCCTTCAGAACTCAAGCGTCCTTCAGCTACCAATGTCAAGTAATTGGCGATTTCTACCTCCATGCGGTCGCTGATATTTTCATATTTTTCGATACGGCTGTACGTTTTCAAGAAGAGATCATCTTTCTTTTCATACAGCAATCCGTTGACCATGTTGAACATTTTCGCTGTCCGTTCGGCAAAAAGTGTGATCTCTTTCTGGGCTTGCAAGATAGAGAGTTCGGCAGTTGACAACAATCCTCCCGCGATGTAGCGGAGTCGGTACTCTTCATCATCTTGTTTCGGCTTGATGCAAGCGCAGACAGTTTTCTCGATGAGATGGACAAACCATATCATAATAAATGTATTACTGATATTGAATGCCGTGTGGAAGGCAGCCAATTTGAAGGAAACTGCTACGGCAGGATCTGCAATCTTCATAACGTTGGTTACGAACCAGGCGATGGCGTCGGTAAACGGATAGAAGAGAATCAGAACCCAGCACACACCAAAGATATTGAACATGAAATGGGCAAATGCAGCTCTTCGTGCTTGCGTGTTGCCGGTGAGGGCGGCCAAGTTGGCGGTGATGGTCGTACCGATGTTCTCTCCTAATACCAAGGCCACGCCAAGGTGATAATCAATCCATCCGTTGGCGCACATGATCAAGGTGATAGCCATGGTCGCGGCCGATGCTTGTACGATCATTGTCAGAATGGCTCCGATAAAAAGGAACAGGATGATCGAGAAAAATCCCATATCGGTATAGTTCTGAACGAAAGCCAGCATGTCAGGGTTTGCGCTCAAGTCAGGCGCATTTGCTTTCAACCCTTCCAATCCCATGAAGAGGAATGAGAAACCGAAGATGAATTCGCCGACGGATTTGCGAGAACTTTTACTGGAGAAGAAGAGTGGAATGGCGAATGCCAGGAGAGGAAGTGCGAAGGCGGAGATATCAACTTTGAAGCCTAAGGTGGAGATGATCCAAGCTGTTACGGTGGTACCGATGTTGGCTCCCATGATCACCCCGATGGATTGTGTCAGTGTAAGCAGTCCGGCGTTTACGAAACTGACTACCATAACGGTGGTTGCAGACGAGGATTGGATGAGAGCGGTGATAAGTACACCTGTGAGTACTCCGGTGACTCGGTTAGTAGTCATGGCGGTTAGAATCCGGCGTAGGCGGTCTCCGGCAAACTTCTGTAACCCTTCGCTCATGATTTTCATGCCGTATAGGAACAGTGCCAGTGATCCTATTAGACGGAGAAGGTCAAAAAAAGAATAGTCCATCTAAATTAAGTTTAAGTGGATTGATTATCCGATTTATTATTTCTATCTTTAGTGCTGCAAATTTATAAAAAAGCGATGAATAATTATGAACGAAACAATTTCTATTTATTGCAAAAATACGAATAAGCATTACGAGGTGCCCGTTGGCTCTTCTATGCTGGAAATCTACAAAATCGTCGGAGAACCACTGAAGTTACGTCCGATGAATGTGCAGGTAAACAACCAGACGGAAGATTTGACCTATCGTTGTTGGATGCCGAAAGATATAGATTTTGTAGATATTACCAATCCTTCCGGTATGCGGACCTATGTTCGTTCGCTGGGTTTTATCTTGTCAAAGGCTATGTATGATGTCTATCCGAAAGCCACTTTCCGCTTGGAACATTCTATCGCGAAGGGTTACTTTTGTACAATCAAAAACGGAAAACCGTTGGACGAAGAGGTGTTGGAAAGGATCCGCAATCGGATGGATGAAATTATTGCTGCTGACCTTCCGTTTCACTACCATTCTTGCCGGACGAAAGAGGCATGCGCTGTTTTTAGGGAACGTGGCATGGACGACCGTGCCGATCTTGTCGAAAGTTGTGGCCAACTCTATACTTCATATTATGACTTAGATGGCTTTGTCAACTATTTCTATGGAAGCTTGGTGCCCTCCACGGGCTACATCACGAGCTACGGCTTGGAGTTGTATCAAGACGGAGCCGTGTTGCGTGTGCCCGATCCGAAACATCCCGAACATCTTTATCCGTTTGTGAAGCAAGACAAGATGTATAAGGTCTATAAAGAATATCTGCAATTGCAAGAGGCTTTGGGTATGAATAACGTAGGCGACTTGAATATCGCTTTGCAAAACGGCCATGCCAAGGAAATTGTCTTGGTATCGGAAGCGATGCAGGAGAAACAAATTGCGAAGATTGCCAACGATATTGCTCGGCGTTATCGCGAGGATGGATTGCGCGTGGTCTTGATTGCCGGCCCCTCTTCGTCGGGAAAGACAACGACATGCAAACGATTGCAGGTGCAATTGGCTACCAACAAATTACGTCCTGTCGGCATCTCGCTCGACGACTATTTTGTGAACCGAGAAGATACCCCACGAGATGAGTCGGGCGAGTACGATTATGAATCGCTCTATGCTCTCGACCTGCCCTATTTCAATAACGATCTGAAACAGTTGCTCAACGGCGAAGAAATAGAACTTCCTACATACGATTTTGCAAGCGGCCACCGGATGTATCGTGGAAACAAACTGAAGTTGGAGAGTAATTCGATCATTGTGATGGAAGGCATTCATGGGTTGAACCCTATATTGACGGAAGTTATTGACGAGAAATTGAAATACCGTGTTTATGTTTCTGCCCTGACTTCCATCTCATTGGATAATCATAACCGCATCCCGACGACTGACAACCGCTTGTTGCGTCGCATCATTCGCGACCATCAATTCCGTGGCAGTTCGGCCGTGGATACCATCTTGCGTTGGCCCAGTGTGCGAAGAGGTGAAGAGAAGTGGGTCTTTCCTTATCAAGAGAATGCAGACGCGATGTTCAACAGTGCCATGATCTATGAACTGGCCGCCTTGCGCTCGTCTGCCGAATCGTTATTGGCCAACGTACCGGAGTCGTCTCCCGCTCACGTTGATGCCTATCGTTTGTTGCGTTTCCTGCACTATTTCAAAACAATGTCGAAAGATGACTTGCCAAGGACGTCATTGTTGCGCGAATTTGTGGGCGGCGGCGTATTTAATTATTGAGAGCTTTGAAAAATTTTCTCGTGAGTGAACTGCAGTTTTATGCCGAATGAACTCGAGTTTACTCGGGAGAAAATTTTTCAGAACAGGGATATTATTTTTGCATTGCTCGGAAATTATCAGTCAAATGGTCGGGAGATGCGATAAAAATTGTATTTTTGTCTAATAACTCAAAAAAGAGAAAAGAATGGCAAAGTATAATCGAATCTTGCTGAAGTTGAGTGGCGAATCACTCATGGGCAGCAAGCAGTATGGAATAGATGAAGTTCGTTTGAACGAATATGCGGCTCAAATCAAGGAAGTGAGCGAGATGGGTGTGCAGATCGGTATCGTGATTGGTGGCGGAAATATCTTTCGTGGATTGAGCGGAGCTTCGAAAGGCTTCGACCGCGTAAAGGGTGATCAGATGGGAATGTTGGCTACCGTGATCAATAGTTTGGCATTGAGTTCGGCTTTGACAGCCATCGGTGTGAAGGCAAAGGTGTTGACGGCTATTCGTATGGAGCCGATCGGTGAGTTCTACAACAAGTGGCGCGCTATCGAATTGCTTGAGCAAGGCTATGTGGTGATCCTGTCGGCCGGCACAGGCAATCCCTTCTTTACGACAGACACCGGCTCGTCTTTGCGCGGCATTGAGATAGAAGCAGACGTCATGTTGAAGGGAACGCGTGTGGATGGTATATATACAGCCGACCCTGAAAAGGATCCGACGGCAACGAAGTTTGCAGAGATTACATACGACGAGATCTATACTCGCGGATTGAAAGTGATGGATCTGACCGCTACGACCATGTGTAAAGAGAACAATCTACCGATCATCGTGTTCGACATGGACACGAACGGCAATCTGAAAAGAGTCATGGCGGGTGAGAATATCGGTACGTATGTTCATAATTGAATTTAAGGAGCGTTTGAATTGATTTCGGAAAAATTAAAATAGGCTTCCGGCAAAAAGCTATTTTTTATCTGCAATTAATTATTGTATCTTTGTCTATTATTAATGTCGAACAAATATAAATTATATGGTAGATCCAAAAAAAATTGTAAAGAGTGCTGAAGAAAAAATGGAAGCAGCCCTGCTCTATTTAGATGATCAGCTGGCGCGTATCCGCGCAGGTAAGGCTAATCCGAAAATCTTGGATGGTGTTCGTGTTTCATATTACGGCAGCATGGCTCCGTTGAGCAATGTGGCTTCTATCAATACACCCGATGCAAAGACAATCGTGATCACTCCGTGGGAGAAGAGCCTGATCAAAGAGATCGAAAAAGCCATCTTGAATTCAGAGGTTGGTATCACGCCGGAGAACAATGGTGAAGTGATCCGTTTGGGTATCCCTCCATTGACAGAAGAGCGCCGTCGCAACTTGGCCAAACAGTCAAAACAAGAGGCTGAAACAGCGAAGATCAGTATCCGTAACGCTCGCCGCGAAGCTATCGATGCCTTGAAGAAGAGTGTCAAAACAGACGGCGTTCCTGAGGACGTTGAGAAAGATGCCGAAGCAGAAGCGCAGAAAGTTCACGATAAATATATCAAGAAAGTGGACGAACTCTATGCTGCGAAGGAAAAAGAAATCATGACAGTCTGATGAAGGGATTAGTAGTCAAGAATACAGGCAGTTGGTATACCGTCCGAACCGATGAGGGGAGTGAAATCGAAAGCAAGATCAAAGGAAACTTCAGGCTCAAGGGTATACGGACAACCAATCCGGTGGCAGTTGGCGACCGGGTGGAGATCGATGTGAATCGAGAGGGAACGGCTTTCATCAAGGCTATCGAAGAGCGCAAGAACTACATCATCCGACGAGCCTCGAACTTGTCGAAACAGGCGCATATCATTGCCGCCAACGTGGATCTTGCCCTGCTGATTGTAACAGTCAATTACCCGACTACCACCACGATCTTTATCGACCGTTTCTTGGCTACAGCGGAAGCTTACCGTGTCCCTGTCAAGTTGGTTTTCAACAAAATAGACCGTTATGATGACGATGATAAAGCCTATTTGCAAGGATTGATCCAATTGTATACCACAATTGGATATCCTTGTGCAAAACTTTGTGCCCAAACCGGAGAAGGATTGGACGATCTTCGGGCCGAACTGAAGGGGAAGATTACGCTCTTGTCCGGCCACTCGGGCGTGGGAAAATCGACACTGATCAATAAGTTAATACCCGGAATAGCACTTCGCACGGGCGACATATCCGAGTATCACAACAAGGGTATGCATACGACGACCTTTTCAGAAATGGTGCCGTTACCCGATGGCGGTTATCTGATCGATACCCCGGGGATCAAAGGATTTGGAACGATCGACATGGAGGTGGCGGAAATCTCTCACTATTTTCCGGAAATCTTCAGGATTTCTGCCGATTGCCGCTTCAACAATTGTACACATCGTCACGAACCGGGGTGTGCGGTATTGAATGCCGTGGAAAACCATTTCATCAGTGAATCGCGTTATAGAAGTTATCTGAGCATATTGGACGACAAGGAGGAGAGCAAGTACAGGGAGGAATATTGAAACCTTCCTGTTTTTGAGCCGCCGGTCGCCCGAACCTTACATTTATAAAAAGCGAAAAAATGATATGAAAGTTATCAATTACCTTTTATGGATTCCTCTGCTGGCGTTGGCCGCTTGTCAACAAAAGCCGATAAAGGAGTATCAGATTATACCTGAACCCGCTCAGGTGACCTATGTGTCAGGTACTTATCAGTTGCCGACAACCCCGACGATTGTTTTTGCATCTGAACTGCAAAATGAAGCGGTGGCACTGCAAAACTCCTTGGCTGAGAATTTTTCGATCCGGGCAACTTTGACAAGTGAAGAGAAGGGCGGAGATATTATACTGAAGCTTGACAATGAAGCCGGCATTGGAAACGAGGAAGGGTATACGTTGACGGTTGACGCCAAACAGATAACAATTGCCGGACCGACAGCAGCCGGCGTGTTTTATGGCATTCAGACACTTCGCCAAATCATTCGGCAGAATGACAATCGGGTAGAAGTGCAGAAGGCGACTATCGTAGATTATCCGCGATTCGGATGGCGTGCGTTCATGCTTGATGAAGGTCGTCATTTCAAAGGCGAGGAGGTTGTGAAGAATATGTTGAACCAAATGGCCTCATTGAAGATGAATGTATTCCATTGGCATCTGACGGAAGACCAGGGTTGGCGTATTGAAATCAAGAAATATCCGAAGCTGACAGAGGTGGGTGCCTATCGTGATTCGACAGAGATCGACCACTTCAGCAGTAATGTCTTCGACGGGAAACCGCATGGTGGCTACTATACACAAGAACAGATCAAGGAAATTGTGAAATATGCCGCCGATCGTCATATTCAAATCGTGCCCGAAGTGGAAATGCCGGGCCATGCCAGTGCTGCCATTGCTGCCTATCCTTGGTTGGGCACCAGTGGAAAGCCTATCAAAGTGGCTTGCAAATTTGGAGTTCACTATGATGTATATAATGTGGCAGATCCGAAAGTGGTTGGATTTTTGAAAGATGTCATGGAAGAAGTATTGGCACTGTTCCCGTCGCCGGTCGTACATATTGGAGGAGATGAGGTGCGTTACAATCAATGGAACGAGTCGCCACAAGTGAAAGCATACATGAAAGAGCACAATTTGAAGACAGCGTCCGACTTGCAGATCTACTTTACGAATGAAATGTCCAACTGGTTGGCATCGAAAGGGCGTCGCATGATGGGATGGAACGAGATCACCGGTGCCAAACTGCATGAATATCAACCGGAAGATGAGACGGAAGGAGATGAGCAATTGGCCAAGAATTCTGTTGTTCAGTTCTGGAAAGGGGATTCGACATTGATCCGGCAGACGGTCGCCAAAGGGTACGATATTGTCAACTCTTATCATATTTTTACCTATTTGGACTATACCTATGACGAGATTCCATTGACAAAAGCCTATGAGTTTGATCCTGTATTGGACGATTTGACACCTGAACAGGCGGTTCATGTGTTGGGATCGGGTTGTCAGATGTGGGGCGAGTTTATTCCGACTGTCGAGAGCATGAATTTGAAGATTTATCCTCGTTTGGCAGCTTATGCCGAGGTGGATTGGACGCAAAAAGACAAGAAAAATTATACCCGCTTCCGCTCAAATCTGAACAAATGGATAGACAATTGGGCAGCACAAGGTATAGTTTGTGGTGATTTTGAAACAGAACAAAAATGAAACGGAATATATTCCAAATAGTAACGGCACTTCTCTTGCTGGTTGGTGGAGGGGTTGAGCCAATTATCGGTCAAGTTTTGCACAAGGCTCCTGCACCATTGTTCCGTGATCCGATAACAGATGGAGCAGCCGATCCCTCAGTGGTATGGAATCAAGAAAGCAAATCGTGGTGGATGTTCTACACGCAACGCAGAGCGAACACGGAAGCTGCAGATGTGGCTTACTGTTATGGTACACAAATTGGCGTGGCAGAGACAACCGACCATGGACAGACGTGGGTGTATCGAGGAACTCTTAAACTGGATTTCGAACCGGGTCATAACACGTTCTGGGCCCCCGAAGTGATTTTCGATGATGGGGAATACCACATGTTTGTGTCGTATATCCAAGGAGTGAGAAATCATTGGGGAGGAGACAAGCATATTGAGCATTATGTGAGCCGTAACTTGTGGGATTGGAAGCATGAAGGCCGGGCAAAACTTTCATCAGATGCCGTTATTGATGCAGCGGTTCATCGGACACCCAACGGGTTGTGGAGAATGTGGTACAAGGATGAGAATGCAAACTCCCATATTCTGATGGCTGACAGCAAGAATTTGAAAGATTGGTCGGCAGCAAAAGTGGTATTGGATGATGGTGCTCAGGAGGGTCCCTTCGTCTTCCGCTTCAAAGGTTACTTTTGGATGTTGACAGACGAATGGAAAGGTCTGCGCATCTACCGATCAAAAGATTTGAACGAGTGGGAAAAACAAGGCGTAATCTTGGCTGAAGCCAGCTCACGGAGCGAAGATACTCCCAGTGGAGCCCATGCTTGTGTGACTGTTGTGCGGAACAGGGCTTACATTTTCTATTTCACCCATCCGGGTCGATCAACTCATTCCGAGTCGCCGATGAACAAGAATGGAGTAACACCCTACGAACTTCGCCGGTCATCCATCCAAGTGGCTCCGCTACAGTTCAAGGATGGTACCTTGACGTGCGACCACGAATCAGACTTCGAGTTCTATCTTCCGGACGATATGTAGGAATAGGAGGGGAGAAGACAATCGAACAAAGGTGAAAATGTTGCCGATCATTTTGTGGAAAAGTCTAATTATTTCCCATGAATGAGCGGCAATATTTTCGGAAATCAAATAAAGAAAAATTTCAGTAATCGTTTGTTTGAATTATAGAATTACCCTACCTTTGCATTATACTTTGTCTAAATCAAGATGATTTATAAACACAATTAAATAACTTAAATTATTATCTTATGTGGTTACTTAATTCTTCTATTGGAAGAAAACTGATAATGAGTATATCAGGTCTCTTCCTTATTTTGTTTTTACTGTTCCACTTGTGTATGAACGTGGCAGCAGTGTTCTCAGGCGAGGCATACAATATGGTGTGCGGCCTCCTGGGTACTAACTGGTATGCCTTGTTGGGTACATTGGTTTTGGCAGCAGGTGTAGTGGTTCACTTTGTGTATGCCATCATGTTGACGATGCAGAATCGTAGTGCACGAGGTAAAGACCGTTATGCTCAGAGTTCACGTCCGAAAGGCGTTGAATGGGCATCTCAGAACATGTTTGTTTTGGGTCTGATCGTTATCTTGGGCTTGGTTTTGCACTTCTCCCATTTCTGGTATAACATGATGTTTGCTGAGTTGGCTGGTATAGAAGGTCAGTTCAGTCCGACAGATGGCGCTGCATTTATCAATTTCTACTTCCAGGGCAACATTGTTAATACATTATTGTACTTGGTATGGTTTGCTGCTTTGTGGTTCCACTTGACTCACGGTTTCTGGTCAGCTATTCAGACATTGGGTTGGAATAACAACGTATGGTTGAGCCGTTGGGAATGTATCTCTAAATGGGTTGCCACCATCATCTGTGGTGCATTTGCAATCATTACAATTATTTTCTATTTGCACGGAGTTGGTGGTCCTTGCTGCTGCGCGTGATTTAGATAGGTAGTAATTAAAAAGACATTTGAAAACAAATCATTATGGCTGAAATAAATTCTAAAATTCCTCAAGGCCCGTTGGCTGACAAGTGGAAAAATTATAAAGATCACCAAAAATTGGTGAACCCCGCTAACAAGCGTCGTTTGGATATCATCGTAGTAGGTACTGGTTTGGCCGGTGCTTCTGCGGCAGCATCTTTGGCAGAGATGGGATTCAACGTATTGAATTTTTGTATTCAGGACTCTCCTCGTCGTGCACACTCAATTGCTGCACAGGGTGGTATCAATGCAGCAAAGAACTATCAGAACGATGGCGACTCAATCTATCGTCTGTTCTATGATACAATAAAAGGTGGTGACTATCGTGCTCGCGAAGCAAATGTTTACCGTTTGGCTGAAGTATCAAACAATATCATCGACCAATGTGTGGCACAAGGTGTACCTTTCGCTCGTGAATATGGTGGATTGTTGGACAACCGTTCATTCGGTGGTGCTCAGGTATCCCGTACGTTCTATGCCCGTGGTCAGACGGGACAGCAGTTGTTGTTGGGCGCCTACTCTGCATTGAGCCGTCAGATCGGTAAAGGCAAAGTAAAGATGTATACTCGCCATGAGATGTTGGACGTTGTTTTGGTTGACGGTCGCGCTCGTGGTATCATCACCCGAAACTTGCTGACCGGTAAAATCGAACGTTTCGCTGCCCATGCAGTGGTTGTAGCAACTGGTGGTTATGTCAATACCTTCTTCTTGTCTACTAATGCAATGGCATCAAATGGTTCGGCTGCTTGGCAGTGCTACAAGAAAGGTGCTTATTTTGCTAACCCTTGTATGGTTCAGATTCACCCGACTTGTATTCCTGTACACGGCGACTTCCAGTCTAAATTGACTTTGATGTCAGAATCTTTGCGTAATGATGGTCGTATTTGGGTTCCGAAGAAATTGGAAGATGCAAAGGCTTTGCAAGCCGGTACAAAGAAAGGAAAAGATATTCCTGAAGAAGATCGAGACTATTATTTGGAACGTCGTTACCCTGCATTCGGTAACTTGGTGCCGCGTGACGTCGCATCACGCGCTGCGAAGGAACGTTGCGATGCCGGTTATGGCGTAAACAATACAGGTTTGGCTGTATTCCTTGATTTCTCTGACGCTATCAACCGTTTGGGCAAGGAAGTAGTTAAACAGAAATACGGTAACTTGTTTGATATGTACGAAGAGATCACCGACGAGAATCCGTATGAAACTCCTATGATGATTTATCCTGCATTGCACTACTCAATGGGTGGTCTGTGGGTTGACTATGAATTGATGACTTCCGTTCCCGGTTTGTTCGCTATTGGTGAAGCAAACTTCTCTGATCACGGAGCTAACCGTTTGGGTGCATCTGCCTTGATGCAAGGTTTGGCTGATGGTTATTTCGTATTGCCATATACGATCCAGAACTATTTGTCAGATCAGATTCAGGTGCCGCGCTTCAGTACGGATCTTCCTGAATTCGAAGCTGCCGAGAAGCATATCCAAGAGCGTATCAACAAGTTGATGAACATCAAGGGTAAAGAATCAGTAGACTCTATCCACAAACGTTTGGGTCACATCATGTGGGAACACATTGGAATGGCTCGTGATGAAAAAGGTTTGCAAGAGGCTATTGCTTTGTTGAAAGACTTGAAGAAAGAGTTCTGGAGCAACGTCTTTATCCCGGGTTCAGGCAGCGATCAGAATGTTGAATTGGAGAAAGCATTGCGCTTGGCTGACTTTATCGAAATCGGTACATTGATGGCTCACGATGCTTTGGACCGCGCAGAATCATGTGGTGGTCACTTCCGCGTAGAGCATCAGACTGAAGAAGGAGAAGCTTTGCGTCACGATGACAAGTTCATGTACGTTTCTTGCTGGCAGTATCAAGGCGAAGAGAAAGACCCTGTTATGCTGAAAGAACCGTTGAACTATGAATTCGTAGTTCCTCAGACTCGTAACTATAAGAAGTAATTATCAGTAACAAAGAATTATCATGGATAAAAATATAAATGTAACATTAAAGGTATGGCGTCAGAAAGGCCCGAAAGAAAAAGGCCAATTCGAAACCTACCAGTTGAAGAACATTTATCAAGGAGCTTCTTTCCTTGAAATGTTGGATATCTTGAACGAGCAGCTGGTTAACGAGGGTAAAGACCCTGTCGTATTTGATCATGACTGCCGCGAAGGAATCTGTGGTATGTGTTCATTGTATGTAAACGGACACCCTCACGGACCAGCAACAGGTGCAACTACTTGTCAGTTGTATATGCGCCGCTTCAAAGATGGCGAAACCATTACCATCGAACCGTGGCGTTCAGCAGGTTTCCCTGTTATCCGCGACTTGATGGTTGACCGTTCTGCTTACGACAAGATTATGCAGGCCGGTGGTTTCGTTTCAGTCAATACCGGTGGTGTACCTGATGCCAATGCTATCGCAATTCCAAAGGAAAATGCAGACTTGGCTATGGACGCAGCAGCTTGTATCGGATGTGGTGCTTGCGCCGCTGCTTGTAAGAATGGTTCTGCTATGTTGTTCGTTTCTGCAAAGGTTAGCCAGTTGGCTTTGTTGCCTCAAGGCCGCGTGGAAGCAGCTCGCCGTGCAAAAGCAATGGTTGCCAAGATGGACGAACTGGGCTTCGGTAACTGTACCAACACACGTGCTTGCGAAATGGAATGTCCGAAGAACGTGTCAGTTAGCAACATCGCTCGTTTGAACCGTGAGTTCTTGAAAGCAAAATTGCAAGACTAATACACATAAGATTTCATTATAAGAAAAGGGGAATTGACCATTAGGTTGATTCCCCTTCTTTTTGTATCTTTGTAAAGTCATTTACATGCAATGTGAAAAGTTGATTGAATTGTAAATGATTCTTCTTGAGCGCTTTACGGGGAGCGACAAAAAACACGAGTGATTTTAGTGAAGAACATCCGTATTTTTCAAGGAAAATACGGATGTTTTGGATAGAAAACAGGGATGTTTTTTCAAACAGTTGGTGAATTGTATGGCAGACTTCGGGGAGAGTTTCTTGAGATATATACATCTCGTTTTGCGTAATTTTTCGTAATTTTGTCCATTCAAAGCAAAAAGATCAATGAGTGTACTAATAAAAGAAGTAACAACCCAGAAAGAACTTAAACAATTCGTTAAGTTCGGAATTGATTTGTATAAAGGAAATCCTTATCATGTGCCTAGCTTGATTTCAGAGGAGTTAATGACACATGACAAGAAAAAGAATCCTGCGTTTGAAGTGTGCGATGCCATCTACTTCTTGGCTTATAAGGAGGATAAGATCGTTGGCCGTATTGCAGGTATCATCAATCGGATCAGTAATGAGACTTGGAAGCAGAAGCGGGCGCGTTTTGGCTTTGTTGATTTCATTGACGATGCAGAGGTGGTAGATGGCTTGTTTAAGGCCGTCGAAGATTGGGCCAAACAAAAAGGCATGGAAGAGCTTCAAGGTCCGATGGGATATACAGATATGGACCACGAAGGTATGCTGGTAGAAGGATTCGATCAGATAGGAACGATTGCTACGATATATAACTATCCCTACTATCCTGTTCATATGGAGCGTATGGGATTCATAAAAGATCAGGATTGGCATGAGTTCAAGATTTTTGTCCCGCGTGAGGGTATTCCTGAAAAACATCAGCGGATTGGTGAAATTGTCAAGCGGAAGTATGGTTTGACAATCCGCAAATTCAAGAATAAAAGAGAGGTGATGCCGTATGCTCATAAACTGTTCAATACGTTGAATGCGGCATATGCGCCGTTGTATGGTTTCTCAAAACTGACACCGCACCAAATTGATTACTATATCAATATGTATATTCCCATGCTTCAGTACGATTTGGTGACGATCATCACTCGCGATGCCGACGACGAAGTGGTGGCATTTGGTATTTCGTTGCCCAACTTGTCGCATGCCATGCAGAAAGCAAAAGGAAATATATTCCCCTTTGGTTGGATTCATTTACTGAAAGCCTTGAAGTCGAAACCGAAGGTTGTAGATCTTTACCTGATGGGAGTCTTGCCGGAATATCAGAGCAAAGGAGTGAATGCGCTACTGTTCAATGATTTGATTCCTGTCTACAACCGTCTTGGCGTTGAGTATGCAGAGAGTAATCCTGAACTGGAAAGCAATAATGCCGTTCAGGCTCAATGGGATTATTTCAAACGTGAACATCACAAGACACGTAGAGCTTTTATTAAAAAGATTTGATTGATAAATAACTAACATGGACGAACTGAACACGATGGCAAACACTGAGGCTGTTTCTTATAGCGATGAGGATATCAAAACCCTCGACTGGATGGAGCATATCCGCCTCCGACCGGGTATGTATATCGGAAAGCTTGGCGATGGAAGCAGTGCAGACGATGGAATTTATGTATTGTTGAAAGAGGTGTTGGACAACTCGATTGACGAATACATGATGGGGTATGGAAAAACAATCGAAGTATCCATTGCCGATGGGGTCGTCTCAGTACGAGATCATGGTCGAGGTGTGCCGTTGGGAAAAGTCGTCGATGTGTCCAGTAAAATGAATACGGGTGCCAAATACGACAGCAAAGCCTTCAAAAAATCTGTCGGCTTGAATGGCGTCGGTATAAAAGCAGTCAATGCCTTGAGTACTTACTTCAAGATCACGAGCTACCGCGATGGCGAATCGAAAGAGGTGGAGTATAGCAAAGCAATCATCTCTAAAGAGTCGGAGATTCTCCCCACCGAGGAGACAAATGGCACGTCAGTCGTATTTATTCCGGACAATACGATTTTCAAAGACTATCATTATAAGGATGACTATATTGAGCCTTTGTTGAAAAATTATGTTTTCTTGAACTCCGGCCTAACCATCTATTACAACGGAAAGAAATACTTTTCACGTCACGGATTGGTGGATTTGTTGAATGAGAACCTTACATCAGAGCCCCTCTATCCGATCATCCATCTGAAAGGTGAAGATATTGAGGTTGTTATCACACACTGCAATCAATATGGAGAGGAGTATTACTCATTTGTTAATGGGCAACATACGACGCAAGGCGGAACTCATCTGTCTGCATTCAAGGAGGCTGTCGGGCGTGTTATCAAAGAGTATTACAACAAGGGATTTGACTATACGGATATTCGTGCGGGAATAGTGGCGGCAATCAGCATCAAAGTAGAAGAACCGGTATTTGAAAGTCAGACAAAAACCAAATTAGGTTCCAAAGAATTGGGGCCGGATGGGCCTACGATTTCAAAATTTATCAATGATTTCTTGAAGAAAGAACTGGATAATTATCTTCATAAAGATGCAGAAACGTCTGACATTTTGTTGAAGAAAATCCAAGATTCAGAGAAAGAACGCAAGGCTATTGCCGGCGTGACAAAGCTGGCACGCGAACGGGCGAAGAAAGCCAATCTCCACAATAAGAAGTTGCGCGACTGCCGAATGCACTTGAATGATGTCAAAGGTGAGAATAGTGAAGAGACCAGCATCTTCATAACGGAGGGCGATTCGGCGAGTGGTTCCATTACAAAGAGCCGAAATCCCAACTATCAAGCCGTCTTCAGTTTGCGAGGCAAACCATTGAACAGTTACGGATTGACCAAAAAAATCGTCTATGAAAACGAGGAATTTAACCTGTTGCAAGCTGCATTGAATATCGAAGATGGTTTGGACGGACTGCGATACAACAAGGTGATTATTGCCACCGATGCCGATGTGGATGGTATGCATATCCGTCTGTTGCTGATTACCTTCTTCTTACAATTCTTTCCTGACTTGATCAAACAGCGCCATGTCTATATCTTACAGACACCATTGTTCCGTGTTCGCAACAAGCAGAAGACCATCTATTGCTATAGCGAAGAGGAAAAGATGAAAGCTATCAGTGAGTTGGGGAAAAATCCGGAGATTACTCGATTCAAAGGATTGGGCGAAATATCGCCTGATGAATTCCGTCATTTTATCGGAAAGGATATCCGTTTGGATTTGGTGTCGCTCAAGAAAGAGGATTTGGTGAAAGACATGCTGGAGTTTTATATGGGTAAGAATACCATGGAACGGCAGAATTTTATCATTGACAATCTGGTTATTGAAGAAGATATCATTAATTGAAAGGAAAGAAAAATGAAGAGTTGGCAAGAAATCGGTAAGCAAGAAGAGGGGCAGAGGATTGCTCTGTTTCCGGGCTCGTTCGATCCTTTTACGATAGGCCATCAGTCATTGGTTCAGCGAGGATTGACGATGGCCGACAAATTGGTCATAGCCATTGGTGTCAATGAACACAAACAATATAGCTTTCCTTTGGAAAAACGGCTGGCAGCGCTTCGTGCTCTCTATCAGAACGAGCCTAAGGTGGAGGTGATTTCTTACCAGGAGTTGACAACGGATTTGGCAAAACGGATCGGAGCCGGCTTTATTCTTCGAGGCATTCGTTCGGTTATTGATTTCGAATATGAAAAATCAATTGCAGATGTCAACCGAGAACTGACAGGAATAGAGACGGTTTTCCTTTTGGCAGAGCCACAATATGCGCATATCAGCTCGAGTGTTGTACGTGAGTTATTGCATTTTGGCAAAGACATTGCGTCGTTCTTACCGAAGGGAATGGAGTTGGAATATAAAAAGAAAACAATATGAGACGTTTGCTTTTAACCCTATTGATTGCCGGCGTTACGCTGATTTCTGCTTTTGCGCAGAAAGATATGGAGGCACGCAAGTTGCAGTTGGCGTTGTATGCGATCAATAATTTATATGTAGACTCGACCGATCAGGGCAAATTGGTGGAGGATGCCATTGTGGGAATGTTGGAGAAACTTGATCCGCATTCTTCTTATACCAATCCGCAAGAGACGAAAGAGATGACTGAGCCTTTGGAGGGTAATTTCAGCGGAATCGGTATTCAATTCAATATGTTGACCGATACAGTGTATGTGATTCAAGTCATTTCCGGTGGACCATCTGAAAAAGTGGGATTAATGGCCGGAGACCGAATCATAGAAGTGAATGACACCCTTATTGCAGGTGTGAAGATGAGCACGCCCGATGTGATGAAACGATTGAGAGGACCGAAAGGAACTGATGTCCGGGTGAAGGTGAAACGTGGAGGCGAATCGGAATTGTTGGACTTCACAATAACACGAGGGAAGATACCGGTCTATAGTATTGATGCCGCTTACATGGCAGATAAGGAGACGGGGTATATCAAATTGAACCGCTTTGCGGCCTCTTCTATGAAAGAATTCAAGGAGGCTTTGACAGCACTGAGTAAGAAAGGCATGAAGCAGTTGATATTGGATCTTCAAGGAAATGGCGGTGGTTATTTGAATACGGCTACGGAACTGGCAGACGAGTTCTTGTCGAAAGGAAAATTGATCGTCTATACGGAAGGCAATAAACAACGACATCAGGATGCCATCTCTACCTATCAAGGTTCATTCGAGAGCGGCCGTTTGGTGATATTGGTAGATGAATCATCGGCAAGTGCCAGTGAAATTCTTTCCGGAGCGATTCAAGACTGGGACCGTGGTGTGATAATTGGTCGCCGAACATTTGGAAAAGGGTTGGTACAACGTCCGTTACCATTGCCGGATGGCTCAATGATTCGTTTGACCGTTGCCCGTTATTATACACCGACCGGCCGTTGTATTCAGAAACCCTATGAAAAAGGGAACGGAAAAGCCTATGCGCATGATTTGATCGAACGGTACAACCGTGGCGAATTGATGAGTGCAGACAGCATTCATTTCCCCGATTCGTTGAAGTATCAGACGATGGCAGAAGGACGAACAGTATATGGTGGAGGTGGAATCATGCCCGATGTGTTTGTCCCCATTGACACGACCTACTATAGCGATTTCCATAGGAGCCTTGTATCGAAGGGGTTAGTGTATAGAGTGGCTATGAATTATTTGGATCAACACCGGGAGGAACTGACAAAGAAATACAAAAAAATCAATGCTTATAAAGAGAAATTTGAGGTGACAGAATCACAATTGAATGACTTGTTGCGGTTGGCAAAAGAGAATAACATAGCCTTCAAAGAGGAAGAATATAAACGCTCATTGCCATTGATCACGCTTCAAATCAAGGCGTTGATCGCACGCGATTTGTTTGACATGAAGGATTATTTCATGATTATCAACGAAGTGAATCAAAGTTATCAAGAAGCATTGAAAGTAATAAATGATGAAAACAGATACAATCAAATATTGGGTATCAAGAAGCCCAATGATGAACAAATACTAACTAACTAATGTATTGGCAATTATTTCGGACGTTTTTTAAAATCGGACTGTTTACGATTGGCGGAGGGTACGCCATGCTTCCTCTTATTCAACGGGAAGTGACCGAGCGAAACTGGTTGACAAAAGAGGAATTTATTGATATCTTTGCCGTAACACAATCGTTGCCGGGTATCTTTGCAGTGAATATTTCTATCTTTGTAGGGTATAGGTTATTGAAAAAGAAAGGAGCCGTATGTTGTGCATTGGGTACTATCATGCCGTCATTCCTGATTATTTTGGCAATCGCCCTGTTCTTTACGCACGTTCGTGACAATGTATGGATTGACAGAGCCTTTAAGGGGTTACGCCCGGCCGTGGTGGCCTTGATCGTAGTCCCTTGTCTGACGACAGCAAAATCCATCAAATTGTCGTACAAACAGATGATTATTCCTGTAGTTTCTGCCTTACTGATTTGGAAATGCGGTCTCTCTCCGGCTTGGATTATCTTGGCTGCAATTGCCGGAGGTATTATATATGGCATAAAAATTAAAAAGAACATCGGATGATTTGGTTACAACTTTTATACGTATACATTAAGATAGGAATTTTGGGGTTTGGCGGGGGATATGCTATGTTGTCCCTGATTCAAGCCGATGTCGTTGATAAATATAAATGGATCTCCTTGCAGGAATTTACGGATATCGTCGCTATTTCCCAGATGACCCCCGGCCCCATCGGAATCAACAGTGCGACCTATATCGGATACACTGCCGTTCACAATGCCGGTTACTCTCCTGCTATGGCAATATTGGGTTCATGTCTGACGACATTCGCTGTCAGTCTGCCCTCTTTTTTACTGGTGCTGTTCGTTTCATACAGCTTTGCCAAATTCAAGAACAACAGATATGTCGAGGCTGCTTTCTTGGGACTTCGCCCGGCAACGGTAGGATTGATTGCAGCAGCGGCCTTGTTGTTGATGAATGAAGAGAATTTCATTGATTACAAGAGCTTTCTTATTTTTGCCGCTGCTTTCGTTTTGACTTATAAATTTAAAGTACACCCTATATTGATGATTATCTTGGCAGCTGTGGCAGGGGTGATTTTGTATAGTTTTTGAATATGAGAAGATTAAATTTTACCTACTTGTTGTTGCTGCTGCTTTTAGGCTTTTCTTCTTGCAAGACAAGGCAACAGATAGCTATCGGTACCTCATACGCAGACCCCAAACGTGAGTTCAGAGGTGCATGGATTCAGACGGCTTTTCAAGGTGAATACAAGTCGATGACACCGGCTGAGATGCGAAAAAGCTTCATCAAGAAGTTGGATTTCTTGCAGACGTGTGGTATCAATGCGATTATCTTTCAAGTTCGTCCTGAGGCTGATGCTTTTTATCGTTCAGAGTTGGAGCCTTGGAGTCGTTTTTATACCGGTGAGCAAGGTTTGGCTCCGCAAGGGAATTTTGATGTGATGGCTTTCTTGATCAAGGAATGCCATAAGCGGAACATGGAGTTTCATGCATGGTTGAATCCATATCGGGTAAGCACAGGCGGAAATACCAATTTCGCCGATTCGCATATTTACTACAAACATCCGGAATGGTTTGTGACGTTCAACAAGCAAATCTTTTTCGATCCGGCTTTGCCTCAGTCGAGAGAATTCATTTGCAAGGTCGTGAAAGATATCGTGACCCGCTACGATGTCGACGCCATTCATATGGACGACTATTTCTATCCCTATCCGGTAGCCGGAGAATTCTTTCCTGACGAAAGCAGTTTTGAGAGATATGGTTTGGCCAAAGGCTATTCGTACGATCAGAAAGGCGATTGGAGAAGAGCCAATGTCAATAAATTGATTCAGCAGATCAAACGCACGATCTTGCTGAACAAGCCGTGGGTTCGTTTTGGTGTGAGCCCGTTCGGCATTTACCGAAACAAGCAAAGTACGCCGGATGGATCGGGAAGCAATACGAACGGATTGCAGAATTATGACGATCTCTATGCCGATATTCTTTATTGGGTGAAGCAAGGATGGGTAGATTACAACATCCCGCAAGTTTATTGGGAGATAGGTCATCCGAAAGCTGACTACACGACATTGGTGAAGTGGTGGAACAAGAATGCAAACGGAGGTCATCTCTATATCGGACAAGATGTTGCACGTACGATGAAGGTGGATCAGTTGCCCGAAAAAATGTATTATGAACGTCATCTTTCACACATCGAAGGGAACTGCTTTTGGCCGGCTAACGAGGTGTTGTGGAACAACAAAGGAGTAGCCGATAGTCTTCGGGCGCATTATCATAAGTATCCGGCATTGATCCCGGCCTATACACATTTGCACAACCGTGCCCCGAAAGAGGTGAAGATGCTGAAAACCGAGTGGACATCCGATGGCTATCTGTTGCGCTGGAAAGCCGAGCAGCGTGCAGACAATCCCGAGCTGGCTTGCTATTTTGTGGTCTATCAGTTTGAGGCCAATGAGCCAATCGATCTGAATAATCCGGCTCATATTGTAGCAACTACCCGCGATTGTTACTACAAACTACCCTATGAAAAAGGAAAACACAAGTACCGTTATGTGGTGACAGCCGTCGATCGTTTTCACAATGAGAGTGCAAGCGGAAAGAAGAAGGTCGTTAAATTATAGCAAGGCTATGATGAATATTGTTTTAATAAGGCATCATTGAAGGAAAGAATGCCGAACTTTGTGCAGTTTGTTCGGCATGAAACTCCGGTTTTCTCCCGAATAAACTGCAGTTTTATGCGGAGAAATTTTTTCGGGATTCGGATATTTCCCGCTTGTTACAGAGCAAATATAAAAGAAAAATCCCGGTGTCCCATTCGGAAGACACCGGGATTTTTTTGTTTATTATCGAACTTTTCTTACAATATATT
>CAVKMU010000050.1:0-20167 GCA_963657455.1 bacterium
AAACATCGCAGATTTTAAAGCAAAATACGGATATTTTTTGAACGCCCTCTTGAATGTTACAACAACTTGTATTACAACACCTTTTCAGGTTTTCGGCGTTTGCAGATAAGCTCCGGCCCTTTGCATTCTTCCTTCAAGAAGGTCTCGATATGACGCTTTTTCTTCTCTTCGAGAATCTCATTGATTTTAATAAGAATCCCCGTTTCTTCTACTTCGCCAAACCCATGATTGATGGCTGTACCGAACACCCGCATCTTGGGCGAAAGGCTCATATAAGCGTTTACCAGTGGCGGAACGTTGATGCCAAACTTGCGCACTTCGGTGTTCAGTACCTTATAATTGTCTTTGAAATTATCGTAATGGAAAAGTGCTTTCATCTGCTCCTCATCGGTATTTGTCAGCAGAGGCGATATCGGAGTCACCAAGTTGTCTTTATCTTCGAAGTGCAGTTTCAAGAAATAAAGGATCATGTTGCGGGCCTCGGTGTTGTATGTATTGTACATGGTCATCTTGCCAAAATAGTATTGCAGCTGCGGATCGATGACCGAGAGTGCTCCGAGTCCATCCCAAAGGTTATCCAACACAAACAAACTTTTCGAGCGTCCATTGCGAGTGGCTTGAAACTCCAACGTAACGAACGAACGCCCCAATTCAACGGTATACGGCAGATATTCATCGATAAACTGTTGGGAAAAATTGAAAAGGTGCGATGTGGCCAAGATGGGTTTTCCCTCTTGGTCAAACTGTACATCTGAGCCGCAAAGGAAACGGTATCCTCCCAAAATCTGCTCATTCTCAGGATTCCATACAATCAGTTGGCGGTAGGCATTCGGCATGATGTCATATTCATCGATATCTACCGGCTCGCCGGTTCCTCCCCCATAATAACGAAAAGCTATTTCGCGCAGACGCCCGATCTCTTGCATCACATGTGGCGAGTCATGTGCCGTAATGATGTAGATATCATTATGCGACTTGTTGGTATGACGCAGCAATTTGTCGTTCGTCAACTCTGCCTTCAGCAGATTACGATCTATGGGTTCGATGATGCTTTGCATTGTATACTGTCTTTTAAGTTGTAAACCAATTGTTTGACCCATTCCGCCCATTGTTGTGGAGTTCGGCTTTTGTCGAACGTTTGCCATGGAATAGGCTGTCCGATATAAATGGAAAATGACCGGTGTTTGGCCCGAAACATTTCGTCGGGAAGAAGAATCATCTCATAGTTCATGCGGATACCCAAAGCCTTTCGCCAGTTGGCCAACCGATAAAAGCGGGCTGAATTCATTCCGTTGAAGTAGATCGGAATGATGTCACGCTGGTATTGAACCGCTTTTTGGATGAATGATTTTTTCCATTCCAAATCCACGATTTCCCCTTTTATTTTGCGTGAGCAAAGTCCGGCCGGAAAGGTGATGATTTGATTGTCGGAAGCATATGCAGTTTCTATGAGTTGTACATTCTCCTTGTTCTGTGCACCATGTTTGTTGATTGGGACGAAGATTGATTTCAAGTTTTGAATATGGAGCAGCAAATCGTTGACTAAATAGCGAACTTTTCCATTGTAATGGTTGCCTACTATTGAAGAGAGGCAGATGCCGTCCATACCGCCCAGCGGATGGTTGGAGGAGAAGATGTATCGTCCGTTGCTTGGCAATTCGCCATGCTGCTGAATGGTCAGATCGAAATAGGCTATCAGTGCATTCATGAAATCGATGCCATCTTTCTCCCGATATCGGCTTAGGATGTCGTTCAATTCGTCTTGATGGATGAGACGAGTCAGGTAATCCGTCAAAAAGTTGGGGATTTTGGGAGCAATTTCCGGTACTTTTTGACGAACGATCTCTTTTACATCTATCAATTTGACCAATTCTTCTTTCATTTTGAACCAATCTTACAAGCTACAAACATACAAAAAAAGTATGAAATCCATAACATCTATTTAGAAAATGCAACCATATAATTTGATTTTCAGCAAAAGATGGTTGCTTTTCCTGTCCGAAGAGAGTATAGCAGAGAAGAGCGGCCGTCGAAAAACAACTTTTGTTTTTGTATGAAGATCAGTTGATGTTGTTGAAAGTAAACGAGTTGTGTGTATAAATGCGTAATTTTTAATTTTATCGGTCGGGAAGTGGGTGGTTTAAATCTATTTTATTTAGTACATTTGTTCCTACATATAATTTATAAAATTCTAAGCGGATGAAAACACATTTCTCAAAAGGAGCGATATGGCTCCTTTGTATGCTGGTCTCCTTCAGCATGTATGCTGGCGACAAAGCCAGTTTTTTGAAAAAACAATTCACAACCGACAATGGCTATAAGCTGAACTACAGAATATTGTATCCGCTGAATTATTCTTCGGAGAAGAGTTATCCTGTTATTCTGTTCTTGCATGGATCGGGCGAACGGGGCAACGACAATGAAGCACAACTGGTACACGGCGGCGATATGTTGGCTTCGTATGAGAACCAGGCCAAGTATCCGGCCATTATTATTGCTCCCCAATGTCCGGAAGGCGAGAAATGGTCGGAATATGTTCACCCAAGCCAAAATAATGGTGTTCGTCTTTTCCCTGCTTCGCCACAGGCTACACCGGCCATGAAAGCAATCAAGCAACTGTTAGACAGCTATATTGCCAAAGGAATAGTCGATACGAAACGCATTTATATTACTGGTTTGTCGATGGGGGGGATGGGAACATTCGATGCCGTTCTCCGCTATCCGAATTTCTTTGCGGCAGCCACTCCTATTTGCGGCGGAGCGAACCATCAGCGTTTGTCCGCCTTCAGAGGGAAGACAGGCTTTTCAATTTATCATGGCGAGGACGATGATGTGGTGAATCCGAAGTGGTCGCACGAAGCTTACGAGACATTGAAGAAAATCAATGCGGATGTACGCTGTAAGTTTTATCCGGGTGTTAAGCACAACAGTTGGGACAATGCTTTTGCCGAGCCTGACTTTTTGGGCTGGATGTTTCAACATAATCTATAATGAATCCGATGAAAAAATTTATTCTATTCGTGTTGTCGCTGATGGCTTTGCCGTTGTGGGCTCAAAACAAAGATTTTGTTCCGGCCGAGAATGCAACGTTTAAAACGGATCGTAGCGACGGACGTTATCTCAGTTCGCGGGCTGTGGCAAATCAGTTGATGAAGCAGAAAGAGCCGGCCCTGGCTTTTCGCACCTCTATGCAGAAAGAGGATTTCCCTATATGGCGAGAAAATGCACGGGCTTGCATGCGGCAACTCATGAAGCACCCTATTTTACAAAATCTTCCTCAGCCGGTTCGGGTCAGTACAACGCAGCGCGATGGCTATCGGGTCGAGAAATGGGAGTCCTATCCCCTGCCCGATTGCGTAGTTCCCTACTTGGTGTTGATTCCTGACGGGGCAGATGCCAAGAAACCTCTTCCGGCTGCTTTATGTATCCCCGGATGGGGTGGAACAAAAGAGGAGTTGGCGGGCGAGCCTCAACTCTATCGTCCGGACAAACCTACGACAGAAAGCAAGAATGCAATGGCTTACAAATATGTGAAAATGGGCATTATTGCTGTGGCTGTCGACAATCCGGGCAGTGGAGAGTTGGCCGATTTGGAGGTAAAAGCAGGTTCGTTCTCTTACGATTTCAAGAACTTTGCCCGTGCGCTCGTGGAGATTGGCTGGAGTTACTTGGGCTATGCTTCCTATACTGACCAGCATATTTTGAACTGGATGAAGGAACAGCCGCTGATGCGGAAAGATCGTCTGATTGTCAGCGGTTTCTCTTTCGGAACAGAGCCGTTGATGGCGTTGGGTGCTTTGGATGAATCGATCTATGCGTTTGTCTATAATGATTTCTTGTGTCGTACGCGTGAGCGTGATTTCGTGCTGACGATGCCGAATGAAAACGGCTTGCGCGGCTGGCCCAACGATATTTCACATCTGATTCCGGAGTTTCTTTGCAATTTTGACTTTCCGGATATGGTGGCTTCATTGGCACCGCGTCCGGTCATCTGTACGGAGGGCGGTTTGGATCGTGACTTGCAGATGGTGGCCAAGGCTTATGAGTTGTCAGGCTATCCGCAAAATTTCACCTATTATCATTACAAGGAATTGCAGGATCCATCCAAGCGAAAGGATATAAAAGAGCTTCCGGAGGGATTGGATTTGGATACCTTTTTTCAGTTGACAAACGTACAACCGAAGAACCACTACTTCAAATCGGAGTATATTCTTCCGTGGTTGAAAAATTTGTTGGGGTTGTAGTGGAAGATAGCAGCGGAGCTTTCTGCCATTAATTGCTATGTTTTGAAAAGTTTGTTCGGTGGAAAACTATAGTTTGTTCCCGAACAAACTGCAGTTTTCTCCGCAATAAACTGTAATTGGCTACTGAAAGACTGTGATAGAGTTCATTACCTGTCTTTTAGATCGACTTGAGATATTGGAAAAAATCAAAACATTTTATTATATTTGTGCAGACAACTCATTCGTTGACAAAACAAGATAAATCATTAATCATATAATACTAATTAAATTACATGCTGAAAAAGTTATTATTGGGCCTCTTGTTGTTAGGCACATTGCCGTTGGCAACATATGCAGCCCCCAAGAAAACAACATTCGAGATAAAGGACGGTAATTTTTACCGCAATGGCGAGGTGACACGTATCCTTTCGGGAGAGATGCACTATGCACGCATTCCGCACGAATATTGGCGCCATCGCTTGCAGATGATGAAAGGAATGGGACTGAATACGGTGGCTACTTATGTGTTTTGGAACCTCCACGAAACAGAACCGGGCAAGTGGGATTTCGAGGGTGACAAGAACTTGGCGGAATACATTCGCATAGCAGGAGAAGAGGGTATGATGGTGATCCTTCGCCCTGGTCCTTACGTTTGTGCAGAATGGGAGTTTGGTGGCTATCCTTGGTGGTTGCAGAATATCGAGGGTATGGAAATCCGTCGCGACAACGAACAGTTCCTGAAATGTACCAAAGCTTATATCGAACGTCTGTACCAAGAGGTTGGTTCTCTTCAATGTACAAAGGGCGGTCCGATCATTATGGTGCAGTGCGAAAATGAATTTGGTTCGTATGTGGCTCAGCGAAAAGATATTCCATTGGAAGAACATCGCTCGTATAATGCTAAAATCAAGAAACAATTGGCAGATGCCGGATTCGATGTCCCTTTGTTCACTTCCGATGGTAGTTGGTTGTTTGAAGGAGGTTCGACTCCGGGAGCATTGCCCACGGCTAATGGAGAGTCGGATGTGGAGAATTTGAAGAAGGTGGTCAATGAGTATCACGACGGCAAGGGCCCGTATATGGTTGCCGAGTTCTATCCCGGATGGTTGATGCATTGGGCTGAACCATTCCCGCAAATTTCTGCTTCTGATATCGCAAAGGAGACCGAGAATTTCTTGAAAAACGATGTCTCATTCAATTATTATATGGTGCACGGCGGAACAAACTTCGGTTTTACATCGGGTGCCAACTATGATAAGAAGCGAGACATTCAACCGGATATGACAAGTTACGATTACGATGCTCCTATCAGTGAGGCTGGATGGGTAACTCCGAAATACGACACACTGCGCACAGTCATCCAAAAGTATGTGAAGAATAAGATTCCGGCTGCTCCGGCACCGATTGCTACCATCGAGATTCCGTCTATCCAACTGAATCGTGTGGCTGATCTTTTGGGCTATGCAGAAACACATACTCCGGTGGCTTCAGACAAACCGATGACGTTCGAACAGCTGAACCAAGGATACGGCTATGTCTTGTATTCCCGTCATTTCAACCAACCGATCAGCGGCACACTGCAATTGGAAGGCTTGCGCGACTTTGCAGTAGTATATGTGAATGGCGAGAAGGTGGGCGAATTGAACCGCAACACACAGACATACGAAATGGAAATTGATGTTCCCTTCAATGCCACGCTTCAGATCTTGGTGGAAAACATGGGCCGCATCAACTATGGTGCACGCATCGTGGAAAACAATAAGGGAATTATTAGTCCGGTTATTATAAACGGCAAAGAAATTACGGGAGAATGGAATATGTACCAATTGCCGATGAGCTCAGTCCCGGAGTTGAACAACATGGGTCGCTATGTATCGTCTAACACTGCTTCTAAAGCTGAGAAACTGAAAGGTACTCCGGTGGTATACGAAGGAACTTTCACCTTGAACGAAACAGGTGATACGTTTATTGATATGGAAAACTGGGGGAAAGGCATCATTTTCATCAATGGTAAAAACATCGGCCGTTATTGGAAAGTGGGTCCACAGCAGACATTATACATCCCGGGTGTATGGTTGAATAAAGGCGAGAACAAGATCGTTATCTTCGAACAGCTGAACGATGAAGCAAAAACGGAAGTCAGCACGTTGAAGACTCCCAAACTTCAGGTCTTGAAAAATCTGTAAAAAGAATGATTTCCCATAGGAACACTTACCACACTCCTATGGGAAATTTTTTTTGTATGTCGGTATGTATTCATATATTATTGTTGCGCATAATTTATATTTATTAAATATTTTTACTGTTAAACATTTAACAAAAGGGAGCGAGATAATAAAATTTTTTATAACTTTGTTATGATATTAAAAAAGAATGTTGAGCTTTGTTTTTTAGTAGGAGACCAGCGAAAAACACAACCACAAAGATCACAAATGGAAAACTACTTTAAAGAAGAAAGGAATGTTCTTTTTTCTCACTTAAAATGTTCAATATGAAAAACGCAAATCTTAAAAAAGCAACGAGAATGATCCCCATCGGTCTTTCTATGTGTTGCTTGGCAGGAAGCAGTTATGCTACTCAACCTGTAACAAATGAAAGTAGCGTTGTCTCTCTATCTGGTGCTGTTCCTGGTGTGCAGCAAGAGACAAAAGTTGTAACCGGTGTTATCAAAGATAAGACAGGTGAACCTATCATTGGAGCCAATATCCTTGAAAAAGGAACAACCAACGGAACGACAACGGATATCGATGGAAAATTCTCAATCAAAATCCCGGCAAGTGCAACATTGGAAGTAAGCTATATTGGTTTTCTTACTCAACAGATATCTCCGAAAGGAAAGAGTTATTTCGAAATCGTACTCCATGAGGAATCACAAAGTTTGAACGAACTGGTGGTTGTCGGTTATGGTACCCAAAAGCGTGTGAACTTGACCGGTGCTGTGGAACAAGTGACAGACGAGGTGTTTGAGAACCGTCCGATGTCTAACATTTCGCAGGGGTTGCAAGGAGCTATTCCCAACTTGGACATTTCACTTTCGGACGGTAAGCCGAGCCGCTCGTCTGATTTTCAAATACGTGGACAGGGATCTATCGGGCAAGGTGGTAGTGCCTTGGTGTTGATTGACGGTGTCGAGGGTGATCCCGCTATGTTGAACCCCAACGATATTGCCAGTGTTTCTGTATTGAAAGATGCCTCCTCTGCCGCTATTTATGGTGCACGCGGTGCTTTTGGTGTCGTATTGATCACCACAAAGAATCCGAACAAAGAGCGTACATCTGTTACCTATACGGGAAACTTTTCGGTAAAGGCTCCGACTGTAGTACCGGATATGGTGACCGATTCTTATGAGTATGCGACCCGATATATCGAAGCCTATTCTGCTTTTTATGACTATTCTACGATGCCATCCAAGTTTCATAAGGCCGTAAAATTCAATGATTCTTGGTATCAGGAACTGGCCAATCACCGGCCGGGAATGGGAGCTGCCGATGTAGTGGTGGGCTCGAACGGACAATATCAATACTTTGCCAATACAGATTGGTACGATCTTTTATATAAAGACCATACTTATGGACATGATCACAATGTGACGATTCAGGGAGGAGGCGAGAAAGCAGACTTCATGATTTCGGGACGATATTACGGGCAAGAGGGCTTGTTCAATTACAATAGCGACGACTATGACATGTTTAATGTGCGCGCTAAAGGATCCGCTCAGATATACAAATGGTTGAAGGTGGAGAACAATTTCGAATTCAATCAAATGCAATACCACAATCCGTTGACGGTGGCCGATGGTAATGTTTGGTATGGTTTGGAAAGTGAAGCCCAACCGATGAGCCCGATGTTCAATCCGGATGGTACATTGACCATGGCTGCGGCCTACAGTGTGGGCGACCTTTGGTATGGAAAGAATGGAACCGACCAAAACAAACGGGTACTTCGCAATACATCTTCGTTTACTGCCTCTTTCTTGAATGATGCTTTGAAGGTAAAAGGGGATATCACTTTCCGCTACACAGACGATGCTTCGACAACGAAACGTGTCCCGGTTCCTTATAGTTCGGCTCCCGGTTCGATAGCCTACTTGGGTTCGTCGACAAACGACTATATGGTGACGGATGCATTGACGCGCTATTTGGCAACAAATATCTATGCCGAATATTCGAAGGTGTTCAACAAGGTGCACGATTTCAAGGGGATGATCGGTTATAACTACGAGCAATCCATCTATGAGTATAATAAAGAAAGACGAAATGGTCTCATCTTTGAAGATGCAGAGAACATAAACATAGCCAATGGTAGCGGCGTTGAGCTGAGCAGCGACTATACAAAATGGCGCATCGCGGGTGGTTTCTTCCGTTTCAACTACGCCTTTAATGACCGTTATCTGTTGGAATTCAACGGACGTCTCGATGGTTCGAGCCGTTTCCCGACAAATCAGCAATGGGCATTCTTCCCCTCTGTATCAGCAGGTTGGCGTGTCTCACAAGAACCATTTTGGAAAGTTTCGCCAAAAGCCATCTCTGATTTGAAGATTCGTGCGTCGTATGGATCGTTAGGGAATGGCAATGTAGCGGCTTATGCTTACCAGGAGTTGTTCAGTATCCGTCAAATGACGCGATTGATCAACGGACAGCTGAACCAATATACAAACTCTCCGACGATTATTCCGGATGGTTTGACTTGGGAAACTTCCACGACAACCAATATTGGTGCGGATATGGGCTTGTTGGATGGCCGACTGCGTGTAGGCGGCGACTATTATATTCGTAAGACGACCGATATGTATACCATCGGAGCAACCCTACCTGCATTGTATGGTGCGACCGCCCCAAAAGGAAACTATGCAGATATGACAACCCGGGGATGGGAAATCTCATTGACATGGCGCGATCATTTTACGGTAGCAGAGAAGCCGTTCAATTATGATATTCGTTTTACATTGGCCGATTATACTTCAAAAATTGACAAATACAACAACCCCGACAAGTTCATAGGAAGTTACAATGATGCCAGATGCGACTATTACGAAGGAATGACATTGGGCGAGATTTGGGGATATGAAACGGAAGGATTCTTTACTTCTGAAGAAGATATTAAGAATCACGCAGATCAGAGTCTCTATTTTGCCTCCAATTCCGGAACATGGTTGCCGGGTGATATCAAATTCAAGGATTTGAATGGGGATGGAAAGATTGACTATGGAACAAACCGGGTAGGGGATTCGGGCGACCGTAAAGTGATAGGTAACTCTACTCCTCGCTATACTTACAGCGTGAATTTAGGGGCAGACTGGAATGGTATCTTCTTCTCGGCATTCTTCCAGGGCGTAGGTAAACAAGATTGGTGGCCTGGAACCGATAATGCTCTCTTCTGGGGTCAATACAATCGTCCGTACAATAATATTCCGGCTTCGATGATTGGCAATATTTGGTCGGAAGACAATACGGATGCTTATTTCCCACGTTATAGAGGTTATGTGGCATTGCAAAGCACACGCGAACTATCAGTTGTTCAGACAAAGTACCTGCAAAATGTGGCCTACATCCGCTTGAAGAACTTACAACTTGGTTACAATTTCCCGAAGAAATGGACAGAGAAAGCAAAGATGCAGGCTGCCCGCATTTATATATCAGCCGAGAATCTTTGGGCATGGTCTCCATTGTATAAACATACCAAGAACTTCGATGTTGCCAATATCTATGGTGAAGACTCTGAATCGAAGTCAATGGTGAGCGACAACGGTGGTACAAATTCTATTATTTCAAATGGTGGACAGTCGTATAGCTATCCGCTTCTGAAGAGTATGAGTGTAGGTTTATCAGTAACATTCTAAAAAGAAAATATCATGAAAAGATTAATATATGCGGCATTTGCCCTCGCTCTTACAGCGTGCAGTATGGAAGAATTGCCGAAAGCCCAGGTTGGAAAAGAGCCGATATTCGGAACAGAAACCGGTTTGAATATGTATACCAATTCATTTTATAATGTATTTCCAAATTCAACCATTTCCTATGATGAAAATAATTTCTACTTTGCAGTCAACCATACTATCCGCTATTTGACAGAGAATGCGTTCAGTGCTGAAGAGAGCAGCGGATGGAATTGGGAGGCGTTGCGCAACGTCAACTATTTTATACATAATTGCAACAACGATGCCGTTGCTGAAGATGTAAGAAACAACTATTTGGGAATCGCACGCTTCTTTCGTGCTTACTTCTATTTCGGCATGATGCAGAAGTTTGGAGACCTCCCTTGGGTAGATCATCCATTGGAAGTCGATGATCCTTTGCTGTATGCCGGACGTGACGATCGAACGACTATCGTGGAGAAGATCAAAGAAGATTTGGATTTTGCCATCAGTAATATTTCAACTCGTCGCGATGAAAGTGCTTCGACCGTGACAAGTGCCGTGGCGGCAGCTTTCAAATCGAGAGTATGTCTTTGGGAAGGAACTTTCAGAAAATACCACACTGAGTACGGCTTGCAGTCGACAGCTGCAGAATGGTTGAACGAAGCTGTAAGCGCAGCACAGTATGTTATCGAAAGTGGCTATTCAATATATACCGGCGAAGGGGTTGAAAAATCATATCAAGCTCTCTTCTTGGCTAAGCAACCGATATCGGAAGAGGTGCTTTATGCTACGACTTTTGATGGTTCTTTGGGTGTTGTTCATTGGGGAAATCGTGTATGGACATCATCGACATTGAGCTCGTGTGCAAGCTTTACCCGCTCGTTTGTAAATACTTATCTGATGCGTGACGGAAGTTTCTATACCGACAAGGCAAACTATGCAACCGAATCATTCACGGAAGAGTGTAAGAATCGTGACTCTCGTCTGTCTCAAACAATCAGAACGCCGGGCTACAAACGATTGACAAATGGTGAAGAGGTTGCGGCAGCTCCTGATTATTCCATCACACTGACCGGATACCACGTTTGCAAGTTTACCATGCAGGATACGCAATATGATAACGTCGATATTTGCGATAACAACGTTGTGGTGTTCCGCTACGCCGAGGTGCTCTTGAATTATGCCGAAGCAAAAGCCGAATTGGGTACATTGACGGATGCCGATTGGGCTATGACAATCGGGAAATTAAGAGAACGTGCCGGCATCACGTCGGGAACAACGCAAAAACCATCGAAAGTTGATACCTATTTGCAGCAACGCTTTTATCCGGATCTTAGTGATCCGACCTTGTTGGAGATCCGTCGTGAACGCGTAATTGAGTTGGCTTTGGAAGGCTTCGAATGGTTCGATATTTGCCGTTGGAAAGCAGGAAAACTGGTGGAATACGATTGGGATGGCGTCTATATTCCCGAATTGGAAAAGCCTTATGACTCGGATGAGGACGGAAATGCTGACATCTGCTTTACATTGAACAACAACTATCCGGACGATCAAAAGCAATCCGGTGTTTATTATCTATATGTTGGTCCTACCCTTTCGAATGGTTCGCAAAACCGTTATCAGCTGAGTGAAGACGGTCATACCCTGCTGTTTATGCCATTCCAAAAGAGAACATGGAATGATAAACTTTATTTCAATCCAATCCCGGCAGGCGATTTGACACAAAATCCGGCACTGGGGCAGAATCCCGGTTGGTGATTCCTCACATTCTATGAGGAATGTTCAATAAATGATAGCGGGCTAAGTCATAATAACTCTATTGTGGCTTAGCCCTTTACTGTGTTTGTTTTGAAAAAAGCTCCCGATGATTTTTTCAATTCATGCCGAGCTTTTTTTATAATCATGCCGAAGATTTTTCGAAATCATGCCGAGCACTTTTTCCCCTATACGAACCTTACCAATACAGCAATCCGAGAATGCCACAGGCTATTAGGGCAATTCCTAACAAGGCATAGAAGATGCGTGCACCATTGTGCCCGAACCAACGCACAAAAGTCTTGGCTCCGTCTGTCTTGAAATACCAGTCAATGTTGAAAATGGCGGCAATGAGAGAGAACAGACCAAGAGCAATGAACAAGATCAGGATAAAATATTCTGATGGTTCCATGGCTTCTTTTTGAAAATTATTCGACAACTACGGTGCGTGTCCCGTCCTCGTTTTCGGTGATCGTTACGTTTACTACATCGCCGGGAAGCAGTTCGTCGATTTTTTCCGGCCATTCGATGAAGCAAAGAGCACCGCTGTAAAAGTAATCTTCAGTTCCAATATCTTCCGCTTCGCTCAGTTTGTTGATACGGTAAAAGTCGAAGTGATAGATCAATTCGCCGGTCGTATCGGAACGGTATTCGTTAATAATGGCGAACGTCGGGCTGTTGATGACATCTTCGACGCCCAATTCTTCGCAGATAGCTTTGATGAAAGTGGTCTTGCCGGCTCCCATTTTGCCGTAGAATGCGAAGACGGTACGGTCGTCCATTCCGTGGATAAACTCTTTGGCTGCACTACGGATGGAGTCCAAACTATTGATGTGTATTGTTTGCATAAGGCTTTCGTTTTTATTTTTTACAAAGGTAGAAATTAAAAATGAAATATTGATTCATCTATATACTTAAGCGTTTTTCATAAAAAGATTCCGGATATGTTTAAATCCTTGATTAATAGATTGTTACTCTCCTTGAAACGATTGTTTCGCTTCAAGGAGAAAATAGTTTCAATTTTTACGACAAGGCTTCTTTGAAGATCTCTCCTACTGTCGGATGAGGGAAGACGAAATGTGTCAGTTCTTCCCCTTTCATTCCTTTTTCGATAGCAATGCCTGCAATAACAATCAACTCAGAGGCGGGATTGCCCAGCAAATGTGCTCCGATAAGTGTACCATCTTCGGATAAAATCAGTTTGCAAATGCCGTTACCCATCTCGTTTTCAGCCACAAATCGTCCGGAGAAAGCCATTGGGATTTTCTTGATTTCGTAGTGAATACCGGCCGCTTTCAGCTCGTCTTCTGTTTTTCCTACACTCGCTATTTCGGGATTGGTATACACCACCCCGGGAATTGCCTTATAACTCATGGCATGTGGGTGGCCGGTGATGTGGTCGATAGCCGTTTCTGCTTCGCTAACGGCTGTATGAGCCAACAGTGATACAGCCGTGATGTCTCCACAAGCATAGACATTGGGCAAGGATGTTTGCATAAATTCGTTGACTTTTATACCATTGCGATAGGGCTCGACTCCTAAGTTCTCCAACCCGAATCCTTTGGTGATGGGGCGACGGCCAACGCTCAACAAAATCTTTTCGCCTTGTAAAGTGGAAACTTCCCCCTCTTTTTCGATGGTTACTTCCGATTCGTGAACGGCTGTCACTTTACATCCTAAGTGGAATTTCACGCCACGTTTGGCATATTCTGCCTGAAGCATCTCCGACAGTTCGTGATCCATCGGGCCCAATATTTTGTCCAGCATCTCAACAACTTGTACTTCTACCCCCATGCTGTTGAAGAAAGCGGCGAACTCCATACCTACTACCCCACCTCCGATAATAATCAGAGATTGCGGAAGCTCCTTGCTTTGCAACGCTTCTCGACTTGTCCAATAAGCAGTTTCAGCTAAGCCCGTAATAGGAGGAACAACCGTTTCTGAGCCGGTACAGATCAAGAGATGTGCCGCTTCGTAGGAGGTTTCTCCGGCTGTGATGGTGATTGTGCCGTCTGCTTCTCGTCCTTGTATATATGCTTCTGCGGCAACAACCTCTACTCCGGCCTCTTTCATCTTCATTCGAATGCCGGCCGTCAGTTTCTTTACTACTTTATTCTTGCGTGCGATGATTTTCGGATAATCGAATGAGGGATTCTCTGCTGATACTGCATATTTCGATGCATGCTTGATCATGTCATAGGTCTTGGCGGAATAGAGCAGGGTCTTTGTAGGGACACACCCCTCGTTTAGACATACTCCTCCTAATGCATTCTTCTCGAACAGGATGGTTGACAATCCCTTTTTGGCGGATTTTTCAGCTGCCGTATAGCCGGCCGGCCCTCCGCCGATGATAGCTACGTCGTATTTCATGTTTGTAGATTTAATATGTGTTTGTTGTGAATCAACTAATTTGCGGGTCTTTGATTTGGATTTCAGGATTGATCTTCCGAAGGTTGCGAACGAACTCCTGCTTATTCTTTGGCGAGATCAAGAGCCATTGGGCTTTTCCTTTGTATATAATCAACCGATCCAACGAGAGAGCATAGCTTGCGACGGGCAACACTGTCACTTCGACGGCGCTGATCTCTTCAATTTTAATCTTCTTTTCGGGGAAGATACTGCAATGGGCAATCAGATAGCCGTCTGCCGTAATGCGATACCATGTAGTCAATAGAATATGGATGCACAGCAATGTGGCCAATAGCAGCAAAATCATGGTGACGGGGCTGCCTTTGATTATGAATGAGCGTACCGTACTGGCCGCCATGATCAGTATGATTAGGTGGTAATACCACCCTACTTTCGATTTGTATTCTCTGTCCATAAAACTTATTTTTCGTTTGCGGCTGCAATATAGTAAAAGTATTTGAAAAAAGAAACCTCTGCACTTACCTACCTCACGTGGGCCAAGTGCAGAGGAAAAAATTTTAAGTTAGCACTAAATTATATTATATGAAAAAAAGAGTTTTTTTGATAACCTTGTATTAATTCTCACAATCATTTCTGCGATTATCAGTAATTCCTTTTAATGTCTTATTTATTTTTCACTACAAAAATAGAGACCTCAAACAATATTTATAATTAAAGTAAGCGAAATATAAATCAATAATAAACTTAATAGTTTGTATATTAATTATATATCATTCTTGTTTTGACATAAAAATATAAATGAAATAAAGCAAACAGCTTCCTATATTTATAAAAATATTCTATCTTTGTAGAGTTAAAAATAATACCAATATGAAAACATGGCCGACATATTTATGTAGTATGCTCCTTCTTTTCCTTGTGGGGTTCCCCTCTTTTGCGCAGAATGATTCGCACGAAGAGTCGGCCGAATCTATACTGCAGGAGTTGGACGAGACTATCAAACATCGGCAAGAATACGATCAGGCAAAAGAAGAGACCCTTCAAAAATTGAAAGCCGGCATTCCTTTGGCCGGCAATGATTCCGTCTTGTATAAGCTTTATAGCCGCCTGTTTCAAGCATACTATAATTATCAGACTGACTCCGCCATGTATTATGTCAATCTTCAACAGCGACTGGCGCCAAAATTGTCGTGGAATGCCATGAATGAAGTGCGGATGAACAAGTCTGAACTCTTCTCGACTATGGGTATGTATAAGGAGGCGATCGATGCACTCGAGTCAATCAACCGCTTGGCTTTGACTTCCGAAGAAGTGGAACGGTTCATGTCTCTCTACAACTCTGTCTGCAGTTTGGTAGCCGCCTACTCATTGACAGACCAGGAACAGGAGAAGTATATAAAAATGGGAGATGCATATCGTGACACCTTGTTGATGATTTACAATAAAGAGAATCCAAAATTTATTCGTTTTTCTGCCGGCCGTGCGAACGAACGGAGAGAATATACGGAGTCGATTGAGCTATTGAAGCAGATCCCTTCTTCCCTACTCCATGGCCATTTGGAAGGACTGGTAGCTTTCGATATGGCATCAGCCTATGAGGGAATGGGCAACATTGACCGTGAAATATACTATTTGGCCAAGTCGGCTATAGTCGATTTGCGGCTATCGATCAAGGAATATGTGGCACTTCATAAATTGGCAATTCTTCTTTTTAGACAAGGACAGATTGAGCGAGCCTATACTTATTTAAAATGCTCTATGGATGATGCTGTTTTCTGTAATGCGCGCTTTCGTGCTATCAGTATCACGCAAGCTTACCCGATTATTGACCGAGCCTATCAAATGCGGGCGCAAAGTGAGGAACGGATGCGAACTGCCTTCATGTGGGCTATCGTACTTTTTGCTTTTTTCCTGTTTGTCGCATTGATTTATATCTACCGCCAGATGCAACGATTACGCGTTGCCCGTAGCGAAACGAGCCGAATCAATGAGCAATTGAACGACTTGAACAAGCAACTTTCGGAGGTCAACAAGGAATTGTCGCTGGCCAATTCAATAAAACAAGATTCGTTGGTGCACTATTTGGAGCAATGTTCGATGTATTTGGACAAGATGGAAAACTATCGCCGCTCGCTGGAAAACTTGGCTATCTCGTCTGATATCAAGGGATTGTTCAAGGCGATCAAGTCGGAAGCCTTCATCGGCGAAGAGCGAGGAAAGTTTTATCGTAGCTTTGATGAGACATTTTTGAATCTTTTCCCTCATTTTGTGGAGTCGTTCAACCGGCTGCTTCGCGAAGATGAGCATATTTATCCGAAGAATGATGAGTTGCTCTCTACAGAATTGCGCATTTTCGCTTTGATTCGATTGGGGATTACTGACAGCAATAAGATTGCCCGTTTCCTTCGTTACTCGCTGATTACGATCTACAATTATCGCAGTAAAGTACGCAACAAAGCCAAAGACAAAAAAACGTTTGAGGAACAGGTGGAGAAAATCGAGGGTTGATACGTTGTAATATGCTGGTAATTAAAGCAAAAGAAATTAATGGTTTCTCCTTTTGGTTTTTGTGTTTGACAAATGAAAAAGCCTTTTTATCTTTGCCTTTATGAAGTGAGATCCGGCCATTGATCCGATGGATTGAAACAAACGTGCCGAACAGGGAGAAAATAATATCTTAGTTGAAACCGGTTTATACCGCAGTAAACTGTAGTTTTATGCGGAGAAAACTGTAGTTCATTCGGGGGGAAACTGCAGTTTACTGCCGAGAAACTTTTTCGAAGTTGCCGAATAGGATGCAAACAATATGCGAAGGATCGAAATATTCTACCCCATCAAGGGCTAACAAGATGGAGATCGTCGTATTAGGGAATATTGTCAGATGCCGGTAAAGTGTTGCCAGAAGGTAACTTTTTTCGCTGCCTTATGCACGAAAGAATGGATATTTTCGTTTAAAAAGAAGTCTGAAACAAAAGAAAAAGAAAAAAATGAAATTAGTTTTTGCAACAAACAACCAACATAAGTTGGACGAGGTGCGCAAGATCTCGGCTCAACATAATATTGAAATTGTCAGTTTGGCGGAGATCAACTGTCATGATGATATTCCGGAAACGGCTGATACGTTGGATGGCAATGCTTTGCAGAAAGCACAGTATATTCGCGAGAAATTCGGATTGGATTGCTTTGCCGATGATACGGGTCTCGAAGTAGAGGTGCTGAATAATGCGCCGGGTGTCTATTCCGCCCGCTATGCCGGTCCGGGTCATGATTCGGAAGCGAACATGAAGAAACTGTTGAAAGAAATGGAGGGTAAAGAGAATCGCAAGGCTCGTTTCCGTACAGTGATCGCTTTGCTGTTGGGCGGCGAGACCCATCTCTTTGAAGGGATTGTCGAAGGTTCCATTACTACAGAAAAGAAAGGCGAGAAAGGTTTCGGCTATGATCCTGTTTTCGTGCCGCAAGGGTATGACAAGACATTTGCCGAATTGGGCAATGATGTGAAAAATAAGATCAGTCACCGCGCCAGAGCCGTTGAGCAATTGGAAGCATTTCTGGCACAGTTGAATAAATAATAAATAGTAGAAAGGGAAAAAATAGATGAAACGATTCTTCTTGTTGTGTATCGGTTTTATGCTATGTGGGTTTTCTGCTTGGGCACAATTCGACAAGTGGCAAATCTATCGTGCCTATCAAAATACGGAACAGGTGGCTGAAACGCCCAATTGGGTGTTTGCCTTGGCCGACAGTTCTCTCTATGCTTATGGCAAAGAGGACAGGACGCTTACAACATATTCTCGAAAAAACGGATTGAGTGACAACAAGATAAAGGTCATTCGCTATCATGCTTCCACACACACACTGGTGATAGCCTACCGAAATGGTAACATTGATTTGCTGGATGATGATGGGTTTTACAATCTCCCTTTCTTGAAAAACAATACCACCGTGCAGAATAAGATGATCAATGATATTTATTTCTATGAGGATTATGCTTATCTACCGGCCGAAGTGGGTATTGTAGTGGTCAATTTGAAAAAGAAAGAGATAGCTGATACCTATAAAATAGGCTCTGCTCATTCGGTTGCTATCTTGAATGGAGAGATTTATGCTTTGACAAGCAATGGTATTCTCCAAGGGAAATTGTCGGGCAACCTACTTGACAGTAATAACTGGAGCAATTATTCACTCTCGACAGATCTGTTTGAAGTAGCCAATGTCGGAAAGATTGTTGCATTCAAGGGGGCACTTTGTTTCAGTGTGTCGAAAAATGGAGTCTATTATCAGAAAGACAATCAAGTGAAGCGCTTGCTTGCAGATGCTGCATTGACAGGGATAAAGGTCGAAAACGACAAACTGATGGCTTTTGCAGCTTCGAAACTTTATGTGGCAAGTAGTTTGGAAAGTGCCCAACCTATGACGGTGAGCGGTGCCTCAATCAAGGACGCAAGCTGTTTGAAATCAGACGATAGTTATTGGTTGGCTTGCGGAAGCGGTGGCCTGAAAGGGGTTGTAAAGCAGTCGGGGTCTTATCGTTTGGCGGTGGATAGCTTGTCAATCAACTCCCCTAAACGAAACTATGCTTGGGATCTGCAGTTCGTGAATAACAAGCTATGGGTCACCGGTGGTGGACGTTGGTTGAACCGTTATAGCCGAACCAATACGATCATGACGTATGAAAATGGCGTATGGACGAACTTCAATGAGCAGAAAATAGCAAAACAGGCGAATGCGAACTACATTCAAGATGCCATGAATGTAGCGGTCGATCCGAAAAATCCGGCACATGTTTATGTAGCATATTATGGTGAAGGTATCTTGGAATTGCAAAATGATACATTATTAAATTGGTATACTCTTGGAAACAGTGGCTTGGAAACAGCCATTTCAAACAACAATCGCTATGTACGCGTCGGGAGCGTAACTTTGGACGATGACGGGAATCTATGGATCACCAACTGTAATGTACCGGGGGTAATCAAGGTGCTGACGGCCGAAGGTAAGTGGGTTACTTACTCCAATTCGGAGATTGCCAACGCTCCTATCGCCGATAAAATTTTGATTACTTCGAAAGGATATAAATTTGTCAACTTCCTGCACACAGACAAGCCGGGTATTTTTGTGTTCAACGATCAAGGGACT
This sequence comes from bacterium, assembly GCA_963657455.1. Classification (GTDB taxonomy): domain Bacteria; phylum Bacteroidota; class Bacteroidia; order Bacteroidales; family Tannerellaceae; genus Parabacteroides. The sequence goes on from CAVKMU010000050.1 coordinate 19,345, forward strand.
GTCGACGATCCGTCGGATGATACATATAAATATTATTCATCTGTCATCGATGCCCAGGGGGCAACCCTTTCGGCAACCCGTTTCTTTTGCTTGACAGAAGACAAGAATGGGGATATATGGGCGGGAACAAATATCGGCCCGTTGGTTTGTCATAATGCGACAAATTTGGAAGATCTCCGCTTTAGCCGAATCGTATTGTCTGATCTCTCCGACTATTTGCTGAATGGTGTTCGCGTCAATGCCATTGCCGTGGATGGAAGTAATCAAAAATGGATTGCCACGGAAGGCTCAGGGGTATTCTTGGTGGATGCTGATGGTACGGAGGTGTTGGAGAATTTTACGACCGACAATTCTCCGCTTCCCACCAATACTATTAATAGTATAGCTATTCACCCGATCACGGGGCAAGTATTCTTTGCCGTTGATGGGTATGGACTGCTCTCCTATCAAGGGGAAGCCACTGAAGGAAATGATGATTATTCAGATATACACGCTTATCCGAATCCTGTCCGTCCTGAATATGATGACAAGGTTACAATCACAGGATTGATGGGGAACTCTACCTTAAAGATTACAGATATCTCAGGTAATCTAATCTATCAGACGAAATCTATCGGCGGACAAGTCAGTTGGAATTGTCGAAATGCAAAGGGAGATCGGGTGACTTCCGGAGTATATCTTGTATTGGCAGCCACAGAAAAAGGAAAAGAAAGCGTCGTGACAAAAATAGTTGTGATAAAATAATAGGAGGAAAGTTGGCACTGTTCTTGAAGAAAATCACTGCCCCAGCAGAGATAGTTCGGGAGATTTTGGAATAAAAGAA
>CAVKMU010000051.1:0-19873 GCA_963657455.1 bacterium
TGCCGATCCTTTCTGCAAGGTTGCCGAGAGGATACGAAAGAATCCTTTTACAAAAAGAAAAAACATGAGGAGGTGCATTCTTACACTTCCCCTTTTTATTAATAGTTTATGCGGAGAAAACTGCAGTTCATTCGGCATGAAACTGTAGTTTTATGCCGAGAAACTGAGAACAAACTCCCGTATTGTTTTTTCGTTGGTCGCTGCCTTCTCTTCAATTACTTTCGACCCACACCCTTAAAAAAGAAAAACGAGTAGCAGGAGAATGGTTTGTTTTTTCCCTGCTACTCGTTTCTAATCTTTTAGAATATGGATTACATTTCTTTTTGACGAAGCTTGATTGCTTTGTATTGTCGGATCAAACGCTGACGGCAACGGATAATCTGGTAGCGGTAGATGATGCATGCCGTGATGAAATAGATACCCGTTTGAACCCAAAGCGTCCGATATTCGTGTGCCACTTCATCGAGCGTTGCTCCCGACGTACTGATGCGGATATAGCCTTGTACGCCTTCAGTCGACGGGAAGAGGTATCCCAATGCTTTCCAAAATGGAGGCACTGAATACATTGGCCACGATACACCCGAAATGAACACCAATACGATGGAGGTGAACACGAAGATCACCATACAGTCTTCACGGTTTCGTACGAATCCGGAGAGCGTCATCGAGAAGAAGATACACGCAAACAAGTAGGGTAAAAGGAAGAGCAGAATGTCACTCGGATGGCCCACCTGCGGGAAGGAGAAGAGGTGCGGAATGAAGACGAACACCCAAATGCAGACGATCACATAGAGCAGAATGTAGCTCAGACTCTTGCCCAATACGATGCGAAGTGTTCCGTGGTGGTGTTTCGTCATCGGCACCAAACAGCCGAAACGATTCTTTTCGCGCGCTGTTCCTCCTGCCAAACCGATACCCAAGATCAGTGTTTGCTGGATCACCAACACCAAGATGGCGGGCACCAAAAAGCTTGCAAAGCCGTTTTGTGTGTTGAAAAGCACGATCGACTCGGAAGGGATCGGCTGAACGGAGATGGCTTGCAGCTCATCAGACGACTGAGGATTGTTTCGGGCTGTCCATTCTGCGCCCATATGGAGTGACACCTCTGTGGTAGTCATCAGGAATGCCTTATAGAAAAGCAATGAGCTCATGTCGCAGTAGAGTGAGACATGTGCCTGCACGCCCTGGTGCATCTTTTGACTGAAGTCGGAGGGGATCAGGAGAATTCCGAATGCCTCTTTGCTGTCGATCAGCCGCCGTGCTTCGTCCATGTCCGTCACCGACTGCACAACCTGTACTTCAGCTGATGCATTGATGCGGCGCGTGAACTCACGGCTTAGGGGCGAGTCGCATTGGTCGACCACCACCATTTTCGCTTCGTGAACCACCTCGTTGTTATAAATAAATGAGTAGAGCAGCGGATAGATGAAGGGTACCAAAAAGAAGAAGATCATCACGCCCGAATCTTTGAAGACGTTCTTCAGCTCCTCTTTCCAGATATAGAACAGATCGCTTGTCCCTTCCTTGATCACATGCCCTAACTTTTGTATTTCGTTCATTTCTTAATCTCCTTTTATTATGGAATATACTTGAAGTACAGCAATGCCTGTTTGAGATGATGCCCGATGATGATCGGCAAAATCAGGAATCCGGCCAGCCAAACATATTCCCCCCATGTATAATAGAGGTCGCGCCCGTTCAGAGCCTGGTCTACATAGATCAGGAAATAGTGGCGCAACGGGAAGAGCCGTCCAAGGGCCTGTAACGTCGGATCCATTGCCAAAAGCGGATAGGAGAAGCCGACAATTGAGAAAGCAATCATGCCAAACAGACTGGCAAAGCTCAAGCCTAAGCGCAAAGTCGGAAGCACAGAAATCATAAAGACTCCTACGGCTTGCGAAGCGATCACCAATAGGAAAAGCGCTGACAGTATCGGAAGCCATCCACATTGCAATGGAAACGCATTAAAGCTATAGAGCGCCGCCCCGATCAGCCAACTGACAGCCGTGAAAACCAGCGTATGCGGCAGCAACTTGCCTAAGAGAGCAACGGTAATGGAGTTGTTCCCCATTGCCAACCATTCGCGGGAAGTCCCGTACTTCAGCTCTGTTCCGATACTGTATACCGTAATCAGGAAGATCATCAATTGCAATACTCCGGGCAAAATCGTGTTGTTCAGATAGACGGAGTAGTTAAGCCACGGGTTGCCGATCGGATGTGTATCCAATACAATCGGCTGGAGGCGGCCCATAATGGCGGCATCTGTCTCACCCTTTGCCTGACCTGTCTGCAAACCGACGGAGGCATTGGCCAAAACCGAGATGGTTTTCATATCCTTATAGAGCAACGACGCGGCAATAAGATAGGTGCCGTTGGTGTAGTAGGAGAGGTGCGGTTGCTTACCCGTCGAGGCCTCCCGCTCGAACTCTTTGGGAATGAAAAAAATACCGTATACCGTACCCCGTTGCATCTCGCGACGGGCCTCGTCGAACGTGCAGGTGGTCATCGTCACCTTCGTCTGCTCGAAAGCATCCAGCTGGCGTATCAACCGCCGTGACGTAGGGGTGTTGTCCTGATCCACCACGGCAATCGGCAGGTTGGTGGGCAATCCGTCCTGCATCAGCGAGAGGAAGAAGACGAGACAGATCAGCGGTGCCCCGATCATACCGATAAGATAGATCGGCTTTGTCAGGATCCGTTGCACCTCGCGTCGGGATATGGCTGCTAATCGATGTAAATATTCACGGATGATCATGGTTACTTCATCTCATTTTTCTTCATGATAACCGACATGCCGGGGCGCAATCCTTCGATTTTTTTCGTCGGACGAGCTTTTACTTCGAAGGTCTTGGCGTCATACTGACCGTTAGTCTTTGTCGCTTTCCATGCGGCATAAGTGCCCATGTCTTTCATATAGTAGACCTTGAGGCGCACTTCTTGGTTGCCCAATGCCGGCACAAACGCTTTCACTTCATCGCCAATGCGGATCTGAGCCAGCAGGTCTTCACGCATGCTGAAGGTCACCCACATGTCTTTCAAGTCGGCAATGTTCATGACCGGTGCGCCGGTTCCTACCAATTCTCCTACATGCGGGAAGCGTTCTGATACCTCTCCATCGATTGGAGAAACCAAAGCTGCTTCATTCTTGTACGATTCTACTTCAGCAATAGCACCGTCTGCTCTGCTCACCATAGCGGCAGCAGCGGCCTTGTCTTCTTTGCGAGCGCCCTCTTTGGCCATCTCATATTGCGAGCGAGCTGCCTTTTCCGTGGCCACCATAGCCTGATAGTTTGCCTCGGCTTCGTCTTTCTTTTGGGCAGACATTACCCCCTTTTCATACAGATTGCGTACACGGTCATACGATTTTTTGGCGATCTCCAACCCGGCCTGTGCTTTTTGCCACAACTCATATGCGGCGGTTACCTCTTGCGAGCGGGCACCATTCAAAGCCTTGGTGTGTTGTGCTTCGGCTGCAGCCTTGGCAGCTTCTGCCTGTAGCATCTTGGCATCCACCTCGGGGGTGTTCAGATAAACCAGCGTGTCGCCGGCCTTCACGGCATCTCCTTCGTTGAAACGGTAGGCTACGATTCGTCCGGGCACCTTGCCTGAGATACGGACGGTTGTCGCTTCTGCCTGCCCCATGATCACCTCCTCCGGAGGAGTTAACATATAGAATCCGGCCAATGCGACCAATACAATCACAAGAATGACGGCGATGAATGCCAACATCATGTTACTAATGGAAAATTTCTTGTTCTCTGACATATTGTTTTGTTTTTATTTCTTCTGTTTAGTTGTTTATATCTCTTCTACCAAGCGGCTGCCCCTTCTCTGGAAAAATCCTAATCCATAGGGAGAAAATGCGGAGACAATCGCTAATGGTATCACTTCTGCAAGTCGCGGCCCAGGGCTTTGTTCAAGTAAACCTCTGCCAACTTCTGCTCGATTTGGGCATCAATCATAGTAGATCGTGCTGCTACCCATGCCGTTTGTGCCTCCATCACGTTCAATACGGGGATGACTCCCTCCTCGAATCCAAGGTTGGCACGGCGCAGATTCTCTTCTGCACTCTCCAGGTTACGGGCTGAGGCGGTCACCTTTTTGCCTGCTTCATTCACTTTATAGGCTGATTGTGTCACTTGCAGTTCGATTTTTTCGCGGGCTTCTTCCCATTCCAACTGCTTGATATGGCTGTTTACCTTGGCCGCTTTTGCTTTGTAGCTGCCTTCCCACCAGCCACTGATCGGGACCTTGACCAGTACACCAATGTTGAACATGCCTGCAAATTCGTTCTTGTAGCCATTGAACACGTTGGGATTGGTGGCTAAATAGTTGGCTGTAAAGGCAACAGACGGTAACAAATCTGCCAATACCAGCCGTTCTTTTTTCTTGTAAATCTTCTTTGCCAGCTCAAGGCTCTGCAGTTCGCTGCGGTTCATGAAGGCTTCATTCAGATCGACCGAGAGGTTGTTGTCGGTTGTCGTCGGCAATTTTTCCAATGGTTCGTCGGCCAGTTCGATCGATTCATCAAGGGGCAGTCCGCAGAGCTGAGCCAAAAGCATCCGTGAGAGTACCAGTCCGTTGTCGACTTTTGTCTGAGCCATTTCCGCTTCGTTGAGCTTTACCTTCACCGTAAGGCCGTCCGCTTGGGTGGCAACTCCTTCGTCTATCATCGCCTGTACGTCACTTTCCATCTTCTGAAGCACTTCGACATACGAGTCGGCCAGCTTTTTCTTGTTGACGAGTGAGACGACTTGCCAGTAAGTCTCGTCTGTTTTATACAGCAACTCTTGATGCTGTTGTTGATTCATCGACTTGGCCAAGTCGCGCATATAGTCCATAATCTGGTTGTAGGTGACAATTTTACCGCCCATGAAGACGGGTTGTACCAATGAAACGGCACCGACCCACACATTTTGTATGTCAAGATGTTGGAGATCATTGATGGATCCGACGGCCTGTTGTACGGCGGGTAACTGCGCGAGTCCCCCCAATGATGAAGCCAACTGTACACCCAATTGCTCCATATCCAGCAGATTCAGATCTTTTTGATTCCATAAATAGGCCCCGGTGGCGGAGATTTGTGGAAAATACTTGGTGAAAGCAGCCTTCTTGTCATAGTCGGCAACTTGGATTTTTGCGGCTGATACTTGTAGTTCTTTGTTGTTTTGGACAGCGAGATCCCGGCACTGTTGCAGCGTGAGGTGCTGCTGGGCCATGATTTCGCAAGTGGAGAACAAAGCGGCAATACAGCCTACTAAAATTTTTCTCATATCAATATCTGTTTTTCCTTTTTCCCTTTTGTCAAACTTTTGGCTTGAAAATCCTTCTCGAATTTCAGCATACAAAGGTATTGGTTTTGGATATGTCGGATGGTTGTATTAATTCAATTTCGAAGAGCATCATAGGCTTTCTCCTTGTTCTTAGGGGGTTCTGCTTTCTGCAAATCAGGAGGGAGATTCTGAAATCCGCTCTCTTTTCGTATCTTTGTGCCCGTCATCTCATTCGGAGAAGATTTTGTGTACAATATTAATATATAAGATATGATGAGACTTATTGGAAATTTGTTGTGGTGGCTCTTTGGTGGACTCGAAGCGGCTATCTGTTATTTTACTGGAAGTTTGGCAGTAGCGTGTACGATCATCGGCATTCCGGTGGCTTTGCAGACGTTTAAGATCGGGCTGCTTTGCCTTTGGCCGTTCGGTTCGGAAGTGCGCGATTCGGAAAGCTCTATTGGATGCATCAGTTTGCCGCTCAATATAATCTGGATTATTTTCGGTGGTTTTTGGGCTTTTCTGGTGCATGTTTTCTTCGGTGTGCTGCTTTTTATTACGATCATCGGCATTCCATTTGCCAAACAGCACTTCAAGATGGCAAAACTGTCGCTGGCTCCATTTGGTAAAGAGGTGAAACTATAAATGAACTGATCCATGACGAGATTCTCAAGTAATCGCTATGAAACATGTTATATTCGTTCTTCTTGTCTGGTTGTTGTCGGCTTGTTATGCCGTGATGCCCGTTGCGGATGAAAAGATGGACGACTCGCAGCGGGTTATCGTCTATTACGATGCCGCCCGTGGTAGTGCGGCCATTGACTCGTTTATTGCCGGGCAACAGATTGAGGTACTTTATCGCTATACGCACATCAAGGGTTATGCGTTGAAATTGAAAAACAAAAAACAACGCAAAGCATTGGAACGGGTCGATGGTGTACTCTCAGTGCAAGACGATGAGATGGTGGAGTTGCAGTAAAACCAGACAAAAAAACAAGCGGAAAACTACTCACGTAGGTTTCCGCTAATAATCTAAAACTATACTTTATGAAAAAAATATATTCATACAACATCTTCTATTTAGAAAAGGTTCACGGAATCGGAATAAAAATCGGTTTTTATTTGAAAAAAAATTCATGGGGAGGTTTTGAAAAAATCATCGGGAGCTTTTTGTAAAAAGGTGCCCATGATTTTCCAAAAAGCTCCCGAGCTTTTTTTTGACGATGAAGTAGGGTGTTTGGGCAGGTTTTCATCGTTATGACAAACATCGGTTGAGACTTGTCTTTTTTTATAGAATATGTAAGTGTTTGATTTTCATTTTAGTGGATTGTTTGATGAAATAAAATTGTCAAAAAGGTTTGTTTGTTTGAAAACTATTTCTACCTTTGCACTCGCAATACGGAACTAGCTCAGTTGGTAGAGCACTGGTCTCCAAAACCAGGTGTCGGGAGTTCGAGCCTCTCGTTCCGTGCAGGTTATTCAGAAAAGGGCATCGGAAATCGCTTCGGTGCCCTTTTTTTGAGGAAACGTAAGAAAGATGGTTTGTCCCCGGTGGGGGATGGCAAGTTGTTACAAGAAATGGCAGTTGGATAATTTTTTATTCAAAAGCACTACTGTGTGATAACTTCTTGCTAAAAATATATTACCTTTGTAATCGTTTAACAAGACCTCATATAATAAGATGGAAGTATTAAAGCACGAGTGTGGCGTAGCCATGGTTCGCTTGCTGAAACCGTTAGAGTACTATCATCAGAAATACGGCACGTGGATGTACGGTCTGAACAAATTGTACTTGCTGATGGAAAAGCAACACAACCGAGGGCAAGAAGGCGCCGGGTTAGCCTGTGTGAAGCTTGAAGCCAACGCAGGAGAAGAATATATGTTTCGAGAAAGGGCGCTGGGCACCGGTGCCATTACCGAGATATTTTCTGCAATTCACGAACAGTACCGGGATATTCCTCCTTCCCAACTGGGTGATCCATTATTCGCCAAAGCCAATCTTCCTTTTGCCGGAGAACTTTACATGGGGCATCTCCGCTACAGTACCACCGGAAAATCCGGTATTTCATATGTCCATCCCTTTTTACGACGCAACAATTGGCGCGCCAAAAACTTGGCCCTTTGTGGCAATTTCAATCTGACAAACGTTGACGAAATATTCAAAGATATTACAGCTACCGGACAGCATCCGCGTAAATTTGCCGATACATATATCATGTTGGAGCAGGTGGGGCATCGGTTGGATCGCGTTGTTGAGCATCTTTTCCAGCAATGTGAGGCAGAGGGTTTGAAAGGAATGGATATCACCCATGCAATTGAGGATCGTATCGACATGGGCGATGTGCTGAAACGGACTGTCCCGACATGGGATGGCGGCTTCGTGATCTGCGGCATTACCGGTAGTGGTGAGATGTTTTCCGTACGTGACCCGTGGGGCCTCCGTCCGGCATTCTACTATCAAGACGATGAGATCGTGGTGGTTGCTTCAGAACGTCCGGTCATTCAGACAGTGATGAATGTGCAAGTGGAGGATATCCACGAATTGCAGCGAGGCGAAGCTCTGTTTGTCAATAAAAGTGGTCACTTCCGGAAAAAACAGATTGTCGAACAAAAAGAGAATAAGGCCTGTTCGTTCGAGCGGATTTATTTCTCCCGCGGAAGTGATGTCGACATATATAAGGAACGTAAACGGTTGGGTGAAACATTGGTGCCAGCAGTCTTGAAAGCGGTCGACAACGATATAAACCACACGGTCTTCTCTTTTATTCCGAACACGGCCGAAGTGGCTTATTTCGGTATGCAGGAAGGGTTGAACAACTATTTGAACGGTCTGAAAAAGAATTGGATAGCCGATCGCACGCATCTCATGAACGAAACGGAACTGGAGCAGATTCTCTCGATGAGGATCCGTGTGGAGAAGGTGGCTATCAAGGATATCAAACTGCGAACATTCATCGCCGAAGGCAACAGCCGAAACGACTTGGCGGCCCATGTCTATGACATTACCTACGGAAGCTTGGTACCGTATGAAGATAATCTGGTGATTATTGACGACAGTATCGTGCGCGGTACGACACTGAAACAGAGTATTATCGGCATCATGGACCGTCTCCATCCGAAGAAGATCGTGATCGTTTCCTCATCGCCTCAGGTGCGTTACCCGGACTATTATGGTATTGACATGTCGCGCATGAATGAGTTTATCGCCTTCAAGGCGGCAGTTGCTCTGCTTAAAGACCGCGGTAGAGAGGATATTCTGGTGGATGCTTACCAGAAGGCCAAGGAACAGGAAGCACAAGGCGGCTCCGATTATAATTATGTAAAAAATATTTATGCACCATTCTCGGACAAGGAAATATCTGAAAAAATGGTACATTTGCTGACGCCATCCGGCACTCGGGCGAAAGTCGAGATCGTTTACCAAACACTCGAGGGCTTGCATTGCTCATGTCCTAACCATCCGGGTGACTGGTATTTCTCGGGAGACTATCCGACGCCGGGCGGTACGCGAATGGTAAACCGCGCGTTTATCAATTATATGGAAGAAGAATATTTTGTTAAATAAACATCGATATATATGCAAAAAGACAGAACTGCAACTTTGATTCTCGATGATGGAACCGTTTTCGAGGGCTTTTCGTTTGGTTATGAGAAGCCGGTAACAGGCGAAGTTGTGTTTAATACAGCGATGACCGGTTATCCGGAGAGTTTGACCGACCCTTCATATGCCGGACAGTTAATGGTGTTGACCTATCCTTTGGTGGGAAATTATGGAGTTCCACCGCGTACAATTCGCCCCGATGGCCTCTCAACTTTCATGGAGAGCGAACGGATTCATGCAGAAGCAATCATCGTTAGCGACTATAGTCACGAATATTGCCACTGGAATGCCGAATGCAGTTTGGGAGATTGGCTTAAACAGGAGCAAATCCCCGGTATTTACGGCATCGATACGCGTGCTTTGACGAAGAAATTGCGCGAGCATGGTGTGATGATGGGGCGTATCGTGATGGGCGATGCCAAAGAAGCTCGCCAACAAACTGCGAACTTTGGCGATTATGCAGGCGTCAACTATGTCGACCGCGTCTCTTGCAAGGAGGTTATTCGCTATGGTGAGGGTGAAAGTAAAAAACGTGTGGTTCTGGTAGATTGCGGTGTCAAGCATAATATTATCCGTTGCTTGTTGGAACGTGGGGTAGAGGTGATTCGCGTCCCTTGGAACTATGACTTCAACCAACTCGAATATGACGGACTCTTTATCAGTAATGGGCCGGGCGATCCCGACACTTGCGACGCAGCCGTGCAGAATATTCGCAAAGCATTGGCCGGCGACAAGCCTATTTGCGGTATTTGTATGGGCAATCAGCTGTTGGCGAAGGCCGGAGGAGCAAGCATCTTCAAATTGAAATATGGTCATCGCAGCCATAACCAACCGGTGAGAATGGTGGGTACCAACCAGTGTTTCATCACATCGCAAAACCATGGTTATGCTGTCGACAACGACACATTGGGAGCAGATTGGGAGCCTTTGTTCATCAATATGAACGACGGCACGAATGAAGGCATCAAGCATAAGACGAAACCATTCTTCTCATCGCAGTTCCATCCGGAGGCTTGCAGTGGACCAACGGACACCGAGTCATTGATTTTCGATCGTTTCGTCTCAATGTTGTAATCAATCAATGGGTACTAATTTTGCATAAGAATCAGATTTATGAAAGAAGATATAAAGAAAGTATTGGTGTTAGGCTCCGGTGCCCTCAAGATTGGTGAGGCGGGGGAGTTTGACTATTCCGGTAGCCAAGCGTTGAAAGCTATCAAGGAAGAGGGTATCCAAACGGTTTTGATCAACCCGAACATTGCGACAGTCCAGACTTCAGAAGGCGTTGCCGATATGGTTTACTTCCTGCCGGTCACACCTTTCTTCGTTGAGAAGGTGATCGAGAAGGAGCGTCCCGACGGAATCTTGCTGGCTTTCGGTGGGCAGACGGCATTGAACTGCGGAGTGGCACTCTATCAGAGCGGTGTATTGGAAAAATACAACGTCAAGGTATTGGGTACTCCCGTGCAGGCCATCATGGATACTGAGGACCGTGAACTGTTTGTCAAGAAACTGGACGAGATCAATGTGAAGACGATCAAGAGCGAAGCTGTCGAGAATATTGCCGATGCTCGCCGTGCAGCTGCCGAATTGGGTTACCCGGTCATCATCCGTGCTGCCTATGCTTTGGGTGGTCTTGGCTCAGGCTTCTGCGACAATGAAGAGGAGTTGAACGTATTGGCAGAAAAGGCTTTCTCCTTCTCTCCGCAAGTGTTGGTCGAAAAGAGCTTGAAGGGTTGGAAAGAGGTTGAGTACGAAGTGGTTCGCGACTGCTACGATAACTGTATAACGGTTTGTAACATGGAGAACTTCGACCCGCTGGGTATTCACACGGGTGAGAGTATTGTCATTGCTCCGTCGCAAACACTTTCCAATACCGACTATCATAAATTACGTGAGTTGGCCATCCGCATCATCCGTCATATCGGAATCGTGGGTGAATGCAACGTGCAATATGCTTATGATCCGGAGAGCGAAGACTATCGTGTGATCGAAGTAAATGCCCGATTGAGCCGTTCTTCAGCCTTGGCTTCGAAAGCAACCGGCTATCCGTTGGCCTTCGTTGCCGCCAAGTTGGGTTTGGGTTATGGATTGTTTGACCTGAAAAACTCCGTAACAAAGACAACAAGCGCTTTCTTCGAGCCGGCTTTGGACTATGTGGTTTGTAAGATTCCGCGTTGGGACTTGGGTAAATTCCACGGTGTAGCCCGCGAATTGGGCTCAAGCATGAAGTCTGTCGGCGAGGTAATGGCCATTGGCCGCACCTTCGAAGAGGCTATTCAGAAAGGTTTGCGCATGATAGGTCAGGGAATGCACGGTTTCGTGGAAAACAAAGAATTGGTGTTGCCGGATATCGACAAGGCACTGCGCGAGCCGACCGACCGCCGTATCTTTGTCATCAGCAAGGCATTCCGTGCAGGTTATACGATTGATGAAATCCATGACTTGACCAAGATCGACAAATGGTTCTTGCAGAAACTCTATAAAATTATCGAAACAGCCAAGGAATTGGAGGCTTGCAGTAAACTGTCGGAGGTGTCAGATGCCTTGATGTTGCAGGCGAAAATACAAGGTTTCTCCGATTTCCAGATCGCTCGCTCCATTCTGAAAGAGAAGATGGAGGATGCCGAGAAAGCATCCTTGCAGGTACGTCAGGATCGTAAGCACCGTGGCATCTTGCCGGTAGTGAAGCAGATCGATACTTTAGCTGCAGAATATCCGGCTCAAACCAACTATCTGTACTTGACATACAGCGGTACGGAGAATGATGTCCAATACGTGGGCGACAAGCGTTCTATCGTGGTTTTGGGATCAGGTGCGTATCGTATCGGAAGCTCTGTCGAGTTCGACTGGTGCGGTGTTCAGGCATTGAACACCATCCGCAAAGAAGGATGGCGGTCAGTCATGATCAACTACAACCCGGAAACTGTATCAACGGACTATGATATGTGCGACCGTCTCTATTTCGACGAGTTGACATTCGAGCGCGTGATGGATATCCTTGAGTTGGAGAATCCGCATGGCGTGATCGTTTCTACCGGAGGTCAGATCCCGAACAACCTGGCTATGCGTCTGGATGCTCAGCGGATCAATATCTTGGGTACGTCGGCCAAGAGCATCGACAATGCCGAAGACCGTGAGAAGTTCTCGGCTATGTTGGATCGCATCGGTGTGGATCAACCTCGCTGGAAAGAGTTGTCGTCGATGGAAGATATTAACGATTTCGTCAACGAAGTGGGCTTCCCTGTTTTGGTTCGTCCAAGTTATGTGCTGAGTGGTGCCGCCATGAATGTCTGCTCGAACCAGGACGAATTGGTCCGTTTCTTGCAGCTGGCTGCCAACGTTTCGAAGAAACATCCGGTAGTCGTGAGTCAGTTCATCGAGCAATGCAAGGAGGTTGAGATGGATGCCGTGGCAAAAGATGGCGAGATCATCATGTATGCCATCAGCGAGCATATCGAGTTTGCAGGTGTTCACTCGGGTGATGCTACGATCCAGTTCCCGGCACAGAAATTATATGTCGAGACCGTTCGCCGCATCAAGAAGATCAGTAAGCAAATTGCCAAGGAGCTGAATATCTCAGGTCCGTTCAATATCCAATATTTGGCCAAGGGCAACGAGATCAAGGTGATCGAATGTAACCTGCGTGCTTCGCGTAGTTTCCCATTCGTCAGCAAGGTGATCAAGATCAACTTTATCGAGTTGGCTACCCGCATCATGTTAGGTTTGCCGGTTGAGAAGCCGAACAAGAATGAGTTTGACTTGGACTATGTGGGTATCAAGGCTTCACAATTCTCGTTCAACCGTCTGCAGAAAGCCGACCCGGTGCTGGGTGTCGACATGGCATCAACCGGCGAAGTGGGATGTATTGGCGATGATGTTTCGGAAGCTATCCTGAAGAGTATGTTGGCAGTCGGCCAGCGTATTCCGGAAAAGAACATCTTGCTCTCGACGGGTATGGCAAAACAGAAAGTAGCCATGCTGGATGCAGCGAAGTTGTTGGCCGAGAAGGGCTACAATTTGTATGCAACGGGCGGAACACACCGCTTCTTGCAAGAAAACGGCGTTCCGAGCACATTGGTTTATTGGCCAAGTGAAGAGGGCAAAGAGCCGCAGGCACTGACCATGTTGCACGAGAAGAAGATCGACATGGTGGTGAACATTCCGCGCGATTTGTCGGCCGGCGAGCTGGATAATGGCTACAAGATCCGTCGTGCTTCGATCGATTTGAACATTCCGTTGATCACCAACCCGCGTTTGGCAAGTGCCTTTATTGAGGCATTCTGCACGCTGAAGGTGGATGATATTCAGATCAAGAGTTGGCAAGAATATAAGTAAAATCATAGAATCCCAAACAAAACACACATATACCATATGGAAACATCACTTGCAATAGCTCATGAAATTGTGGAGCAAACCTATCCCTTGAGCAAGGAAGGCCTCCAAGCTTTCGCTTCAATATTGATTCGAACCGAGGTGAGAAAAGGACAGAACTTCTTGAACGAGGGGGAGGTCTGCACGCAAATGGGCTATATTTACAAGGGAATGGTCCGTCAATACTACTACAAGAACGGGAAGGAAATGACGGAACATATCTCGAATGAAGGAAATGTTTTCATTTGTATCGAGAGTTTCTTGCAGCAAAAGCCGACGCGGCTGATCGTTGAAGCGCTGGAGAATACGGTAATCTATGGGATACCGTACAAACCATTGCTGCAATTGGCGGCCGAATCGATGGAAATCGAACGAGTTTACCGCGGTATGTTGCAGAACTCGCTGATCATGTCGCAGACGAAGATGGATATGTTTCGCTTCGAATCGGCCAAAGACCGCTATCTTCGCCTGATGCGTGAGCAGCCGGAAGTGATCAAACGTGCCCCCTTGTCGTACATCGCCTCCTATCTGTTGATGACACCGGAGACGTTGAGCCGCGTCAGGGCCAGCATCATCTGAAAGAGGGTTGTCTTACGGCTGAAAAGTTGTTCGGCAGCAATATAAAAAAAGCTCGGGAGCTTTTAGGAAAATCATGCAGACCTTTTTCTAAAAAGCTCCCGAGCTTTTTTTGAGTTCATGCCGATGAAATGAAACCGCCATGCCGATGCTTGTTTATGTCGGACAAAGCATTTGTGTTTTTTCTTGAAAGCACCCCTGTTTTCTTTCCAAAACAGCTATGTTTTTTACATGACAAAATAGTGGAATCGGACGGCAAGAGGCGGTCGGGCATTGCAGACAACAATAACTGAAAATGAGGGAGTGAAATTCTTTTTACGAAGAAAAGAAATCACTACCTTTGCTTTTGTGTTGACCGTCGTAAAGAGAACTTGCTCCACGAATAGGAGAGGTCTCGAAAGGATAGTCGGCCGCTAATCAAAATAAATACATTGAAAACTTACATTTAATTAGTATGAATCGAAAAGAATTTCTGCAGACATCTGCCGGTTTGATACCGCTGTCATTGTTGGGCTTCTCGAGTGCTGAAGCCACTCCCGCCTCTCACGGCACAGCTCCTTTGTATGCTTCGTCATCCGTTAACGAATCGTCGGCTTCGTTGAAGTTCAACGCAAACGGAAAATTCAAGATTGTCCAGTTTACGGATGTGCATTGGGTCCCCTCGAAGAGCCAGTCGGAGGTGGCAGGCGAGCGCATGGCCGAAGTGCTGGATGCAGAAAAACCTGATCTGGTGATCTTTACCGGCGATGTAGTGTACGGCAGCCCTGCGAAGGAGGCACTCGACAAAGCTTTTGCACCTGTCCGTGCCCGCAAGATTCCATTTACCTATACGTTTGGCAATCACGATGACGAGCAGGACATGACTCGTCAGGAGATATACGATTATACCCGCAAATGGGAGGGAAACCTTAGTAGTTCGGTCGAGGGGCTGAGCGGCGTTTCCAATTTCGTCATTCCGATCAAGAGCGCAGACGGCAAGAAAAATGCGTTTGCCCTCTATCATTTTGACAGTCATTCCTATCCGAAAGAGAAAAGTCTGGGCGATTACGACTGGATCAAGGCCGATCAGATCGAATGGTACCGCAAGCAATCGGAAGCCTTCAAGGCAGCCAATGGCAATGAACCGCTCACTTCTCTCTCATTTTTCCACATTCCATTGCCTGAATACAATCAGGCGGCACAATCGGAAGACGCATTGTTGATAGGCATCCGGAAGGAAACTGCATGCGGGCCACGAATCAATTCGGGTCTCTTCTCGGCCATGATCGAGCAAGGCGACATGATGGGTGTCTTCGTAGGTCACGACCATGTCAACGATTATCTCACACGCTGGAAAGGAATCCTTCTCGGATATGGACGTTATACCGGCGGAAAGACCGTCTATTGCGACATACCGGGCGGCAACGGTGCCCGCATTATCGAACTGACAGAAGGCAAGCAGGAACTCGAAACATGGATTCGTCTGAAGGGGGGCAAGGTCATCGAACATGTCTGCTATCCCAACGACTTCTCCAAAGATCCGTGGTAATCTCTCCGTTGGATAACGATAAAACAGAAAAAGTGCTAATTGAAAATAATAGAACATTAAACGTCTAATCTGAAAAAGAAAATGAACAACAAAGTCAAGACATGGAGCTTGGTGGCAGTTTCGTCGTTTTTGTTGGCAGCTTGTGCGCCGACATCGCAAAACGAAACGACCACGCTTTCTCCGATTGAGTACGTGAATCCTTACATCGGTAACATCAGTCATTTGCTGGTGCCTACTTATCCGACGATTCATCTGCCCAACAGTATGATGCGTGTCTACCCTGAACGGGCCGACTATACGGGCGATCGCCTCGGCGGATTGCCGTTGATCGTAACAAGTCATCGCCGCAATTCGTCGTTTAACCTTACTCCCTATCAGGGCGAAGAGAGCGGTTTGAAACCCGTTCTCCCGTTGAGTTACGACCAAGAACGCCTCCGTCCGTACCGTTATCAAGTCTATCTGGACGAAGCTCAGATCGCTATCGACTATGCACCGTCAGCTCAGAGTGCAGTCTACAGCATCGATTTCGAAAAGAGTGAGGCCCCTTCTTATTTAGTATTCAACTCTCGAAACGGAGAGCTGAAGGTGGAGGGCAATACCATCAGCGGTTACCAGCATATCGAAGCCGAGGAGAGCGATACGAAAGTATATATTTATGCTGAAACAGACCATACACCGGAAAAAGCAGGTGCTTTGAAAGAGGGCACAATCACTGCACAGACAGCGGCTGAGGGCGTGAACGCTGCCATCGCATTGCAGTTCCCGGCCAACGTCGGTAAGGTGGGTATCCGCTATGGTGTCTCTTATATTGACGCAGAGCAGGCCAAGAAAAATCTTGACCGCGAGATTACTTCGTATGATGTTGAGGCAGTTGCCGAGGTAGCTCGCAAGACATGGAACGAAACACTCGGCAAGATTGAAATCGAAGGTGGTACGGACGACGACAAAGAGGTGTTCTATACTTCGCTCTATCGTTGTTTCGAACGCCCAGTTTGTATCAGCGAAGATGGTCGATACTATAGTGCTTATGACGGAAAGATCCACGAAGACGGTGGCCAACCATTCTATGTGGACGACTGGATTTGGGATACTTATCGCGGAGCACACCCGTTGCGCTCGTTGCTGGCTGCCGATCGTGAAGGGAATATTCTCCACTCATTCTTGTTGATGGCGCAGCAGATGGGTACGGGATGGATGCCGACCTTCCCTGAAGTGACGGGCGATTCCCGTCGCATGAACTCGAACCATGGCGTGGCTGCCGTGATCGATGCCTATCGCAAAGGGGTAAAAGGCTTCGATTTGGCTGAAGCTTACGAAGCTTGTCGCAAAGGTATCGAGGAAAAGACATTGATTCCGTGGTCGGGCAAGCCTTCTGGTTGGCTCGATGAGTTCTATGAAGAGCACGGTTATATCCCGGCTTTGCGCCCGGGCGAGAAGGAAACAGTTCCGAATGTGTCGATTTGGGAGAAACGCCAACCGGTGGCTGTTACCTTAGGTACGGCATACGACCAGTGGTGTTTGGGACAGATTGCGCAGGAATTGGGCAAGAAAGAGGCGGCTGATCATTATCTGAAATGCTCATACAACTATCGTAATCTGTTCAATCCGGAGACCCATTTCTTCCATCCGAAAGACAAAGACGGCAATTTCATTACACCGTTGGATTATCGCTATGACGGCGGTTTGGGCGCGCGTGACTACTACGACGAGAACAATGCCTATGTTTATCGGTGGGATGTGCAGCACAATATCGGAGACTTGGTCGCCTTGGTTGGTGGTGGCGACCGCTTTGCCGCTGCTCTCGACTCGATGTTCAACACACCGATGGGCATGTCGAAGTGGCAATTCTATTCAACTTTGCCTGATCATACGGGTAACGTCGGTATGTTCTCCATGGCCAACGAGCCGAGTATGCACGTACCCTACCTCTATAACTATGCGGGCAAGCCGTGGCTGACGCAGAAGCGTGTTCGCCAAATGCTTGACTATTGGTTCAGAAATGACTTGATGGGTGTGCCGGGCGACGAAGATGGTGGCGGATTGGCTGCATTCGTTGTCTTCAGTAAGTTGGGATTCTATCCGGTGACACCGGGCATGCCGATCTATAATATCGGTAGCCCTATCTTTACGCATATCAAGGTGACGCTCAGCAATGGCAAAGTATTCGAAATCAAAGCCAACCATGCCTCTGCCGAAAACAAATATGTTCAATCGGCCAAACTCAACGGCAAAGAGCTGAACCAAGCTTGGTTTAACCACAGCGATATCGCAGAAGGTGGTGTGTTAGAGCTTGAAATGGGACCGAAAGCCAACACCTCTTGGGGTATAGCAACGCCTCCACCATCAGCCGATCCGATGCCGAATTGATAGGCTGATGCATCGATATAACAGCCTGCCTGCACTTGGTTTGAAAGCGTTCAGGCAGGCTTTTTTATGGGCATGAATAAAGCTTCCCAAAATCATGGGCACCTTTGAGAAAAATCATGCCCATGATTTTCAAAATTCATGCCGAACATTTTTTTAAAAGATCGGCATGAAAAAAGGGGGAGATTGGGAGAGAATAGCGGAGTGATGGGAATAGAAGAGAGAGTTGTGGAAATGGAGCATTTTTTATTGAAAAGAATTCTCGATAGTAGTGCGCTTTTTTTGTTGTAAAATTTGGAAGTTGAAGATGAAATTTCTTTCTTTGTAAAAAGGGTTTGCTTCTACCGTAAGATAGTTGGCTGATAACAAGAATAGGAAAGGTTGAATAATAGAAAAGAAAAACTATGGATGAAAAATTAATCACCGTCACAGGAAATGGTGCCATTCATGTGGTGCCGGACGTAACACGTCTCGAATTATCGTTGGTAAGTATTCATGATTCCTATGAAGAGGCTTATGCGCAGGCTAACAGTGATACCGACAAGCTGGCGAAAGTCATGGAGAATCTGAAACTTCCGATTTCACTCCCCAAGACAAAAAGCTTGAATATTGACAAGAAAACCCAAAACGAATATGACGATAATGGCCATTTCGTGGATAAAATATTCGTGGGCTTTGAGCTGAGTCATAAGATAAAAATAGATTTGGGTATCGACAATGTGCTGCTCAGCAAGTTGATACATTCGATCGGGCAGCAGTTGAAACAGGCGGAAATCAGCATCGGGTTTACCGTAAAGGATCCACGTCCGTTGCAATTGATGATGTTGGAAAGAGCCGTTAAAGATGCCCAAGAGAAAGCAACTATCATGGCAAAAGCTTGCGGATGCAAACTGGGGCTCGTAAAAAGCATCAATTATTCTACACATGAAGTCCATATCTATTCGCAAGCTCGGAATATTCATGATGCAGATGAGGCAATGTGTTGCGAAATTAACGTGCTCGATATTACGCCTGACGACTTGCCTGTCTCTGATAGTGTGACGGTTGTCTGGTATTTGTCCAATGGTTCGAAAAAAGATAAGAGCGATTTGTGAAACGCTCCGGTTATGAGATCATCGAGGAAGGCGGACGGTTTGGCCTGGCCGATTCCAATGGCAAGACGGTGGTGCCTTGCGTTTATGACAAAATTCTGGACTATGACGACGATGGCTATATCCGTTTGCTGAAAGGCGAGGTGTATAGTACCGTCACAATCGACGGCCAAGAGGCCATTCCTTTGTCGAAGGGATTGACGCATCTCGGCGTATTCTATGGCGGTACGGCCCGGGCCCGGAAAGGGGAATGCTGGGGGCTTGTCGATGAGGTGGGAGAGGCCGTCACGGATTTCTGCTATACCCAAATCAGTGCTCACCGCAAAAATGGTTATTTCGCCATTGATGAGAACGGAATACGCGAATGGCTGCTGGAAGACGGCACGTTTTCACCCTTCGAGAAGCAGAGCGGCGGGGGAGGAAAAAGGTCAAAATTTCAGGATGTAAGAGTGTTTCATAATGGAATTGCCCCGGCTTATACATGGGATGAGCAATGGGTTTTCGTAGATGAAGAGTTGAATCGTGTCAATGATATAAAGTATAAATGGTTGGATCCTGTACTTCGGAAAGGGATCTATTCCACCGTCAAGCAAGAAGGGCTGAAACATTATTATGGAGCTGCGTTCTATGACGGCAGGCCATTGGTGGACATTTGGTTCGACGCTCCTATACATTTTGAAAATGGCGTGGCAGTTTGCTGTAAAAAACGGCTGGATGCTAACGGCAAAGAGATAAGTATCCCCTATAAAGGTCAGCCACTTTGCGACTATGGTGTGCTGCAAAGCAACGGAGAATGGCTCTTCCCTATGGTATATACCAGTTTGCATTGGAACGATTACGAAGAAAAAGATTGTTGGTTTGCCGAGGACGATCAAGCCTGTTATCTGCTTTTCCCGGATGGAAGCCGTAAGATTTACGACAAAATCAGGGCAATCAGGCGCGGCTCTTTGCAACCCTACATACCGAAGAGTGAAATGAAAAATGAGATAACCGAGTGGGAACTACAAAACAGCTATAAGCCCAAAATCGTTGACGAAAAGCATTTAAGGCTATTCAACACACGTGA